>CAMWYR010000005.1 GCA_947178505.1 uncultured Muribaculaceae bacterium | reverse complement strand
GGGGAGTAAAAGAAAAAATGAAGAGCCGTTATCAATCCTCTTCGGATTAACTTAGCTCTTCGATGGGCGTAAGCGTTCTGTTGCATAGACTAAAGCTGATCCAATTACTAACTGCGTTTCCATCCTTCCAATCGTAATATGCAGCCATCTCTTCGACGCTACCACGACCAGGCAATATTATGGAGATTTCCAAACATAGCCACGCCCTCATGGACGTTTAGACTATATCCTTTCATCTCATATATAAGGAAGTTAACCGTTTATTGGACGGCATTTTACAGCATCTCTTCAATTACAGCAAGCAGTTTGTTTTTATTTTGAAGTAGCTATGATATTAGAGATAATTCATTCTCTGTCATTTTGATCATCTGGATTATTATCTCCGAGCGATATTGCGACTTGTTCCATTTATCCATCTCCAATGTCTGCGATTCAATGCGCACACCCATATAAGGTGCCATTGTTCTTAAATCCTTGTGACCTGAGCACCGGCGTACAAAGTTTTCAGGGATTCCCATTGCCAATGAACAGGAGATAAAGGTGCGTCGGGCATCATGACATGAGATTATTTCATGAAATTCTTTCTGCTCATCAATTCTGACCGTGCCTTTATAGTGTGACTCTAGAACTTTTCGATTAAGACCGGCCTCTTTGGCGGCATCCTTGATGTATTCATTGAGTTTTTGACCTGTGATTACATCAAATAGATGGCCGTCTTTTGGTCTATCATCCTTATATCTTTCAATGATTGTTCACGCATCTTTAATAAGTAGAATAATCATTCGTTCATCAGTTTTCTTTGCTATCATTTCGATATGACCCTCTATTGTATTACCCACCATAAGACGGCTGAAATCTGATATTCTCAGAGAAGTGAAAGCCATAAAGCAAAACTGATCTCTTGCCTTTGCCAGACGTTTACTCTTAAAGGGATAATTGAAAAAATATTTAAGTTCCTCGTATGTCAGAAAAGTTATAGTCTTGGGGCTTCTTTTAGATTGGTCTTAAATTCAAAAATATCTTTAGGTATTCTATAAATCGTATTTTCAGAAATCCATTTGAAGAAATCCTTAATGACAGTGAAACGATGATTGATGGTAGTGTTCTTTTATCCTTCCTTCACATACCAGTGTCCAGTCCTGTCTTTCCGCAACCTTGTCAGACCCGAATCAGACAAATCAAGTCAAACCTCAGACTTTCAATAAGTTCTGAGGCTTTTTTTATGTCCTTTCCTACCGGTTGCCGGACACAAATCAGCTATCACGACCCGACTTGAGACTGATGCCGTATTGCATCCGGATGACGGGTCACTCCGGTTGGCGGGAGGTGTTGGAGTCCCAGGTGTTGTAGTGGATGTTTTCGGGTTCCCATTTGTCTTTCGGGGTTGTCTCGCCGGCAGGATAGCCGATGCAGATGCACGCCATCGGAAGTATTTCGGAGGGCAAATTGAGCATCTTCGAGAATTGTTCCACGCGATCCATCTGCGGATAAATACCGCACCATACGGCGCCAAGACCGATCGCGTGCGCCGCCAGCAGAAGATTCTCCGACGCTGCCGAAACATCCTGTACCCAGTATGCCTGCGCTTGTCCCTTGAATGTAGCCGTCGTGTCGCCACACATTATCACCGCCGCCGAGGCATCCGTCGCCATCGTCATCGTTTGGAAATTCTCGCCGATCGCTTTCAGAATATTCTTTTCATTGATCACCACGAACCGCCATGGCTGCTTGTTGCCCGCCGTCGGCGCGGCCATAGCCGCCCGCAGAAGCGTATCGAGTTGCTCCCCACTCACTTCCTTGCCCGAATAGGCGCGAACGCTCGTGCGCGTCATTATATCTTCTATAGTGGATTTCTGCACCGGTGCGTCATCCGGGGAAGTCGCTGAGGTAACCCACTTGTACGACACGAAAACAAGTCCCAACGCAAGTAGGATGATAAGGTAGGTTGAATTTTTCATCATTATGATTTTTAACCGATATTTTCAGAACGCTTAAAAAGTGATCCGGTCGGGCAGACAAACCGGCAATAGGGCCTCGTGATAACTACCGAGAGCACCACGAAAAGTGACGCTGCGCCTATTATCCACCACGACGCCGACTCAAACTGAAAGGCCTGGAAGAGCTCCAGATCCATCCAGCCGTCCAGGCAGTCGGTCCAGAGGAGTAGCATCAGCGCAGCCCAGAGTATTTTCCTGAACCAGTCGAGCCCCTTGAGAACCTTCGGCGACATCTTTACCTTATATCTGCAGATCTGAGCGGCCAACTGCTGCGCCGATCCGAGCGGACAGATGTGTGTGCAATAGTGCTCAGGATGGCCGAATAATGGATATATGAACGCGGCTGCAAGCATCGCAATCGCAATCAGACCAACCGGCCACGTGAACCCGCCGGAGATATATTTCAGGATCAGGGCATAATCAAGAAATTGTCCGCACCAGAAACCGAGTACCAGCACGTTGGCTGCCAACTGCACGTTGTGATAGGATTTGCTTTTCACGAACAGCGGTAGGATACAGGCGCATAGCGTCACAGCAAGCGCAACCCAAATTTTCCATGGTGCTGACCCTGTAGGTCTGCTCACGGCCCCGGTATAATAGTCAAGCCCTGCATTCACGTTAGTAATGATGGCTGCTGACGAGTAGGTGGCGCCGCTCACGGCGTCCACCTTCATTTCAAGGGCCTCATCGGGAGTCTTGCCTCTCCAATTCGTTAAGACCACGGTGGCACGGTCAAAGAACGATGGGCTCTCTGCATTAGGGAGTGGAGTTATTTCTGATATCTTGCCCCCGGAGATCCGGATATCCAGAGCTACCGGCCCGGCATATCCGCTTATAGTGCCGGGCACGTCAGCCGTATGGATCACTGTCTCATCCCTGGCTAATATCTCGACCGGCTGCGCCTTGCACGCCTCAATCGCTTCTGAGGCCGAATTATCCGCAAGACTGCGTCCGAACAAAGCCTTATTTACCGTGACCGACGCTGCGATCAGCATCAGAACCACGAGCAACAGACTGAATATCCGATTCTTTATCATTTTAATACCATTATCATATATTTCATGCAAAATGCTTATAAACCTGTGATTAGACTGGCCCGGATGCACAACGTAGTTGCCCTGGAAAGAGAGTCAACTGAACCGAAAAACAATATCCATCCTTGGATATCAATAATTACCTGTCAGTCAGTTCGGAGATGTCGATCAGTTTGTGGGTGATGGCATAGAGTGTGAGTCCCGAGGCTGAATGGATGTCGAGTTTGGCGCAGATATTGCGGCGATGAGTCGCGACGGTGTGCGACGAAATGAAGAGCTTTTCAGATATTTCCTTATTCGTAAGGCCGCGCGCGATATAGGTCACGATCTCTTTCTCTCGTTCGCCAAGTTTCGGCAGCGAGTCTTCAGTGGTTTCCGATGCTCCATCTTGCCCTTCCTCCGCCTCTTTTTCTTCGGGCCCAACTGTCGCACATTCCTTCTCAAGCAACGGGAAAAGCAACTGATTCTCCACCTTAAAATGCGTCTCAAGATCCTCTTCGCAAAGAATGATGTCGAGAAGCGCCGAACTGAGAATGCCGTCGTCCTGCTGCTTGTAATGGTAGATGAAGACATCCTTAAGTTCATGGAGTTTTTCAGCCATCGGCTCGTGCTCAATTGAATATACCGGAGCCTTTCCCTCCTCGGCAGTCCTGAAAATATCACGCTCCTCCATCTCAGTGTGCTGGCGCACTTCCTCCATATACTCGTCGAAAAATTTCAGAAGCATCAGCCCCACCTTATCCGCCGATGATTTTACAACTCCCTCCATGAGATGATGGCGGATGTGGGGGAGAGTCACGTCGATGATATGCCGGTGCGACCTGCGCAGATAGGCAATGAGGGAAGGGAGCGAAATATCTCCTCCTGGAAAGGGGAGCCCGCTTACGATATTGCACACGGCCAGGAATGTGGGCAGATGGATGCCGTGCGTTTCACACACGTCCGCTATCTCGCTGTCGCCGAAGCCGAACGGGATATTAAACCGGCTGATCACGTGTAGAAGCATGTTGTTGTCGCGGATTAGCTCGCGCATCGTATTAGTGGGCTGATAGCCTCTCTCTCGGTCAATCATACTGCAAAAGTAACCAAAAATTTCGAAATTTTAATAAAAATTCCACTTGGAATCAGTACTCCGTGTGCATATTCTAACATTTGAGACTCCGGCCTTGCACGATCAAATATGAAAAAGAAATCAGTCGTCCATGTGTGATTAATAACAGAAATTAGTTATCTTTGCGATGATTTTGCTAACAAACGATACCCCAGTTATGGCTAAACAATTCGGTATCATCTTCGGATGTCTGGCTCTCGGCGAGCTACTCGCCCTGATTCCGGGGCTCGGCATTCCCGGAAGCATTCTCGGAATGCTTCTTCTTACGGTGCTGCTCGAGCGAAAGATAGTAAATCCGGAAACGATAAAACCCTTTTGTAGATTTCTCATTGCCAATATGGCATTCTTCTTTATCCCTCCAGGTGTGGCCCTCATGCTCTACTTCGACTTGATTGCGGCCGAATGGCTCCCCATCACGGTTGCAACCGTTGTTTCCATCGTAATTGTATTCCTGATTACGGGACGCCTCCACCAGTATCTCCACAAACTTTTCAAGCATCACAATCATCCCCATGGCCATCATTGATCAGCTTAGCTCGCCGATGGCGCTCATCTCCCTGACGTTCCTCGTCTACTGGGGCGCCGGATGGTTGCAGAAGAAGACACGGCAGACATGGATGAGTCCGATGCTCCTTACGATTATCGTGCTTATCGCTTACCTGCGACTTACCGGTATTTCCTACGAGAAATATTACGAGTCGGGCCATCTCATTGAGTTCTGGCTCAAGCCGGCGATCGTCGCCCTTGGACTGCCTCTCTATAACGAACTGAAGCATATCCGCTCGCAGTTTCTCACCCTCTTTATTACTGAGTTCGTGGGTTGCGTGGTCGGCATCGTGAGCGTGGTTGCCATTGCTAAATGGCTCGGTGCGTCTCCGGCTGTAATCTGCTCGCTTGCGCCTAAGTCTGTGTCTACGCCGATTGCAATAGAAATCTCTAAGCAGATAGGAGGCATACCGGCCCTAACGTCGGCTATCGTGGTGGTAGTAGGAATCATCGGAGCCGTTCTGGGCCTCAAGGTAATGGATGTTTGCCGTGTGGGGAGGCCCGTGTCTCGCTCGCTGAGTATGGGGACAGCCGCTCACGTGATGGGTACCAACAGAATCAGCATCGTATCGGAACGCTACGGTGCCTATGCTACATTAGGACTTATTCTCAACGGAATCCTCACGGCATTTCTTGCCGGACCAATCTGTACGTTTCTTCTCGACGTGCTCTGATAATAAAAGGGGTCATGTTCCGAATGCTCTTCCGGGCGTCAGCTGCCACACAACAGGAGGACTATCCTCGGGAGGGGGGGATTGCCGACAGAGGCAGAAGTTCTATACCCGCTTCAAGTGCCTTGTTCATTTCCCTTCGCTCCCGATCGCGCAGCCATCCCCACTTGTTGAAATAGCGGATCATATTCACGACGTGGATCCTGAGCATCCGCAGGCTCTTGCGTGAGGCGGCAGCATGGGCATGGATGATGTTCACGCCGGGGTAGTGCAGGGTCTTATACTTTCGGTGTATTCTCCGCGTCAGATCAATATCCTCAGGATACATAAAGAATCTCTCATCGAAGATGCCTGCGTCGCGCAGCGCATCGGTGCGCAGCAGCATGAAACTGCCGAGCAGATAGGGGCAGTTGATCTCCACGTCATGGTTGGCCCTCTCAAGCAGATAGCGGCCTATACGCCTTCGGGTGAACGAGGAGGGGAGGAATCGCTTTGCAAAGAGATCGAGCGGGGTAGGGAGGCGGCGGGCCGTGAGCTGAAGGGCGCCGTCAGGATAATAGACCTTCGGCATGATCTGGCCGATCTCCGGACGCCGGTCCATCACATCGCATAAGCGGCTGATCACATCTCCATCCCAGTAGACGTCGGCATTCATCACGAGATGATACGTGACATCGTCATCGAGGCTTTCCCGTAGGGCCACATTATGCCCTGCTCCGTAGCCGTCGTTTGGTATCCTACGAATCCGTATATGCTCGCCGTATTCACTCAGGCACTCTTCATAGCGATCCGGCAGGTCAGTGCCGGAGTTGTCGAGTATCTCCAGGCGGCCGACACGCGGACTCCGCAGCACGCATTCGGCTGCGCGCCGGAGTTCGTCAACCGGACTGCCGTGAGTCACGATCGATACAGTTGTGTCGGGATAAAGCTTCACCATCAGCAGAATTTTGAGAGAAGCGTAGTAGAGTCCACGCGCTGAAATCTTATTTCACGAGCCGGCAGAGGAGTTCATCGAATTTTAAGTCGAGTTCACGGCGCGCATCGGAGAGGGTGGTGAATAATATGCCAGGGTGAGACTGCGAGGTCTGGATAATCGCGCTTTTCATGGCCGCCATCCAGCGGTAGCGCTCTTCGACGGGGAGATCCGGAGCCGGCACATCCTTGCGGGTAAAGACCCCTAACTGAGTGGAGAGCCGGCGGCAATTGGCCTTATTGCCGAATACCGACAGACGCTCTGCGTCGCAAACTACTTCGGCCCGCATCCAGCGCATCCGCTTGCACATCATCAGCAACCCTACGTTCACGAATTCTTCACGTTCCACATCCGGAACGTAGCGTAGCACACAGAATTCATATATGAGTTTTTCCTTATCTTCCGCCATCATTTCATCATTAGTTGCTTGCGTTGCCTGATGGCATCTTCCGTGAAGATACGGCTATCGGCAAGGCGCGTAATAAGGAAATTCCTGTAGGCATCGCGACGCTCGGAGACTGAGATACCGGATTCCGGCTCGTCAAGCCAGACTTCGGGAATCATATCAACGATCTTCGACAGCGTGCGGGGCGTGATAGCCTGCCGCATGAGACGGTCGGCTTCCTCGAGACGGTCGGCATAGGGAAGCAGCACGTGAGTCTTGATGTATGGAAATGGATCAAGGGCCGCTTGCGCCGGGTCGCGCCAGGAATGATGGAAGTAAAGGGAGGCCCCCTGGTCGATGAGCCAGAGACGGTGGTCCCATATCATCATGTTCGGATTGAGGCGAGTGCGGTCCACGTTGGTGAGAAACGCATCGAGCCAGACAATCTTCGAGGCTGTCAGCGCATCCACTTCGTTCACCGCCGGGTCGAACGTGGCCGCCCCCTCAAGGAAGTGGAGACCTAAGTTGAGCCCTTCTGATTTGCGGAGAAGTTCCTGCACTTCCTCGTCGGGCTCCGTGATTCCGAATGCCTCGTCAAGATCAAGAAGCACGAGTTCGGGCACATTAAATTTGAACGCCTTGGCCACCATCCCGCCTATGAACTCGGCGATCAGTGCCTTCTTGCCATGGCCTGCGCCTGCCATCTTCACGACATAGCGGAAACCATCTTCCGCTTCGGCAAGGCCGGGCAATGAACCCCCCTCGCGAAGCGGAAGTATGTATCTTGTAAGATTCTCGCGCCTGAGATCTATCATTGCTTTCTAATAAGCGGTTTATTTCGATTTCGCCGGCTTCTTGGCCGGATCGCACGTGAGGCCTACTCCGAGTTTCTTGAAGATCTTATGGTCGACTTCTCCGAGCATCACCGTGCTGTGCACCTGGCAACCCTTCAGCTTTGGAAGCATCTCGAGTGCCTGCCGGCACTGCTCGTTGATCGGGCTGAGCACTGCTAATGTCACGAGCACCTCATCAGTGTGCAGACGCGGATTATGACCGCGCAGCCAGTCGAGTTTCATCTGCTGGATCGGCTCGATCATCGACTGCGGGATGAGTTTCACGCCATGGTCGATGCCGGCGAGATGCTTAGTGGCGTTGAGGATGAGCGCTGCGCTCGGGCCCAGAAGGTCGCTTGACTTCGCGCGGATGATCGTGCCGTCACTGAGCTCCAACGCTGAGCAGGGCACGCCTGTCTCTTTAGCATATTCGCGCGCTGCGGCAACGGTGCGGCGGTAGTCGATATTGATCTTTGCCTGGTTGAAAAGAAGGCCGATCTTATTCACTTCCGCATCGCTCGAATCTCCTTCGGCAAACCGGTTGAGCGCTGTGAAATAGCGGCGGATGATTTCATTTTTCGAAGCCTCGCAGCACACTTCGTCGTCGCTGATGCAGAAGCCCACCATATTGACTCCCATATCCGTGGGAGATTTATAGGGAT
This sequence comes from uncultured Muribaculaceae bacterium, assembly GCA_947178505.1. Lineage (GTDB taxonomy): Bacteria > Bacteroidota > Bacteroidia > Bacteroidales > Muribaculaceae > Lepagella. The sequence goes on along the minus strand of CAMWYR010000005.1, from coordinate 69,003 downwards.
TGTCGCCGTAGATGCCTTCGAAGAGTGCGTTGAGCACTGGGAAGATCTCAATGTCGCGGTTATAGTTGATGGCCGTCTTGCCGTATGCCTCGAGGTGGAAGGGGTCGATCATATTTATGTCATTAAGATCGGCCGTGGCTGCCTCATAGGCGATATTGACGGGATGCTTGAGCGGGAGGTTCCACACCGGGAAAGTCTCGAACTTAGCGTAACCGGCCTGGATGCCACGCTTATGCTCATTGTAAAGCTGGCTGAGGCACACTGCCATCTTGCCGCTGCCCGGGCCGGGAGCCGTCACCACTACGAGCGGACGCGACGTTTCTACATAGTCATTACGGCCGAAGCCATTGTCGCTGTCGATCAACGCCACATTGTTGGGGTAGCCCTCGATGGTGTAGTGGTAGTAGGATGTGATGCCCATTCGGCTCAGTTTCTCGCGGAATGCGTCAGCACTCTTCTGACCGTCATAATGAGTGATCACCACCGAGCCCACGAGGAAGCCGCGTTTCATGAATTCCTCGCGGAGGCGCAGCACGTCCATATCGTAAGTGATGCCAAGATCCTGGCGCACTTTGTTCTTTTCGATATCCTTGGCGCTGATCACTATCACGATCTCAAGCCTGTCGCTGAGCTGGCTCAGCATCCGCAGCTTGCTGTCGGGTTCGAATCCGGGCAGCACGCGACTCGCGTGATGATCGTCGAATAGCTTGCCTCCCAACTCGAGGTAGAGTTTGTTGCCGAAATGAGCGATACGCTCTTTGATGTGCTCCGACTGGATGCGCACATACTTGTCGTTGTCAAATCCGAGTTTCATGCCTGCAAAATTACAAAAATCCCTTCAATCAGCCAAATATTGCACATCCCATCTTTTTTAATTATCTTTGCTTCCAAATAGTCTGTTATGAACGATGACACAAAATATGACAAACTGATTGCCGACCGCGCGGCCCACGTCTTCGACGTGCTTGCGCCGCGGGTCAGCGAAGAGGATATGCAGCGCCTTCACGCCGCCTTTGAGCTCGCAAAGGAGGCTCATTCCGAGCAGAAACGCAAGACGGGAGAGCCTTATATACTGCATCCCATCGCCGTGGCCAACATCGCAGCCGAAGAACTCAATCTCGACGCAAACCCGGTGATCGCAGCCTTCCTGCATGATGTGGTGGAGGATACGCCTTACACCGTCGAAGATATCCGCGCGCGTTTCGGCGATGATGTCGCTTTCCTGGTGAGTGTCGTCACGAAGAAGAAAAAGAAGAAATATGATGAGTCGAAGCAGATAGACAATTACCGTCAGATGCTTAATTCGGTGCAGTACGACATCCGCGCGCTCCTTGTGAAGCTGGCCGACCGTCTGCACAATATGCGCACACTCTCTTCGATGCGCTCCGACAAGCAGATGAAAATCGCCGGGGAGACAGACTATTTCTATGCTCCGCTTGCAAACCGCCTCGGCCTCTACAACGTGAAGACCGAACTTGAGAATCTCAGCTTCCGCTTCCGCTGCCCCCATGAGTATTCCGAACTCGTTTCGCTCATCGAGCAGGATGAGAAGGCACAGCGGGAGAGGCTGACGCGCTTTGCAGATGAAATCAGGGATGTGTTGGAGGCTGCGGATATAAAGGTGGAGGTGAAGATTGAGTATCGCCGGCCCTACAGCATCTGGAGAAAGATGCAGAAGTATGGGGATGACTTCAATCATCTGAAATACCGCCATTTCACAGAGATCATCTTCGATACGCCGGAGGGCGTGTCGGAAAAGCTGATGGCTTTGCGCATCTATGCCGTGCTTACCGACAGGTTCAAGGAGAAGCCGGGAGGAATCTCCAATTATATCGACACCCCTAAGGAGAACGGCTATCAGAGCTTTCATGTCAAACTGCTGGCCGACTTCGGCCGTTGGCAGGAGGTGCATATCAGCAGCCGGCGGATGATCCGCGATTCGCAACTCGGTTGCGTGGCCTCAAGAAATGATGATAACATAGTGCATTGGATAGAGAAGTTCAGGAGCGTGCTGCGCGACATCGCTAAGCATGGGCAGAACGGCTCGAATTTCATTGAGAATGTGGTGTCGTCGTTCTATAATGACGATATCATGACCTTTACGCCAAAGGGCCGTGAGATCATTCTCCCTCAGAAGGCAACCGTGCTTGACTTTGCTTACGAGGTGCACCCTGCTCTAGGTTCGAAGGCGAAGTATGCGCGTGTGAACGGATTCTTGTCGTCGGTTAAGGCTCCGTTGCGTCGCGGTGATGTCGTTGAGATCTTTACCGACGCCGACACGCATCCCAATCCCGACTGGCTCGAGGCTGTCGTGACGTATAAGGCGAAGAAGGCTATCCGCACGTATCTCCAGTCGCTCCCGAAGCCTGAGTATAACCGTTGCGGCTCGTGCAAGCCGATTCCGGGGGAGGAGGTGATAGGGTTCAAGGAAACCGACGGCAGTATAACGCTCCATAAGCGTGATTGTCCGATTGTCGTGAAACTCGCCTCGCAGTATGGTGACAATATCGTGTCGGTCGATTTCAAATCCGACGAAACATTATATCCGGTCACTATTGTTATACGAGCGGTCGACCGGTACCACCTCTTCATGGACCTTGTGGATTGCATCTCGAATAAGCTGCATCTTGCTATCGATTCAATCAATACGGATACGCAGGATAATATTGTCACGATGCACCTCTCATTTTCCGTGCATTCTTATGCCGAACTTCAGACCATCACGCAGCATATCCGTGAGATCCCCGGCGTAGACGAGGTGAAGCGTCTTGAATGATGACTCTAAATAATTAACAGAAAGCATAATACCTTTAACAAACCAAAATATCAAAAATGAAAAAGAAAATTTTCGGTAGTATACTGATTGCCCTCTGCTTCTGCATGGCTATTCCGGCCAACGCTCAGTTCAATCTCAAGAAAGGCATCAGTGCCGTGTCCAAGGGCGTGAAGGCTCTGACCATATCCGATGCGGATATGGCCGCTTATGTGAAGGAATATATTGACTGGATGGATAAGAACAATCCCGTAACACCTGCCGATAATCCCTACACGATCCGTCTTGCCAAACTGACTGAGGGCCTTACTGACGCCGAGGGTATTCCATTGAATTTCAAGGTTTATGATGTTATAGACGTAAATGCATTCGCATGTCCTGACGGAAGTGTGCGTGTGTTCTCCTCTCTGATGGACATCATGAGCGACGAGGAACTTCTCGGCGTGATCGGTCATGAGGTGGGTCACGTTGCCAACCGCCATTCAAAAAATGCATTCAAGCAGTCACTCCTTACTTCAGCATTACGCGATGCCGTTTCTTCTGCATCATCGAAGGTTGCGGTGCTTACAGATTCTCAGCTTGGCGACCTGGGTGAGAGCCTTGCCTCAGCCAAATTCTCGCAGAAACAGGAGAAGGAAGCCGACGACTATGGTTACGAGTTCCTGAAGAAAGCGGGCAAGAATCCCTGGGCGATGGCACTCTCATTTGAAAAGCTTAAATCCATGCAGGAAAACACCCCCAAGACCAGCAAGATCAATCAGCTTTTCTCCACTCACCCCGATCTCGACCTGCGCATAAAGCGTATGACTGAGCGCGCCACGAAAGAAGGCATCGCGAAGCCCTGATCTGTCAGCTATCACCTTAAATAGTAACATCCATTTCTACAATTAGAATTCACAAAATCCTAAACAAAGGCTTTCAGGTTGCTCCCAACTTGAAAGCCTTTGTTACAATTCCGATTTTCTTATCAATTAATAGGAGAAATCATAAGATTCTTTGCATTTGATATGGGAATATCAAAATAAAACTGTAAATTTGCTATTGATAGATAATTATATCCTCATTTGTTTTTATCAGTAATCATGAGATTCTTAGTTTTTGCCCTTTCTTTTATAATGGGCCTGATCCCTGCATTCGCATCGAAAGAAGTTGATAGAATAGTCGAACTGCGGGCAACAGCCGATAGTCTGCACAGTATAGGCCGCACCGACTCAGCCGCTTTAGTGGGTGATCAGGCAGTGCGCCTTGCGATTGAGATTGATGATCCGACTCAAATTGTTGGCGCGTATGCTACGCAGGGGGTATTTCTGCGTTCACTGGGGAGAATAGATGAGGCCCTGAACTGTTATGATGCAGCCCTCGCGATCATCACATCCGGGAAATTCAGAGAAAATCCGGATCAGGAAGCAATTGAAGAGATTGCATCGCTATATATCAACCTTGCAGTCCTGAATCTTGATACGCAACACAAAGAACTGGCATCGAAAAATGCAGAATTGGCAGGGGAGTGGATATCAAAAAGTAACGACCCGGAGTTGAGAAGCACTATAAATGGTGTGGTTGGATCCGTACTGACCGGATGCGGCAACCTGGAGCAAGCACTGGACTATCAAAGTCTTGCATATAAAGATGCGGTTGCATCAGATAATAAGGAGGCAGCATTCAGGGCAGCCGCATATACAATGCTTATCTCTGATCGTCTCGGGAAGAAAGAGGAGTCTCAATCCTGGCGCCGGAAGTGCGAGCAGCTATTGCCTGACATTAATTCAATCATGGCAAGGTTGGTGTATTATCAGGCTGAATGTTCAATATGTCTGAAAAATAACGATCCTAGAGGTGCCATCATATGGTTCAATAAAATTCTTGAGTCAGATGGAATTGATAATCTTCCTTATATTAAATTTGATTGCTACAACAACCTGCATATCGCCTATGCCGGAATGGGCGACTTCAGGAACGCTTATAGCTCTTTATTAAAGGGAAATGAACTTCGAGACTCTCTTTGGGCACAAGAAAAGGCCGAAAGCCTTCGCGATCTTACCGTAAAATATGAGACTAAGGAAACTGAACTGGCTCTTGCTCAGAGTGAGGCGAAACGAAGTTATACACTGATGTGGCTTTTCGCGGCAGTCGGATTGCTGCTTGTGTCTGTCATTATATTTGTAACCTATGCCAACCGTCAGCGACGTCAACGCATGAAGCGTGAGATCGAGTTTGCCAACTTACGGGCGGATATAGGCAGACAGCTGACGCAACAGTATGTCGAGGGTCTTGAAAATGAACGTCAGCGAATGTCGCGAGAATTGCACGACGGCGTGTGCAATGACCTTCTGGCCATACAAATGAATATTTCCGGAGGCAAACCGATAGAAAGTACTGCCGCACTGATTGACAGTTGCCGGGAATCGGTGCGTCGGATCTCCCACGAACTGATGCCTCCCGAGTTTGCCTATGCTACGATTGATGAAGTTATACGCTTCTTCATCGTTAAACAGGCCGGGGCTAACGATGGGAAAATTAATTTCACGTATGCTGCTGACCCTGCTGACTGGCAAATAGTGCCCGATTCTACTGCTCTTGAAGTGTATAGAATTGTTCAGGAAGCGGTAGGAAACGCCATAAAACATTCGGGTGCGACAGAAATATCAGTGGCGCTCGGATTTAGGAATGGTCTCTTGACAACTGAAATTTCTGACAATGGTGATTATAAATCAAACGGACGCAAAGGATTGGGTCTGGATTCGATGCGGCGCCGGGCGCGCTCTATAAATGGAGTAATTGAATTACTTACAGATGATAATAGTGGAACAAAAGTTACACTTAATGTGAAAATTTGAATCATCGATCTTCTACATTGTTAAAAATCACGGATTTCCGTAATTGACGCGTATTAATTGTGTTTGTAATTTTGCAGTATTGATAAACCGCAAAACCACAATTGGTTATGACCGCTAATAATGAACCGGATAAATCCGTCTTATCGAAAATGAAGATTGCAGTAGTCGATGACCACGATCTCGTTCGTGAGGGAGTCAACACAATACTGACAAACAACGGTGTAAAGTGTGTTGACAAATATCGCACGGCTATGGAGTTGGTGTCGGCTATGGATGCCGGGCTATCATACGATTTCTATATAATCGATATTGAGTTGCCGGATCTGGATGGATTTGTCCTCATAGAGATGATTCGCGCCCGTAATCCGGTGGCGCATATTATTGTCAGCACGGTTCATGATGAAATTTGGACTTTGCGCAAGTTGCTTGCTCGGGAAGTAAATGGAATTATCTATAAATCTGGAGATGGCAATGAACTTGTCGTTGCTATTGATGAGATTCTTAATGGTCGTAATTATTATTGTGAAGCCGTTAATGAAACCCTTAAGGCGGCTGGCGACAATTCATTACATCCCACTAACAGGGAGCTTGAGGTGCTCTATCAAATAGCACAAGGCAAAACCTCCCGAGAAATAGCCGCTGCCATGTTTGTGAGCGAGAATACCGTGGAAGCACACAGAAAAGCTCTTTTTTCTAAACTCGGAGCTATTAATGGAGTAGACCTGATTGTCAAGGCAATTGGAAAAGGATACTTGAAAAAATCAGGCGTTAAACGATAACCCCTAAAAAAATAAATATATGAAACTTTTGCATCTTATGAAAGGCGTGTGCCTGCTCACTATTGCCACGTTGGTATCATGTGGCCGCTCAGGCAGTTCCACTGAGGATTGCATGATTTTCGGTGAAGTTCCGGGTCTCTATGCAGACTATCAGGCACAGCGCGACAAAATCGAAGAATCGGCTGATAAATCTGTAACAGACTTCAAAAAGGCTTCTGCTCAAATTGATGAACTGAAGGCTAAATATGAGGCAAAAATCGAAGAAGCCGCTATGAGCCTCAATGGTAAGGCCGTTGAAGTAGAGCCGGGAGATGATTTCAAGGTCTTACAGCCAATTAACCTGACATTCAAAAATATTATCAATCTAAATTCCGTGTTTGATGTCAATGGAGAGATTGAAGCGGTGAGAGATGTAAGTATAGATGTAACAGAACCATGGCTGAAGTCTCATGATGTGCAATATCTTTTTCTCCCTCTGTTGCTCATCGGATGTGATGAGAATGGGGCAGAAGTTACTAAAGATAGAATCGGCTGTTTCAGCAAGTGTTTCAAGGTTGTTGACGGCAAGGTTGTGCTTCCCGCAGGCTCAAAGGCTGAGCTCCAGACTGTATCATATAACAAAAACAGTTATGAAGACTACGTGAAGGTCAAGACTGTTAAACTGTCGCTTGACGTTTCCAAAATGTAAAAGTCAGCTATGTTCCCCTGAATGATTTATGCTTCGGTTAGAAGCCCATTCAGGGGAATATAACTAAAATATAAACTATGAAATAACCATCTCCATGAAAAGATTTTTATATTCTGTATTTATCATGATTGGTTCTGCTGTCAGCGTTAACGCTGCAGTTCTGTTCCCGTTTTTTGTAGACATTGCTCCTGATTATGAGGAAGGGGTGTCAGAAGAATTTCAGGCTGCGGGAATAACGGATGCAATGTATCATTCTACCCGACCCGATTTTATCGTTTCTACGTTGTCCACAGTCCAAGACTTTCTGAAGGATACCCTGCCATCCGATGTGATAAGAACCGAACAGAAGATTGGTGATCGTATATTGATTACTTATACCTCGATCAATAGAAAGAATGATACGATCGAGACCAATCCCTTAATGTCGATCATCTACGTGCTTAGCCGTCCTGATAATTCATACGTTGCAGCCTACGATGAGCAGGAAGTAGATAATGAGGAAGTCAATATATGAAGGAATTATTTTTGACCTCAGCCATACCATATTGGCTGCTATTCATTTTCTAATAGCACAGATGGCTGCTCCGTTTGCCTACAAATTCATGATGGATGCCTATCTTGACGTCACGACCCTCTCGGTTAAGACCCAGTTTATCGCGCTCTTGGTGATTGTTCCTGTTGCAATTATAGTTTCCATTTTTGCAGGCAACTTATGGTTCTATATAATAGCCGGAGTAGGCGTAATTGGGGCTGCGGTGTATTCAGGCATAAATAATGTCACCTCTGTCGGAGCGAAGACAGGGCTTGCCTTCAGTGTCGTCAGCTTCATTCTCTGCGCATCAGCGCTTGTGACATTGCTTTATCTGATTGTGGCGTTCTTTTCCTTAATTCTGGAAATGCTTCCTGTGATTGCAACAATTATTGGAATTTGCATAATATTCGGTAAGCCATTCGGCAATGCAATTATGCGTCGTGACAATGCCGGGAACTACATTGCAAATGATGGCTCAAAACATTCCTCTCAATCATCGCGAGATGCACGCGACCGCCAGATGAATTCTCATAGGAATTCATAAACGCCATTTTTCCGGATTATCATCTTGGAAGATTGAAATATCATCAGATATAATGTGCGCCAATGGACTCCGCATAGTCTATTGGCGCATTTACTTAGGCTCCATCCACTAATGTTGCGTTAACCGAATTTGGAGATCTTGCGGAGTTGAGGCTCGTTGATGATGCGGATCTTGCGGCCGTCGACGAGGATCAGTTTTTCATTAACGAAAGTGGTGAGCGTGCGGATGGCGTTGGAAGTCGTCATATTCGACAGATTAGCCAGATCCTCGCGGCTCATGTAAATCTTCAGAGTCGCCCCGTCGGCCTCATAACCATAGTTGTCGGCAAGAATAAGCAATGCTTCCGCGAGGCGTCCGCGGATGTGTTTCTGAGTAAGGTTGATGATCTTCGTGTCAGACCCTCCGAGATTACGCGAGAGCTCGTGGATGAAGAAAAGCGCCAGATCATTATTCTTGTGAATGATGTCCTCCACAATCTTCATAGGCACGATTCCGAGTACGGAAGGCTCGAATGCGGCGGCCGACGACACGTATGCCTCGCGCGCGAAATACGCACGGTAACCGAAATATTGCACCGGACGATACAACCGGAGAATCTGCACTCGGTCGCCGATACCGCTCTTGTAGAGTTTCACTTTCCCTTCAAGTAGACAATAAAGGTTTTCCGGAGATTCGTTCTCCGCATAGATTATCTGATTTTTCTTATATCGTTCGTAATGGAAATTCTCAGCAATCACTCGCTTCTCGTCCTGCGTGAGGGCGTTCCATAATTCTGCCAGGTCATCACCGATGATTCTTTCCAGGGTACTTTTCTTTATCATATCAGCTCGGGCGAGGAATGAGGAAAAGAGGGGGGTAATGTTTTATAACACAAATTTACAACATTTTTACGAGATAATTGCAATAAAATTCTTTTTTTTTCGAAAAAAGCAGGTTTCTATGACTTTTTGAATCTCTTAATATGTTTTTTTAGAGTTTCCCTCGTTTTTTCTTACCATTCGGAGTGCAGGGTATTGCCCCGAATCGAATCTCCTTCGGCCGCTCCTCGGGTCGAAGGCTTTCCCTGCACCAGTCGCTGATCTCTTCCGGCAGCCCATCGACAGCTTCTCCGCTTACGACGCACACGATCTTCTCACCCCACTTCGTATCGGGTTCAGACGTAATGAGAATATCGCGGCCGAACTTATCTTCCAGCATTTGCTCGATCGGAATTGGAAACACTTTCTTTCCCCCGGTAATAATTGCCGTGTCGATCCTGCCGAGAATCCTGAATGTCCTGTCAGCATTTATCTCCGCTATATCGTTGGTATTCACAGATTGCCAGCCCTCCATGTGGATTGAGAGGCAGCAGCGGGAGTCACAGCAGATCTCTATCCCCTCCAGAGTTGCAAACGGTTGCTCCGGCACAGTCACCTTCCTCAGTGCGATGTGGGAGGCAGTCTCGGTCATACCGTATGTTTCCCAAGCGTCAATGGATGATTCCTGAATACGGCAGGCAATCTCGCGCGGAATAGGTGCACCGCCGATAATGACATGGCGGATACGGCTCCACAGTTCCGGGTGATCGAGAATGAAAATCATCTGCGACGGCACCACTGCAAGCAGATCTATCGGCTCTCCGTCGTAATTATCAAGCGGCCGGTTGGAGGGCGTTTCCCACTGGAGAACTCCACCGCAGATCTCCGCACGCACAGCCATCATCTTGCCTCCGATATAGTCGGGAGAAATGCAGGAGTGAAGGATACTCCCTTCCTTTAGCCCGAAAACGCTGATAGTGCGCTTCGCACTACGCGCCATCTCTGCTTTCGGCAGATAAATATCTTTCGGTGTTCCGGTAGATCCTGACGTATGGCATTTTACCTCCTTCGTCTCATCCCTCCACTCCTTCAAAAACTCGTGATACGTCATTCTGTGTTACTATTCGCGCCAGTCGAGGGTGTTGAGAGCTTCGCGGTCAAGACAGCGTGCCGGATTGTAGCTTAGGAACTGACCTTTGAGTTCAAGCGGACTTGTAAAGTTATTGGTATAGAGAGCGCCCGTACCGAGTCCCTGGGGAATATGTGTGTCGAGTGTCGCAACCCATTGCGCGAGAGCGTTCAGACCGATATTCGACTCAAGCGACGACGTCACCCACCAGCCGATCTTTCGCTCCTCGGCAAGGGATATCCATTTTTGCGCACCGCTGAATCCGCCGACGAGAGTCGGTTTAAGCACTATGTAGGCCGGACGGATCGCGTCGAGCAATTCACGCTTTGAGTCAGTAGTAAAATGTCCTATAAGTTCTTCATCGAGGGCAATGGGGAGCGGTGACGCCTCGCACAGGAAGCGCATCAGCTCCGGAGTGCCCTGGCGGATAGGCTGCTCAATGGAATGGACTCCTAAATCGGCCAGTCTCTGCATACGAGCCAACGCATTTTCCATCGTGAACGCACCGTTGGCATCCACCCGGATCTCCACAACATCTCTTGAATAGCGTTTCCTAATATATTCTATCAGGTCGATCTCCTTCTGCCAGTCGATTGCTCCGATCTTGATTTTGATACAGCTGAATCCTTGATCAAGTTTTGCTTCAAGGCGCGTGAGCATCTCCTCAAAATTGCCCATCCACACAAGACCGTTGATTGCTATCTCCTGATTCCCTTCGACAAAAGGAGAGTCGAAATAAATTCCGCTGCAACCTGCTGCAAAATCTCTGATGGCCTGCTCAAATCCGCATTGAAGCGACGGAAATTTCTCAAGATCGGTAGCCTGACCCAGACGCACATTGGCCTGCAGTTCCATCAGTTTATAGAAAAAGCGGTCATCGGCCTCGGGCGACAATCCGGGAAAGACTGCCGCCTCACCGATACCGAAATGGGTGGGATCATTCTCGTCGAACACCCGCATTATGCACGTGATTTTCTCCGTCAGTATGCCTCGTGATGTGCCGGCAGGTTCTTTAAATTTAAGTACGTATGGAGCGAATTGAAGTCTCATGAGTACCTTCTGAAATGGTCAGGATTAAGGAAACTGAGGGAATTTGTCGAAGTCAGGATTGCGTTTCTCAAGAAACGCATTCTTACCTTCCTGCGCCTCATCGAGCATGTAATAGAGCAGCGTAGCGTCGCCTGCAAACTGCATAAGGCCATGCTGACCGTCGAGTTCGGCGTTGAGTGCGCGCTTGATCATGCGTATCGCGAGGGGCGAACGCTTCATAATCGTGCGGCACCATTCCACAGTAGTCTCCTCCAGCTTATCAAAAGGAACGACAATGTTCACCATGCCCATCTCAAGCGCCTCAGCGGCTGTATACTGCTTGCAGAGAAACCATATTTCGCGTGCTTTCTTCTGTCCAACGCATCGGGCGAGATAGCTCGCGCCGAATCCGCCGTCGAAACTTCCTACCTTCGGACCTGTCTGTCCGAATTTTGCATTTTCCGATGCAATAGAAAGATCGCATATCACCTGCAGCACGTTGCCTCCGCCGATAGAATATCCGTTTACCATCGCTATCACAGGTTTCGGAATCGAACGGATCATCTGATGCAGGTCGAGCACGTTGAGGCGCGGCACTCCATCTTCACCGATATACCCCCCCTCTCCCTTTACATTCTGGTCGCCGCCGCTGCAGAACGCCTTGTCGCCGGCACCCGTGAGCACGATGACGCGAATGTCCTGACGCTCACGGCAGATATGAAATGCATCGAGCATTTCCATGTTGGTCTTCGGACGGAATGCATTATACACTTTCGGCCGGTTGATGGTGATTTTGGCGATTCCCTCGAACTGGTCGAAGAGAATATCTTCATATTCTTTGATTGTGGTCCAGTTATACATTTGTATCTTATTGTGTTATAGTTAGATTTTGTGAGACTGAGGGGCGAGGAGTGAGATCAGCGCCGCGGCGCTTATGTCGGCATCGGCAAATAGTTCCACAATCGTGCGAGGGGTTGACTGAAGCCTTGTCATGGCCTCCTGCATACCAACTTCATCATTCACCGGAATGTAATTCCACCCATATGCCTCGGCCAGTTTTTCCAGCGGGAGGGCGGGCGGACTGCAGAAAAGTCGTTCCCTTTCGTCGAGATCGCGGGTAGTGCGGATGAAGCGGAAGATGCCTCCTCCGTTGTTGTTGACAACGACTATGCGCAGGTCGCTGTCAGTGACCTTGGGATTAAGCACCTCCGGGCAATATGCGAACGACACATCGCCGGTGAGCAGGATGGTCGTCCCCTTGAATCCGGCGGCTATACCCGCAGCCGTGGCATTCGTGCCGTCAATACCAGACACTCCTCTGTTGGAAAAGCAGGCATGGCATAGACGTTCGGTAAGAAGCTGGGCATAACGCACGCATGTGCCGTTCGACAGGAAGAGATTGACACGCGGGTCGAGCCTCCTGAAGAAGATGTCGAGGCCTTTCAGTTCCGACCAGGGAGCAGCCTCCACGTAACGCCGGAGGCGCCCGGATCCGTCTTCACGCATATCCTTCCAGGCCAGGTTATATTCAGGATAAAGGGTTCTGACTCCTTTCCTCGAAAGATGACGCATCATAGACGCCGCTCCTCTAAAAAATTTAGCGGGCGCAATATCAATGTGGGTGGTGAGATGCTGAAGTGCATCTACCGAGAGATCCGTGTCATTAAGGGTCCAGTGCTCGAGGGTGGAGGCTCCACGTAAATATTCCTTCAGCATACGCGACACTAATGCACCTCCGATGGTGATTACGATATCAGGCATAAGGTCTACCTTCTGCTTATTGCTCATTCCGCAGAGCAGTGAGTCAATCATAAACTCGCATCGGTCGGTGTGAATATTCGAAAGGGTTTCACAGAGCAACGTCACGTTGGGCATATTGGCAAACTCCAGAATCGCTTTATTAAGCTCATGATCAGGAGGCATGAAACCGGCCACTACCATGACACGTTTCTCCATAAGCCTGCAGCAGATCTCGCGCAGCAGATGGGGTGGAAGTCCCGATGTGTTTCTGATTACTCTAATTGTGCGCGGAGAGCATTGGAGGTAGTCGGAAGTGGTGCCGAGAGGTTCGCCAAACTGAATGTTGATATGCACCGGCCCCGGCATTCCGCCGGTGGCGGTCAGCACGGCTTCATTGGCAATCCGATTGACGAACCATTCCCGTTCTGTCAGATACCCCGGATTTCTGCAAGGAGCCGACATGCCCGTTTCGGGAGGAATGTCGAAAGATTTCTTTACGATCTTATCCAATGCCTCGGGCTGGTGTAGGGTCTGCGAATCATCCTGATCAATCCATTGCGCGGGGCGGTCGGCGGAAATGACGATGAGCGGTACCCGTTGGTAGAATGCCTCGGCCACTGCCGGTGCATAATTGTAAAGGGCCGTTCCGGATGTGCACATCAGTGCAACCGGAGATTGCGTCGCCATTGCAAGCCCCAGGGCATAAAACCCGGCCGTGCGCTCGTCGTTGATCATCCGGAGCCTGAGATCCTGACGTGCAGACGCTCCGAGCAGCAGGGGAGTGTTACGGCTCCCCGGCGAGGCCACGACGTCATGCACTCCCTGTGCGGTCAGCACGTCGAGCAACTCGCGGCAGTTAGCATTCGACGTATCTTTCATTTCAGCATCTTTGAGGGATGATAGCCCAGAAGGAATGCCTTTGCTTCCATACGTTTCTTGCCTGCGGGCTGCAGTTCCTTGATCTCAAGCATTATATCGCCAGTCGCAACGAGCAGCCGCTTTCCTTCGGTCACGCACTCGCCGGGCTCTTTTCCGGAAGATGGGATATCCGTCATTGCGGTGGTGAAGATCTTTGCCTCAAGTCGTTTGCCCGCCACCTGATCAATCATGGTGTAAGCGGCAGGGTAGGGCGACAGTCCGCGCACCTGATTATGAATATCCCTCGCGCTGCGGGTCCAGTCGATGGCGCAGTCCTCGCGGAAGATCTTTGGAGCGCCTATAAACTCTCCTTCCGGCTGAGGCCGCGTTGCAAGTGAACCGGCGGCGATAGCAGCAACAGTCGATTCCACCATCTCTGCCCCCATCTCCATAAGACGGTCGTGAATCGTGCCGGCGTTATCCTCATCGCTGATTGGTGTAGAGCGCTGCTCGATCATATCGCCGGTGTCTATCTCATGCTTCAGAAAGAATGTGGTGATGCCGGTCTCGGTCTCACCGTTCATTATCGCACGGTTGATCGGAGCCGCACCGCGATATTTGGGCAGGAGGCTGCCGTGAAGATTGAACGTGCCCATGGGGGGCATCGCCCACACAACTTCCGGAAGCATCCGGAATGCTATTACAATGAAGAGATCGGCGTTGAGCCCGCGGAGCGTCTCCACGAAGGCGGGATCCTTGAGTTTCTCGGGCTGCAGCACGGGGAGCCCGTTCTCTACGGCATATTTCTTTACGTCGCTCTGCAGGAGCTTGTGGCCGCGGCCTGCGATCTTGTCGGGCATCGTGACCACGGCTGCTATATCATATCCTTCCGACACAAGCCTGTCGAGACTTGCTACCGCAAATTCCGGGGTGCCGAAAAATATTATTCTTGGTTTCTTTTTTTCCATAATATCTTTTAGTTACTGTCTGCCCTTTTCGTCCGACCTTCATAGATCCGGTCAGTTATCCGGTCAGTCATCGCAGAAATGCCGCAACACCTTGCGGTAGGAATTGAATATCTTTGATTTCGACACGAATCCCACGTACTTGCCATCCTTAACGACAGGCAGATTCCACGCGTGGGTCTTATCGAAAATATCCATCACTTTCTCCATAGGCATATTCACATCGATCACTTCAGGCACCGCTGCCATAAAGCGCGACACGTGCATCTTGGGGTAAAGGTCGGTGCGGAACATAATATTGCGTATATCATCGAGCAGCACTACGCCTTTGAGATTTCCTTCTCCGTCGGTCACGGGGAAGAGGTTGCGGTTGGAGACTGAAATCACATCCACCATCTCCTTCAGGCTCATCTCGGGATGCACCTCCTTGAAATCGGTCTCTATCACATTGCCGATCTTGAGCATGGTCAGCACTGTCTTGTCCTTCTGGTGAGTCATAAGGTCGCCGGCCTTGGCAAGTCGCATCGTGTAGATGCTGTAGGGTGAGAAATATTGAATGGTGAAGTAGGCGAGGGTGGAGACTATGAGGAGAGGCAGGAACAGTTGATATCCTCCGGTCATCTCCGCCGTGAGGAAGATTGCCATAAGAGGTGCGTGCATGACGCCCGACATTACCCCGGCCATGCCCATGAGCGCGAAATTCTTTTGTGAGAGCTCTACGCCGATATTCAGATTGTTGATGATGAATGCGAATAGGAATCCTGTAAGTGCGCCCACGAAGAGGGAGGGCGCGAATGTACCGCCCACGCCTCCGGCTCCGTTAGTGGCGGAGGTCGCAAAGGCCTTCATCAGCGTCACGGCTGCTATGAAGAGCGTCAGGAACCATATACTGTGGCGGTCGACGTAAAAGAAGGTTCCGTTCACTATGGCCTCAACATTGCCATCGAGCAGACTATTGATCGCCCCGTAGCCTTCTCCGTAGAGGGGAGGAAACACGAATACGAGGACGGCGATGATGATTCCGCCGATTATGATCTTTGCCCACTGAGCCTTGATCTTTCGGAACATAGACTCCATCATGAACATCACCTTTGTGAAGTAGAATGACATAAGACCGCATACGACACCAAGAGCGATTGTCCAGGGAATGCGGCTCGTGAAGTAGGGCTCGCTCTGCGCGAAGAAGAATTCCGCGTTGTAACCCTCGAGGATATAGGCCACCGTGGCGCCCGAGATAGAGGAGACAAGAAGCGGCATAACCGTCATTCCGGTGAAGTCGATCATCAGCACCTCGAGCGTGAAAAGCATTCCGGCGATGGGGGCACGGAAAATGCCTGCGATACCGGCCGCCGCGCCGCATCCCACAAGAATCATCAGCACCTTCGGAGACATGCGGAACGCCTGACCAACATTCGACCCTATGGCCGCTCCGGTGTATACGATCGGACCCTCGGCTCCGACTGATCCGCCGAATCCGATTGTAATTGATGAGGAAATAAGCGATGCATACATATTGCGAACCTTTAGCCGCGACTTGCGCCGTGAAATCGCATAGAGCACCTTCGTCACGCCATGGGCGATGTTCTCTTTTACCACATACTTCACGAACAGCACCGTCAGCACTATACCCACAACCGGGTAGACCAGGTAGAGATAATTCTCATTAGTAGAGCTGAAATGTGCCGTGAGAGTGCCGGCTATCAGATGAATAAGATATTTGAGCAACTGGGCTGCCGCCCCGCAGAGCACACCCACCACCAGCGACAGCAGTATCAGGAACGTCCGCTCCTTGATATGGTGCTCACGCCAGATCACGAATTTCAGCCATGAGTCTGTCAGACGGTTATGTCTTTCTTTATATGCCATGTCTCTTTATCTTTTGATATTTCCCTGCTCCCCTTTCCTGACGGCCTACTTACCCTTCCCTTTGATAACGGTATTGATGGTGTGGAGCATTATCTTGAAGTCAGTAGTAAGCGACATATTGTTCAGATAGAGAAGATCATATTGTGAGCGGTCAACCATCTCCTCTATTGTCGAAGCGTAGCCATGCTTCACCATTCCCCAGCTCGTGAGGCCCGGCTGCACCTGGAACACAAGCCCATAGTAGGGGGCACGCTCCACTATCTGTTCGATATAGTATAACCGTTCCGGCCTCGGGCCGACGAGCGACATCTCGCCTCTTATGATATTCCACAATTGCGGAAGTTCGTCAATGCGGTATTTTCGCATTATGCGCCCCCAGTCGGTGATGCGTGAATCATTGTCTGACGACAATCGCGGCCCGTCTTTCTCCGCATCATTACGCATCGACCGGAATTTCAGAATCTTAAATGCGCGCCGCCCTTTCCCTATTCGCTCCTGCCGGTAGACCACCGGTCCGGGCGATGATAACTTCACACCGATAGCGGCTACCAGCATCACGGGGGATGCAATGATAAGTCCGAGCGCGGAGAGCAAAACATCGAGGGTTCTCTTCACATTGCGCTGATATTCGCTGATGCGCGGAGAAGTGAGATCGATGAACGGCACGGCATGGATATCGTCAAGACGAATGTTTCCGGTTACGAACGACAGAGTGTCCGGGGCGATCTTCACCGGTTTGTTGAGCGGGAAAAGAGGCTTGAGCAGCTGCATCAGCTGATCATCTGTAAGTGCCTCCGGTGCGAGAATGAACTGATCGATCTCATGATTGGCTGCCACTTCCTCTATCTGATCCCATTTCCACACAGGTAGCCCTTCGGAAGCATCAATCTCAATCGGTGAGCCCCCGAATTCTGAATGCAGGTCGACGAATCCAATCACGTCGTATGCCCAGACCGAACCGCTCTCTTTAAGTGTCCTGTAAACCTTCCGGCTTTTCGGGCCGTGTCCCACTATAAGCGAGGAATATAGCCAGCGTCTTTCCTTGAGTTGACGGAGCGTTATGCGGGTAAGTATCCGCCGTCCGGCGTAGACGAAGATGACGAGTAATCCAAAAAGCGTGAGAAGTATTTCATAATCAAGCAGCTTGACGCCTGTCGTGTCATTTATCAGCAGGGCGAAGAAGAGAAGCAGGGTGCAGAACAGTGCAGAACCGACCGTAGTAATCAGTTCCGACAAGCGTGACTTTCGCAATGGTTCGTTATAATAACCTGAGATCCAGTAAATGGCGAGACACGCCACGGGCACCATGCCCTGTTCAATAATAAGCTTATCAGAGAAAATGAATTCCCACAGCGAATCATAGCCTAAATGCTCGAGATCGAGCATATTAAAGCGGAATATATTGAAAATGAAAAAAGCCAGAGATGTCGTGACATAATCCATCACGACATATCTGGCTCTCTGTTTGGTTCTCGATATATGCTTCCCGATCATCTTGGTTAGTGCCGCTCATCTGTTTCTTTCATTTTCACTTATTGCGTGATGTGAAAATGATTTCACCTGTTTGAAGAAACTTCAACTACAAATTTAAGAAAAATCAGACGGAAAACAAAATTTTTAATGCGGGAGTCTTATCTGATTATCTTCACGATGCCTGAATCCGAAACCTTTATTATGTTGCTGCTCTTTGCTTTAGTTGTATCATCGCGCCGGTATGTCACCACATAATCCACACCTTCGAGTATTTCGGGTTCGATTTCACTGAAAGTGCGTGGCGTTTTACGTCCGCTTATATTGGCTGATGTCGACACGATGGGCACCTTTGCACGCTGGCATAGCGTTCGGCTGAAGAGTTCGTCAGTGATACGGATACCCAGACTTCCATCTTCTGCAAGCAGATTCGGGGCCATCCCTTTGGGGCGATCGTAGATAATTGTCAGGGGATTCACTGCGGCGTCAAGCAGCATCCATGCAGCCTCCGGCACCTCATCCACACGCCGCTGCAGCTCTCCTTGACTGCCGATGAGCACAAGCATCGACTTGGCATCGTCACGCTGTTTCAGGTCATAGATTTTCTTTACGGCCTCCGGATTGGTAGCGTCGCAACCGATGCCCCACACCGTGTCGGTGGGATAAAGAATGATTCCGCCGTTGCGTATGATCTCAAGGGCGCGGGCCATATCATTCGCCTCATAACGCGGCGTCTCCTTTAAATCCCGTGGCTCGCCCTGCTTGCTGCGAGGACTCTTGACTGTTCTGTCGGGGTTAACCGCTTCTTCTGTTTTCATAGTTTAATTCAATCTTAATATTTTTATTCAGCGTTGATTCCGTCGAGTTCGGCCAACCATAAGGCAGCTGACGCATCGCTCGGCATGCGCCAGTCGCCACGCGGGGAGAGTGTGACGCTCCCCACCTTTATCCCATCGGGCATACACGACCGCTTGAACTGCTGGTTGAAGAAGCGGCGGTAGAATGTGCGCAACCAGTGAAGGATAGTCGCGCCGTCATAAACTCCGGCGAACGCCTTGCAGGCAAGATGATAGATTTTTCTCGGTGGCATTCCATATCGGAGCATATTATAGATAAAGAAATCATGCAATTCATATGGACCGACAAGGTCTTCGGTCTTTTGCTGAATTTCATTCTTTTCCGACGGGGGAAGAAGTTCGGGACTGATAGGAGTGTCGATAATGTCGAGGAGAACCTTCCGCAACTGCTCATTATCGGTTTCTTCCGCGTATCCGGCCACGAGATATTTCACAAGTGTCTTGGGGATCGAACCGTTCACGCCGTACATCGACATCTGGTCACCGTTGTATGTACACCAGCCCAAGGCAAGTTCGGAAAGGTCGCCGGTGCCGATCACTATGCCATTATGTTTATTGGCGATATCCATCAGTATCTGAGTGCGCTCACGGGCCTGACTGTTTTCGAAAGTCACGTCGGGAGTGATGCCGTCATGGCCGATATCGCTGAAGTGCTGACGCACTGCATCGCCGATTGGCACTTCGAGCTGGGTGGTAGCTAAAAGTTCCATCAGGCACGAGGCATTGCTTTTCGTTCGCGTGGTGGTGCCGAATCCGGGCATTGTCACTCCGATGATACCATTATGGTCAAGACCGAGCATATCGAATGCCTTGGCCGTGACGAGAAGGGCGAGCGTTGAGTCGAGGCCGCCAGAGATCCCGATCACCGCTGTCCGGCAGTTGATTGCCTTTAGTCTTATTGCGAGCCCCCAGGCCTGAATGGATGAAATCTCCGCGCATCTCTCTTCGAGTCGTTTCGGATCTGAATCGACGAATGGGTGCGCATTCACTGTCCTGAACGCTGCCTGTGCGACTCCCGAAGCAAGCGGGAGGCAGTTGCAGTCAACGATTCTCAGATTGCAATTATCAGTGTGGTCGCTGAAGGTGTCGAAGTGCTGACGGTCGCGTCGCAGTATCTCGACATCGATGTCGGCTATTACTGATTTCGCGCCCATCGTGAAGCGCTCGCTTTCAGCAAGCAGGGTGCCGTTTTCAGCAATGAGACAGTTGCCGGAGAAGGCGAGGTCGGTGGATGATTCTCCCGTTCCGGCCGATGCGTATACATAACCGCAGCGGCATCGGGCCGACTGACTGCGCACGAGATCGAGAAGATAGGCGTGCTTGCCGATCAGTTCGTTGGTGGCGGAAAGGTTCACGATGATATCGGCGCCCGCCTCCACGAGTCCGACTGCCGGGGGATTCGGCACCCAGAGGTCCTCGCATATTTCTGCCCCAATCAGTACGCCTCCGGCGTTGAAAAGCAGATCCGCACCGATAGGGATGCTTTCCTCTCTGCCGGTCGAAGGGTTGAGCAATGAGATCTCACCATGCAAATCCTTGCCTGACGCGAACCAGCGCTTTTCGTAGAATTCACCGTAATTGGGGATATAGGTCTTCGGCACAAGTCCGAGCACCTTCCCGCGGCAGATAAAGGCTGCGCAGTTGTAAAGGCGTGCACGGACACGCACCGGAACGCCGACTACGAATAATATCGGGTCCGACTTATGCTTTTCTGCCAGTTCAAACATAGCGGCCCCGGCCTTTTCTATAAGAAGCGTCTGATCGAAGAGATCGGCGCATGTATATCCGGTGATTGACAGTTCGGGAAATACCGCAAGATCCACATTCTTAGCCGTGATCTCCTTGATCCGGGCGGAAATGCCGGAGATATTTAGCGAGATGTCTCCCGGTCGCACGGCAGGGGAGCAGGCCGCTGTTCTGAAGTATCCGTAGTTATTCATAAGTAAATTCCAAAGTTAAGTTTGCCGGGGATCGGGTATTCCCGACGGGAGAGTATGTGATTCAGGAAAAAAAATGAATGAAGTTTATTGTATAACGCTCAAAGGGGGGATAAGTATAGCGTAACTCGTTGAATAGCGGAAGAAAGAGCTTGTGAGGTAAAAAGGAAAGGTAAAAATAGAAGAGGGTCGGGAAAAATCCCGACCCTCTAAGGGTATATCTTAAGGAGTCTTACTTAAGAGCATCCTTTACTGCATCATTGGGCACCATTTCTTCACGGAATACATAAGCGCCGGTCTTGGGAGATTTCTCCATGATGATGATTTTGCTATATGTACGGCCTTCACCCTTCTGGATAGAGGCCACGGTTTTCTTTGCCATGGGTCAGTGCTTATTTGATTTCTTTGTGAACGGTTACTTTCTTCAGGATGGGGTTGTATTTCTTCAACTCCAGACGGCCTGTAGTGTTTTTGCGGTTCTTTGTGGTGATGTAACGTGACATACCGGGCATTCCGCTTGCCTTATGTTCGGTGCATTCCAGGATTACCTGTACGCGATTGCCTTTTGCTTTCTTTGCCATAATAACTTCTGCTGTTTAGAAGGAAAGAATTCTGATGTCTTTGATATCGAGATTGCCTTCGGCTTCTGCCTTCTTGATGGCAGCGTTCAAGCCGATCTTATTGATGGTGCGAAGTGCGCGTGCTGATACTCGAAGTTCAATCCACATGTCCTCTTCTACCCAATAGAATTTCTTTGTATGCAAGTTTACCTCGAACTTGCGCTTGGTGCGACGCTTTGAGTGAGACACATTATTGCCTACCTGCGCCTTTTTGCCTGTGATCTGACAAACTTTTGACATGGCTATTTTAAATTCTTTTAATTTTACTTGAGTGTTCTGACGCCATCGCAGTTCTCATATCGCCACTAAACGCATCTTTTTCAGTGACTTTAAAGGATGTGCCACAAAACGAGTGCAAAGTTACTTATTTTTTCGCTATTTTCCAAATATCTTTTACGCCTCTTTCTGTTTTATCCCTAAATTTTCAACTATTTAACGATTATCGCCCTCTGTCATTAACAGCAATTCACCGTTTTGCAGTTCAGATTTATTCTGGAAATCTCATTGAGCCATCCGGGTTATGACTTTGCTAATTTTATTATCCACACTATTGAAGTGTAGATTATGACGCCTGCAATTAAAAATATGACCCAGATCCATAGATGGTGGTAAAGTGTTCCGATGGTGATATAGAGGAACATCGCGCTCATCCATAATTCAATCCATTGGCTAAATCTTTTAAGATTGGCGTACGCAACTTCCTTATCTTTGAAAGGTTGAGGAAAATTGCAATATTCCGGATGGTTGCTTGTCCAACGTAACAGGATGTAGATTAGGACGTTGAAAGCAGTGACATAAAGAATATTATAACAGCTGCCGTAAGCATCAATTTCCCCATACGCGTTCCAATGGGTAGGTATTGTCTTGGCGGACACTACCACCACGATTGATAATACAATCTGTATAATGATGAAGGCGATGGTTACACCTGAGAGTATATTATTTTTCATAAGGAAGATTTTGAAGATTAGTAATTATGGCATTTTTCAAGAGAAGTTGTCTAAACTAATTTTCACAATTCAAATTAGTTTAGACAACTTCATTATTTTCCTTTTCTACATCTATATCTCGACGCAATTTTGGAAGACTTCCGGCCATATCCGGTTTCGTTCTTCGCGGGGAAGCACTACGAGTCCGGCGTGGTCTTTATCGGCACGCAGCAATGCTCCATATTTACCCATCGACCCTTGCGAGGTGATTATATGTCGGCAGCGTGAGATAAGCCAGAGGTCTATGTAGCCTTTGTCTGAGCCATTCGCTTTCATCAGTCGCGCGCGTCCGGTCGGGAAGAGTCCCATGATGTGGCTGATGCACCATTCCGGCTCATCTGAAAATACCAGATATTCGTCACACCCCTCGTCACTATGCTCAACTTTATCTATAGCCTCTTTAAAATATTCCACGGGAGTCGGCTCACCATATACAGGGTTGAATCTTGCCAGATCCCCGCGGCGAACGTGAACAGCACAATATATCTTGTCCGGGCTAATCTCGCGTTCAGCCGCCTCGGCGGCTTCTTTGCCCGGTTGCAAGTGGCAGAAAGTCTCACGAAACGTTTCGCGCATCATCCCGACACTATCTCTGAAATAGCCGTCAAGATAGAGCGGCGCCTTCAACCCGGACCATTCCTCTTGCGTGGTATCCTCATAATTGTTCCGGTGATGGAAGGCCGTTATGTAAAGCCTTCTTAATAATGACGACCGGCAAATCGAGGGATGCAGGGCAGGAAAGAGTTTTTCCAAATCATAATTTCGTTCGAATCGCCCGTCGAGATCTTTTCCACATTTCTCGAACCATTTTAAATCATACTCTACCTGGTTGCCTGATGCCTCAAGAATCCTTCCGATAAGGTAAAAGTGCATCTGAGAGCAGATACCGCCATCGGAAGCGAGGATAATTAATTTCGGAAGTAGACGGATGCCAACCGCTATCCGCACGTATCCGGATAGTAGCCGCTTGACAATATGTTTTAGCGATGGGGGTTTAGTCGTCGGCAATGTCTTCCTGTTCAGTATAGTTGTTTTTAAGTAACTTGATGAGCATCACCATTACATGATTCGTAGCGCTTTCAATCACGGTGTCGCGGTCGCCGGGGAAATATTTAAGTTCGGAAACGGTCTGATTTCCATATTTCGCGGCCATCCACACGGTGCCTACAGGCTTGAATTTCGTGCCTCCGTCAGGGCCTGCAATACCGCTCGTAGCCACGGCGCAGTCGGTCTGCATAAGACGGGCGACGCCGTTGGCCATCTCCGTGACTACTTCACGGCTCACGGCGCCATAGCGCCCAAGGTCGGCGCGTGACACTCCGAGCACGTTGGCCTTGACATCGTTGCTGTAGCTCACGACACTCCCTAAAAAGTAGGCCGAACTGCCTGGATTGCGCGTGATGTTGTGCGCGATGTTGCCTCCTGTGCAGCTTTCTGCGCAGGAGATGGTCAGCTCACGTTCCTGAAGCAGTTCGCCGAGCACCTGTGCTACGGTCTTATTCTCGGTCGTCACCACCTCCTCCTCAAACATATCCTGAAGTGTCTGATGGTACTTGTTGATCTTGAAGCGGAGAAGTTCGACGCCGCTGTTCACGCCCGTGAGCGAGATGCGCGTCACAAGATTGTCGGAGTCGATTGAAATCTTTACGAATTCGGGCAACTGAGCCTCAAAGTGGCGCATGATATTACGCAACTCGTCTTTGGTATACCCATAAATCACCACATGTCGTGACTCCTGCGACATCTTCTGTTCCTTCTTGTCGGCTCCGTCCACGTTAGTTGTATCTTTTTCTGCCATATTGCGTCATGGTATTTCTTGGGATGAGGGTTCAGACCGTCACCCGAGCGAACGGAGGAAGCCCGAGTTCGCTGAATTCCTTATTCTTATATTTGAAACTTCCGGCGATTGCCACCATCGCGGCATTGTCGGTAGTGAATTTTCTCGCCGGGATCCAGGCCTTAACACCCTCTTTCCTGCAGAGATCCTCTACGGCCTTCCGCACGCCGGAATTGGCCGATACGCCCCCTCCGATGGCCACTTGCCTCACGCCGGTCTGATGGATCGCTTTCTTCAGTTTGTCGAGAAGAATATCTATGATTGTCTTTTGTAGTGAAGCGGCGAGATTGGCCTTATTCTTCTCAATAAAACCGGCATCATCTTTCAGATTATCGCGAAGGGTGTAGAGGAAACTGGTCTTGAGGCCGCTGAAAGAGTAATCGAGCCCCGGAATATGGGGTTTGCTGAATTTGAATCGGGAGGCATCGCCCTCCTGCGCGAGCCGGTCGATGTGCGGACCGCCGGGATAGGGGAGTCCCATCACCTTTGCGCATTTATCGAAGGCTTCGCCGGCAGCATCATCGATGGTCTGTCCGATTATTTCCATTTCCTCAGCGCTTTTCACGAGCACTAACTGCGAATTACCTCCGGAAATCAGAAGGCACAGATATGGAAATTCGGGCACTTCGTCTGTCTCGGTTTCCTTTATGAAATGGGCGAGCACGTGGCCATGAAGATGATTCACGTCAATTAGGGGAATCTGGAGTCCCATCGCCATTCCTTTTGCAAAAGACGTACCGACGTGAAGCGACCCGAGAAGTCCGGGGCCACGAGTATAAGCAATGGCTGACAATTCACTCTTATCCACTCCCGCGCGGCGAAGGGCTTCCGACACCACGGGCACGATGTTCTGCTGATGCACGCGTGAGGCAAGCTCCGGAACAACTCCGCCGTAAGCTTCATGCACCTCCTGCGAGGCTATGACATTACTCGCCAGAAGCCCGTCGATGAGGACGGACGCCGACGTGTCATCGCAGCTTGATTCTATTCCTAAGATAATCTCTCTCATTTCTATAATTTCCCCATTCCTCTTTTCCCCACAAAGTTAATACTTTTTTTTATATATGCCGCTAAATTCGCTTATTTCTTTGCGTGCATGTTCATTTCGTCGTTATTGATTGTTTAATTATCTGGATGGATTAAGGGTTTGATGCCGGGCCGTCACATTACGGTCGCACTTCCTTATCCTGACATAAACTCCAATATTTATTTAAAAAGATTGAAAGGATGAGAAAGAAAATATATCTGGCGGGCGGATGCTTCTGGGGCACTGACCACTTGTTTTCGCTCGTAGAGGGCGTAGAGAATACGACGGTGGGATACGCCAACAGCAAGGTGCCGGATCCAACCTATAAAATGGTCTGCACCGGACGCACCGGTGCTGCTGAAACTGTCGAAGTGGAATATGACGATGAGATCGTGAGCCTTACAGAACTACTGATGATCTATTTCCGCAGCATCGATCCGGTTTCACTCAATCGTCAGGGTAACGATATAGGCACTCAGTACCGCACCGGTATTTATTATACTGACCCTGCGGACGTGGAGGTGATCGATGCAGTCATGGCTACCCTGCAGCGCCGCTATTCAGAGCCCCTCGCCGTGGAGGTGGAGCCTCTGGTCAATTTCTATCCGGCTGAACTTTATCATCAGGATTATCTCTACAAGAATCCAGGGGGTTATTGCCATATCGACACCTCCTTATTTGCGGAAGTGAAGACTCGGAAGGTGAGCCGTAATGATAAGTCCGATCTCCGCAAACGCCTTACTCCGCTCCAGTGGGAGGTGACACAGAACGGTGCCACCGAACGCCCCTTTACCAACGAATATGACCATGAATTCAGAAAAGGAATTTATGTGGATATTACCGACGGTACGCCTCTCTTTATTTCCTCCACAAAATACAATTCAGGTTGCGGTTGGCCTGCCTTTACCCGCCCGATCGATCCTTCGCTGATCAGCGAGCACTCAGACACATCTTTCGGACGTCAGCGCACTGAAGTTCGCTCCGCTTCCAGCGGTGCCCACTTAGGCCATGTGTTCCCTGACGGACCTGCGTCTGACGGAGGGCTCAGATACTGCATTAATTCGGCGTCGCTTCTGTTTATTCCCGTCGAAGAAATGGAAGCGGAGGGTTATGGAGCATATCTCCCCTTGCTCGAAAATTAAGAGAATTCCATTCTGCAAGTGGTTTCTACCGCCGATAACTATAGGGACTATCTTAAGAAATTCCTTATTGCATCTGCTCACAAGGCTCTCGAGGAGGGTTGCGAGATCCCTGACACAATCGGAATTATAAAATATTGTGTAAAGCCCAACTTCGGCGATCTTCCTCCGATGGATGGTGCCTTTACCGATTCTTCCTCCCTTTGAACCGTCCGCAAAGCGGCGACTATAATCTTGATGATCTGTTCGGTTGGATTGCCGGCATCGCAGAATAATCTTTCTCATCATATAATGAAAATGGGACGCTTCAGAAGGAGCGTCCCATTTTCATTTGCCCTGACGTATTGCGGGGAGCAGTACGTCAGTAACCGGTCCCGAATTATCTTGTGGCGGTGTGATGGGCTTTCTTTTTGCCGAGATGCTTTAACCAGATGTAATATCCGGTGAGGGGAAGAGAAGCACCGAGAAGAGCTGAGAGGAACCAGAGGATGCGTGTCACGATTCCGCCCCAGCCGCCTGTGTGTACGGAATATATCCAGCCGCGGAGTTTATCGGCGGGCAGCGAATCGGCATACTTGCTTTCCGGCGTGACTTCACCGGATCTTCTATTGAACTCATACTTGTCGGAAGCACGGCCGTTGCCTGTTGTTCCTAAAGATACGCTTGCCGTTTGTTCTCCCACAGTAATCTGCGGAGCCTCGTGATTCTGAGCTCTTAATGTCTCATACACTTGCTGCCAGCGTCCGAATTCCGAATGATGACGACGACCTTCGTCACGACGACCTTCACCTCGACCTTCACTACGGCCCTCGTCGCGATTTTCAGAACCGGCGGCCGTCTGATTGCATGCATTGCGGGGAGTATGCTCCACACCGCAGACGGCATAGAAGGCCGCACGGTACCAGTTGAACGACCAGGTTAGGCCTGTCAAGGACATGGCGAGCATGAAGATAAGGGCATACATACCGCCCGCAATGTGAAGACTTTTCCACAGACCGCGCCAGCCATCCTTAAACGAGATGGTCATATTGCGGCGGAAACTTTTCCGTGCACGGGGCCACCATATAATTACACCGGAGATAAGTGCTATAACGAAAACAAGCGTGGAGATGCCTACAAGGAGTTTTCCTACCTGGACACCATCGCCATGGGGATTGGCACTGTCGAGAAGCCATCGGTGAAGCTTGAACATCGTCGAGAAGAAGCCGAGTCGTTCGTACTTGCCGGTGATCTCTCCGCTGTACTGATCTATGAAAAGGGAGGCACGGCGGGGCTTCGACAGATTGACCTGGTAAGTCCGGTCTTTGTCGGAAAAGACTGTCACTCCCGTGATCGACACCGAATCGGGCAGTGTGGCTTTCACCGTTTCCATAAGTTCGCTCATTGGCAGGGGAGTGCCGTTGGATGAACCTACGTAGTAAACGTCGCTTTTTACGCTGCGCGTGATTTCCGGTTCGAAGATCAGCATCGCGCCGGAAAAACAGATCAGCGTGATGATAATTCCGAACGGAACGGAAATCCAGAGATGTATTTTACGGAATATTTTCATGCTCTTTTTATTTTTGAGGCTCAAGATATCCGAAGCCTGTGATGTCAGATGCTCCCTCGATAACAACGCCTTTTGTTGCCTGAGCTGTTCTGGGATTTATTTTGTAGATGGTGGGATAGCCATCCTGCACATTCACGGGGATATAGACGTTGCCGTTCTGAGTAAACACTGTCTTGCCGATCGACGTGATATTCGACGGAAGGCCCGTCACGTATGTAAGCTTCTTAGAGGCAGCATCGAAGATCGCGAGGTCGGTGCCTGCGAAGCCACTTTGCGTAAGCGGACGGTCGTACATCACCATCAGGAAGTAGTTGCCTCCCGCCGGCCAGCAGCGCATGAATGATTTACCGTTGGCCTGAGATTCGATATCGCAATAATAGTCATCAAACTTCTTACTGCCTGCAGGGATGCGACAAACGCCGGCGTTGAGGGTAGTCTGCTGCAGCGGGTCGGTCATTGATTTGGCGTATGAGGGCGAGAACACATAGATATCGCCATTTTCTGCTGCCCAGATTGTCTGGTAGTACTGCGAACGATAGCGCCCGGCGGGTGTGCTGATACGGTCGGTCTTAACGAGCGTGGGATTCAGGAAATCGTCGTTGTCGTAGATTGCCACCCAGCACTCATCGGGATATTGCGTGCCGACGAGTTCACCTGCTTTATAAGAACCGGATCCGGAACCTCCGGCCTCAGTGTGCACAAGATGCTCGTAGCCTTTGCGGATCCATTTCCCGTTGTCGTAAGCGGCGCCATATTGACTCAGTCCCATCGGGATCGCACCGCAGTAGAGACTCTTGCCGCTCTGCTCTGCGCCTGCAAGTGTCACATATTCACCGTTACCGAGGAAATTCTCCATAAGGTAGGGATTGACTATAGTCGCCTGGTTGGTAGTGGCAGTTTCGTTCTCCACGTCAAGGTAGGTCACGTTGAGCATCATCGCGTGGTAGCCGTTGCCGTCAACGACATCTGCCGACTCACCCGTGGCCATGGTCAGAATATCGTCGTTATATGCCCCATACGATGAGAAGCGGCTGATACGGTATTCTGTGCCGCGGGCCTTCATCTCTCCGTTATCTCCGAGCAGGTAGCTGCGCGTAGTTGCGGCGTTACCCTGATTATAGGTGAGGGCATAAAGATAGTTCTTGTAGAACACCCATTGTGTGGCTCCATCATTAAGCAGACCGTTGTTTACGGGCGACAAGGTGCCTTCGTCAAGTGAATCTCCGGTTAGAAGCACGTACGACGTTGCATTTGAACCCTGTACGGTTGTGGCAAACACAAACTTACCTTTGCTTTCTTGGGAATCCTTGTCGGGATTAGTGATGTCGGAGTCTGAACAAGAGGTCAGTGCGACGGGCATTACCAGTGAGGCTAATGCACCGAAAAGTAAATTTTTTTTCATCATGTCTATATTGTTTGAGTTATTGGTTTCTCGGTTTAATTGGATCAATTACCGAAATATATTCTCACCTTTCCGTAAAAACCGCGTCCCGCTTTCTGAAGGCTGAAGTTATCATAAAGCCTTGAGTCGGTTAAATTGCGGCATTCGAAAGAGAAGTTATATCGACCGTTGCGGATGGAATAGGAAAGGGTGATGTTATGGGCAAACTGATCGGGCACCATAAAGTCATTGTTATTCGATCCGATGTTGGAGGCGTAGTAGCAGAATTTATGAGTGTACTGATTGTCATAGGTCAGCGTCAGCACATTGCGTTTTCCGCCCGGACCATGCCAGTAGAAACTGATGTCGGAATCAGCAAACATAAATGGCTGATTCGGCATACGTTCATGGTAGGACACATTGGCCATAGTGCTCCCCATGGCCGTCTTCATGTTGTCGCGAACGTTCATCTGCGTGAAATTGCCTCCGAGGCTTAGCCATTTGGAGAAGTTGTAGCGCGCGGAGATGCTGAATCCTTTCGTGTCGACCTTTCCGAAGTTCACGTAGGTAGCGGCTGATTTGCCTCCGCTGAGGGCCAGTATGTTGCGCTGGATGTAGTCGCGGGTGTCGCGATAGATAAGGCCCGCCTCAACATAGACGATGTTATTTCCGAACGCAGCATTATAGCTGAGATTAAGGTTGACGTTCTGGCTCGATTCGGGGCGCAGCGCCATGTCACCTATCTCCAAGTCTTCATCGCCGAACATCTCCTCAATTGTGGGGAGCCTGTAGGCTTTCTCATACGATGCCTTCATCTGAAAGCCGAGCGGCATAATCCACGTACCGGCCGCGCCATAACCGAGAGCATTGACCGAACTCGAACTTTTCACGTAGGTGTCCTGTGCCGACGTAGCTGCGACCGGGCCCGACACATACTGATAGTAATATTTGCCGAAGGCCGTAAAGTTTAATTTGTTGTTCGGCTTGAACTGGTATGAGAGTCCAAGGATATTCTTGCTCGTGATTTTGCCGATCTCATCCGAGCTGACCGTTGCAGCGAGAAGATTATCGTTGTTTCGGTTGAAGGTGTTGAAAACATCGTTGACGGTGAAGAAATGATTCTCACCGAGTCGGTAATAAGCGGTGGCTGTAGCGGTCCAGTTGTTATTGTTGGCCCGTGAGTTCTGATACGCCTGTTCACCGGGTGAATTGAGCCGGTCGGTCTCTCCACGCCAGTTGTATTTCACCGAGGCCGTATCAACGTTCACCGTGATATTGCGGTTGTAGTTGGCAGTCACGGCCAAATTTAGACCGCGTGTGATCAGGTCGCGCTTGAAATATTCGAGCGATCCGATGAGCGAGTGGCCGTGACGGTGTTTCCGGCCGTAGACGATCTCCTGGCGGACGCCTGTCTGTACTTCCTTATACATGTGCGAATACGTAAATCCGGCCATCAGTCGGTCGGCCCAGGGTTTGTTGACAAAGCCTACTTTGGCGATCACTGCTTCGTTGTGGTAGGTGTCGTTGAAACGGCGTACGTGTTCAAGCTTGTTCTTGTTGATGCCTCCGGTAGCAAAATCCTCCACCGGAGCGAACACCTTGTAGTCGTTGTCTGAATAATTCTGGAAAGCATTGATCTCATACTTGAACCCATTTCTAAGTGTCTGGCCGAAATTTACGTTGGTCTTGTGAGTGTTGAATGATCCGTAGGAATACGAGGCGTCAAGAAACCATCGGCGCTGCAGCTTTGGCGTTACGATATTGATCACGCCGCTGATTGCATCAGAGCCGAAGCCCACCGGCACGACCCCGCGGTAGACTTCTATGTGGTCGGCGAAATTTACGGGAATATTATTGATGCCGAAAGAAGTTCCGACCCCCTCCTGGGGCACACCGTCAATAAATATCTTCACGTGCTTTCCGCTGAAGCCATCCATCGTAACCGCCATGTCGGAACCGACACCTCCGCTCTCGCGGATCTTCATGCCCGGAGCCTGCGACAGAGCCTCGCTCAGGGTCTTGGCGGTGTTCGCAAGTTCTTTTGTATCTAAGGCCGTGGCGTTATAGGCTGAGTTATTTACCTTACTTAATGTGTTACCGACTACGACAACCTCCTCCAGCTCTGCGGCCGGCTTTAATTTCACGTTAAGCCGTACGCGCTCCTTCGCTTTTATGGTAACGGTATGTTCCTGCTGCTCGAAACCAACGTACGAGAATATTATCGTATATTTGCCGGCCGGTGCGTTGATGTGGTAGAGTCCTTCTTCGTTGGTGATTCCCGCGTATGTCGTGCCTTTCAGATAGACATTGGCGTAATCTATCGGTCCTCCTTCAGTGGAAAATACTTTCCCGGAAATCATACCGGACGGTCCTTTTGCCGCCGCATGAAAGGTGAGGAAGAATACTGCTAGAAGTGCAAAGATATATTTCGCGGATTTAGCCATTTCTTTAGGGTTTTTACATTTTTCTCTATGCAAAGTTCGCAACTTTAACATACCCGTGAAATACCTAAATGTAAGTATTGATCTTGTAAGCAGTTGAAATCTAAATAGATGTAAAATTGAAGTTTTGGTACAAATTGGCTAACTGCTTAAATGGATGGGTAAATGTCGTGCTTCATCGCACCCTTAGACAAGCCAATACCTTATATATGCTATATTATGGCCGGCTCCCCGCCTGCTGATGTACAACCTACGCTTAAACCTTCAATGCATATTTCAGTCATTCTACAAAATGGTGACCTGTCGTGCCCCTGGCTGCTTAAGGTTTGCTGATTGTAAGTTCACTCGTCAGGAGCGTCTTCTTTTCTTAAATTCGGAAAGAATGAAACATCTTGCACTTTACATAGATCTCGCATTCTGCTTTATCGTCCTCCCGATAATGGTGATTCTTTCGCCCGTAGAGCGATGGGTGCATCATTTTACAGCCTATATGATAGTGGCCGGTCTTTGGCTGTATGCAGTTTATATACTCAACCGACTGTTCACTGTTCCTTTTCTGTTTGGCACGCGAGGTAAGAAGGTCGTAGGGGTGCTGATTGTCATTTCTTCCGTGGTTGTGACATTCATTCTCTCAAGTGTTGAACTATACAATCCGAAACCCAATATCCATGATAGCGACATAGTCAGACACCTGCCTCAGTTTCAGCAATATCAGCAGGCACTCTGGACTCTCTTCATGATTGTGGAGGCATTTAGTTTCGCGGTGGGGCTATTGGTCTATACCAATGTCCAGAAAGCCCGGATCAGGGAGGCCGAAGCTGAGAGGGATAGAGCGGAGATTGAACTTTACAAGGCTCAGATAAAGCCTCATTTTATGTTTAATACCCTAAATTCTCTCTATGGCCTTTTCCTGACCGGAAATAAGAACGCTCTTCCCTCGCTTGAGAAATTCATCTCTATGATGCGATATATCCATACATCTTCATATCGTGAGCTTGTGGCTCTTGATGAAGAGGCGGAATATATAAGGGAGTATGTGGAGGTGCAGTCGCTGCGCTTGAATGAAATGACGTCAGTGAGGCTGGATATCGACGTTGAAGACGTCTCTCTGATGATTCCTCCGATGCTTCTTGTCACGTTTGTGGAGAATTGTTTCAAGCACGGAGTCTCTCCGGTGGAGAATAGCGAGATCCGCATTCATCTGTCTGAGCGCGGAGGCAATCTTAGTTTTACTACTTCCAACAGGATATTTCCCGTCAGGCGGATTGGTGAGCACATGGGCATCGACAACTGTCGCAAACGTCTGGAATTGCTCTTCCCGGGAAAATATCATCTGATCACCAACGGTAACAGCGGCATTTATGATGTGTCGCTTAAAATTTGTCTTAAATCATGATTAAATGTGTCGCAATAGATGATGAGCCAATCGCCTTGAGCATTATTGAGGAATATTGCAGTCGGTTTGGCGATATTGAGCTCCGGTGTTTCACGTCGCCGATTGAAGGAATGGCCTGCGTGCGGGAGGAGCATCCCGACATAGTTTTCCTCGATATTGAGATGAACTCGCATAACGGCGTGGAACTTGCAAGGGAGATTCCTGCCGATACGTGCATCATCTTTACAACAGCATATTCTCAATATGCCCTTGACGGGTTCGATGTCGATGCGGTCGATTTCCTTCATAAGCCGGTGTTCTATCCGCGCTTCGAGCGAGCGATGGGGAAGGCGTTGATGCTTTCCAAGGCGCGGAGTCTAATGGCTGCTAGGCATGACACGATAACGCTAAAGGTAGAATACAAGACAGTAGTGGTCGGCGTGAACGACATAGCTTATGTCGAGGCGATGGATAATTACGTAAAGGTGTTCCGTCGAGACCAGCCAACCGTCATTTCGCAGATCACGATGAAGGAGATGGAGGGTCTGCTTCCCGGCGATCGGTTCGTCAGAGTGCATCGCTCTTTTATTGTGGCTCTGGGTGCAATCGAAAAATTCTCGAAGCGTCAGATTTTCCTCAGAAATTATGTCCGGCCGATCCCGGTGGGGCGCACCTTTACAGAGGCGTTCAGTAATCTTTATAATTCGTATCAACAAAATAACTCAAGAAAATGAAAAGTATTATTACGAAGATGCTCGAAGTTATTTCGGCATCTTCCCCGGCGATGCTTTTTGCCGGCACTCCAATCTTTAGAACACTGAATAAGATTTCTTAAAACTCCGGGGGAAGACCCGTGGGCTGGATCACATCTCAGATAAAGTTGTAGGCGCATATTATCTAAATTTTTGCGGTAAAGGGGCGTGAATTTTCAGGGAAATTGCTTAATTTTGCACTTAAAGACTGCCGGGTAGTGGGAGATGAGTGCTGATTCTGTTGCTCCTGATCCCCGCAGACTCTTTCTCTTGAATCATGTCGGCCTCAAAATCCGTCTATAGAGTCTTCAGAAGTGTACTTTTCACAGCCGTCCTGACTGTGATAGGCCTTTTTGTGTGCCTGTACGTCGCCGTGTCAATTCCCTGGGTGCAGAACCGAATCAGACTCGAGGCCGAGAAACAACTCACCGAATTCCTGGGTGGAAAAGTGGAGATCGGAGTCGTTGAAATTCTTCCCTTCAACGAACTTAGGCTGAATGAAGTCGGCATCTACACTCCCGAAGGAAGCCGCTGTCTGTCAGTAGCCAAACTGGGAGCGGGCATATCGCTTTGGCAACTCATTACCTCCGGCCGCGTTGAAGTGACTTATGCAGAAATAATATCTCTTGATGCTCGGATAGTCAAGCCCGCGGCTGACGCGCCACTCAATATCGACTTTATCATCCGCGCTTTTCAACCCAAAGATAAGAATAAACCCCCTTCAAAGTTTGATGTCATTCTGCGTAACGTGGTTATCCGCAAATCACGCCTGAGTTTCGATAAGACCTATCTCCCTATAAGCAAGGATCGGCCCCGTTTCGACATTAATCATCTGCTCTTCACAAATATACGCGCCGACATAGCACTGCCCCGACTCACCGACCACGGGATCGATGTCGATCTGCGTCGCCTCGCATTCAGTGAGCAATCGGGCCTCTCCGTCAGTTCAATTGCTCTGCAGGCCAACATCTCTCCCTCCGAAATAACGCTTAAGGATATCAGGTTGCGTCTCGAAGATACCGACATCTCACTCTCCGACCAGCATCTTGCCTTTAACGGTTACGACCATATTCCCGACGCACTCCAGACGTCCAACTTCAACGTCACGCTTCGGGCGAATCCCCTTAACATCTCAGAATTCTCTTTCCTATTCCCACCGCTTGAGGCTTTTTCTAATCCAGCCTCTCTCACCGTAGAAGCATCAGGCGATCTCAACAGTATTTCGCTCCGCAATCTTGAATTTGAAGACTACCGCACAGCCTCCTCGCTGTCTCTGAAAGGAAGGGTTTCGGATTTCCGTAACCTCACCCGGCTCTCAGCCGATGATGTGTGGCTATCCTTTGAGGGTAGCCGTGATTTCATATCTAAAATCACGGATGTGATTCCTGATCTTAATCAGGATATCAAGACTAAGATTGGAATGGCCGGCGACGTCGCGATTGAAGTTGCCGGAAATGCCGATATCGCGCGCGGGGAAGCCGAAGGCAAGTTGACGCTGGCCACATCAGTAGGTATGATCGACGGAGAGGCATCCGCCACCGGACTCCTTTCAAAAACTCCTCATATTGAGGCAAAAATCCTGGGCGAACAACTCGCTATAGGGGAGATTCTCGGCGTCGCACAGCTGGGTGCGTTCGCTATAGAGGCCACGGCCAAAGTGACCTTGGCCGGAATGAATTCGGAAGGTCTAATTGATATGAGCATTCCCGACATAGTCTGGAACGGTCGGGAATTCCAAAACATTACAGCCTCCTTAACTAAGACAGGCAAGAACTTCAGAGGAAATATAGTGTCTCCCGCTGATGTGCTTGATGTCAACGCTGAGTTCGAAGGACGCCTTGACGGATCAGCCTCACAATGGTTGCTCGCAGCGGATCTCCGACATATCCTCCCGGGCCAACTTGGTCTGAAAGGCTTCGCTCCCGATGCGCTGATTTCAGGAATTGTTAATGCCGAAATCAGAGGCAATAATCCCGACAATCTCCTCGGGACGCTTGATCTCTCCCATATCAATGTCAGTAATAAGAAAATCAACCTGAACCTGAATAAGTTGGCTCTTTCCGCGATTGAAGCAGAGGGAGAGCGTAAGTATAATATTACTTCCGATATCATCCATGGCGACATATATGCTACCCTATTACCCTCAGCGGCGGTTCGCATTGTCAAGGAGGCACTTCACGACGTTTTGCCCGAATTTTTTCCGCAGGTCAACGCAGCGAGCCGCAATATATCCGGCGATGTACGTTTCCAATTGGTGGTGGAACCCGCCGATGAATTCTTCTCATCATTGAATGCTCCAGTCCGTCCCGGTGTCCCGGTGGTGGTTTCAGGAAACATTGGCGGTAGCGCAGATAGTCTCAGTTTCAGGCTCGACGCTCCTTACCTGATTCAGGGTAAGAATAAATTATTGCGCAATAGCGCCCTCTCTCTTTCCAAAAGCGGCGGCAATCCCGCTCTCGTCTCGCTTACCACGGATTTCCCGGTCAAGAATGATCGCGCGCTTCTTAATCTCAATGTCAGGGCGCTCAACGATTCAATAGGAATAGATGCCGGATGGAGCGCCCTTTCGAATCCCGACAGTAAAGGTTCCGTGTCGCTGTTAGGAGGCCTTCACAAGAAAACCCCCGGCAACGCGATAAGTACCATCGTCAACTTTCTGCCCGGATCCTTCTCGCTCAATAGTATCGGCTGGAAAATTGAGCCCGCAAGCGTGATCTACGACAACAACACAATCAGTGTCGATCATTTGCGTATCAGCAATCCCGAACAGCTCATCGCTATTGCCGGCAATGCGTCAGCACTCCCCGGCGACACATTGAATGTCCGGTTGCAGAATATCGATCTTTCATATATCTTTGATATCCTCAATATTGATAACG
The DNA here is from genome assembly GCA_947178505.1 of uncultured Muribaculaceae bacterium. Classification (GTDB taxonomy): domain Bacteria; phylum Bacteroidota; class Bacteroidia; order Bacteroidales; family Muribaculaceae; genus Lepagella. Next base: position 32,213 of record CAMWYR010000005.1, on the reverse strand, counting down.
TTGATTTCGGAGGAATCGCCACCGGTAGCGCCCACGTCACATCACTTTTCACAAAATCGCCTCGTGCGTTTACAAAGAATCTATTCGTTAAGCAACTCGCCTACAATAACTCTGTGCTCGGAGATGCGGCCATTGAAAGCCACTGGGATCATGGTGAGAAAATGGTGGCCATAAATGCTGATGTGCAGGACGGCGACTCTGCAAGCGCCACTGTGAGAGGAGGCGTCTACGTGACCCGTGATTCTCTATCTTTTGATTTCGGCGCGCGACACCTCGACATTCGTTTTCTGCAGCCGTTCATGAGCGGCTTCACTTCAAAGGTGGCGGGCCATGCCTCAGGGCATGTGAAACTCTACGGCACGTTCTCCGACCTCGATCTTTTCGGTGATGTCTTTGCTGATGATATTGCCATTCTTGTTGATCAGTCGAACGTAATCTATCATGGTTCCGATTCGCTTTCCTTCAGGCCCGGGAAAATCAGCATTCCGGGTATAAGACTCTACGACAGATTCGGCCATTCGGCCTATCTGGAGGGCAACGTGACACATAATTTCCTGAAGGATGCCTCCTTTAATTTCAGGGTGACGGATATGCAGCGGCTCCTCGTGTTCGACACCGACTGCCGGCTCAATCCTCAGTGGTACGGGCGCGTATTCGCCAACGGCATGGTAACGCTTAAGGGCGTACCAGGCCTGATACATCTTTCGGCTAATGCCTCCACGGCTCCCGATACGGAGTTTAATCTCGTGCTCGATGAGACGGAAGAAGCAATCGAATATACTTTCCTCACGTTCTCCGACCATGCACGCGAGGCCAGGGAGAAGGAGGAAGTGACGCTCTCGTTTGAAGACCGGTTCTATAGCAGCAGCCAGAACAACGAGGAAACCACTCATGATAATTTCCTTCTTGATCTTGCCCTCGACGTCACGCCTGATGCGAAGATGGTCATCGTGATGGATCCCAAGGCCGGCGATAAGATTACGGCAAACGGTGCCGGGGCGCTCCAGATGCACTATCAGACCGCTTCCGATAATTTCTCCATCTACGGTAAATATTCGCTTCTGAGCGGCGTGTATAATTTCAGTCTCCAGGACCTTATCCTTAAGAATTTCAGGATAAGGGAGGGAAGCAATATCACCTTCAACGGCGATCCGCTGAGAGGTATGCTGGATATCACGGCAGCCTATCGTGTTAACTCAAATCTTAAGGATCTTGATGCCGGATTTGCCAATGATCCGGATCTGAAGCGCACGGTTGTGCCGGTAGAGGCTCTCCTCAAGGTGACAGGCGATATCCATGCGCCGGAAATTAAGTTTGATATGGAACTTCCGACGGTTACTTCCGATGTGGAGCGGAAGGTGAGGAGTATTGTCTCTACAGAAGATATGCTTAACCGGCAGGTAATTTATCTACTTGCTCTCAACCGTTTCTATACACCCGAGTATATGGGAGCGGAGCAGGGCGGCGAACTCGCTTCGGTGGCCTCATCTACACTTTCATCGCAGATCCAGAATATCATTGGCTCACTCACCGACAAGGTGATGGTGGCTCCCTCCTTTAAGTCGGAGAAGAGCGACCTGTCGGATATGGAGGTCGACCTTGCCCTCTCTTCCTCATTCTTCGACAACCGTCTTCTGCTCAACGGTAATCTCGGATATCGCGATAAATCATCTTCTCAGACAACGTTCGTGGGTGATTTTGATCTCGAATACCTCCTTTCGCGCGACGGACGCCTCCGGCTGAAGGCGTATAACCATTTCAACGACGCCTCATATTATCTCAACTCTGCGCTCACCACTCAGGGTATCGGAATTGTTTACAGAAAGGAGTTCGAACATCCCTTCACATTCCTTAAGAGAATGTTTCGCAGGAAAGAAAAATCAGATAGTGTAAAAAAGGAATAAATATCAGATACATACAGATGAATATAGAAGGAATAATGGACCGTATCGGTCTCCGCCGCCGCAATTCGATCGGAATTGCATTCAGCGGGGGAGGAGCCAGGGGGTTTACGCATATAGGAGCCTTGATGGCAATGGAGAAATTCGGTGTATCACCCGACATTATCGCCGGTGTGTCGGCCGGATCGATAGCATCTGTGCTCTATGCGGCCGGACTGTCGCCCCTCGATATCAGGAATTGCTTCGCCGACTCAAATAAATTCGGTGATTTCAGGGAATGGAATGTGCCGAAGACCGGACTTTTCAAACTTACTAAGTTCGCGCGCCTGCTCGACTCCTGGCTTCCGGTAAAGAATCTTGAGGAACTAACCATTCCCACGGTGGTGTGTGCGACAAATCTCGAGACCGGTTCACAGGTAGCCTGGTGCAAGGGGGAGATCGTGCCTCGCGTCATCGCCTCCTGCAGCATTCCGATTGTCTTCTCTCCGATCACGATAAAGGGGCAGCATTATGTCGACGGAGGTGTGCTGCATAATCTTCCGGCCTGGGCTATCCGGCAGTACTGTGACGTGCTCTATGGGCTCAACTGCTCTCCGATGAACAAGAACTATAAATATAAGGCGGCTCTTCTCGACATCGCGCTCCGCTCATACCACCTCACCACTAAGTCGAATCTTGCCCAGGATATCAAGCTCTGCGACTATGTGATTACGCCTCCCGAACTCGAGGGGCAGAAGTTGTTTGACCTCGCATCGCTCGATCAGTCGGTTAAGATCGGCTACGAGGTGACATGCCGCTCACTTGAGCAGATATTAAAGAAATAAAAAAATTAAATTCTATACCGACCGAAAAATGGAAAAATTAATTATCTATCAGGCATTTCCACGTATCTTAACCAATACTGTCTCTGATCCCGTGCCCAACGGCACATACGAACGTAACGGCTCGGGAAAACTCAACGACATTACCCCGACGCTGCTCGCGCAGCTCAAGAAAATGGGTATCAATTGTCTCTGGCTCACCGGCATTATAGAGATGGCCACAAAGACGGCGTTTGACGACGGCAAGATTCCTGCCGACAACCCGAATGTGGTGAAGGGTGAAGCCGGTTCTCCCTATGCAATTAAGGATTACTATGATGTGGCTCCCGCTATCGCCACTGAAGTGGCCGATCGTATGAAGGAGTTTGAAGCCGTAGTGAAACGTACGCACGAGGCCGGCTTAAAGCTCATCATCGACTTCGTGCCAAATCATACGGCCCGTCATTATCATTCGGATTCAGCACCTGTGGGAATTGAAGACTTCGGTCGCAATGATGATTTTTCCAAGTTCTTTTCTCGCGATAATAATTATTATTATATCACCAACCAGCGTTTTGCTCCCAACTTCGACATTGCGCAGAAAGGCACCGAGCCCTATGTGGAATTTCCGGCAAAGGCAACGGGCAACGACTGCTACAGCGCCTTCTGTGATGTCAACGACTGGTATGAGACCGTAAAACTCAATTACGGCTTCGATCCGGGCGACTGGTCAACGCACTACGAACCGGTGCCGGATACGTGGCTCAAGATGCTCCACATACTCCGCTTCTGGGCCTCAAAGGGAATCGACGGTTTCCGTTGTGACATGGTGTTTATGGTGCCCCGCGAGTTCTGGCACTGGGCGATTCCTCAGGTAAAGCAGGATTATCCGGGCGTAATCTTCATTGGTGAGATCTATGAAGTGGAGGCCTACCGTCCCTTCCTCGACTATTGTCATTTCGATTATCTTTACGACAAGGTAAACCTCTACGACACTCTGAAGGGAATATGCTGCCATAATTGGTCGGCCGCACAGCTCACCGGTTGCTGGCAGACCGTTGACGGCATCGGCGACTCGATGCTTAACTTCCTGGAAAATCATGATGAAGTGCGTTTCGCTTCGCGCGAGTTTGCGGATAATCCTGCGAAGGTCACCCCCTATCTGGTGGCAAGCGCAATGATTTCACGCGGCCCGTTCATGATTTACTATGGTCAGGAATTGGGAGAGATGGCCCACGATAACGAGGGTTTCGCAGGAGATAACAATCGTTCGACAATTTTCGACTACTGGAGCTACGATACGCTGCGCCGCTGGTACAACGACGGCAAATGCAATCTCCGCCGTCTCACTCAGCAGGAGAAATGGCTCCGCGCTCTATATTCGAAAGTTCTTAATCTCTGCAATGAGCAGAAGGCCATTTGCGACGGCAGTTTCTTCGATCTGATGTATGTCAATCTCCGTAATCCGGAGTTTGATCCCCATAGTCAGTTCGCATTCCTCCGCTACACCGATGACAGCATCCTCCTCTTCCTGCTGAATTTCTCCGGAGTGCCGGTCAAAGTAGGTCTTATAATTCCGGATCTCGCTTATGACATGGCAAAAATCAACGAAGGCATTTATCACTCCCGAGATCTGCTCTGGGATAAGGACTTTACGTTCGATCTGCAGCGCGACAAAGCAACTCACTTTGAGGTAGGTGCGTACGACGCGCTGATCCTTCCGCTTCCGGTCTTCAAGCCCGTGAAGAAGAATAAAGTGAAAATAAATGAGGAGAAATAAGGCTCGTTTTTAAAAATTTTCCTAATTTTGCAATATGAAACCGACGGAGCTGCTCCGTCGGTTACAATCCGCAGGATATCAAAATCAATTTCAATAAATTCCGTATGGAAAATTTACTTCCCCCGATTAAGGTATTTGCCGGTGAGGCATCCCGTTACCTTGGCGAGAGCATCTGCAAGGAACTCGGCATTGAAATGGGTAAAATGAGAAAGGAAAAATTTGCTGACGGCGAATTCGAAGTTGGATTCGAAGAGTCGATCCGCGGCGCACAGGTCTACCTTGTGCAGTCAACTTTCCCCTCAGCAGAAAACCTTATGGAACTCCTTCTTATGATCGACGCCGCTAAGCGCGCATCAGCAGGTTCCATCATTGCAGTAGTGCCTTATTTTGGCTGGGCGCGTCAGGACCGTAAGGATAAACCCCGCGTTTCTATCGCCGCCAAGCTCGTGGCCGACTTGCTCACTGCCGCCGGTATTACTCGACTCATCACCATGGACCTTCACGCCGACCAGATCCAGGGATTCTTCGATGTGCCCGTAGATCATCTCTACGCATCATCGATCTTCATTCCCTATATTCAGAGCCTCAAACTGAAGGATATGGTTATCGCTTCTCCCGACGTGGGTGGCGCTAAGCGTGCTAACTCTTACGCAAAGTATTTCGATGTGCCCCTCGTGCTCTGTCACAAGACCCGCGCCAAGGCTAACGTCATCGAGACTATGACTGTGATCGGTGAGGTAGAGGGAAAGAACGTTATCCTCATCGACGATATCGTTGACACAGCCGGCACCATCACTAAGGCAGCCGACCTTCTTCTCAGTTTCGGCGCTAAGTCTGTGCGTGCTCTCTGCAGCCACGCCGTGATGAGCGACCCTGCTACCGAGCGCGTGCGCGATTGCGGTCTTGAGGAAATTATCTTCACTAATTCAATTCCCTACGGCAAGGATAATCCCAAGGCCACAGTGCTTCCCGTTGCGAAGCTTTTTGCTGACACTATCCGCCGTATCCACAACAACCAGTCGATCTCTTCTCAGTATCTTTTCAAATAAGTTACGCGCTGAGACGTCAAGCGATTATAAAGATGGTGCATCAGACCCCATGTCGGATGCACCATCTTTATTTATCCTTATTACTTAATCAAGTCGGTCGAGCGGGAAGAGGGGAAGGCCCTCAAGATAGAGCTGATCGAGTATGATCTCATATTTTATGTTATCGTTGAGCGGCAAAAATTCCGGAAGGTCCGACTGGTCGAGGTCAAGCTTAATGACGCCAGATGCAGTTTCCCACGTGCCGGTCAAGTCGATATCCACAGGCGATTCAACTGTAGGCACCGTTCCCATGGCGCTCCCGCTGAATTTGCCGTCGGCGGCGAAGGTCAGCTTCACATCGAGCTGATAGGTCTGCAGCTTGAGTGTGGTGCCCCAGGTGCCTATCAGTGCCGCGTCGTGATTCGGATCAGATTCCGGTTCATTATCCTTTCCGCATGCCGGAATCATGACGGCCATGAGCAGCGCCATGATTCCGAGCAGGAAAGATTTTGAGATTCTCTTCATTATCAGAAAATGAATGGGAGAAATGCAGCGCGAGAATCTTACCAGATGATCACGCGCTCAACTTCCGGACGGAACATCGCGTCGCCTTCCTTGATATCGAAAGCCTTGAAGAAGGGCTCGATGTTACGGAGCGATACATTCACACGGTTGATACCGAGGGAGTGGGGATCGCCCGTGGTGAGATTGCGCATCTCTTCCTCGCGGATATTGTTCGCCCAGAGATTGGCATAGTTCATATAGAACACCTGCGTAGGATCAAGACCGTCGATCTTGGCTTCCTCGCTGGTCACGTCAACGCCTTTCTTTTTCTGTGCATCAAGCCATGCAGTGTAAGCGACGCGGAGACCACCCTGGTCGGCGATGTTCTCGCCAAGAGTGTAGGCTCCGTTGGCATTTACGCCGGGGAGCACCTCAACCTCGTTGAATTGAGCTACCAGACCTGCGGTCTTTTCTGCAAAAGCCTCGCGGTCAGAGTCCGTCCACCAGTTTACCATGTTACCGTCAGCATCGAAGTTGCAGCCCTGATCGTCGAATCCGTGAGTAAGCTCGTGACCGATCACCACGCCGATACCGCCGTAATTTTCTGCATCGCTTGCCTCTGGATCAAAGAAGGGAGCCTGGAGGATACCGGCCGGGAATACGATCTCATTGAACATCGGGTTGTAATATGCATTGATTGTCTGAGGAGTCATACCCCATTCACTGCGGTCGACAGGTTTGCCCCATTTCTCGAGCTCGCGGTCGTATGCCCACATGCCTGCGTTGTGCATGTTCTCGTAGTATGAGAGCTCAGGATCAATGTTCAGGAGCGAATAGTCTTTCCACTTATCGGGATAGCCGATCTTCACCGTGATTGAGTTGAGTTTCTTAAGGGCCTCAAACTTGGTGTCGTCGGTCATCCAAGGAAGACGGATAATGTGTTTGCCGAGAGCCTTGCGGAGATTCTCTACCAGCCCTTCCATATATTCCTTTGATGATTCGGGGAAGTACTGCTCCACGTAGAGCTGGCCGATGCCTTCGCCCATAACGCCTTCCACTGCGCCGAGCGACTTCTTCCAGCGGGGACGTTGTTGCTGCACGCCCGACTTCACCTTGCTGAATTCAAACGCCGCGTCTGCGAAGTCGTCGCTCAGACGGCCGGCCGCTCCCGACACGATCTCCCAGAGATAGTAGTCCTTCTTTTCGCGGTCGGTTAGTTTCTTCATCAGGTTGTCGGCCTGCTTCACGGTGTTGAGTTCGGTGACGATAACCGTCTCAGGCACCTCGATGCCCATATCCTCGATCATACCGCGGATGGGAAGATTAGGATAGAGTTCTTCTACCTGTGCGATAGTACGCGGGTTATACATCGCGGGGATATTGCGGCTCTGCTCGCGGGTCCATACGGAGTCAGCGAGTTCTGTCTCGATCTTAAGCACATTCTTGGCGATTCGCTTTGCGTCTTTCTTGCTGTAGCCGGCGAGTTCCATCTGGGTCTCGATCAACTTCACATAAGCGTTACGCACTTCCTTGTTGCGCTTGTCGTTGAGCAGGTAATAGTCGCGGTCGCCCATGCCGAGGCCACCACCGCTGACATACATAGAATAAACCTGACTGTTGGCAAGGTCTTCCATCATGCCCACGCCGAAAAACGGAGCGCTCTCGTAGCGGTGCATATAACGGAAGAGGTCGCCCATTTCCGAAGGCTTGGTATTCTCGATCTTAGCGAGTTTGCCCTTGATCGGGGCTGCTCCTTCGCGGTTGCGGCGCACGGAGTCCATACCCTGTTCGTAGATAGTGGCGATTTTGAAGGCATTCGTACCGGGAGCCGGATTGGTGGCTGAAAGTCCGGTCACGATTCTCTTCACGCGGTTATTGCTTGAGTCGTTGAGGATGTTGAACTGTCCGTAACGTGAATACTCGGGAGTAAGGGCATGGTCCTTCTGCCATTTGTTGTTCACGTGATGATAGAAGTCGGTCTTGGGAGATACGCTCGCGTCGAGACCCTTCACATCCAGACTCTTAGTGTGCTCTTCGGCCATCATCGGCAGTGTGCCGAGGGTGAGGCACAGGGCTGCCATGGAGGCAAGCTTGCTGTTAAGATTCATAGTTGTTATTTGTTTAGGTTGGGAATAGATTGTTTTAAATTCATTTTTCAGTGCTTATGAAGAGGCGCCGCAGGGTGTCGGCCTTACGCTCGGTCTCTTCCCATTCGTCATCGGCAACAGATTCCTCCATAATGCCTCCGCCTGAAAACTGACACACCTTATCGGGCATAATGAGCATGCTTCGGAGATTCACGAAGAATCTGTAATCTCCATTGCTGTCTGCCGGGCCTATGAATCCGCCGTAATATCCGCGCGGGTGGCGTTCGGTGGAGGAGATCCAGCTCACCGCCCCCTTTTGAGGCATCCCTCCGAGGGCAGGAGTGGGAGAGAGGCGCGTCGCCAGATCCAGGGCTTCGTTATCTCTCGCCGTAGCGTGAATCGGAGTCATAAGATGAGTTACCGGACCCGCCGCGCAATTCCGAGTCTCTTCCACTATCGGTTCCGTTCCTGCTTCGCGGAATCGGGTGCAGATGAAGTCGGTCACTATCCGGTGTTCGTTCATATTCTTCTCATCCCAAGGGCCGTCAGAGCCGGTCGGGCGGCTGCCGGCAAGTGCCATCGTGCGTAATGCGGTTCCCTCCTTTTCAAGAAGTAGTTCGGGAGAAGCCCCCATCCACATTCCTGTAGCCGGGGTGTAGTACCAGAACACGAAAGCCCCGGGATAGTGGCTGCAGAGTGAATTGAACGTCTTGCTTAGATTCAGTCTCACATCTGAGACGATCGTGCGGGAGATTATGCTTTTCAGCAGCTTGTGCTCGCGGATTGCCTCTACTGTGCGCTCCACCATCCGCTTATGCTCTTCCTTCGATGTTGAGGTGCAGCTGAGCAGGCATTTCGGGGTAGTCCAACTGTCGGAAGCATGCATCTCAGCCACAATTGCATCTCCGATTCCGGGCGTGATCGGAGAGTCGGGAGAAACGACGACAGAAGGAAAGTCGGCCGTAGTGAATGGATAAATCACGAATCCCTTCTCCGGTCCGGTAAAGGAGTTCACGCGTCCGGCATATCCATCGGGAACATTGCTTCCGGGTAGCCGGTAGATAAAGAATCCGTGTCCACCTGCCGGTGCAGTATTGAATTCTGTAGGATTTGAAGGGTTCATGATGGAAATGTCAGATTGGTCAGTTTATGGCTTCGGCAATGAAGTCGAATGGGAGCGCTTCAGTCACGGTGGCCTCTATCATCTCGCCGGGTGCGGCGGTCGTACCACAAACGCGATAGGTGAGGTCTACTTCCGGAGAATCCCACTCGCTGCGGCAGATTGCCGTGTCTCCTTCATATTCATCCACAATCAGGCGCACTGTCTTTCCAACCTGCTCCTGATTCAGACTGTCGGAGATCTCCTGCTGAAGTTCCATCAGCGTGTCGAGACGTTTTTGTTTTTCCTCAGCGTCAACATCATCCTCATAATGAAGAGCGGCATAGGTGTCGTCTTCTTCGGAATAGGCAAACGCTCCCATACGATCGAATTTCTGAGTCTCGACAAATTCAAGAAGTTCGCGGAAATCTTCGTCTGTCTCACCGGGGAAGCCAACCATCAGCGTAGTTCGGATCTTGATTCCGGGCACCTTGCTGCGTATTTCGCTCAGAAGCTTGAGGGTTTCCTCTTTTGTAATCTTCCTGCGCATTCTCAAAAGCTGATTATCGGAGATATGCTGCAACGCGATATCAAGATACTTGCACACGTTGTCACGCTTCGCCATCACGTCAAGCACATCCATCGGGAAGTCGGCCGGATAGGCATAGTGAAGCCGGATCCATTCGACACCCTCGATATCGGCCATACAGTCGATAAGTTGAGCGAGACGATGCTCGTGTTTACTGTCGAGTCCGTAACTTGAAAGATCCTGCGCGATAATATTGAATTCCTTTACGCCTTTCGCCACAAGATCGCGCACCTCCTCGAGTATTTCTTCCTCGGGGCGCGATTTATGTCGCCCGGTGATAAGAGGAATTGCGCAGAAGGCACAAAAACGGTTGCATCCTTCTGAAATCTTCACGTATGCGCTGTGAGGCGGTGTGGTGAGGGTGCGTTCCCAATCCTTGGGTCGGCGGTCAGCTTTCAGATCAGGAAGTTCGTTGACGAAGCCTTCCCAGTCAAACTTTCCGTACATTTTGTCGATTTCAGGGAGTTCATCTTCAAGATCCTTGCGGTAACGCTCTGTGAGGCAGCCCATTGCTGCGATCGTGCCTATTTCGCCGGCGGCCTTTAGTTCTGCAAGTTCGAGAAGCACATTGATCGACTCCTCCTTGGCATCTCCGATGAATCCACAGGTGTTCACCATCACATACTCACCCTCCGGAGTCTCCGGATTATGGCCTACTGTATAGCCCTTGGCCTCAAGACGTCTGATCATGCGTTCGGAATCAATCAGATTCTTCGAGCATCCCATCGAGATGATATCAACGTGATTTCTTTTAAATCCCATATCTCAGCGCTTTTGTGTGCCGGTAGGTTATCAGATTGCATCGCCGAAGAGCGACTGCACGAATTCCTCGGAGTGGAAAATCTGAAGATCCTCGAGACCTTCGCCCAGACCGATATATTTCACCGGAATATTAAACTGATCGCTGATGCCGATCACCACGCCGCCCTTGGCGGTGCCGTCGAGTTTGGTGATGGCAAGGTTGTTGATTTCCGTAGCGGCCATGAACTGAGCGGCCTGCTCAAATGCGTTCTGTCCTGTTGAGCCGTCAAGCACGAGAAGAATTTCCTGTGGCGCATCAGGTACGACGCGCTGCATCACTTTCTTCACCTTGGTAAGCTCATTCATCAGGTGTGTCTTGTTGTGGAGGCGTCCCGCCGTGTCTATGATGACCACATCCGCCCCCTGCGCTTTCGCTGACTGCAGCGTGTCGAACGCCACTGCCGCGGGATCGCTGCCCATCTTCTGCTTGATGACAGGCACGCCTACCCGCTCGCCCCACACTACGAGCTGATCGATGGCGGCGGCGCGGAATGTGTCGGCAGCACCGAGCACAACCTTATAACCCGCCGACTTATATTGATGTGCCAGCTTTCCGATCGTCGTTGTCTTGCCGACACCATTAACTCCCACTACCAGAATTACATACGGATCATCGCTATTCTTCTTTATCTTGAAGTCATCAAGCATCTCGGCATCTTCGGGTTTGGCAAGCATCTCGCTCACCTCCTCAACGAGCAGCTTGCGGAGATCCGAGCTTGTAACATACTTATCGCGTGCTACGCGGTTACTCAGCCGCTCTATAATCTTTACGGTCGTATCCACACCTACATCACTCGTAATCAGCGCTTCTTCCAGATTATCAAGAACTTCGTCGTCTAACTTGCTCTTGCCTGCAATGGCGCGCGAGATCTTGCTCCATACTCCCTCCTTGGTTTTCTGAAGGCCCGAGTCAAGTGTCTCTTTTTTCTTCTTTGAAAAAAATTTACCGAACATATTAAGATGATTTTGTTGCGGGCTTGCGCAATGAGCCCAAGCCCGCAACGCTGTTATAACACACAAAGATAACAAATCTTTTCGATTTGGGCAAATGATTTATCAGAGACCGATGCCTCCGTTCTGTTTGCCCGATGTGCTCTTATCGTTGTTATCAAGATCTGCTCCTGTCTTCTTAACCTGATCGGAGAGATGACCGAAGTTCCAGCTGACGCTGAGCCCCACATTCCATTGAGGGTTAATGCCCTTGCTTATCTGCAGGTGTCCGGGGGTTGCATTCCTGCCGCTCCAGTGCGTAGATTTGGTAAGGAAGTTGGAGGCGTTGAGTGTCAGTGTCAGCGCATCGTTCTTCAGGAAGGAGCGCCCGATGCTCAGACCGTAATAATACCATCCGTTCCAGCGCCCCTGAAGGGTGATATTGCCTGTCGACTGCCCTCCGTAGCCGCTTATCTTGAATCTGGCGGGAGCCATGTAGCTGAAGTTCGCGCCGTATGTTCCGTCCCATGAATGGTTGCTCTGCCGTGGAGACGTCGACTTGATCGATGTGAAGAAGATGTCACCGTTCACTCCTAAACTGAAGCGGTTGCTTATGTTCCAGTTCAGGAACCCGTTGAGACTGATTCTACGCATATTGCCGATATTGCCGTAGGTTTGATATTTCACCATTCCGTCGTAGTAGATATATTCTTCGATGGAATTGTCGGCCTGTGAGGCCTCAAGTGAGATGTTTCCTCCGACTATTCTGCCATAATTTGAGTAGGTGAGGGTAAGGGTGTTGTTATGCACGCTCTTCAGATCGGGATTACCCATCCGCACCTCTGTCGAGACAATCGAAAACCTATAGGGATTCATCTGCTCGATGCCCGGACGGTTGATTCGCATCTGATATGCGAGGCGCAGATTGGTTGCGGGTCCGAACATCCAGGTCAGAGCGGCATTCGGTACGACATCGTCGAGATTACGGCGGTAGTTGTTCATCGTGCCGGTAAGAAAGTCCATACCCATATATGTGTGCTCGTAACGCAGCCCGGCCTTCACGCCCAGTTTGCCGAATGTCGACGTGTAACTGGCGTAAACGGCATAGATATCCTGAAGCTGACGGGTCAGCATACTGTTGTCTGCGTTAAGGATGAGATCGTCGGGAGTGAGCCCGGTCCATTGCTTGCCGTCGCCTGTATTGCGGCGGAAGATCCCTTTCAGTCCTGCCTCAAGGTTATGTTTCCCTCCGATGGGGTTGGTGTAATCAGCAGTGACGGTATGCTCACGGTTGTAGTTTTCATTTCTGTTTTCCTCGCTTGAGTTGGTTGTGAGCTGACCGACCGTGAAGTCGTTCAGATACCCGATCTGCATCAGCGACTTTCCGAGATTGAAGCCATAGGCTAAGATGATGTTCTGTCCCTTGTCATCGAGTGTCCGTTTGTAGCTGGCGTTGCTGCTCAATCCGAGGTTTTCCATCTTCCCGTGTCCGGTCTGTAGTGACGAGGCCGTTAGCGCTCCGGCCTGCGACCATGTTTCTCCGAAAATATTGAGTTCGCTGACATTTGCGCCTACTGAATAGATGTTGGCGGACGCGGTAAAGAGATTCTTTTCGGAGGGTTCCCAAGATAGGTTGAATCCGCCTCCGATATAATCGAAGGCAAACTTCTGCCTCACTCTCTGAATCAGTCTGTATGCCGACTGATTCTCGAAGTCATAGGTGTCGGTCGTGGAGTCCTGTGTCCTTTCCACGCCTCTGTTTGTGGCGTAGTTGATATTGGCATCGGCCGTCACCTTGTCATACTTCACTCGGCCGTAGGCGGACAGGCCCTGCTGGTTGGTGCCTCCTGATGCTGTCAGCGAACCGGTGTAGCCATCCTTGCGCTGCTTGCGTTCGGTGATGAGATTGATTATGCCTCCGGTGCCCTCGGCGTCATATTTTGCGCCGGGTTCGGTGATGACTTCAATTTTCGACACTGATTCCGCGGGCATTGACTTGAGCACCTGGCCGGCGTTGGCGGTAAGCATCGGTTCTTCCTTACCATTCACGTAAATCTTGAAGTTAGTGCTTCCTTTTACGCGGATCTGATCCGTGCCGTCTACGCTCACCATCGGAACTTTCTTGAGGGCGTCGAGCATATTCTGTCCCTTCGAACTGTCATCCTCATCAAGGTCATAACTTAATTTGGCTCCGTCGCTCTTTATCACTTCTTTTCTTGTAGTTATTACGAATTCATCCAGTTCGGTGAAGTCTGGAATCGAGTCATTGGCCTCACTCTGCGCGCTCACTTCTGTCGGCGTCTGCGCCTTGATGGCTGTAGGGAAGGCGGCGCATCCCATCAGCATGGCGGCCGGGAAAGCATATCTGGGAAGGTGTTTCATTTGCGATCAGTCTAAACTGTTATAAAGATTCTCAAACTCTGCGAGGGAGATATTGAGCGATTTCATTCTCTCGATGAGATAGGGCATCTCTTTCTTTACGAAATACTCTCGTCTCATCTCATATACTTTTTTCTGTGCATCCTCGCTGTAGAAATAGCCGATTCCACGCTTGTTGTATATGATCTCTTCCTGCTGGAGCCAGGTGTAGGCGCGCATGACGGTGTTGGCGTTCACACCCGTCTGCCCCGCATATTCCCTGACCGAGAGCAACCTGCCCCCTCCCTGGAAGTCGGGCTGCTCCGTGGCATCCATTATCTGGTCGGCCAGCTGAAGATAGATCGGTTTATTTTCGTTAAAATCCATTTTGTCAGATAAGTGTGATTCGTTTGATTCTGCAATAGGCGATATAGAAGAGGGCGAAATCTATAAGGAAAACAAGTCCTATAACGCTCCAGATGAGCGCTTCTCCGTAGCTTGCGAACCAGTAGAGTTTGAATTTGCAGTGGCTCACCACGAAGGCCGTGATGATACTTAGCACAAACTGAAGGAGCAGGAAGATTCCGGTGGTCTTGATGAACGACTTTTTAGGCCATATCGCCGATCCCAGCACGTAGACTCCTTCGGTGAAGAAAAAGCCGGCGATGATTGCAGCAAGCAGAATGATACCCTCATAGTTGAGCGTGAAAGTATTGGCATCCGTGAAGAAAGGTAGCCATGTGCCCGTCACGAGACCCTGGGTAATGATGATGGAGGCGATGTAGAAGTAGTAGCCGATGAAGCAGATGATGATTGTGCCGAACACACATGCTGCAACCCGGGGAAGATATTTCGCAGCAGCCGAGCCGGGAGTCATTAGGAATGAAATGCGACCCTCTTTCGTCTTGAGATCAGCGAAAGTGAATGAGGCTGCGACTGTGCATATCAGCGTCGAAAGCGCGATGTAGCCGAAGGTGGTGCCTCCACCGATTTCTCCTCCGATAATGCAGCCGCTCCAGATGCCAATCACCATCCACGCGCCCAGAAAGCCGCAAATAGCATAAAGCAGAGTCTTGCGCTTCTCCACGAGGAGTTTGTGTATTATCAGCCTGAGGTTGCCTGTGGTATATTTCTTTGTTTCCATATTATTTATCTTTAGATAGTTATTGATGATGTGGGGTGGGGATTGGATGATTATTCTTCAGTCGTTCTGATTTCGAGGCCACGGGTATTTACAGAACCGATTCCCGACTTGGATATGTTTACCTGATCGCATTCACCCTTAACTTCGATGTCGCCCGTACCCGATGACATACCGCTGATCTTCTCTGCGGAGATGCGTTTGATCTCGATGTCGCCGGTGCCGGATGTGTTGAGTTCTGCTATCGTGCAGTTCACGTATTCAGCCTCTATATCTCCTGTGCCGGATGTGTTGGCGGTGAATTTGACGCAGTTCGCGCGGGACACGTCGATATCGCCTGTGCCGGTTGTATTCAATACGATTTCCTTCGACTCGGCTCCCTTGATGTCGATATCACCCGTACCTGTTGATATGAACTTGTTCACACCCGGAGCAGAGACTACAAGCGTGGATTTTATCATTCCTAAATTACGGTTGTCTTCCTTATCGGGGATACCTACCTTGAGGGTTCCGTTCTCTACCTTCACCTCAATCTTTCCTATGATCTTTTCGGGCGCGGTGAGAGTGACTGAAACCGGTCCGTTCACATACTCGATGTCAGTCGTGGTGTAGGTATCGATTGAGAAGAACGAGTCGGTTACCTCAACAGGAGTCGTGACCTGCTGGCCGTAGTCTTCCATTCCGGCGGTGAAGCCGGCTCGGAAATTATCTTTTGCGATGCGGAAGCAGCTGGAGGAGCCGATGATGAATGCTGCGGAGAGGGCGGAGAGGATTATGGTGTTTCTGATTATTGTCTTCATAATTGGTTGGGTTAGATGTGAGAGTGTGTGATTATTTAGAGGATTCGGGGAGGCGGTAACCGTTCTGAACGAGTTCGAATAGAGTCTCGAGATTCACTTCTGTCTCGTCGGACTTGTCGAGTAGGGGTTCGGCAATGTTGAAACCTCCCGGCACGGGGAGCGCGAGTAGCGCTTTTTCAGCGCGTTCGCGGTCGGTGGTGAAGCTGAAGGTCAACTTGTCCATCACGTCGTTGAGCGATGCGTTGAGCATCACGCCCTTGCGGTCAGTGATGATGACATGGTCGAGCACTTTGTCGACATCATGCACCTGATGGGTGGAGATAATTATGCTCTTGTCGTCGGTCATGCACTCGGCGAGCACCCGGCGGAAGTTGCGTTTGGATGAGATATCGAGTCCGTTGGTAGGCTCGTCAAGAATCAGGAGCGAAGTGTTGCAGGCCATTGCGAAACTCATGAAGGCCTTCTTTTTCTGACCCATCGAGAGGCGCCCCAAGTGGAGATCGGGCCGGAGCTCGAACACTTCGAGATAGTGGTGCAACTGCTCAAGGTTGAAGTTGGGATAGAAGGGGGCGTTCACTTCTACGTAGGAACTCAACTCGACATTGGGCAGCGAGAATTCCTCCGGCACGATGAAGACATCGTTGAGGAATGCCGTGCTTCGCTCCATCGGTTGCATCCCGCGGAAGTCTATAAGGCCCGACTTGGGAGCAAGGAGACCGCATATGAGATAGAGCAGGGTGGTCTTGCCGGCACCGTTCTTTCCTAACAGACCGCAGACAGTGCCGGGCTGCAGGGTCATCGAGAAGTTCTCTATCAGCTGAGTGTGACGCGAGTAGCTGAAGCTTACGTTATCAATTGTCAACATAGATGGTTGGTTTAATTATTCAATTTCTGTTTTTGAATTTTTGATTGTCTTAGTCTATTATTTAATTAGTGTATTAGTGAACTAAGACACTGCAAAGGTAAATCAAATTTTTAGTTCCACCAAATAAATTTCAAAAAAAATTGAAAAAAATTTTACTGCGTGTAACTTTCCTCAAATTAATGCGACTAAATTTGTGTAAAAATTAAGAGATGAACGTAAAAATGAGCACCATAGACCTTCTTCCGATAAATATCCCGCTCCGTTGGCGGCTGGTCGAAAGGGTAGGGATGTTATTTGCCATGCTCACGGGCGAGAAGGAGAATAACAGGGACAGGGAACAGCGTTTCGCTTCTATCCTCAGAGATTATGGTTCGGTGATTTCAGGCGTGTGTTTCGCCTATGCCAACAACGCCGATGATCTGAAGGATCTCCGTCAGGACATAATGTTAAATATCTGGAAAGGGATCGCCTCTTTCCGCGGGGATTCCTCCCTCTCGACGTGGATATATCGTGTCGCGCTCAACACGTGCGTGTCTACAATCAGAAAGAAGTCCGGGTGCCCTTCCATGGTGCCGCTCGAAGGAATCTCCGAACTATCGGAGGAGGGTAACTCCAATTTGGAAAACATTGAAATGCTCCATGAGTTGATTTCGACCCTTTCACCGCTCGACAAGGCCGTGATTACGATGTGGCTCGATGAGAGGAAATATGAGGAAATAGCAGAGGTCACGGGCATCTCGCGCAATAATGTCGCCGTGAGAATCAACCGGATAAAGCAGAAACTCGGCCGCCGGCTGAAGGAATAGCCGGCATGGCGTTCCGTTCACAAGGCCATCAAATTGAATTATTCATTAAAATCACTGAATATTATGACACCTGAAGAAATTAAAAAAACATGGGAGGATGCTTCAAGAAAGATATACCGTCCCACACCCGAAGAGTTCGAAAATATGTACAGGGAAAAGAAGGAAACTGCGCTTGAGCGGCTCGCCGCGAGATACAAGCGTTTCTCTACTGTCGGCATGCTGATGACCGTTGTGTCGGTGTTCTGGATTTTCCGCCCCGACCACTTCGGGATGTTTCCGATGAGATACGTGGTAGCGGCGCTGTTGATGCTCTATTTTGCCACGTGTGCATCGATCGACTGGTGGCTTTATAAAGGTGTTTCCTCCATCAACTGTTACGAGATGCCGGTGAGTGAGGTCGTCGAGAAAGCGGTCTACTACCGAAAGAAACACCTGCAGTCGATGATGTTCCTGATTCCGTTCGTAGTGCTCGTGTTAGGCCTTATGGCCTATACTTTCATCACCGACAGGTTCATCATCTACGGAATGATTGCCGGGCTGATTGTCGGCCTCGCGATAGGCTACCGCCAGTTCCGCGAATTTATGTCTGAATATAAGCTTATCAGTCGCAACTGACAGTCTGATGACTAACGAAAATCCCCGACAACACGCTCGTGCTGCCGGGGATGTTATTAAGGCTCCCTCTGGAGAAGGGAAGTTTTCTGGATGAGTCGTGCGGATCCCGCTATCAGAAGTGGATGCGGGTGTTGATTCTGCGCAACTTGAAGGCGAGGATGATTCGGTAGAGACCGAACGCTATGAATGAGATGCCGATGTAGAGCCAGATTGCCACGCCGCCTGCGATCGGACCGGCAAGGAAGATTACTGCGAACACGAGCGTGGCGAAGAGGAAGATAAGCATCCAGCCAAGCCAGTCGCGTGCATAGCCGGCGAGCACGAAGGCCTCGCAGATGGCATTGATACAGACGAAGATCAGGTAGAAGGCTACGGTCCACATGAACACTGTGAGTAACTGGGCCTCAGGCATTACGAGCAGCCATACGCCGCAGATAATTTCTATCAGGCCCAGAGCGAGACTCCAGCCCCAGTTGGAATGAGGATGTGAGTTGGAAATGCCGTAGGCCACGTTCATAACGCCAGCAGCAAGGATCACGCAGGCGAAAAACCACGCCAATACTGTCATTGATTCAAGAGGGCAGAACATGCACCATATGCCGATGCCTAATGCCAGGATACCCGTTATCAGAGGCACCCACCAGAGCTTCACGCCTCCGTTGCTATAACTGTTTTTCATAATTTAAATTTACTTTTTTTAGTTAATTTTATTATCTTAACATTCAGATTTAAATTATGGTTCAGTTTCCCGGATGATTTACCGCTCATTCGTCGCAGGCGGTGCAACCGGCTTTCAGAGGTATATTATCCGTTGATTCGACGAGCCCCGGTAGAGTAGGTCGGGATCGCGCAGTGCCTTCAAGAATCTTCCTTCCACGATTGCCTCTACATTGACGAGTGCCTTCATCAGCTTAGGATCTGCCTGAATCTCCTCCCAGGTGAATCCGGTGTAGACCCACGTTTTGAATCCGGCCTCGCGGATTAGTGCGGTCAGAGCCTCTACTTCATCAGGATGATAGAGCGGATCTCCTCCCGACAGAGTGACGTCGAATTCCTCCTCGCGCACGATCTCCATTATCTCTTCTAAGGTCATGTCGCGGCCGCCGGCGAAATCCCACGACTCCGGATTATGGCAGCCCTGACATTCATGGCGGCAGCCGGCAAGGTAGATAGACGTGCGGAAACCGGGACCGTCAACCGTTGTGCCCCGGATGATATCAAGCACTCTCATTACTCGTGTACGACGCGGTCATTAAGTTCGGCAAGTTTTCCTGAATTCCATCTGTCGGTGGTGCCCACGAGATATCCGGTGATGCGCTGGATGGTCTCGAATTTAGCACCGCATTTCGGACATTCCTTCATCGACGTGTCGGCATTCTCGTAGCCGCAGTCGGGGCAATGGTTGCGGTTATGGTTCACCGACCCGTAACCCATATCATACTTATCCATCATCTCCACGATCTGCATGATGGATTTCTCATTGTGCGTGGCATCGCCGTCAAGTTCCACATAGAAGATGTGGCCGCCTCGGGTCAGATTATGATAGGGAGCCTCTACCTTAGCCTTGTGACGGGGCGAGCAGTGATAATAGACGGGCACATGATTGGAATTGGTGTAGTAATCTTTATCAGTGATGCCCTTGAGCGTGCCGAAAGTCTTGCGGTCCTTGCGGGTGAAGCGGCCTGAAAGACCCTCTGCCGGCGTAGCGAGCACGGAATAGTTATGGCCGAATTTCTCACTGAATTCATTGGCACGGTCGCGCATGTGGCTAACGATGCGGATTCCTAATTCCTGGGCAGCCTCATCTTCGCCGTGATGCTTGCCCGTGAGAGCGATCAGGCATTCCGCCAGACCGATGAATCCGATTCCGAGCGTGCCCTGATTGATCACCTTCTCAATTGATTCAGTCGGCTTGAGGCTCTCCGAACCGTTCCAGAGCATGCTCATCACGAGGGGGAACTGTTTCGCCATAGCAGTCTTCTGGAAATTGAAACGTTCGTCGAGCTGACGTGCCGTGATGTCAAGCACCTTGTCGAGACGCTCGAAAAATTGATTTACGCGCTCTTCCTTATCCTCAATCTGCATCACTTCGATGGCGAGACGCACGATGTTGATTGTCGTGAATGAAAGATTTCCCCGTCCCACGGATGTCTTCGCTCCGAATCGGTTTTCGAACACGCGCGTGCGGCACCCCATCGTGGCCACTTCATGCAGATAGCGCTTGGGATCGTCGGCGCGCCATTCCTCATGACGGTTATAGCTTGCGTCAAGATTCAGGAAGTTGGGGAAGAAGCGTCGGGCAGTCACTTTACATGCAAGTTTGAAGAGATCGTAGTTGCGGTCGTCGGGCATGAAGTTGACCCCCCGCTTTTTCTTCCATATCTGGATCGGGAAGATGGCGGTCGCACCGTTACCTACTCCTTCATAGGTGGAGTTGAGGAGCTCGCGTATCACACAGCGTCCCTCGGCCGACGTATCGGTCCCGTAGTTAATAGAGGAGAACACCACCTGATTGCCTCCGCGCGAGTGGATGGTGTTCATATTGTGAATGAAGGCCTCCATCGCCTGATGCACACGCTCCACCGTGCGGTTGACAGCATGCTGGATGTAGCGCTCATGGCCGCTGAGCCCGTCAAGGGGGCGCATTGTGTAGTCGTCTAACTCGTAGCCGTAGAGTGTCGACAAATCCTCTCCGCTGAGGGCCTCTAGCGTTTTCATTTCCTCTACGAACGACGCGCGCACGAAAGGAGCGAGGTAGAAATCGAATGCCGGAATGGCTTGCCCTCCGTGCATCTCGTTCTGCGCTGTTTCAAGTGAGATGCAGGCAATCACGCTTGCAGTCTCGATTCTCTTTGCCGGGCGCGACTCACCATGACCTGCCACAAAGCCTTTGTTGAGTATACGGTCGAGCGGGTGCTGCACGCATGTGAGGCTCTTGGTAGGGTAGTAGTCCTTGTCGTGAATGTGAATGTAGTTGTTCTTTACTGCCTGCTTTGCCTCCTGCGTCAGCAGATAATCATCAACAAACGGCTTGGTGGTCTCGCTGGCAAACTTCATCATCATGCCGGCCGGCGAATCTGTGTTCATATTCGCGTTCTCACGCGTGATGTCGTTGTTCTTTGTCTCGATAATCTCAAGAAAGACCTCACGGGTCTTCGCGCGGCGGGCAATGCTGCGTTGATCGCGATAGGCGATATAGCATTTCGCCACGTCCTTGCGGGCCGACTTCATTAACTCGAGCTCCACCTTGTCCTGAATGCCTTCAACCGTCATCTGAGATTTCCCGTATGTGCCTATCCGGTCAGTGATCTTCTGGATGAGCGCCTCGTCTTTTCCAAGTTCAGTAGTAAGCATTGCCTTGCGGATGGCTTCCTTTATTTTCTCTTCGTTATAGTCTACTATGCGTCCGTCGCGCTTTACTACTGTCTGTATCATGGGAAAGTGATTTGTGGGTTGATTGGTTAGACGGAGGCAAAATTACGATTAAATTTTTTATCCACCAAATTTTTAACAGCGAATTTTAAAATTTATATTTTGGAAAACTTTTTGACTTATTATAAAATTTAAGATATTGATAATTAACTAAATAAAAAATATCTTGGAAAACTTGCATATTTCAAATGTTTTCCAAGATGTTGATTTTCAGTAATTGACGCAATTGAAAATGGTTCGGTTCAGTCCATTCTTCTGCGGTAGTCGTCGTAGGTGTATTCACGCAGAAGCACCGGTTCTCCCTCCGATGGCTGAAGCCATATCGAAGGGTGCTGAATGCCGTTGAACATGTTGGTCTTTACTGTGGTATAGTGGTTCATGTCGAGGAGCGTGAGCCGCTCACCGGGCTGGATTGGCTGTCCGAATCTCCAGCCGTCGACGAAGTCACCGCTCAGACAGGAATTGCCTCCGAGTCGGTAGTGATAGCCGGCGTTGGCCATGCCGCGCCCTTCGTTGCGTGTTGCGCCCCCTTCGTCGGGAAGTGCTTCGGCGATGGCCGGTTTATAGGGCATCTCGAGGCAGTCGGGCATGTGGCAGGCGAAGCTTGCATCTATGATGGCGGTGCGTATGCCTGCATCCTCCACCACGTCGAGCACCTCGGTCACGAGGTCGCCGGTCTGCCAGGTGAAGGCGCTCCCGGGTTCTATGATGATCTCAAGGTTAGGGTAGCGCTCATGCAATCCTTTGATGATTGATATGAGATGGTCAGTGTCGTAATCCTTGCGGGTGATGAGGTGCCCCCCTCCCATGTTGAGCCATTTCACATGGGGAAGCAGATGGCCGTAATCAGCTTCAAATGCCTTGAGCACCTCCTCGAGATCCTGACTCGACGACTCGCAGAGGGCATGGAAATGGAGGCCCTCGATTCCTTCGGGCAGACCGTCGCGCAGTTTATCGGCGTTCTCTCCGAACCTTGAGCCGGGCTTGCAGGGGTTGTAGATATCTGTCTCGATGACGCTGCAGTGCGGATTGACCCGGAGGCCGGCCGACACCTTGCGCGCCCCCTCCTTAGCATTGTGAGCCTTTATTTTAGGATAGTATTTCTCAAACTGCGCGAGAGAGTTGAAGGTGATATGGGTGCACCCCTCCAGGAACTCCGGGAAGGTTGCGTCTGTATAAACCGGGCAATATGCGTGCACCTCGTCACCGAGAAACTCAAGCGAGAGCTTCATTTCATTGAGCGAGCTGGCCGTGGAGGCTGAGAAGTATTCCTTGATGATGGGAAATGTCTTCCAGAGCGCATTGGCCTTGAAGGCCATTATTATTTTCAGGCCGGCGCGCTCGCTCACATCCTTAAGTTTGCGTAGGTTGGCGCGGAGCCGGTCTTCATAAACGATGTAATAGGGTGTCGGAATCATAGTATCTTGAATTTTGCGAATTTAAGCAGGAGATTTTTCTTTCCGGCCATCTCGAATTCAACGGTGATGCTGGGCTCCCCGCTGATATGGCCGGTCTTTACAATCTGACCTCGACCGAATTTGCCATGCTGGATGCGCAATCCTTCTTTCACTTCTTCGGGCGCATGGAGGGTGAAGTCGCCCTGTGAGGCGGAAGAAACGGCGATGCCGCCGGTGGAAGCGGGCGATGAGCCGCGCACCGCGAATTTACCCGAACCTGTAGGTCGAGTGACGAAGTTATCATACGAGCGACGGTAATTATCGGTAGGGCGGGTGAAGCCATTGCTTCTTCCGGTCGTGTAGAGGCTGCTTCGCTGTGAGTATGAATCTGACGTCATGCCGTCGTTGTCAAAATCGCGGTCGGAGGCATGGATGCGGGTGAAGTGCGGATCGATTTCAGCCAGGAAGCGCGATGGCGACGACATTTTTGTCTGTCCGTTGCGAAAGCGTGACTTCGCGTATGAGATTGTGCAGGTATCCTTGGCACGGGTAATGGCCACATACATCAGGCGGCGTTCTTCCTCGATTTCCGCCAGAGTATTCATCGCCATGGCCGACGGGAAAAGTTCCTCCTCCGCGCCTACAATGAAAACGTGCTTGAATTCGAGGCCTTTGGCCGCGTGTACGGTCATCAGCGTTACCTTCGGTTCGTCGGTGGTATCCTTCTCGTCGGCATCTGTGGCAAGCGACACTTCTGAAAGGAATGACAGCATATCGGTGTTGCCGTCGCCGCTTTCCTCATGCAGCTCCACGAAGTCTTTCAGACCGTTGAGCATCTCGGAGAGGTTTTCCTGACGCGAGATGCTTTCGGGAGTGTTGTCGTGGGCATAGAGCAGCAGCATACCGGTGCGGTTATAGATCAGCTGACCCAGTTCGAAGGCGTTGGATTTGCGGTTGTCGTCGATAAATTCATGTATCATATCGACGAAAGCATTGAGTTTCTTGCGTGTTCCGCCGTTTACATCGAGTGGGTACGTATCGGGATTATCGAGAATCTGCCACATGCTGACTCCGACCGCCGTCGCAGCCGACTGCACCTTCCGCAGCGTGGTCTCACCAATGCCACGCGCGGGGAAGTTGATGATGCGGCGCAGCGCCTCATCATCATCAGGGTTGACGGTCATACGGAAGTAGCCGATCACGTCCTTGATTTCCTTTCGCTGATAGAAGGCGGTGCCCCCCACGATGCGGTAGGCGATATTGCGCTTGCGGAGCGCCTCCTCGATCACACGGCTCTGAGCATTGGTGCGATAGAGCACGGCGTAGTCTTCGTAGCTGTCGTGCTCGGTAAGCTTCATCTTGCTGATACCAGTCGCCACATAGTAGGCCTCCTCGATATCACTATAGGTCTGGATAATATCTACGGGATTTCCTTCACTATTCTCGGAATACACCTGTTTGCGCAACTGCCTCGTATTCTTCTCGATAAGGCTCCCGGCTGCGTTCACTATGTTCTTCGTCGAGCGGTAGTTGCGTTCGAGTTTGAATGTCTCCAGACCGGGATAGGCTTTCTCGAGGTTGATTATATTGGCGATGTTAGCTCCACGGAAGGAGTAGATGCTCTGCGCATCATCTCCCACAACGCATATCATATTGTCGGGCTTGGCAAGTTGCGACACGACGAGGTGCTGCGCGAAGTTCGTGTCCTGATACTCATCGACGAGGATATACCGGAAGAATTCCTGATAATGGCGGCACACGTCGGGATGGTCGCGCAGCAAGATGTTCATGTAGAAGAGGATGTCGTCGAAGTCCATGGCATTCGACGCCTTACAACGCTTCACATAGAGGTCGAAGATCCGCGAGATCATCGGACGTTTGGCGCGCCGGTCGGCATCAAAATTGGCCGCCTCGTACTGCGCGGGAGTCATCATCGCGTTCTTCGCATTTGATATCTGGGAGGCTACGGAGGCTGCCTTGTAGGTCTTTTCATCGAGACCGAGTTCCTTGATGATCTGCTTTATCAGCGTGCGCGAGTCTGTGGTGTCGTAGATGGTGAAGCCGTTCTTAAATCCTATTTCCTCGGCATGGCGGCGAAGGATGCGCAGGAATACGGAGTGGAATGTGCCCATCCAGAGCTGTGCGGCAACCCGGTCTCCCACCACCAGCGATATTCGCTGTTTCATCTCGCGTGCAGCCTTGTTGGTAAACGTCAGGGCAAGTATACGCCGCGGGTCCGTGCCGAGCCGCAGGAGATGCACGATCTTATATGTGAGCACGCGGGTCTTTCCCGAACCGGCGCCCGCAATCACAAGCGACGGACCGTCGCAATATTCTACGGCGGCCCGCTGCTGCGGATTCAGTTGCTTGAGATAATCGTAGTCGCTCATTTTTCGTATTCGGGTATGCGCGGGATAAAGTGATACGTATTGTTGACGTAATCTATATGGCAGCAGTAATGCTGCATGCCGTTGGAGACTATCAGGTAATTGGCATGCAATTCCAGATTATATCGGAAGATCTGGTCGAATACGGCCTGCGTGATCTCAATGTGCGGCGCCTTGTACTCCACGATGATGTGCGGCTTCCCTGAGCGGTTGAACACCACCGTGTCGCAGCGCTTGCGAGTGCCGTTCACGTCAAGGCCGATTTCATTCGCCATTATCGATGCCGGATAGCCGTACTCGCGGTGAAGCCAGGTGATGAAGTGCTGACGCACCCATTCCTCGGGAGTCAGCATCACCCATTTATCTCGCAATGGATCATAAACTTTGGTCGTATCCTTCTCCTTCCTGATATTAAGATCGACAAGCGGAAGATTCAGTTCAGGATATTTTATCATTCTCCTCCTTTCATTTCTTATCTGAAGCATGACTCTGCGCGGAGAGAGCCTCGTTGAGCACGGCAGCCAGGCGGAGGCCACCCTTGAGCAGCTGCTGCTCGATCACGGGCGTCCAGTCGGCGATATAGCTATATTCAATATTAGTACCCTCGGGAGTCGTGGCATAGATGGTATTGGCGATCTCAAAAGTCTCCGCCCCCCAATCGGCGGGGTTGAGTGACGATATGATTATCGCTGCTTCTTCGGGGGTGGCACGATCGATCTGTTGCTGCCACTCCGTGTAGCTCCATTTGTGGCCTCCTTCGAGAATGTTGGAATCCCATACGGAATGAAGATTTTTCGGGCTATTGAAATATTTTACCTGCCAGCGGTTGCCCCCCAGATCAGAAGCGTGGCCCATGTGCATGGGCTGATGGATATCGCCCGTAAGATGCACCACCATCTTGAGTGCCAGCGCACGCGCTTCCTTGGATTGTGTCGTATCAGAGAGTATAGCAAGCTGTTCGCTGATAGCCGTCACTACGTCGCCGGAAGGATTCAGGGGCGCTTCCATAAATTCGACTCCCTCATCAATATTCTTATAGTGCCAGGTTTTGCTGTAGGCATAATCCGGAGTGTGCGATGCGTTATCGAGCCAGTTGGCCCAGTACACGATCGATTTCCCGTCGAGAAGTGAATCTGCGGTCGCTTTCGCTTCAGGAGTGAGATGGCATTCAGCGATGTAGGCCACTGTGTCATGGCCTTTCTGGCCCCAGCCGAAGGCCATCAGGCTTGTAGCCACCAGCAGGGTGGAGGCTAATCCGCGTGTGTATTTCATTACTTAGTAGCGTTACGTTTTGGTTATTAAGATGGCTGTGGGGAATCTCCCCTCATGCAGTCACACACAAAATTAATCAAAATATCTTTGTTATCCAAATTGCGAATGGTGAACGGTAATAAAAAAAGGCCGCGTCCGCGACGCGACCTTTCATGTATCTGTGAGTGTGTCTTATTACTTCACTACCTTCTCTGCCTTGCCGTTGAGCACGCGTACGAACACACCGTTTTCGGGGTTGTTTACTCGGATGCCCTGGAGGTTGAAGTAAACTGCCTCGCCTGCAGTAGCCTCGATAGAAGCAACGCCTGTAGTTTCCTTTACGGAAAGGGTGTTGTTGTCGAAGTCAACGGTGAACACGTAGGCCTTACCTTCAGCTGAAGCAGCGATCTTCCATGAGGGACATGAGCTGGCGTTTACGTTCACTGCGTAAAGAGTGATATCGTCAGTCTCGTTAGCTGCTATGTCAGTGTCGGGAGCTGCAGGACCGAAGCGGTCGCCACCATTGAGGTCACCCCACTCAGCACCTGTTACAGTTGCGAAGCTGAAGTAGCCGTAGCCCTCGCCCGCATCTACGATGCCTGTTTTACATGTATAGACGTTGCCTTCGCGAGTCATCTCAAGGCCATTATCGGGCGCCCAGCCTGTGGCGTTCCAGTTACCCATCAGGTAAAGTGTCTCGGGCACGGTGGGCTCAATGGGGTCGTCGCCGCCACCCTGGTTCTCACCTGAGAGAAGGAGATACCAATTGTTGTTGCTGTAGTAAACCTTGATAGTCACTTCGCCGGTGAATTTAGATTCGAGGTTGCCAGCGTTGTCTGTAGACAGAGTATATTCGGTGTTGAGTTCAGGCATTCCCTCCTCACCCTGTCCAAGGCTGAAGGCCCATGTTCCGTCAGTAATTTTCCATTCACCGTCGATGCCGTCAGTCGCAGTGTATGTAAATGCGTCGCCATCCTTCACCATTTTCACGTCATTGGCATTCCAACCTCCAAATGCTGTTCCGGTGAGGTAAAGCTCCTCGGGAAGTGTGGGATCAACGGGATCGTCGCCGCCACCGCCACCGCTCTGGCCTGCGATAGTTACTTCTGCACTTGAGAAATCATCATTTGCAACGAGGGTAAATGTGACAGTACCGCCGGTTGCCAAGGATGTATTACCATTTCCCGGTGCGAAAGTGTATGTGCCGTCTGCCAGCTTCTTCTCGGAGTAGGTAAGCTCGCGAAGACCCCAAGTGCCTCCGAAGAACTTGAACTCGCTGTTTGCCTCTATTTCACATGTAAGTGTGTAAGTCTTGCCGTTGGTGGTGGTCATTTCATACTTGTCAGAAACTCCCCAACCGGACACGGCGCCTACCAGATACATTTCCGGATATTCGCTCGGTACAATTTCAACGGGAACGTACTGGCCATTAACGATGTTGGCCTGTGCTTTAGTCGAACCTCCGTTTACCTTGATATTTGCCTGGCCGTAAACCGCACCGTCTACCACAGCAAGGTTGGCGGTCTGAGCATCGTCAGACCAACTTGCATTCGTACTACGGAAGATGATCTCTTCGTTGTCGAGTTCTGCTACGTAGAGCTCATGGCCGTCGATAGTTACAGTAGAGAGCTCTTCGTCATAAGAAGGGTTCCAGCTGTAGCCATACACGCTTTCCCAGCCTGTGCCGGTGTTGTCGAAGTAAACTTTCGCTGCATTGGCACCCATTGTTGCGAAGGATGCCACTGCAAGTGCAAGTAGAGTTTTTTTCATGTTTGTTATTAGTTATTGTTTAGTTAAATTAGCTGCGGTTGTAAGTGGGTGGATATCTATATCCGCTTTTGGAGAGCGTTGCGCTTTTACACGTGCAAATTTAATATATTTTATGTTTTCAACAAAACATTACTCTTAAAAAGTTAGCACATTTTTACGTTTTTCTACCTAATTGTTCAAAAGCATGTTGTGTAACATAACTTTTTGACATATTTGCTATTTGTCATGCCTCTGAATTTGTCTCTTCTATAAAAAAATCGTAAATTTGCACCGGATAAAGAACCCGCAATATGAAGGTACTTAAATTTGGAGGAACATCGGTAGGCACTGTTGAAAGTCTGCTCAATGTGAAATCAATCGTCGATTCGCTTGAAGAGCCGGCTATAGTAGTTGTCTCTGCGCTTGGCGGCCTTACTGACCGGCTGATCGCTACGGCTCACATGGCTGCCGAAGGGGATGAGGCTTTCCGTGAGAATATGAGTCAGATGGCTCAGCGCCATTTTGATATCATTGATGCCCTCGTGCCGTCGGAGGCCCGGGACAGTGTTACGGATATCGTGAGACGTCTGCTGCAGCAACTCGAAACTATATATATAGGTACGTCGATGGTGGGCGACCTCTCTGAGCGCACGCTCGATAAGATTGTAAGTTTCGGTGAACGCATGTCGTCGGTGATCGTGGCCAATATCCTCGATAATGCGCGCCATACCGATTCGTTGGAGTATATGAAGACGGAGAAATGGTTCGGAAAGAATATTGCCTCACGCAATATCACCGATTCGTTGATACGCGAGAATTTCCCACTGCCACTCGCGCAGACCGTCGTGACCGGTGGATTCATATCGCGAGATAAGGATTCGGGTGATATCACCAATCTGGGGCGCGGCGGCTCCGATTATACGGCGGCTCTTTTAGCCGCTGCTCTCGATGCCGATCTGCTCGAAATCTGGACAGATGTCGACGGTTTCATGACGGCCGACCCCCGAATTATCCCGAATGCCCGCGTAATCGACAGAATGTCTTTTATCGAGAGTATGGAGCTCTGCACGTTCGGTGCAAAGGTCGTTTATCCTCCTACGATTTATCCCGTCTTTCACAAAAATATACCGATCAAGATACTGAATACGCATAATCCGTCGGCGCCAGGCACGCTCATACTCGACAGCACCGCCTCGCTGGAGGAGTGCGTGAGGGGCGTATCGTCTGTGAAGAAAACTGCTATCATCACGGTTTCCGGTCAGCTCACCAACAATGTTGCCGAGATCAACTCGCGCTCCTACAATGCGATGGCCCGCAAGGGAATCAGTATCTTCGTAGTGGCTCAGCCCGAGGCCGAGAAATGTTTCTCGCTCGCCCTTTCGGAGACCGACGCTGAAGTGGCGCTGGAAACTCTCCGCGAAGAGTTCGCTCCCGAAATTCAGAAGGGAGAGATCGCTTCTGTGGAATGTCAGAAGGGTCTGTCGATTATCGCTGTTGTGCGCGAGGCTATTAAGGAAGTAAAAGGCCTCGGAGCGCGCATTGTAAATACACTCCTCCGCGAGGGTGTGGAGGTGAAGGCAATCTCTGACGGCGCATCGGAGACAACTGTGGCTGTGATCGTGCCCGAGGATGATAACGACCGCGCATTGCGTCTTGTCCATACGGCCTGTTTCGGCTGATTTGCAATCTTAAGCGTTATATAATTGTGGGGCTCACAATTTACTAATTGGAAATTGCTATGGATATAAAAAACGCAAAATTCGAAATAAGCAGTCCTGACGTTAAGGGCTGTCCTGATACTGACGTGCCTGAATATGCCTTTATCGGGCGGTCGAATGTTGGTAAATCATCGCTCATCAATATGCTCTGCAAGAGCAAGAAAATGGCGAAGACTTCCCAGACGCCCGGAAAGACCCTGCTCATTAACCATTTCCGTATGGACGATGGCAGCTGGTATCTGGTCGACCTTCCCGGTTATGGCTTTGCTAAGAGGGGAAAGGAGCAGCGTGAGAAACTCGAGAAACTCATCGAGGGATATATCCTCAACCGCCGTCAGCTCGCCTGCCTGTTCGTGCTTATCGATATTCGGCACGATCCTCAGAAGATCGATATGGAGTTTATCGATTGGATCGGCGAGCACGATGTGCCTTTCTGCCTGATATTTACAAAGGCTGACAAACTGGGCCCCGTTGCCGGCCAGCGCCACGTGGACGACTACTGTAAGGAGTTGAAGCTCACCTGGTCGGAATTGCCTCCCATATTCGTGTCGTCGTCGGAAAAGGGCAAAGGACGCCAGGAGATTCTTGATTACATCTTTGCCGTGAATCAGGAGATTGCTGATTCAAAAAATGAAACAAGGCAACAGGAAATCGAGCATATCGACGAAAGGATCGAAGCTGAGGAGTAAGCTAAACCCTCATATATAACCTAACTTTTTTCTCTTCTCAAATCTTCATGAAACTGAAAACTCTATTTAAAGATGGCGGCAAGCGTGGCGAGGTATTGCGCTTCGGCCTTGTCGGCGGCTTCTGCACGCTTCTGCAATATGGCATTTATGTAGTGTTTGTAGAAGCAGTGAAGGTGCCTGCCGTTGTGTCGACACTGATCAGTTATGCCATCAGCTTCATCGCCAACTTTATCCTTTCGAGCCGTTTCACTTTCCATAGTGATCCGAATGCGAAGAAAGGCCTTGCCTTCACGGCGAGCCACCTTGTTAATATGGGCATGCAGACCGGCTTCGTGGCGATCTTTAAAGGTATCGTCGGGCCGACGCTCGCACTGCTTCCGGCCCTGGCAATATGCGTGCCGCTGAATTATCTTATGGTGCGCTTCGCCTTCACAAATAAGGCTTTCCTCTCACAATCTGAGAAGGAGGCACGAAATGCCTAACTATTTTGAAATAGAATTAATAAAAACTATATACCAATGAAAATAGCATTTGCATCCGACCATGCCGGTTTCTCACTCAAGCAACATCTCATCAATCTCGGTGAGGCCAAGGGTTACGAGCCCGTGGATTTCGGCACGTTTTCGGAAGAGTCATGTGATTATCCCGATTTCGCCCACAAGGCAGCCGAGGCCGTGGAGAAGGGTGAGTGTGCGCTCGGCATCTGTATGTGCGGTTCGGGCAACGGTATCCAGATGACTCTCAATAAGCATCAGGGCATCCGTGCCGCACTTTGCTGGCTTCCGGAAATCGCTTCGCTTGCGCGCCAGCATAACAATGCGAATATTCTCGTGCTCCCGGCCCGCTTCATTTCTAAGGAGGAGGCCGAGAAGATTGTTGACGCCTATCTGAGTGCCGAATTTGAAGGGGGACGTCATCAGCGCCGTATCGACAAGATTCCCGTTGGTTGTGGCTACTGAGACTTTTACAGTCACGCTTGAAGGGCTTCGTTTCTATTCGCGCATCGGATTGTTTGAACAGGAGCGCATCGTAGGCAATGATTTTGAAGTCTGTTGCCACATCACTTATCCCGCCTCCCTGTTCCGCAGTGAAGATCTCTCTTCGGGCATATCCTATGCTGATGTCTTCGATATTATAAAGGAAACAATGGGGGAGGAGTGGTTCCTTCTTGAGACTGCTACGTCTCAAATAGCATCCCGCTGCAAGGAAAAATGGCCCGTGATTTCAGAAATAAATGTTGAAATTTCTAAAATTACGCCTCCGATTCCGGGCATCACCGGAAGTTGTGCGGTGGCCTATAAAAAAAAGTGGTAAAATTTTCTTGCTGATATAGCGTGAATTAGAAATACTTTCGAAAAAAAGTGACTCGAAAATTTGGTGGTTACTTAAAAAATTACTAATTTTGCAATCGCAAATCGGAAATGATTGCAAGGCTCCTTAGCTCAACTGAATAGAGCATCTGACTACGGATCAGAAGGTTACAGGT
>CAMWYR010000004.1 GCA_947178505.1 uncultured Muribaculaceae bacterium | reverse complement strand
TATCAAGCTTCCTTAGAAGCAAGACCTTTCCATACACCGGCGCTCAGTAACGCACCTGCGATAGGAGCAACGATAAAGAGCCAGATCTGAGAGATCGGAGTGCAATCACCCTGAATGCATGCGAAGATTGCCGGACCGATTGAACGCGCAGGGTTAACTGACGTACCTGTAATCGGTATACATGCAATGTGTACCAGCACGAGCGCAAGACCGATTGCCAGTCCGGCGAATGCACCTGCACCCTTCTTGGAGTCGGTGGTTCCGAGCACTACGAGCACAAAAATGAAAGTGAAGATAAACTCAGCCACGAATGCCGGAACAACATTGCCGGGGAGATAAGAGTTGGCTCCCGTAGTTGTCGTATCATTGAATACGGCTGAAATGCCTCCTTCATTTCCGGTATGTACCAGGAAATAAATCACAGCGGAAGCGATTATGGCGCCGATCACCTGAAACACCATATAGCCGCATGCTTCCTTACCTTTCATTCGTCCGCTTACCCAGACGCCCATCGTAATCGCAGGATTAATGTGGCATCCTGAGATATTACCGATTGTGTAGGCCATAGCTATCACGGAAAGACCGAATGCGAACGCAACGCCGAGCGTAGATATGCCGTAGCCGGTGGTGCCGAGACCGATGCCGGCAAATACTGCTGCGCCACAGCCCATGAGTGTCAAAACGAAGGTGCCGATCATTTCGGCAAGATACTTTTTCATAGTCGATAGTTTTTATAGTGGATACTAAAGATAGTTTGTTCAGTTGATCAAGATGATTCTCTTTTCAATTAATTATGAATTTTTGGCATCTTAATCGCAATATGGTTATCCTTTCGGAATCTTATATGACTATATAACAAAAAAGTGATCGGTTTTATCTACACGCAACAAATATTTTTTTACTGACGGGTATATCGTGATCCTGGATATGATATTGCGTTATTTGTTTCGCCTTTTCGGATTATCAGGAAACCAGCCTTTCCTGACGCGTTCTTTCTGCTCCTTTACTTCTATTATTGACCAGAAACTTGAGAATGACACCACTCCCAGGAGTATCGAGCTGAGGCCTTCAGAATACATAGATCCGATTGCCGACGCGATACCGGCAAATGCGAATATTAAACAAGCCTTCTGACCTATGTAGTATTCTCCTTTAATCACGAGAGGATGAAATAGTCCGATAATTAGAAAAGTGAGAAAACCAACGAGTATTCCTTGAAAATGCATTTGATGTAATTGTTTTATTGATCAACGGGGAACTGTATTGAGTTAATGCCACGCGTTCTTGAAAAGAAACGGAAAGAATTCAGCTTAAGTTGTCTGGGGAGAACATTTTTTTAGAGGGCGATTAGGGAATCTCTGCAATGACTTCCGTTTGCGAATCATTTCTCCATATATAACGATAAGGCTCAATCCACTAAAATTTCATAGAACAAAATAAGGAAATATGCTACTGAGCGTTCTATAAAAGCAGCTATTCGTATGCGGGATAGCTACTAAACACTTTTTGAAAACGATGCAACTGAATCTTATAATAGGAATACTTATAGGCGTGACATCAATGCTTCTTCTCTTGGTTGGAACTATTCAATGGAAAAAGGGCCGCGCGCAACGTAAGGGGAAACAAGGTGAGCATTTCGTTTCCCGCGAACTGAAGAAATTGAAAAAGAGTGATTACATTACCCTGAACGATCTCCTGCTTCCCACGGCCGGAGGCAATACTTCTCAAATTGATCACGTAGTAGTCTCTTCGCGCGGAATATTTGTGATTGAGACTAAGAATCTTGCGGGCAGAATATATGGGTCTGAGAATTCTCATTATTGGCAGCAGAGAATGGCTGATCAGTCGCGCACGATTTATAATCCGCTCATTCAGAACGAAGCGCATATCCGCGTGCTGCGACGCATTCTGAAGGATATAAGTCCTGAGTATTTCTTCTCGGTGATAGTCTTCACCGATGCAACCTATATTGACGTGAAGGCGGAAGACATCATAAGGAAGCGACATCTTCTCCCCGATAAGCACATCCTTCGAACATTCATGCCATCGGAAAGACGCGCCGGACACTGGTGGCGACCCGGCCGTGAGATAAGGCTTGACGAGACCAAAGTAATTGTCACGCTCGATGAGTTGCTCTTCGAACTTAACCGACGCAAAAGAATTATCGACCGAAAGGATCTCAACAGTATTTGTGAAAAAATTCAGGCGGTCGCCATAGTGAATAAGGATGAGCGCCGACGACACACTGAATATGTAAAAGCCACCTCAGCCTCCAACGCGCAAAAGATCAAGCAAGGAATCTGCCCTCGGTGCGGAGGAAGGTTAGTTGTGCGCCGCACCGATAATGGAGAATTCATGGGCTGCGAGAATTATCCGAGATGCCGCTTCACCTGCTCCACCGACCGGGTCGTATTCTGAAGCGGAGGAGGGAAAGAAATCTCATCCAATCAATTTGACAAATTGACATTCAATCTGGATCCGGCTTAATACTTTCTCCTTTATAATTGTTTTAATTATAATGAAAATCATATTTAATAAGACTTTATTTATTAGACTTATGGAAAACATTAATTTAGCGGATATCAAGACTCCCGACGATATCCGCAGCATGAGCATTGAGGAGCTCACAAAATTGGCGGCCGAAATGCGGAGCGCATTAATTGAAAAACTCGCGGTGCATGGTGGTCACGTAGGTCCGAATCTCGGAATGGTAGAGGCAGTGATTGCTCTCCATTATGTGTTTGACACGCCGAAAGACCAGATAGTATTTGACGTCTCTCATCAGACATATCCTCATAAAATGCTTACGGGACGAATGGAGGCCTTCACTGATCCGGCCCATTATGATGACGTGACGGGCTATACCAATCCCGAAGAGAGCAAATACGACCTGTATTCATTGGGGCACACTTCGTCTGCAGTGGCTCTTGCTGCCGGGCTTGCCAAAGCTCGCGACCTTAAGGGCGATAGTCAGAATGTCGTTGCCGTGATCGGCGATGGTTCGCTCAGCGGAGGTATTGCTTTCGAGGGCCTTGATTATGGTGCGACGCTTAGTAGCAATTTCATAGTTGTTGTCAACGACAATCAGATGAGCATAGCAGAGAACCATGGAGGAATCTATGCCGATCTGCGTCTGCTTCGCAATTCCAACGGAACAGCGGAACCGAATCTCTTCCGCTCAATGGGGTATGCTTACAGATATGTGAATTACGGTAACGATCTGAAGAGTCTGATTGAAATGTTCAGATCCGTTAAGGATATCAATTATCCGGTTGTGGTGCACATCAACACAATGAAGGGCATGGGACTTCCCATTGCTGAGGCAGATAAGGAGACATTCCATTATTCCGGACCATTCGATCCGAAGACAGGAGTTTCAGCTAATGCTGAACCTGCCAAGGATGCGCCGGAAGACTACAGCGAACATTTCGCAAAGAGTATGCTCCGCCGAATGAAGGAGAATGATAAGGTTGTGACTATCACTGCAGGCACTCCAGGTGTGCTCGGTTTCGACAAGGAACGCCGTCAGGACGCAGGTCGTCAGTTTATTGATGTCGGAATAGCCGAACAGGCTGCAGTAGACGTAGCTTCCGGCCTTGCACACGGAGGAATGCGGCCCGTAGTCGGCTTCGTAAGCAGTTTCCTTCAGCGCGCCTACGATCAGTTCAGCCAGGACATCGCCCTCAACAAGCAGGCCGCCACATTCGTAGTGTTCTACGGCACGATGTTCGGTATGAACGATGAGACCCATCTCGGATTCTTTGATATTTCCCTGCTCTCGAACATCCCGTCGCTTCTTTATCTCGCTCCTACCTGCAAAGAAGAATTTGACGCGATGCTCGACTGGTCGATAAAGCAGACCAAACTCCCGGTTGTAGTCCGAATTCCCGGCACGACAGTCTTGAGCAATCCGGAAATTAAATTACTCGACGATTATTCTAAGCCCGAATATGATATCGTAAGAGAAGGAAAAGATATTGCACTTATCGGGGCCGGATTAATGTTCGGAGCGATGTCTCAGGCAGCAGATATTCTTGCGAAGCAGGGTATCAACGTCACTCTCATCAATCCGAGAAACCTTTCGACGCTCGACACAGCAACCCTTGATTCACTTAAGAATTACAAGGGAGTGATTACTGCCGAAGATGGAATCATTGACGGCGGCTACGGACAGAAAGTGGCATCATATCTGGGTGAATCACCGGTGAAGGTAATGAATTTAGGTCTTCCCAAAGAATTCCTTAACCGCTACAACTATTCTGAACTCCGGAATGCATGCGGTCTGACTCCTGAGCAGATTGCCGGGTCAGCAGTTGAATTATCAAAGATGTAACCGGACCTTGTCCCCCCAATTTTTCCCTCTATGAACGGGCAGACGCAACCCGAACATAGAGGAAAAATTTTAGTCATACCCTCAAAAAAAGTTCAGCACAACCGAAAGCCGTGCTGAACCTTTTTATTTTCTATAAATAAGGATTATCTGATGATGGCGCGACCTGCCCAAACACAGAGAATACCGATAATTACGCTGGCAGCGAGATAAACGCCGAAAGTCATCCAGTCACCTTTCTGACCGAGCACCCACATGTCGTCAGCAAAAGAAGAGAACGTAGTGAAACCGCCACAAAATCCTGTAATAAGGAGCACATTCTCCTGCGGAGTCATGACTTTGGCATTTTCAAGAAGTCCGAAGAAAAGACCGATGATAAAACAGCCGATCACATTCACGAGGAACGTACCTAACGGGAATGAGCCATGATACATCCCCCCTGACCATTTACCTACGAGATAACGACCTGCTGTTCCTACGAAACCGCCGCAACCGGCGATTAAAATTTCCTTAAACATAATTTGTGTGATTTTTATAGTTTACAATTTCTGAGAAGTTTAAGTTAGATTTTTTATCACTTCTTTCACTATTTTAACGCATTAACGGGAGAAAATGTTTTGTGTCTCCTATCAATTTCCGACGATTTCAGATTCCCTTATACATCCAACTTATAGAGGCGAACGCATACGGTCGTCCACAAGAGTGAGCGCAGCCTTAGCGCCGTCGCCCATAGCGATAACGATCTGTTTGTAGACACTATCGGTGACATCACCGGCTGCGTATACATTCTTCTTGGAAGTGCGTCCGAGTGAATCGGTCTCGATCTCACCACGCTTGTTAATCACTACCTGCCCTTCAAACGGTTGAGAGTTGGGAGTGAGACCTATCTGAGCAAATACGCCTGACACGGGATATTCCTTCGTCTCACCCGTTTCACGCTCTTTCGCAACTACGCCTGTAACATTCGTACCATTCCCCTTCACTTCCAGGATTGAAGTAGAAAGATGCACATCAACGTTATCGAAAGTCTTGAGCTTATCGCGCAATACCTCGTCGGCCTTGAGCGTATCGAGGAATTCAAACACATCTACGTGTTCACAGATGGCTGCCAGATCAATAGCTGCCTCTATACCCGAATTACCACCGCCTACGACAGCGACTCTTTTACCGCGATAGAACGGTCCGTCGCAATGAGTGCAGAAAGCTACGCCCTTGCCGAGATAATCCTCTTCTCCGGGCACACTGAGCTTACGCCAACTTGCACCGGTGGCTATCACAACCCGCGGAGCCTGGAACACCTCGCCACTGTCTACCTTGATAGTCTTGAGGTCGCCATCAAGGGATACGGAAACGATACGGCGGTTGTCGAAAACGCCGATCTGATAGCCATTCAGATGGCGCAAGATGTCGGAGGCAAGAGCTGTTCCGGTGGTAGAAGGAACGGAAATAAGATTTTCAATCTCGCTTGTGTCCTTCACCTGGCCACCGATACGACCGGCCACAACCGCTACGTTGAGACCCTTACGGGCAAGATAGATGGCTGAAGCCGCACCGGCAGGCCCACCTCCTGCCACGATCACATCGAAACCGAGCGGAGTGTTATCCTCTACCCCATTATCAAGTGTCGAACCGAACATTTGCTCAAGTTTACCAACGAGTTCACCGAGCGTAGCCTGACCTACGTTAAAAAGTTCGCCGTTGGCATAGACAGTAGGCACTCCATTTATATTATAGGATTTCACCATTTCAGGAGCGACGCCGCCGTCAATAACGGCATTGGTGATTCCGGGGTTGAGCAATGCTATGAGATTCAATGCCTGCGCTACATCCGGACATATCGAACATGTAAGGGACACGAACGTGAGAATCTGCACCGGACCGGTGATTGCCTTGATCCTGCGTTCCAATATCTGGTCAGGAAGATTCTTTCCCTGGCCGGCGGCGTTAAGCACCGCCAGAATAAGCGTGGAGAATTCATGACCCGTAGGAATGCCTGCGAAAGTAACTCCAGTCGGTATGCCGTCCTTCCAGATTGCGAGAACAGGCGCTTCTTCCTCAGTCGGAGAATCTTCAATCTTCACGGAAAAATTAGCTGATGAGGATGCGAAATCATCCACGAACTCTTGCATTTCCTTTCGGTTCTGATCTTCCGGACTTCCCTGCACAACGAAAAGAATCGCCGTGTCGAGATTAGCAAAGATGTTTTCCAGCTGATCGATTATTTCTTTATCTATTTTCATATTTACTCCTTTTAAAATTGCAGATCAAGCGCATTTCTGAATTAAAAAATGTGGAGAATAAGAGTAAAAAAGACCCTTCCTTCTCCACACTTTTGGTTCATCTGTGGTAAGAGATCAGAATATATTTTGCATAGGACTTTTAGATTTTACCTACGAGATCAATCGAAGGCTTCAGAGTGGAAGCACCCTCTTTCCACTTTGCGGGGCAAACCTCGCCGGGGTGAGCGGCAACAAACTGCGCAGCCTCTACCTTACGGAGAAGTTCGTCGGCATTACGGCCAATACTGTTGTCCTGAATCTCCACAAGCTTGATAAGACCTTCAGGATCAGCCACGAAGGTGCCGCGATAAGCCAGACCGCTCTCTTCATCCATAACGCCGAATGCGCGGGCGAGAAGGCCCTTGGGGTCAGCAAGCATAGGATAATTGATCTTGCGTATGCTCTCAGAAGCATCATGCCATGCCTTATGCACGTAGTGAGTGTCGCAACTTACTGAATAAACCTCCACGCCCATTGATTTGAGCTTATCATATTTCTCGGAAAGGTCTACGAGCTCTGTCGGACATACGAATGTAAAGTCGGCGGGATAGAAGAAAAAGACAGCCCACTTTCCGAGCACGTCCTTGTCGGTTACTGTTTCGAATTTTCCGTCGTGAAAGGCTTCAACCTTAAACTCCGGGATACGTGTGTTGATGATTGTTTCCATAGTAATTAATTATTATTAAGTTTTTTATAGTTCATAGAATGCTCCCGGGCACGGAATTGATAAATCCTCCTCGTATCGACCCCGGGTACATAATCTAAACATTGACTCCACCCTTATGTTTCGTACTGCTTTTGATTTTTTACCAACTTTTTCTTTTCATTCACTAATCTTTAATTAACTTTGCATCTCGTAGTGTTAACCAACTGCAAATCCTTAATGGAATATATAAGTGAAACTACCCGCTTCTTTGAGGCGACGAGAATCTGGCTGTCGGAAGTCCTTTCCTATCCGTTGGACGGAAAGTTGATAACGGGACTTCTGCTTCTTGCATGTTGCATAATCTGCGTGGCAGGCTATTATCTTAGCATTCTTGTGCTTCGTCTGGTTGCAGTTGTGGTAGAGAAAACGGAGACTGACTGGGATGATGATCTAATAACCAAACAATTGTTACGGAGCATCTCCCTTCTGCCCCCGGCGCTTATTGCGGAGTGGCTCTTCCCGCATTGTTTCGTAAATCAAGGAGCATTTTCAGCAAGCCTCCATCTTATAGCATCATTCTACATCATTGCGGTGACGATTTATGCCGTAAACACCTTCCTTGACAATCTTCTCCATGCCTTTTCAAAACGCAACCGGTTTCGGCCATTCGCAGTGAAAGGAATCTTTCAGATGGTGAAGCTGATCATTATCGGCATCGGTGTCATAATAGGATTAAGCCTGATAATTGGCAAATCTCCTGTCGCCATCCTCACGGCTCTCGGCGCTTCCGCCGCTATCCTCATGCTTGTGTTTAAAGATACGATTATGGGTCTTGTGGCATCCGTGCAGCTCACCGCCAATAAGATGCTCAAAAAAGGCGACTGGATCATCGTATCTAAACATAACGCCAACGGTGAAGTGATCGATATTTCCCTCACCACCGTAAAGGTGCGCAACTGGGATAACTCTGTAACGACCATACCACCTTACAGCCTCGTTTCGGAATCATTCCAGAATTACCAGGCCATGCGACGGAGCGGCGCACGCAGAGTATGCCGCTCCATCCTCATCGACCTTAAAAGCGTAAGACTCCTGGATAATGCAGACCTTTTAAAACTGGAGGATTCGGGCCTTGTCGAATCCGGATATAGTGCCGACACCCCAACTTCAAATCTCAAGGTATTCAGAGACGCCATGGAGAAGTGGCTGAGAAAGCATCCGAAGGTGAAGACCGACACCTATCTGATGGTTCGTCAGTTGGAATCCACCCCTAACGGCCTCCCCCTCGAATTCTACTTTTTCCTCAAGGAAGTGAGATGGGTGGAATTCGAGCACCTACAATCAGACATTTTCGACTATTTATTTGCAGCGGCCCCGGCGTTCGGACTTCATATATTCCAATCGCCATCCGGCTCAGACATTCTCGCCCTTACCTGCAATTTACCAATCAATCAGAACTCCAGCACATCCTCATCGATCTCCACCAGAGAGCCATAGGCTTCCTCCGGCTCGGCAATGCAGGCAGAGGATGCTGTGCTACCCACACCTTCATCGTCGGCACGCAACACGTACTCACCGTTCACCAATTCCAGCGAGCGCCTCAGACTTCGCGTGAAATCCATTTCATATTCCTGAATGTTGTGAGATTCCTTCAGTTCTGCTGTCAGATCAGCAAGGAGAGCTCGATAATCAGCATCCGGTGAATTCACGAAGGGATCTATTTCAGCGAGTCGTTCTGTTATCAGCTTGAAGTGAGCCGGATCCAGAACCCGCTTGAAATCAACCGGGCGTCCCTGGTTGAAACAGAACACGAGATGACTCAGGACCGTGCTCACCTTAAGCCCGCGCATCTCGATAAGGTCGCGGATGGAAACGCCGGAGTTGAATATTATCCAGCTAAGGACATGGCTTGTCTTCTCCGGCAACTTGCGCGACAGACCGAGCGCACGACGAATTGTTGTGATGAAATCTTTGAAATATGTGTTCAGTTTCACTAAATTGATACCTTCGATCTGCGACAGCGCGATGATATCCTCCGGTTTCTTTTCGGCAATCTGCGCGATGCTTGCGTCGGAGAGCACCATATAATCAGCAAGATTTGCGTCTGCCGCGAGCCGCGCACGCAGTTCCTTTAGATCCTGCGTGATGCGCTGTTCCGGTGTAAGGCTTACAACCGGTTTTTCCTCCTTGCAGGACGCTGATTGTCTTGCACGAGCTCTCGCATAAGCCGGAGCGTAATACTGAGCCAGTTCGATACTGCCCTGTCCCTTCACAATCTTCATGCCGAACGGCGTGGGACGCAGATGGAAATTATTATCATATTCCACCTCGAGCAAGCCAAGCTGAATCATCTGAAGGATGTAGGCATGCCATTCATCAGCACGCAGATCATGCCCCACGCCGAAAGTGCGGAGCTGATCATAACCTTTTCGTAGGATCGCCGCACTACGCATGCCGCGGAGAAGTTCGATGATAACTCCGATAGCCTCCGAAGAATTAGTGCGGATCACGGCACTCAGCGCTTTTTGCGCAAGTATCGTTCCATCAAACTTCGGACGCGGATTAACACAGTTGTCACAATTGCCGCAGTCATGGTCCATTTCCTCACTGAAATAGCTCAGCAGGATACGGCGTCTGCACACTGACGCCTCCGCATATCTCTGAATGAATTCGAGCTTATTCTCATTTATCTCCTTCTGCCCCGATTCCTCCACAAAAGCGCGGCGAGTGAGAATATCACCGTAGGAATAGAAAAGGATAGTCTCTGCCGGCAATCCGTCACGCCCGGCACGGCCAATCTCCTGATAGTAACTCTCGATATTTCCGGGGATATTATTATGCACCACCCATCGGATATTGCTCTTGTCGATACCCATTCCAAATGCCACCGTAGCACAGATCGCCTGGAGCTTACCCGTGACGAATTCCCGCTGTACTCTTTCTCGCTCCTCTGCAGGCAGACCCGCGTGATAACACCCCACCATATAGCCGGAGGTCCGGAGCAGATCCGCCATCTTCTCGGTTTTCTTACGGCTTAGGCAGTATACGATGCCGCAGCCCCGGGGATAGGTATTTATCAGATCCGTAATGGTGGTCACTCTATCCGACTGACGCGCCCCCTGCACCACCCTCAGCGAAAGGTTGGGACGGTCGAACGACCCGACGTAGACGAACGGATCATTCAGATTAAGTTCTTTTGCAATATCATCGCGTGTCAGACGGTCGGCCGTGGCTGTAAGCGCGATAACGGGGAGATTCGGCCATTGTGTCTTTATTTTTCCGAGTTCAGTATATACGGGGCGGAAATCGTGGCCCCATTGTGAGATACAATGGGCCTCGTCGATGGCAAACATA
Organism: uncultured Muribaculaceae bacterium; assembly: GCA_947178505.1. Taxonomy (GTDB): domain Bacteria; phylum Bacteroidota; class Bacteroidia; order Bacteroidales; family Muribaculaceae; genus Lepagella. The sequence goes on along the minus strand of CAMWYR010000004.1, from coordinate 81,161 downwards.
CTCACCGGCACCTTGCTGCGTATAATCTCGATATCGGAGAGAGTCCGCTCGGGTGATATGTAAAGGAGCTTGACCTTTCCTTGAGCCGCATCCTCATATACTTTCCAGTTCTCGCTTTCCTGACGCATGGAATTGATGGCGGCTGCCGGAATTCCGTTAGCCTTCAGAGCCTCAACCTGGTCGTGCATCAGTGCAATCAGCGGAGATATGACTACGCAACATCCTTCCAACACAAGCGCTGGGATCTGAAAACAGAGCGACTTGCCTCCGCCGGTGGGCATGAGCACCACCGTATCTCGGCCCTCAAGTACGTTTTCAATAACTTCCTTCTGACCCCTGCGGAATGTGGAGTAACCATAATGTCTTTCGAGCGCACGTTGTGCCGCTTCCATGGTATCTTTAGTATTTTCCATACGTATGAATGAAGTACTGTTAATTGCCGGGAGTAGATTTCCCCTTATTCTTCTGTTGGCTGAGAAGATTCAATCTCAAAAGTGGATCTGCGGCTCATTATATGATGAGTTCGGAAAGGGGCCGCTTCGGGACATAGTGGACTCCTGCCTCATCACGGTGATAACGGATATCAGCATGCGAAGTACCGTCGGTGTCCTCCAACTTCACCTCCTCAGCAGGATAGCCTAACGGGAGCACATATCTCGGTTTGTAGGTTTCCGGTAAATTCAGCGCGGCGGCAACCTGCGCCGCGTTGAACGCCTTAATAATTACCCCATGGATGCCGAAGGTGGCTGCACCCAGCGTGATTGCCTCCAGCTGGATACCATCATCGCAAAGGCAATCGTTTGTAAGCTTCGTATCAATACACTGTACCAGATATGCTACGGGGCGCTCAGAAGGGACCGGACCATCCCAGTCTTCATAATATCCGGCCCATTTCAAAGCCGGATAAAGTGCGTCGCACTCCTCGCGCGAGGTGACTATTCTGTAACGCAGCGGTTGAAGATTTCGCCCAGAGGCGCAGTAACGCGTCAGCTCCACAAGTTTGCGAAGAATGTCCTCGGAAATCGGGCGCGAGTTGTCAAATCGCCGGTATGAACGGTTGGATTTCAAAAGTTCTTTGAGTTCGTTGTAGTCAATCATGATATTGAGATTAAGTAGGATACAATATATAATTATCAGTAGATTTCGGGCCCACTTACGCAGCATTCTTCCTCGACTTGACGATTATCGAAATGATGAGGCATACCGTTAGCGCCCAGGGATAGTATAGATATGGCCAGGGGGAAGCCGGTGAGATACCTGCAAGACCGGTTGCAAGGAGAGTCTGTGCTCCGTAGGGAATCAGACACTGCACGATGCAGGAGGCCGTATCGAGCAGCGAGGCGGTCTTTCTGGGGGCAATTCCATACTGAGTGGAGATGTTTTTTGAGATGGAGCCGACTGTAAGGATGGCCACGGTATTGTTGGCCGTGCATAGGTTGACGAGACCGACGAGCACCGCAATACAGCCCTGTGCTCCGCGGCTTCCGTGAATGTTACGTGTGAGCCGCTGCAGTAGATAGTCGATTCCGCCGTTATTCTTAATGAGACCGAGCATGCCTGAGGCAAGCAGAGTTATGATGATGAGATTGCCCATAGAGTCAATTCCCTCGCCCATAAGGCGGCATTGGTCCAAGAGTCCGACGCCACGGAAGAGTCCGAGTAGCATGGAGCAGACAATGCCGAGAAGGAGCACGACTGTGACGTTGATACCGCAGAGCGCCACGACTATGATTACGAGATAAGGGATAACGAGCCACCAGGGATTGTCGGATGCAGGCGCGGTCATCTCCACTTCATGGCCAAGCATGATGTAGAGTGCGAGTGTAATGAGGGCGGCGGGAAGCACTATGCGGAAATTGGCATTGAATTTATCGGCCATGTTGCAACCCTGCGTTCGCGTGGCAGCAATGGTCGTGTCGGAAATGAACGACAGGTTGTCGCCGAAGAATGCTCCTCCTAAAGCTGTGGCGACATAGAGCGGAATGTTGGCTCCGCCGGTGTGCGCCAGTTCGACGATCAAGGGAACGAGAGCCACAACCGTACCGACTGACGTACCGATAGACATTGAAATGAAACAGGCGGCTGCAAAAATAGCTGGAAGCAGGAACGAGGCCGGGAAGAAATTAAGCGTAAGTGCGACGGTTGCGTCGATTGCGCCTATGCCCTTTGCGAGGGCTGCGAAACTACCGGCCAGCACGAATATCCACACCATATAGAGGATATTCGAGTGGGCCGCAGCCTTTGAAAAGGCTTCGATTCGGCCGCCGAGCGGTAGACCTCGTGTAATTATTATACCCCAAACGGAGGCTGCGAGCAGCGCCACTGTGATAGGCATTACATAAAAATCGCCTATCACCAACGACACCACTACATATAGAATAAGAAATACAAAAGCCGGGGAAAGCGCAAGCAGTCCCCGCCTGTTCGGAATGGAATCGTTACCTTGTGTCATAACTTAAAAACGCCGATTCCGCCTCAATATTCTACTCTGATCACACAACAACAGTTTCATAAAACTCGATCTTCAGGGAAAAGGCTTTCCAACAGCCTGTTTAAATTCCGGAGAAGGGTTAAGAAACCGCTAAAAATCGGGGACGGGAATGACAAAAGACGGCCGTAGGTTGTTAGTAAGGTATGGAAGAGTTTTATACGAGTGAAATAATGGTGGGGGCTCCGGCGGAGTTTAAGTCGGAGACTCAGAAACTGATTTATGACTGCCTTGAGGCTGCCGGCATTGACTATCAAAGAATTGAGAGCGATCCGGGCGTGTCGATGGATGATTGCCTTAATATTGATCGTGCTTTCGGAATTGAGACGGTAAAGACCATTCTGCTTACCAACCGCCAGAAAAATCGGTTCTGGCTCTATGTGACGCACGCGAGAAAGCCTTTTATAACAAAGGCGTTCGGCGCGTCTCTGCAGATTCCGCGCGTCTCTTTCGCTGATGAGGAACTGATGATGCAGATTCTCGGCACGCCGCACGGCGCGGCGACTCCGTTCGGCCTCCTGCGTCCGCAGGCCGCTGACGTCACATTCGTGATGGACAAGGATGTTGCGGCTCGCGACAAAATAGTACTTACCGATGGAGATGCCTGCGGTTTCATTGCCATTAAGAATGAGGATCTCTTCAAGTTGATTGGCAAGGAACCGGTCCTTATTGAAAACCCTGCCGAACCTGCATAAGTGTTAAGTAACAGTTTTACGGGACAAACAGATAAATTGCACAACTGGATGGATGCGGAAATACAGGAACTTTATCGAAGACATCTGAAATGCCTGAGTATATACATAGATGATTTCGGCGACGCCTCTTACGCGTTTTATGCGCCGGAGACCACTGCTGATGAGGTATGGTTTCCGGATCCGCGAATGGGATTTGAGGAAGACGGCTTTCTCTGTGCCTACGTTCCCGTGACTCCCGATTCCGTAAGACTGGCTTACCATTATGGCATATTTCCCTACTTTTCCGGGAAAGTGCCGCGATGGTCAGCTCCGATCAATCGCTTCGTGCTCTTTCCTGAAAAACTTCATATCTCTCATTCACTCCGCACGCTACTGAATAAGCGCCGGTATATGGTTTCGTTTAACAGATCCTTTCCCGAAGTCGTTGAGGCCTGCCGTACGATAGAAGGCCGGAACAGACTCGCCGGCGCATGGCTCACTCCGGAGATACGCCGAGTCTACACTCTGCTCTATGAAGAAGGAATAGCCAAGAGTGTCGAGGTATGGGACCGAGAGGATGACCGACTTGTCGGCGGACTCTACGGCATCTATATCAACGGCTGCTTCATGGGGGAAAGTATGTTCTCGCGCGTGTCTTCAGGGAGCAAGCTCGCCCTCGTAGGGCTATGCGAATTTATGAAGCAAGACGGAGGCAAACTGATCGACCTGCAGTTTGAGACGCCACATCTTAAGAGTATGGGAGGCGAGCACCTGCCCTATTACTACTATCTCACATATCTGAATCCGGAGGCCGCAAAAAAGATTGACGCGGAATTCAGAAATCCGATTCCGCGTCAAAATATCATATCACCACGGGAAAACGAGCCTCCCGAGATTCCATTGACTATCGACTCTCCCCTGCTCGATATACGCACCATAACCGGTGATAGCCGGGAATGAGTGATTGTCAGGCTCCTTTCCCGACTCCAAGATCCAGTCTGCCGGCATCGGCATTGCGCTTCCAGTTGAAGAAAAGCCCCGTAAATATCAGAGTAATGAGCACACCCAGACACTCGGCATATTCGAGCGGTAGCCCGAAACCTTCGGCGTATGCTCCGAGCGGAGCATAGCAGATGAAGGTGACGCAGAGAGCCGTCATGAACATTGCCGGAATCATCGTGATGAGATAAGCCTTCCGCGCCTTTGCAAGATATACGCTGCAGGCCCACAGCGTGAATATAGAAAGGGTTTGGTTGCACCACGCGAAATAGCGCCAGAGGATATCGAAATTAACCCTCAGCAGAAGGAAACTGAGCGCAATTATAGGCAACGTTACGAGCAGACGCTTTACAAACTGCTTCTGACTCACGCCTAACGCATCAGCCACGATGAGGCGCAGACTGCGCATAGCCGTGTCGCCCGTCGTGATCGGAGCTGCGATCACCCCCAAGATAGCAAGCACGCCTCCGAATGCTCCCAGCCAGTTGACGCAAACCTCATGCACAAGTATGCCCGCATCCTGTCCGTTAGAAGCCATATAGGATGCAAGTTTATCGTAGCCTCCGGTAAACGCGATCGCTGCGGCCGCCCAGATGAGCGCCACGACACCCTCAGATACCATAGCGCCGTAGAAAACTTTCCGCCCATGCTTCTCATTATTGAGACAGCGGGCCATCATCGGGCTCTGCGTGGCGTGGAATCCGGAAATCGCGCCGCACGCAATCGAGATGCACATCATCGGGAATATCGGCGCCGCCTCACCTGCAGGGTGACGGTTGAACAAGCCTTCTGAGAAACCGTCGGGAATCTCCACACCGTTAAATACCATATAGCTCATAATCCCGACCGCCATAAACAGCAATGCGAACCCGAACAGTGGATAGAGATTTCCTATCAGTTTGTCGACAGGAAGAAGTGTTGCAAGAACGTAATAGAGGAATATGCATACGGCCCAGAACGTGGCGTCAAGATGCTCGGGAGTGAGGGTTGCAAGCAGATTAGCAGGCGTGCGCACGAAGACGGCGATCACCATCACGAGAAGGATGCACGTAAAGAGGCTCATGATAAACTTAATCTTCTTCCCAAGTTCCGAACCCACAATTTCAGGCAGCGACTTACCGCCGAGACGCAGGGAGATCATCCCGGAGATGAAGTCGTGCACGGCACCGGCGAAGATAGTGCCGAACACAATCCATAGGAATGCGGCCGGACCATACATCACGCCCATTATCGCACCGAAGATGGGCCCGACTCCCGCAATGTTAAGAAACTGAATAAGATAGACCTTCCACGTAGGCATAGCCACGTAATCAATACCATCTGCCATAGTTGAGGCAGGCGTGGGCCGCGAGGGATCCGTCTTGAAAATACGATCCACCAACGCGCCGTAGATAAAATATCCGGCGACAAGCGCTACAAATGCTATTATGAAAGAAATCATGATGTCAGGTTTTTAGCCGTCTCTTATGTTGCTCTTATGAACTTCTGACTAAAATTACAAAAGTTTTTGAAATCTCACAAATTCAAAATAAGAAATCAGCCGCGAAAATGGAATTATGGTTCTTTTGTTGATCATCTCACCTTGTAATCGCGCCAGGGAACACGGCGGAGATATGGACCGTCGTCATTGTTATCCCACACATGAGCGAAATCAAACCATTGGAATGCACAGACGTTACTGAATTCAATCTCATCAATCATCACCGCACTCGGCCACCCCTTCCCGGTGCCCTCGAGATAATAGAGTTCACCGTGCGAAAAGATAGAACCTGCCTTGTGCGTACCGATAAGCGCATTTCCGTGCGAAACCATCCCCCTGTTTATGCAGCGGTAGATGTTCGTTAGGTGATCTACACAACCGATGACGCCTCCGGAATCATGACTCAGCTTGCAAGGGACAGGGCCTATATTCTGACAGTCGGATACGTCGCTCTTCTTACCTTCCTCCTGATATCCGATCACACCACCGACATACGACGAGCTATTGTCGGCATCTACAGTGGCTGTGTTCAGACATTCCCTCACCTCAAGGTTACGGTAGCCTGTGAAGATTAGCGCATCAGGCGGATCCGAGCCAATTGACCCGGCGATGCCTCCGATGCCATGAAACGGTCCTTTACCAAGGATATCACCATGATTCGTGCAATATCTGAGATCGATAAATGCTCCTGAGAAACCTATGATTCCGCCGATACCACCTGAACCGCCCGAACTGCTGTCGCCGGTGATCCTGCCCGAATTCATACAGTTTTGCACGAAGAAATTAGCTTCATCATCAACCGTGCCCCCCTTCGCCTTCTCATAAGGCACGTCGTGATTTGCGATGATACCTCCGATATGGGTCAAACCATAGATCTCACCCATGTTGACACACCAACTGACATTCAGCAGCGCATCCGGTTTGTTATCCGGATACTTTTTATAGATACGGCCAAAGAGACCACCCGTGTTCACCCGGCCGTTTATTGCGGAATAATTGATACAATCAGTGATCGTGCCTCCATACTGACAATCGAAATATCCGGCAATGCCGCCGACATCCTCAGCTACGGCACAATTTAAACGTCCAAAAAAAACTACGTCTTCAATTCTTGTTTTTCCGTTTGTGTCGACCACATTACCGACCAGGCCTCCTACGTAGGCCGAACCGGTGACGGCCGCAGCCGAGCATATATTAGTAATACTGCTGTTTTTTGAATATCCGACAATGCCGCCTGTGCATGTGCGTCCTGATACAACACAGTCGAAATCTGGCGAGAAGCAGCCTGACTGTGGAACGACGCAGGATGCAGCGCTTTCAGAAAGACTAAACTTAATCCCGCCCTTTAGAGTGGAACCATCAATAGTTCCGGCGACACCTCCGGTTTTATCCGAACCGTTAACCCTTAATGTCGAGCCACTTCCTGACACAGTCTGTCCGAATAGGAAACCAGGAATCTCTATGGTTGAATTAATTACGGAGCCGAACGCACTGCCGGTGGAGATATCACCGCTCACAGGAACGTTGATCTTAACCTTTGATTTAAGAGTGAGTTTACCGCTCCACCATCCGGCGAAACCACCGGTATTCTCATACCCGCTGACCTTTGCATCCGCATCATCGGCCGCAACGCGCGTAGCATAATCCTCACCTTCAATCTCCATTCCATAGCCATTCCTGAAATCTGCCTTCCCTATGATGCCGCCGACACATCTGCGACCGGATACCACTGAATACATTCGGCAATCATCCATGCGCAGCGGATTCCCATGCGTAGCCTGACCCACGATTCCGCCTACGTTTGATCCATCGCCTCCTACCGGACACTGCACATGGCAATGACGAAGGGTCTGTGTATGGGCATCCGAAGTAACCGTACCTATAATTCCACCGATTCCTTCACCACTTCCCTTTATCGTGCGCACATCAGAATCTTCGCCGCTCACCTTATGACTGAGCGTGACATTATAAATATTACAAATTCCAATTGAACGACCGACAATTCCGCCGACACTACTCTTCCCCTCAACATAGAAATGCGTGTCGGGAGTCGTCACCCCGTTAACCTTAAGGGCTGCTCCATTATCGAGACGTCCCACGATTCCGCCGATATCATTAGTTCCTCTTATCCCGACACTAAGGCGCACATTATCGACTGTAAGCGTGCCTGATGCGACGTTGCCGATAAGGCCGCCCATCGCATAACCATCCTCCAGGTATCCTGACACCGAAATATCAGATAACAGGACATCGCCGGAGACAGTTCCTGCCACAGCTCCCGTCATATTATATATACCGGAGACAGCCACACTCGACATATTTAGATGCTCCACTGTAGCAGTGCCGAGCAATGTATTGAAAAGACCGATCCGGCTATCGGAACCATCCCGGCCTGCTCCTCTATAGTAGAGATTGCGGATATGATGGCCTCCGCCATCGTAGATTCCTGCGAACGGTGCGCCCCAGTAACCGCGCCCCGGAATCAGCGTGCTCTGATCGGGTGCATTTACATCCGCTGTCTGGAGAAATTTAAGTCCGGCGCCATAACTCTCTTCATCATCGGCGAGATTGATAAGGAACATCGAGAAATCATCATCATTCTGAATGAGATATGGATTTTCCTCCGTGCCCTCACCGTCGAGCATATAGGAGGGTAAAATGATTGACACCGACGAAAGGATATGAGATTTAAACGTAGCGGAAAGACGCCCCTGGATGGAGCCTCCTACTGCATTGCGCATGGTGAGGATATACGACCCATCGGCAATCACCGTCGTATCAGGCACGGCCATATTGAAGCGGACAGCGCCTGCCTCATGGAGCACTCCGGCTCCGAAACATTGAGACGCTCCGCTGCGGGAAATCAATGCGATGCGCACTGAATCAACATCTTCGCCCACACGAAAATGCGACGCGTCGAGCGAGAAAGATGTAATAATATGCCCTACTCCGTTTGAGAGTCCCGGATCAGTGCCGGGCATATCGAGATCGTCATGACACGACACTGCAAATATTCCAGACAGAAACAGGGTCGCGGGGAGTGCAAAACCTTTCATTCTTATTTTCATGATTGATTAAGTTCAATTGAATTAGAGGAATATATTTCATTCAGTCATTTCCGAACGCGACAGGACGGGAAATGAATTCGGGAGGCCTCCCGGGATGCTCCATAATGCACCGGCGGAGTTGATCGCCCAGTTCTTATCTACAGCGCTATATGTAGCCGGATCGGCAACATCTCTCTTGTCGTTGAGGATGGTTACTGAGTGATGATCCCACTGAGACTTGATGAAACTTGCATTCGCATCAGGATTCCAGATCACCCGGCCCGGTGATGCAGAAGTTGAGAGCTCACTCCAGGAAGAGTATTCACAGAGCGAGAGAAGACGCTGCTGAATCACAGCATTTCCGGTCTTACCGACAAAAGGATAACCGTGTCCGGGACCATCGCCAGTGTTCAGACAGTCGCGGATAATACTGTTGTCCTGAAGGCGCCCCACGATACCACCTATATCAGATCCTGACGTTGAAGAGATATTTCCGGCATTGATACATTGCGAGATAATGACCGCGTTCTCTTCAAACTCAAGGCACGACTTTGTGATCGCATTCAGTCCTCCTGCGACAGAAGCCACTGACCCTGCCAGTACAAACGGAAGGGCCGCACCACCGGTTGCCACGAGACCTCCGATCGCGGCAACTGTGCTGACCACAATGCACACGCCGCTCACTACCTGATGAATGATCTCATCGGTCTTATGCTTCTTTTCGAGAGCCTCTTCCCTTTCCTCGCGTGCCACATTGATTTTCTCATTAAATTTCAAATCGCCGCCGCCCGACTCATAGTATGCAAGCACCTTATCGATCTCATCGACATAGTAGGTGTTGATGATATTGGAATTGAATGAATGAAGCATTACCGGCGAACTCCGGCGCAGTTTTCCCATCTCAGACTTCACATCATTATTGATCGCCGCCACTTGCTGAGTAAGCGTCTCTGAAAGATGAGTCACGCCGGCCTCTCCTATCATCTCCTCAAGACCCATCTGCCAGAGGATCGTATCAGTGATCAGGAGCAGACCGTCGGTAGAGGTTTCCGTCACATGGAGAAAAATCTCAAGAGTCTCGCTTAGTTCCTCGATAGCGGGACTAACTACTGCCATTACCGGACCGAGAATACCCATGACGACCTCCGCCGAACCTATGACACACTCGGTGATATTCATCGCTGTCCATTTACGTGGATCGCCAATCTCACCGACGATCCCACCTACAGGGCCTTTGCCCGAATAATTCAGCGAGCCATAATTACCGCAATAATGAATCACGGTATTATTGCCTGCCAGTGCCGTTATGCCTCCCATATGCGTGCCCGTGGATGAAACCTCTCCATAGTTATGATCAAGAGCAAGCGAACCGAAAGTTGTCTTCCCTACAACTCCGGCCACATAATCCGTTCCCGAGATCTTGCCAAGGTTGACAGCATTGTGAGTAACGGCTATCGAGGTACAACCCGCTATTCCGGCCACGTAACGAGTGCCTGATATGTTTCCCTTATTATAGACAGCGTAAGTTCCGGCCTGTGCCTCACCCGTGATTCCTCCTACCGCCTCCGTGCCGGTCACCGATCCTTCATTCCATGAATATCGACACATCACGTTGTTATACATATAGGCCTCCGTGTCGCTACCCTTTACGCGCGAACTGCCAACGAGACCACCGACTCCGGCATAGCCGGAAACAGTACCGGTGTTGGAACTGGATGTCACCGTGGCCGTACCCGTACCACCCACCAGGCCACCGGCACCGATCGCAGCGTGCTTCGTATCGCCCGCTGCATAGCGTGAGGCGCCGACAATTCTGCCGGAATTTGAAGATGCCGTCACCTGCACCGTGTCGCACGAACCTATAAGTCCCCCGACACCGGAGTAATCAGATGTAACGGAAGAATTATTCCGGCAGGAACTGAACGCGACAGAAGAATATAGGCCACTCCCTCCGACAAATCCGCCTGCGTTGTAAGAGGCCTTGATGCCATTCTCTCTTGAGGTGCAGTTCTGGAAATAGGCTCTCGACTGCATATCTACTGCGCCGAGAAATGCACCGACAGAAACAGATTCATCGCTACCGGTGATTTCACATTCCGACACTTCGCATCCTGTTATAGTCACGAGGCCTCTCTCCGTGCCCGACATCAAGGATGCTCCTGCAATACCACCCGCCGCGAAATTACCTGAAATCGCAGAGTTGGAGAGCTTGATATCTGAAAATTCCGCATTATGCACATATCCGAACAGACCAACGGCTGCCGAATTCGGACGATCAATAATGAGAGTGGAGAGCGCGGCTCCATGATAGTGACCGCGGAACGGCAGAGATGAGACAGCGCCTATTGGCAACCAACCGTATCGGCGGTCGGCCTCCCGCGATGCCTGGTACATATCAATCTTACCCGTCTGCCGGAAGTGAGTATCTTTTGTGATGAGTTCGTTTGTCTCCTCATTATTCACAATTGTAGCAAGCCTGATGAGACTTTGATACGACGATATTTCATATGGTTCTTCGGCTGTGCCGCGTCCCGGCAGCCCTATCTCCTCATTATAATAATCGAGCACAGAGAACACTCCGTCCTTAATCTCTATCCTGCTTCCGAGTCCATACTGAGTGGTTGAGAAGAGATCAGCCAGATCCTTCAGGGCCGGATTATCCGTGATAGGATATTCGAGATATAGCAGACGGTAGATACCGTCAGAAAGTCCGGTGGAGAGTTTTAGATGCGACTTGATATTCCGCCTCTCATGGAGCCCTGTTCGTCTAATTACTGTTCCGTCCGGTGCCTCCAAGGCAAGAGTAAATGTATGGCCGTCGAATCCGGCCGTTTCAGGCCCTAAGATCAATTCGGAGGCTGTGCCTTGAAAATTATCCGGTGTATTCCCCGCAGGATTAAAATCAGGCATACCGTCGTGGCATGATGAAAGGAGACATGAAGAAACCGAAGCGGCAATCCATACGGTCTTTCTCATCAACGACTTCACCGCGGTTAAGAATAAAAATCTGTCAGCTGTCATTTAAGAAATGTTATGTCAGTTAGTTCCAAAAACAGGATTCCAAGACGGAAACCAATCACGCTGAAGTGTTGAAACCATCAAAATGGTCTCAATCAGGCACGCAAAAATAACATTTCTGTAATTAAAATATAAAAATAGGATGCGACAAAAACATCCTTACGATGCGACAATTTTCAAATTATTGATTACCAGACCCTTTTAGTTCCTGAGTTGCGGTTCGATATTGCGTAGGCGACATATCATAACGCTCCTTGAAAGCTCTCTGGAGCGTGCGGGAAGTGCCGAAACCAAGCCTCACGGCAAGATCTCCTATACTTTCCTCTGACTCAGAGCCCAACACATGACGCGCTTCCTCGAGCCTGTAGGAATTGATATAGTTTCTAACCGACATCCCCTTCTCCGACTTGATGAGCTGGCCGAGATTATCCTGAGAAATACCGCAGAACTCTGCAAGTTCCTTGCGACTGAGTGCGGGATCAGTATAAGGTTTCTCATGATCCATATACCTGTCGAGCTTATCAATCAAAGAGATTTCCCCACTCACTTGCTTCTCATCCTTGCGGACTACAGACATAGCAGCGTGATCGAACTCCTTGAGGCGTTCCACTAATATGCGGTTGCGTTTCCTCACTCTTTCCGCTCTCAACAGAGAAAGGGCGAGAAGCACTACAAGTAGCATAATAACGGTGGCCAGAGCATAAAGTCGGAATCGTTCGGCCCGTTTCTGTTCCCTGTCAATTTCCGTGCGATAGAGAAGTGTCAGATCCTGCAGGCGTCTGTCAGTAATCTTCCGCGACAAGGAGTCACGAAAAGCGACGTATTCTGAATATACCTCGGCACTCTCCTCATGGCGTCCGGCCATATTTAGAATTCCGGCTTTCAGGAGCAGATCCTTGACATAGAACCAGGGGAAATCCTTATGGGCACATATAAGAGTGTCAGCATCGGCGAGGGCTCCATTCCAGTCTCTCCCTGAAGCCCGTACCATGCTTCTCACGGAGTAAAGATGTTCATAAGCACGTGAAGGAATGGAAGGTCTTATTTCATGCCCCGCACTGTCAAGATAAAGCTTTGCGCTCCGGATATCACCGCGGGAGAATGCCCTCTCCGCAAGGAATGCAAGGGCAGTAGCCGGATAATGCCCCGTCGAATCCATCCAATTATTTTCCCTGCAGTTTTGTCTTACCATCCGGGCGTATGCCATGCCCGCCTGATTCATCCGCATCGTATCACCCATTTCGCGGGCTATGATCCACAACCATTCGCGGATACTTGTCGCAGTTCCGAATTCCGAAACGTTATGGTGGATCGGACTGGAAATGAATCCTACTGCCGGTTCAAGTTCCCGAAGCGCCCGTTCGGGCTGAGAAAGTTTGAAAAACATCTGAGCCCTGACACGTTTTGCCATCGCCATTGCGAGCGAATCGTTATCCTCAAAGGCTTCGTACATCATCCTGACGGCAAGTGAGTCGGCCTCCACATAGCGGCCTACGGAGAAAAGGCGGTCGATAAGGATATTGAGGGCCGCGAAATAATATGGATTGCGTCCCTCTCTTCTCATGCTATCCGTCACGGCCTCCAGTTCGGGTAATATTTCTTCACCCGGGTGATGGTTATAAAGCGATTGGACATAGAGCACCTGCCTTAAAGATACGCCATCCTCCCCCCTCTTCTTAGCCGAACCATGTCGGCAGGAGAAAAAGATGAGGAATGTGAATAAAAAGAAAACTGTCGCCGACATAATGCGGACCATATTCCTGAGATTAAGTCTACAATTATGTCGCATGACAGTTTTCTCTTTATGTCTCCCTGAGGAGGCAAAGTATTATTTACTATCGATTCTACCTGGATAATATTTATCGACAAAGTGCAATTTAAAGCACTGTAAAGATGTCCGAACCGAAATCGATCTGCGCATTACCGCCGACAGTTACAGTGATCGGAGTGCGATTTACTATCACGTGTTCGTCAACCGGCTGATCATTCTCTACAGAATATCTCACGCCTGACACTGTATAATTTCCGGCAGGAAGAATCAGCATCGTAGCGCTGATACCGGATCCGCCATGCGCACCGGGAGTGCAGATTGTCTGCGGAACAATAATATCGGGAGTTTCAGTCATATCCTTATCACGCCACAACCTGATATCGCGGATATAATATGAAGCATCAGCGGAATTTCGGAGCACCGCGCTACCGGTTGCCACTCGGTTGGGAGGCGTAAGCGGGAATCTGAACGATGACTGACCCAAAGAAACGTCCTTTCCGAACTCACCGATATTCATCTGTCCGGCATTGATCCACTGATAAGCCCTGTATATCGGATCAAGATCGACAAGCATATAGAAGCGATCGTCAGAAGATTCATTGACATCGGCTATTCTCCATATCCATGAATATCTGAACGTGATGTCGCCGGTGGTGAGATCGGGAACGGCCGTTACGGTTATGTCATCGCTTTCTGTCGGCATTCCGTTGACGGAGAGGGAGTATTGCACAACGGCATTATCCTGATTATTACTGATCGCTAAGCCGGGAAGCTCCTCGGAGCCTGAGTTATTCCAGGTCCAGTTGTTGAAAGTGGTCAGGAGGTGATTATTCTTGGAATCCGGAATTCCACCAGATACAGTCGCGCCAAGATTCCATTCAAATCCGGGATTGTAAGATGTGGCATCATCGGCCGAAAGAGGATGAACTCCCGTTCCGGGAGCGAAGGAATAAGATCCGCTTTCAGAAATAACGCCGCCCGATTTGCGCAGCAGTCTTGCAGAGACGTCGAAACTGTTGAGATAGAGTCCGCAAATATGGGCGAGTTCATCTCCGCGACGACGGGTCCAGAGGCCATTATTGAGGGGAGCGTTATGCAACACGAGTTCAGCCTCCACAGCATAATAATCGCCGGGAGCATCGCCGTCGAACACATGCAGCGGATAAATATTATAAGTGACATTCGCCATTGTCGTCAGCGCCAACTGTCCGGCACTTGCCCAATGCCCGTCAAGGATCTGCTTTTCGTCAAGCTTGATCTCGAACGTATGCGACACTTTCTGCGGGGCGAAACGCTTTCTGATATCCTTGCTTCGAAGATCGACTCCTCTCAAACTCAAATCGGCAACACTGTTGACCCAACTGCAGAGATGGAAAAGAGGCACGTCATCCTCATCGATCACAAGTCGGGTGCGCTGCATATAAGAAGAGCCGCGGTTGTTGAACGCATAGAATGCGCAATCTTCGTCTTCTTCCGGACCGGCATAGAAGACATTGTTTTTGTCGCTCCATTGCGACACTTCCATACTATCGGGATTAAAGACGACAATAAGAGTGCCGCGTGCGTAGGCTTCGACCAATGTCTGCTCCTGTGCCTTCAATGATTCATTATCGACGATGATCACCCTCGCAGATGCCGGGTCCACAATGTTAGTGAAGGCTCC
Source organism: uncultured Muribaculaceae bacterium (assembly GCA_947178505.1). Taxonomy (GTDB): domain Bacteria; phylum Bacteroidota; class Bacteroidia; order Bacteroidales; family Muribaculaceae; genus Lepagella. The sequence goes on along the minus strand of CAMWYR010000004.1, from coordinate 66,021 downwards.
ATGCAGAAGTGATTCGGCTTCGCCCAGATTACCTAAAATAGCCGTAGGGGCTGTCACTTCCTCAACCGGAAACTGAGTGGAAGACTCGCCGGGATTGACAATCTCGAATTCTTCATTGACAGCGGTGTCCTTATCGCATGAGGCTGTTGTCAACATCATTATTCCGGCGCACAGAGCCGTTCCGGCTCTGTGCAAATATCTATTGCTGTTCATTCTCATTCAGATGTGATTAGGGATTGCTGAAATGCACGTCAGTAATTTGAACGCTTATGCTTAACAGAAGTTTTACATCCATTCTACAAATTTAATAAAAGTACACGGAATGTCCACACAAAAAGTGACTAAATCTCAATGCATAGTGCAGAATTCGGAGGATTTCGGAGTAATGGGCAATTCATAGCACCTACGGGTGGGTGCGCCTTTACTTAAACTATTAAAATATGTTAATAACTATTAATTTAGTTGCTAAACTAATTTTTTAGTTATACTTTTGTCGTAAAGTTAGAATTATGGAACAAGATATAAAGAAACTGTCACCGAAAGAGGAAGCCATAATGGTCTGCTTCTGGCAGCACGGCCCTATGTTCGTAAGGGAAGTCATCGAAAAAATGGATGAGCCCAAACCTCACTTCAACACCGTCTCCACCTTCGTGAGGGGATTGGAAAGCAAGGGGTGGCTCGGCCATGAGGCAATCGGAAATTCGTTCAGATACTATCCTTTGGTCGATGGGGCTGCATGGCGTGAAAAATCTGTCGGTGGCCTGGTGGATAGATTTTTTGGCAAATCATACCTTCGGTTCGTGTCATCGCTCGTAAAGGAGGAGAAGATTTCCACAGATGAATTGCGCGAGCTGATCGACATGATAGAATCGCAGAAATAAATAATAAAGAGAAAGGAGTAGGCTATGGGTGCTGTTTTGAACTATATGCTTCAGGTTGCGTTGGTGATGACGCTACTGTATCTGGCGTATAAATTATTTCTGGCCAACACAACGTTTTTCAGGTTCAACAGATTTGTGCTGATAGGTATATATCTTGTGGCTTGGTTAGTTCCGGTCATACCCATAATTGACTTCAGCACAGGCAATACAGTAATGATTGCTAACGGAGTGGAGATATCGGAACTGCAGGCCGTAATGACAGAATCCGGGCCTACGAGCGGAGATTCCTTCTGGATAAGGACGGCTATCTGGATATATATCGCCGGAGTCGGAATAAGCACGCTTCTCTCCGCCATAGACATTTTCCGCCTACGAAGAATGATTAAGGGCGGGGATAAAAGAATCATCGGTGGAATCACTGAAGTGGTAACTCCCGTTGCTCCGGGACCTTTCAGCTGGGGCAGATTCATCATTCTTCGGCCGGAGGATCTGAATGAGAATCTTTCGCTTATATTTGCTCATGAACGCGCTCACATAGCACTCAATCACTGGGCAGACCTAATTATTGCTCAGGTCACTCTTATTCTTCAATGGTTTTCACCCTCTGCCTGGCTGATGATGCGCCTTATGAAGGAGAATCATGAATTTGAAGTAGACAGGATTATAGCCGGAGAAAACCCTGCAAGATATCAGATGATGCTAATAAAAATGACTGTCGGCGCGAGATTGCCCGTCCTGGCCGACAGTCTGAATCATAGTCAACTTAAAAAACGATTAACCATGATGATGATGAAAAAAACTGCTCCGTCGCGACGCTTCGCGACTCTGGCACTCCCGGCTTTCGCCGCAGTAGCACTTGTTGCGCTCACCCAGCCTTCAGTAGCAAGAGTAACTGACATGCTGAGCCACACTACCCTGCTCCCCGCTTCTGCGGCTCCGGCCGTTACAGGAAGCAAAGTTAATCAATCTCAGGCATCCGTGCAAATGCCGAATGCATTGTCGGCTGCCGCTCCTGCTGAATCAGACACTAACAGCCGGGTTGACGCGGCAACCGAAACTACCGAACCATCTATTGCGAGTGCTGAAACATCCGCTCCCGTAGAGAAAGCACAGTCCAATGAAAGCTTCCCGGCAATTTTCATCGACGGCAAACTTTTCACCGGTGATCTGCAATCTGTACCCTCCGATGAAATCGGAAGCATGTCAGTGATTAAGAATGATCCTGCTTATCCGCAAGGGAAAATCATGATCACTACCAAGAAAGCCGGTGTGCAAGCAGGCGTAGGAGGATCAACAGAGGTGAATGCGCCGCTTGCAGTTGAGAAACTTGCTGAGTATAGGGGAGGAATGCAGGCTCTCATGCAATTTCTTGGCTCTAAGATCACCTGTCCTGCCGACTTAAACGAACAGAAAAGAGTCATCGTTCAGTTCACTATCGATGCTAACGGCAATGTCAAGGATCCGAAAGTAATGAGAAGTGGTGGAGAGGTATGTGATGCAGAGGCGGTCAATGCAGTGCTCGCGACCTCCGGCAACTGGATTCCATCGGAAAAAGAGGGCAAACCGGTGGCATCAACATTCACCCTTCCGGTCAATTTTATGCCGGGTGTCGATAAAGACTCATCTACCGATAAGAATTAAATAGAAACTCATACCAAATTGATTCTTTTGCGTCTCACCCTGAAAGCATTCAGGGTGAGGCGCATTCACTTTTTGAATACAAGGAAAAACCGACGGTGGTACACTTATCAAATAATTTATGTAATTTTGCAATCTACTCAACGGAATTTTTATGATACAGTACAAGATGAAAAATAAATTTGGGATTTCACTGGTAATTGGCGTGCTGACTTGTTCTTGTATTAATGACGAGGAACCGGAATACACATCCTTGTTGCCGGGAGATGAATGCCCGCAGTTCAGAGTTGAGATGTCTGATGGCCGGACGTTCAGCACGAGCAATTTTAAGGGGATCGGTGGAATGATAGTTTTCTTCAATACAGATTGTGGTGACTGCCGCAGAGAACTGCCAGAGATTCAGAAAGTGTACGAGTATCTTGATGGTAAAGGTCTCCTGGAACGTATCATCTGCATTGCCCGCGAAGAAGATGACGCTCAAATCGATGACTACTGGAGCAGCACAGGACTCACTCTACCCTACTCACCGCAACCCGACCGCAAAATTTATAATCTCTTTGCCTCCGGAGGAATACCCAGGGTATACGTCATTGACAAAGACCTGACAATCACCTCCACATTTGACGATGACCCTATGCCTTCTGCAGAGCAACTGATCAACCTCATAGCAAACTTATAACCCATCCTAAGCGTTTTAAGAGTACAATTAAAACGAATCATTATGATTATTAAAATCTGGTCGGATTTTCAATGTCCCTACTGCTACATAGAAGAGAAAAAGCTCGAAGAAGTAATTCACTCCATTGAGCTGACGCAGCCCGTACGGCTTGAATATAAGGCGTATCAGCTTAACCCGACGGCTCCGGTCGTGCCCGTACAGACAATGCTGAGCCGTTTTATGGATGGCCACGAGATGACCCGCGAACATGCCGAACGACGTATGGCGAAGATTACGAGAATGGCTACGGAAGTCGGTCTCACCTACGATATGGCTAACGTTAAGGTCTGCAACACGATGGATGCCCATCGCCTTATGAAGTTCGCTTCTGGGCATCTTACGCCCGGACAACTCTCAAAACTCAACTTCAGGCTCTTTAAGGCAACTTTTGAAGAAGGGCTCCTTCTTTCCGACAGAGAATTACTGGTAAAAATCGGTGAAGAGTCCGGATTAGACGCCACTGCAATAAGACTCGTGCTTGCAAGTGAGGAATATAAGGAGGAAGTGAAGCAGGATGCAGAAGAAGTCGATGTGCGCACCGACTTTGAATTCGTCCCCTTCTTTCTCTTCCAGGGAGATGTTGCACTTCAAGGCGTAGTTAGCAACGAGAAGTTTAGGGAAGTTCTGACAGCAGCGATGCAGGGGGCGGACATATCGGGCATAGACTCCGACACTCCGCACGAAGGATGCGGTCCTAACGGTTGTTCGATCTGACTGCGCCGGTAGTGCCGAAAAACCGGCAACGTCGCTTAGATTTCTTTTTATGAGGATGCAGAGGATGAAGCGTGGCCACATCTATAATCTCCATACCTAATCTTCCGCGCCGATGCATTACGCCGACCGTATCGCCGGTAGCTACGGAATTATAAAATTTGTGGTTAACAGAGAACTCTTTCTTTACTCCATCCTGTCTTAAAGACTCGATGGAGTAAACTTTATATGGCGCTCCACGGGTATACGTGTTACGGCCGGTGCGTTTAGAATGATATCGAGTCTCTGTCTTCTTTTTCTCGATTATATAATATTTCTCATAAGCCGAACCCTTATCGGCAAGCATATAGTTCAATCCCAACAAAAACGCCGAAACCACAACCGCTACAATCACAAAAAGAATCGCTACATTGACCCCCCACTTACCTGTGAAAGATATTCTGCTGAAATTACGGGCAAGAATCAAAGCAACGGCGCCCGAAAGCACCGCTACTATTATCCAGAAGAGAAATCCGGCGCCCGGGGTATAGTCGAGCATAACCCAGGTCCCCATGGCTATAAACACCAACATGATTACAGCAATGACCCACAACACCTCACGGAGAGACATCTTGGCGCTCATAATTATTCTGCGTTACCGGTGGAATACTTTTTCGAGCGGATGATATTGATATCTCCACCCTTCTTATAAGTCTTTCCGTCGGCCCCTTTCGCTTCTATCACATAGAAATAGACGCCGGGATTAACCAACTTTCCCTTGTATTTTCCATCCCAGCCCTGCTCCGGATCGGAAAAACGGAAGATTTCATTCCCATATCGGTCAAAGATAGTGCATCTGAAAGAAAGCAGCGAACGATAACCGACCTTCCACACATCGTTGACACCATCGCCGTTAGGCGTGAAAGCATTAGGAATGCGTAAATCAGAGGCACCTATGCTGATTGTGTAGGTCTCACCGAAAGCCTCGCATGAACCATCACTGTTGCTCCCTACGAATCGCACGTAATAAGTGCCCTCTTCCACGAAAGAATAATCTACCGTCTGCTCGTTGAATCGGAATGTAATATATTCAAATTCCGGATCATCGGCAATCTGCCACTCATTGTGCACGACAGCGTCGGAAGTAAAAGCGCGGAATTCAAAATCTGCCGGAGCCGAACCGCCAAGCGCATTCGCATCCCCCTTAATCAGTGTTGAAGGTTCCTCAGAGTTTTCATCACGCGAGTTTGTCTGCGTGGCCACAGTGTGCACATCGAGTCCGTTGGCAAAGATCACGTCGGAAGTATACTTCAGTTCTCTCCCCCAAGCCTTAAGGAAGCGGTCGCCGGTAAGAAGGAAGTCAGAATTACAGTAGAGAGGCGGTGTAATCACAACAGTAGAGGTGAGATGAGCGAGTTCCTTAACACAAGCCTCCTGAGAATACTGCTCAGCCTCATCGTTCCAGCTGAGATTCGAATATGACAGTTGCAACTGACGGCTTAATTCAGCCTGCCGACCGTCAATGGTAAAATAATGAATAGCATCACCTTTTCCCGATAAGTCCAAAGTCGTTGAAAAACAGTCTTGCTCGCGTGCAGCCGTTATGGAAGTCACTTTAAGCAGATACTCGTGATAGTCTACAAGCCAGATACAATAATTGCGTCCGTTTTCCTCCACTATATAACCCATATTGCCTGAAGGGTTATCCAGCACAGCGACAGATCCGTCCCAACGAAATGCAACGGGTTCGGCAAAGCCACCCCCAAGATTACTGAATCTTTTGAGGCTCATACCGGAATCATCAGATTCAATCCTCATTTCCGTTATCTCCGACGAATTGTAGGCTACAAATATTTTCTCGAGACCTGAGGCCTTTTCGGCATCATACTCCAGCACCGGGAGTGATCCTCCCTCAAACGAAATCCGGGCTCCCTGCGAGACGGCTGTCGCACACAGAGCGGGAATCAAAAATGAAATCAGTCTCATTCGCTTCACTTTTTGACCGGCCATGGCACTCCGGCCGGGTTTACTGAAATGTGAATATTCTTCTTCCGCAATCTCACCTCAAGATATTCTGTTAGTTTCTTCAGTTCGGCGGGAGAAATGCCCTGACGAGAGTTAACAAAGACCATATTGAGGGTATCTGTCACAAGCGAATCAGTAGAAGCGGCAAGCATCGTAGCGCAGGCAATATCCCTGACGGCCGGGAAGAGCACCTTAATTTCCGGAGCGAGACGGGATGCTTCATCAGCAAACTGACTACGGGCCGAAATCACACCCCTGAGCGAATCAACAATAATCTGTCGGCGTGCGATCTCATTCTGCAACATCTGGTAGAACTGATCAGCGTTACGGCTATCGTCGAGTTCGGTCTTATTAAGCGAGAAGCCCTGCTTGATCTGCAGTACGGTCCCGCCAAGACCTACGCTATCGAGTTTATTCATCATCGCCAGCTGGAGTGAATCCTTGGGCAATGCCTCTCCGATAAGGGTGACGTCTATATATTTCTTCCCCTTCTCCACATATTCCTTATGGCTGAGAACCTGAGTGTTAGGGAACACCATTTCGTTCTCGACAAAGGTAGAAGCCTTATCAAGGAATATGTTGTGATTAATCATTACTACAGTAAGATAGACAGACACGCCGATTGTCAGTGCTACTGCGGAATAGGCCACAAGATGTATCCTTCTGGCACGCTTCTCATTCTGATAGACCACCTTTTTGAATCCCATCAGTTTGACACCTATCCACGTTGCAAAAAAGATGAAGATCATATTAGTGAAGAAGAGATAGAGCGCACCGAGGAAGAAATGCATCTGCATCGTGGCCAGACCATAGCCGGCCGTGCAGAGGGGAGGCATCAGAGAAGTGGCTATTGCTACCCCGGGGAGTACTTGTCCCTTATTCTTGCAAGCAATGCTGAGAATACCTGCCGCACCGCCAAAAAGAGCGACGAAGACATCATATATCGAGGGCGACGTGCGGGCCAGCAGCTGACTCGCGCCATCGTAAAGAGGTGAAATAAGGAAGTAGAGTGCTGAAGCGAGGAGAGAACCGATTACAGCCGCCGAGATATTCTTCAGGCTTCTCTTCACGAGCGTTATATCCTGGATACCAATTCCGAGACCCATACCGATGATCGGGCCCATCAGCGGTGATATCAACATCGCACCGATTATGACGGGAACACTGTTCGTGTTCAGACCAAGAGAAGCAATGAAAATTGCAAAAATGAGCGTAAGAAGCTGTGCACCCTTAAAGGAGACACCTGAGCGGATACTCAATTCAATGTCATTCTGCGGTTCCAGATCCTCCTTCACATTAAAGTACGAAATCAGATCTTTCCATGCGGGAAGCAATTTATCCTTCAGAGTCTTTTTATTCATCATACTGTCAGGTTTTCTTCTGAGAAATGGTTTAAAGTCTCTTTTAAAAACGAAATAATCATTAATCTATGATAATAGAGAGGGCGAAAATTAAAGCTGATAGAAAATATTTATTAACTTTGCATTGTGAAAATAATAGAAATTACAGATATAGGGCGCCCCGAAGTCGCAGTGTTTGCCTCTCTCACAGAGGCCCAGCTGAAGAATAACAGCGGCTTCGAATCAGGTTTATTCATTGCTGAAAGCCCTAAAGTGATAAATGTTGCACTTAATAGAGGCTACGAGCCGGTGGCTGTTTTATGCGAACGCCGCCATATCGAGGGTGATGCTGCCGAAATCATATCACGCTGTGGCGACATTCCGGTCTATACCGGTGACCGTGCAGTGCTTTCGTCCCTCACCGGTTACACTCTTACGCGCGGCGTACTTTGCGCGATGAAGCGTAAAAAGCTGCGTTCCGTGGCTGAGATTGCCGAGAACGGCCGACTGATATGTGTGCTTCAGAGCGTGACAGACACGACCAACATCGGAGCTATCTTCCGATCGGCCTCGGCGCTCAATGTAGACGGGGTGATATTATCCGCTGACACTTGTGATCCCCTTAACCGTCGGGCTGTCAGAGTATCCATGGGTACGGTGTTCACAGTGCCCTGGAGTGTCAGTGCGGATCCCCTTGCCGAATTATCTGCCTCAGGATATAAGACTGCAGCGCTTGCACTGAGCAAAGACGCAATAAATCTTGATTGCGATGTTTTAAAGGAAATCGAACGTCTCGCAGTTGTGTTCGGAACAGAAGGAGACGGCCTGCCAATGAAGGTGATAACTTCGGCTGATTATGTTGTCACTATTCCTATGTTTCATGACGTAGATTCCCTGAATGTTGCTGCGGCAGCCGCCGTTACATTCTGGGAGCTGCGCAAAAGATGACTTAAAACATGTATTTTAAACCCGGCAGGTATAGTCGGGCTCTCAAACTATGGGTAAAAATAAGGATTTCTCAGCGCCGACTAAAGGTAACAATTCTCAGGCGCAGCTTGGGTTCTGGGGACTTACGGCCATTGTGTTCGGATCGGTAATAGGGAGCAGTATCTTTAACATTGCACAGAATATGGCTCGTAACGCCTCACTGGGGGCGGTGATAATGGCCTGGCTCTTCACCGGCGCCGGAATGCTATTTCTTGTGGGTGTGTTCAAACGACTGGCAGATTCGCGTCCGGATCTGAAGGCCGGCATTTACCAGTACGCGCAAGTTGGCTTCGGGAACTACATCGGGTTTAATATGGCATGGGGCTACTGGCTCTGCGTCATCCTCGGCAACGTGACGTATGTGGCGATGCTGAATGAGTCACTGGCGTCGTTCTTCCCGATGTTTCATCAGCATGCATGGGTCACGATCGCCTTCGGATCGGCACTGATCTGGACTATGTTCTTCATAGTTTCAAAAGGGATCCAGTCGGCCTCTTTTCTCAACACACTGCTTGCCGTCATAAAATTCGGATGTCTCATCCTGATAATCGGGGTGCTTATAATCTGTTGTCAAGTCGGCATGTTCACCGTCGACTTCTGGGGCCATTCCACATTTCCGGCACTCGGATACGTCAGCGATCAGTTCTCCTCCTGCATGCTTGTGACTATCTGGAGCTTCATGGGCATAGAGGGCGCCGTAATGATGGCAGGACGCGCACGGAGAAGTAAGGATATCGGTAAGGCTACAGTTACCGGGTTCTCTCTCGCAATCATGCTATACGTACTTGTCACGGTGCTCTGCTTCGGCGTTATGCTCCAGCCGCAGTTAGCCGCGCTTCCCAATCCGTCGCTTGCATACGTGCTTGACAGTTGCGCGGGAAACTGGGCAAAATGGTTTGTTATAGTATCGGTGGTAGTTTCACTTACCGGAGGATTCATGGCCTGGACACTCGTATGCGCTCAGGTGCCCTTCGAGGCAGCAAAGGTGGGAATATTTCCCCGTCGCTTCATGCGTCTGAACTGTCATGGAGTACCCTCATACGGAATGATGGCCGCCTCCATAGCTATGACCATCTGTCTTTTCCTGATAGTCACAGCCGACAATATCTATATCGCAGCACTCAATCTGACCTCGCTCATGGTGCTCCCCCCTTACCTCTTCACTGCCCTCTATCTTCTTAAGATCACATGCGGCCCGTGGAAAAACCCACACCTGAAAGGCTCGGTTGCAGGCAACCGTATTATGGCAGGCGCAGCCTCACTCTTCTGTCTCTATATATTCTGGTCGTGCGATCTAAAGCTGCTTATGGCAACTTCGATGTTCTATCTCGCAGGCACCGGATTCTACATATTGGCAAGACGTCAGAGTCGCGGCTCGGAACCTATCTTCACACCCTCACAGTTAGCCATACTCGTAGTAATCACTATCTGCGCCGTAACGTCAGTGGCATTACTCGCCACGGGCAATCTCCGCCTTGACGCCTGATATTCAGGGGAGTTTGCGCGTCTGAAAGTTACATTCCGGGCACACGGCCGAATTTTTTAAAGGTTCGCTGATAATAGTTGGTGGTGAGATCTGAGATCACTACCCCTTTAGAAGAAGAGGCGTGAATGAAATGATCATCGTCGATGATTATTCCGACATGAGATATTTTATCGGGGTCCTTGCCAGTAGCAAAAAATACGAGATCGCCCGGCTCAACTTGCGTGCGCTTTATGCTGCGGCAATATTCTGCCTGTTTGGCGGAATTGCGCGGGAGGCTCTCTCCCGTCACTTTCTCATATACCCTCAGCACCATCCCTGAGCAATCCGTGCCCTTTTTCTTTTCTGCTCCGGCATATTTATAGGGTGTGCCAAGCCATGTCATGGCCTCATCAATGATACGTTTCTGAGTCTTCGTGGGTTTCCCGATATGCAGATGTTCTACTTTTGTATGGTGAGTTTGAGGCTTTATTTTCTTTGTAGTATGGCAGGAAGAAAGCGTAAGGCCGAATGCGATGACGCAGGCCAGAAGAAGTTTATCAGATATTTTCGGACGTATCATCATGTTCGGATTCTGAGCTGAATGAATACAGGGTGTCTGCCTACGGTAAAATTCAGAGATGATAAAGCACTAAAACCGGAAGCGGATTAACATGACACAAAATTAATCAAACTTTGAGAAATAGAAAAACCGAAATAAAAAAATCTCTTACGTGGCGATACATTTAACAGAATAAACGTTATAACAAAAGAGGAGTCCCCGCGGTTACGCCGCCTCGGTCTTCCCCTCGAGGCAAACCGTATTTGCCGACTGATATAAGTTAAAAATTAACTAAAGCATTATAAAATCATGGTAAATAAAAGAGAATTCAAGAAGCAGGTAGATGCTCTTGGCGCATCAGTGATCGACGAAATGGTGTCTTCTTTCTACAATGTTGAAGACGCGGATAAGGATAAGATCACAGAAGCTATTCAAGAAGTGCTCGGCGCCGTAGGTGCAGCAAAAAGCCACGCCAACATATTCTTCGACAAGGGAGTGAAGGCATTCGAGAGCAAGAAGGAATATGCAGATGAGAAGAAGAAATTCTTCCGTGCACTTTTCGATAAGATCGAGACAGAATTCAACGAAAGAGTGAATTCAGCCCTCAAGACTTTCAATTCAGCTCTTCCCGAGTCAGTTAAGGCTCACAATAAGGAAGTAGCCAATTCATAAGAAACTGCAAGATGAATATTTGGGGACGCATATTGAAATTATTCTGCTGGAGCGTTGACATCACGGCGCCCCGTAGGGATAAGTGTGTGATATGCGTCGCTCCGCACACATCAAACTGGGATTTTATACTTGGCCAGTTTGCGTACAGGTCAATTGGAAGGAAAGCCAATTTCCTGATAAAGGAATCTTGGTTTTTCTTTCCATTTAATCTTATATTCAAGGCGTTGGGAGGCATTCCGGTGTCGCGGAATAAAAAAGACGGGAAATCATCTCTTACCGAATCAATAATCGAGAAGTTCAATACGTCGGATTATCTGAATCTTGCTATAACTCCTGAGGGGACCCGCTCGGCACGAGCCGACTGGAAGACCGGATTCCTTGTGATTGCATGCGGAGCTCATGTGCCGATACAGCTTGGAGTGATCGACTATTCAGGAAAGAAAGTGATAATTCAGGAAGAGTTTCAACCGACAGATGATATCGGAAGCGACCTTAACGCTATAAAGCAATACTATTCACGATTTAAAGATGCAGCAAGGTATCCCGATAAATTCAGGATATCCTGACGGACTCCCATTTAAAATATGAGAGTCCTCTTTTTCTATTATGAGAGCAAACGATTTAAGGGTGGCTCTGCTGCCGATGCAGATAGAATGGGGAGAAAAGAGCGTTAATCTTTCCACCCTGGAGAATGCTATGATGTATCTTCACCAACAGACTGACCTGCTGATTCTTCCAGAGACGTTCTCCACCGGTTTTCCATCAGGTAAAGACAAGGAGGAAGTTCGGGTGCTTGCTGAGAGAAACACAGGTGAGACCATAGATTTCATCAAGGGTCTTGCTAAGAAATATAATGTGGCCATCGCGGGGACATTCATCGCCGATACCGGAGGATTGCTCTTCAACAGGGCGTTCTTCATCGAACCATCGGGGGAAGAGTATTTTTCCGATAAGCGACATCTCTTCACTATGGCAGGCGAGGATAAGGTATTCTCAAGAGGCCATGACAGGATGAAAGTGCGATTCCGTGGGTGGAATCTTGCAATGGTTATCTGCTATGATATACGCTTCCCGGCATGGTGCCGCAACCGACGGAATGAGTATGATGCGCTCCTTGTAGTTGCCAACTGGCCCGAGGTGAGGGTAAATGCATGGAAAGCACTTCTCACGGCTCGCGCGATCGAGAATGAGTGCTACGTGTGCGGAGTGGATTGCACAGGCGTAGACAGCGGCGGACTAAAATATGACGGCTCTTCTGAGGTTGTCGATTTCAAAGGGAAAAATGTCGGAGTGGTCCTACCCGAATCCCCTTTCATTTATGCCACGTTAAGCCACGAGAAACTGGATAGTTTCCGTGAGAAGTTTCCAGCGTGGAAGGATGCTGACGACTTCAAGATGCAATAAATTTCCCTTTTTAATTATCACGACTGAATCATGTTGGATAAGCGACGGTATTGTTGAAACTGCCTTCTCAATATTATTAACACATAAATAACGACAGAACAGATTAATGAAAATAGACAAGAACGCTATAAAGGAAGAATTCATAGCGATGCTTAAATCCACGGAGCGCGAGGGCGTGGATTATGTAATAGAGGAAATTGAGCGACTTGGATTCTTTGAAGCCCCGGCGTCGGCCAATCATCATCTGAACAATGAAGGTGGACTCGCTCTGCACTCTCTGAATGTGGCAAAAGCATCATTAGCAGTATGGGAATCGATGAAAGCATTGGAGCCGTCGCTTGAGAAAGAAGTGACACGCGACAGCATAATCATCTCAGCCCTGCTTCACGACATCTGTAAATCGGATATCTATAAGCGTTCCGTTAAGAAGAAACGAAATGCACTCGGGATTTGGGAAGACACAGAGGGCTATAAGGTAAGTTACAAGAATTTCCCTATGGGCCATGGTGAGAAGTCGGTTATTATTGCCCTCTACTCCGGCCTCGAGCTAAGCGATGCAGAGATGCTCGCCATCCGGTGGCACATGGGGGCCTGGGGCGTAAATCAGAACAGTCTTGAAGACTGCAAGAGTTATGACATGGCGCGCAAGCTCTATCCGCTCGTTTCGATAGTTCAGGTCGGCGATTCGCTCGCTGCTTCAGTCATGGAGCGCGATACTGCAGACCTCGATGAATATTAAAATTACAGGCCGGTGAAGAAATTCACCGGCCGAATCATTATAATAAACCTAACGACTTCTGCAATTTCTTAGGTAATTTGGCAATTGTCTGCATGTATGAATGGCGGATAAGCTCGCGTTGCAACGATTCAGGCACGTCACCATTGAAGTCTACAGAAATCCAATGCCGTTTGTTCATGTGATATCCCGGACGTATACTTTCATAACGCTCGCGTAATTCTATTGAATACTCAGGATCAGCTTTCAGAATATAAAAGTCACAGTTGGAACTAAGATCCATAAGGCAGAACATCCGTCCGCCGATTTCAAGCGCAAGCGTATCGGGCCCGAAGGGGCTGCGCTCAGTGACCTGAGGCAAAGCCAGGCCGAATTCTCTCACTTCCTCAATATCCATCTCGCATTCATTTAAAGGTTAATTCCTGACGTAATGGGGCATCTCTTCGGGAATGATCATAGAGAGCTCTACAAGCCCACCTAATGAACCGTCGGATCTGCGCCAAGTGGTCTGATAAATCATTTTGCGCTTACCCTCCTTAGAGATAGTGTAGGCATTCGAGCCGCCATCGCTGAGCAGACGACGGATTATGCCTTTTGATCGGTCGTTGTGATAGTCAAGGATGTTGTGGCCGATGAGATCAGCTCCACCGCGCGCGGCAAAAGTCTGACGCGAACGTTCGTTCATAAATACGATTTCACATTCAGTGTTGACGACAGTTACGGCACAATCCATACCGTAGGCCCATTCAGGCATCTTTATATCTTCCATATTTCCTTACTAATTTTCACTATGAATAAACTAATTTACGCATTATCACGCAAAGAATCAGAGGAGAAGCATGACGAGGATCTGAGCGATTACGACGCGGGAGAACATAGCGAGAGGATAGACAGTCGCGTAACTGACCGCCGGATTGTCGCCTTCGAGAGTGGCATTGGCGTAGGTCAGGGCCATCGGGTTGGCCATCGAGCCGCATAGCATTCCGCAGGTAGTTCCGAAATCAAGTCGCCATACACGCATTGCAAGTAAGCCTAAGATAAGCACGGGGATCACGGTAATGACAAAGCCCCATCCTATCCATACCCAGCCCTCGCCACCGGTAAGAGTATCCGCTATATTGGCACCTGCGCTCAGTCCGAGGCAGGCAAGATAGAGAGAAAGACCTATTCCACGCAGCATAAGGTTAGCACTCCGCGTGGTATAGGTGACGAGATGAAAGCGAGGGCCGAACCTACCGATAAGAATACCTATAATAATCGGACCACCGGCAAGCCCGAGTTTCACTGGCGTGGACATACCCGGTATAAAAATCGGAACCGATCCTAAGAGCAACCCGAGCACAATGCCGATGAATATAGCGGCAAGATTAGGATCTTTCAGTTTTATGGCAGTATTGCCAACAACGCGCTCAACTTTCGCTATCTGATCTTTCTTTCCGACCACTGTCAGGATATCTCCTAACTGAAGAACAAGATTCGGGCGTGCAAGAAGTTTCACACCGCTTCGGAGCACGCGGGTAATATTCACACCATAATTATTGCGAAGCTTAAGCGAACCGAGTTTCCGGCCGTTGATATCGGCTCGGCTGATTACGACTTTCTGAGATGTGAGTGATGAATCAATCTTATTCCAGTCGATATCACCTGTATTCCAGTCGCGACTCTCATGCTCACCGAAGAGCACAGTAAGATGTGGCAGATCTTCTTCAGTTGTAATCACAAGAATACGGTCGTTTTCAGCCAGCCGGGTTTCAGAAGTCGGAATCGTCACCTCTCCCCCACGCCACAGGCGGGAAATGACAAAATGGGGGGATACAAGATTGGCAGCCTCCTTAACTGACTTTCCATAAACAGCGGGATTATGAATGAGAAAAGTTGCGATGAAGGTCTGATTGTCTTCCTCATGACTTCCGGCATTCAAATCGTTGTCGCGAACAAAGCACTTGCGGAGGAAAATCATAGCAAGCACCACACCCACGACACCGAGGGGATAAGTAACGGCACAACTGAGGGCGGCGCCGGTGGCCGAAAGCCCGAGTTGCTGCAATGCCTGCTGGGCAGCTCCAAGTGCCGGCGTGTTGGTTGTGGCCCCGCAGAGAATTCCGACCATATCCGCCATTGAGATACCGAAAAGCAAACTGATGCCCACAGCCAACGACGTGCCGAGAAGGACATTGCCGAATCCAAGCAGGTTCAATTTAATTCCACCCTTCCTGAACGAACTGAAAAAACCGGGACCAACTTTAAGGCCAAGCTCATAAACAAAAAGCACGAGACCGAAGCTTTCAGCATAGAGCAACATGGACGGATCAATAGAAAACCCGAGATGACCTGCAAGAATTCCCACGAAAAATACCCAAGTTACCCCCAGCGTCAGCCCGCGGAATGATAGCTTACCAAGCCCGAGTCCGAGAGCAATTATGATTGAGATTATTATCACCGCCTGCACAGGCGAATGATCAATAAAAACTGATGTCAGCCATTCCATGAATAAAGAGTGTTTAATAAAACGTGAACGCACCGAATGATGATCGTAATAATACGTAGGGTGCGACCACGTAAAATAATAACGCAACTATTTTAATTTTATTAACGTCTCCCCTTTTTGCGCGACAATTGTTATAATATAAAAAGGGTGAAGGCAGTTGCTTAAGCCTTTAAAGAAGACATTAAATCATATGAAAGTAAATTGTCATTTTGATCATTTCAATATCAACGTCACAGATATTGAACGCTCGATTGAGTTTTATAAGAAGGCTCTCAGCCTCGAACCGGCTGGAGAAATCAGGCATCCCAACGGAAATTTCATCATCCGTTATCTAAAGGCTTCGAAAGGTGATTTCCGTCTTGAACTAACATGGCTCAGAGATCATGAAGGTCCTTATGAGCTTGGAGAAAACGAATCGCACCTGGCAGTAAGGCTCGACAATGATAACTATGAGGAAGTGCACGCCTATCATAAGCAACTCGGTTGTATCTGTTTTGAGAATCCGGAGATGGGCATATATTTCATCCACGACCCCGACGACTACTGGATAGAGATCCTCAGACGTGATTAAGCGGGTCCGCGAACACGACTTCAAAACGGTTTATAATTTTCAGAGGTTAAAATTCAGGTCGGAGGCTTTAAAATATTTGGCATACGATTTGTTAAAATCAAAAATAAAATGTTAAACCGCGCGGGGCATTCAGGCGTTATAATTAATGAAAAGCCCCAGAGGGCATTACTCGAAACTATACTATAGAAATAAATACTATGAATTTCAACAACTTCACAATCAAATCGCAGGAGGTGGTCCAGAAAGCCATCGATTATGCGAAGCAGGCCGGTCAGCAACAGATCGAGCCGGTGCATTTGCTTAAGGCGATTATCTCTGAAGGCGAGACCATTGTAAACTTCATCTTCCAGAAGATGGGAGCAAACCTCAATGGCGTTAAGATGGGTATTGACCAGACTATCGCTGCCCTTCCGAAAGTGTCGGGTGGAGAGGTTTTCTTAAGCCGCGAATCTAACGACGCGCTCCAGAAGGCAATCGACTTCTCGAAGTCACAAGGTGATGAATATGTGTCAGTAGAGGCCATGCTGATGGGTATCTTCCTGTCAAAGTCCAAGGCATCTCAGATACTTAAAGATAACGGCATAGACGAAAAAGGCCTTAAGGCTGCAATTGCCGAATTGCGTAAAGGCAACAGCGTTAAGGATCAGAGCGCTGAAGAGAGCTATCAGGCACTCAGCAAGTATGCTATCAATCTTAACGACCGGGCACGCAATGGCAAACTAGACCCCGTGATCGGGCGTGACGAGGAAATACGCCGTGTGCTTCAGATTCTTTCAAGACGAACGAAAAACAACCCGATGCTTGTCGGTGAGCCCGGTACGGGTAAGACGGCGATTGCCGAGGGCCTTGCAATGCGTATCGTGCGCGGAGACGTGCCCGAAAATCTGAAGTCAAAGCAGATTTTCTCTCTGGATATGGGTGCGCTTGTTGCAGGTGCTAAGTACAAGGGTGAATTTGAGGAGCGTCTTAAGGCGATCGTCAACGAAGTGACAAAGAGCGACGGTGAAATCATACTTTTCATAGATGAGATCCACACACTGGTAGGTGCCGGCAAGGGTGAAGGCGCAATGGATGCCGCCAACATTCTTAAACCGGCTCTTGCTCGCGGTGAACTCAGATCAATCGGCGCTACAACCCTCGATGAATATCAGAAATATTTTGAGAAGGATAAGGCTCTTGAGCGCCGTTTCCAGAAGGTAATGGTTGATGAACCGGATGAAATGGCTGCAATCTCCATTCTCCGCGGACTGAAAGAGCGTTATGAGAATCACCACAAGGTGAGAATCATGGATGAGGCGATCATTGCTTCCGTGCAGCTTTCAGTGAGATATATCACCGACCGTTTCCTTCCCGATAAGGCAATTGACCTTATCGACGAGGCAGCCTCCAAGTTGCGCCTTGAGATGGATTCACAACCGCAGGCTCTTGACGAGGCTGCCCGCAAGATCAAGCAGCTTGAGATCGAGCGCGAGGCTATCAAGCGTGAGAACGACACTTATAAGCTCAAGGAAATTGATGAGGATCTGGCTAACCTGCGCGACACTGAGAAATCACTCCGCGCAAAATGGCAGGCAGAGAAGACTGAGATCAATAAGATCCAGCAGAACAAGATCGATATCGAGCAGCTCAAGGTAGAGGCCGACCGTGCTGAGCGTGAAGGCGACTACGCTAAGGTGGCTGAAATCCGCTACTCGAAGATCAAGAGCAAGGAAGACGAGAATAAGGCAATCCAGGAAAAGCTTAAGGAACTTCAGGGCGAAGGCGCGATGATCAAGGAAGAGGTCGATGCCGAGGATATCGCCGAGGTCGTTAGCCGCTGGACAGGAATTCCTGTGAAGAAGATGGCTCAGAGTGAGAAGGAGAAGCTCCTCCATCTTGAGGAAGAACTCCACCGCAGAGTTGTCGGCCAGGAAGATGCGATCCGCGCCGTGTCAGACGCAGTGCGTCGTTCGCGTGCAGGCCTTAACGACCCGCGCCGTCCTATCGGTTCGTTTATCTTCCTTGGAACGACAGGTGTGGGTAAGACTGAGCTTGCCAAGGCGTTGGCGGAATACCTGTTTGACGATGAGGATATGATGACCCGTATCGATATGTCGGAATATATGGAGAAACACAGCGTGTCGCGTCTTGTCGGAGCGCCTCCGGGATACGTCGGTTACGATGAGGGTGGTCAGCTTACTGAGGCAGTAAGACGCAAGCCTTACAGCGTGGTTCTTTTCGATGAGATCGAGAAAGCCAATCCTGATGTGTTCAACATTCTGCTTCAGGTACTTGATGACGGACGACTCACCGATAACAAGGGTCGATTCATCAACTTCAAGAATACGATCATCATCATGACCTCTAATATGGGGTCGGAAATCATACGTCAGAATTTCCAGGGCTTCTCTGATAAGACGGAGGCTGATCGTGAGGAAGTGATCGCCACAACGAAACAGGATGTAATGGATCGCCTGAAGCAGATCATCCGTCCGGAGTTCCTCAACCGTATCGACGAGACTGTGATGTTCACACCGCTCAACAAGAAGGAGATTCTCGAAATCGTCGAGATTCAGGTGAAGAGCGTTCAGAAGATGCTTGCATCCAACGGTATCGAGCTTAAAGTAACTAAAGAAGCACTTGAGCTTCTTGCAGACGACGGATATGATCCCGAATTCGGTGCGCGTCCTGTGAAGAGAACAATCCAGAGAATGGTGCTCAATCAGTTATCGAAGGATATTCTCGCACAGAAAGTTAACCGCGAAACACCGATCGTTATCGACCGTAAGGGAGACGAGCTCGTATTCGTTAATAAATAAAAGTCCTATTGAAAATACATTTCAATAATAACATTAAATACCATAGAGAAAGACGTGGTCTCACGGACCGCGTCTTTTTTTTGTTCATATCACATTATTTGTGTATATTTGTAGAAACAAGAGGCAACAATCTGAAACTTCAAGAACGGCTATGAATGAAATCAAAAGTATTCTTAAATATTCTCCGCAAACTGCGCGGTTGCGTATTCAGAATCCGGTGATAGCTGCGAAATATGAACCCGGCCATTTCGTTATCCTCAAATTCAGTCAGAACGATTTGCGCGTACCCTTCTCGATCGTTGACGCGGACAAAGATGCGGGATGGATAGAGATAATCATCCACCGTGCCGATGGACTTGAGGAACTGCTGGAAATCATGCAACCGGGTGAAAGTGTGCCCGACCTTCTCGGGCCTTTAGGCAATCCGGCTAATATTGACGAAGGGTCGACAATACTCTTTTTCGGTGATGGAGCTGGAGTCGTGCCTCTGCTACCTTTGATGCGACTTGCCAAGAAGAAGAACTGTCGGATTAAGGCCGTACTGTCCGAAAAGTCGTCGCGCACGAAATGTCTTCTAAGCGACATAGATGCAGAATGTAGCAGTGTCGTGACCGTTTCAGACGATGATCTGCTCGAGAGTGCACTGAATTTTGTTGCGAACGAAAAAATAGATAAAGTCATGATGTCGGGGCCGACCATGATGATGAAGCGACTCGCGGCAGAGACCAAGAAAAGAGATATCCCGTCAGAGTGTCTTCTGAATATGGTGATGATCGACGGCATCGGTCTTTGCGGTGTGTGCCGCGTGATTGTAGCCGGAGAGAGAAAACAGACATGCACAGACGGGCCGATATTCAATGCTCACGAAGTGGATTTCGATCAGTTGTTTAATCGTCAGAGATTATTCGTATGAGCCGCACCGACAGAGATTCAGAATGGAGAAAAGCTCTCAGGGCTCGAATGACACCCAAAGAGCGTACGGCAATTCCACGGTTACCTATGCCAGAGCTTCCTGTAAGCTTCCGGATCACTAACGAACAAGAAGTAAACACCGGGCTGAGTCTTCAGCAGGCCGCCCTTGAGGCGAGCCGATGTCTGGATTGTCCGGATCCCGGATGCATCAAAGGTTGCCCAGTACATAATGATATTCCTGGCTTTATCAAGAATATAGAACGACGCGCCTACAAGGATGCGATTAAGGTTCTCAACCGCACTACAGTGCTTCCTGCCGTGTGCGGCCGCGTATGCCCTCAGGAAAACCAATGTGAGGCCACCTGCATTTACGTAAAAATGGGAAAGCCGGCCGTCGCCATCGGTAATCTTGAGAGATTTGCCGCAGACTTCGAACGCGAGATCTCAGGGATTGAAGACTTAAAACCAAGCATTGCGACTAGGGTTGCAGAAAACGATAACGAAGAAGAAACCAACTCGGATCAAAACCATCATTTCTTCCCGATAAAAGTAGCCGTGATCGGTAGCGGGCCGTCGGGCCTCTCCTTTGCAGGCGACATGCGTCGCCGCGGATACGGAGTGACCGTATTCGAGGCTCTCAGCGAGATCGGAGGCGTGCTTAAATATGGCATACCCGAATTCTGTCTGCCTAATTTTGTAGTTGACCATGAAATTGAGAAACTGCGCAGAATGGGCGTTGAGTTCCGCAAGGATGTTTTCATCGGAAAGACCTATACCTTCGAGGAACTGTTTGAAATGGGCTATAAAGGTCTTTATATCTCGACCGGAGCCGGTAAACCTCGCTTTATGGGAATTCCCGGGGAGAATCTTCCCGGTGTGATGACGGCCAATGAATATCTGATACGGCTCAATTACGCGACAACTAAGATCTCGGGTATAATGACTGCTGATTTGCGCGCGAAGCGCGTGGCAGTAATCGGTGGCGGCAACACAGCGATCGATGCCGTGAGATTTGCAATCCGTCAGGGTGCGGAGAGAGCGATGATCATTTACCGTCGCGGAAAGGAAGAAATGCCCGCTCGCCAGGAGGAAATAAAACATGCCGAAGAAGAGGGTGTAGAGTTTGTGACTCTGACGAATCCTATAAAGTTTATCGGTAATGACAACGGTAAACTGTGTGCTATGCTCGTGCAAAAGATGCAGCTCGGCGACCCTGATGAATCAGGGCGCAGAAGGCCGGAACCAATAGATGGTGCTATAGAGAGGATGGAAGTTGACCTTGTCGTGGAGAGCGTCGGCTATCTCCCCAACTCCCCTATCAAGATGGAGGGAGTCGATCTCAACCGCCGGGGAGAGATCATTGTTGACGACAACTCCATGCGATCGTCTGCCAACGCCATATATGCCGGTGGAGATATTGTGAGAGGCCCCGCAACGGTAATAGTCGCCATGGGCGACGGACGGAGAGCCGCTGCCTCAATGTCGGCTGCTTTCGAGAAGGCGATGGGCAACATCAGCCTGTAATCGCTTTAAGATATATGAGCAGTTAAAGCCCGTCACGATGAAAAAGATAGGTATTTTAAGCGACACTCACGGCTACTGGGACGACCGATATGCCGAATATTTCAAAGACTGCGACGAGATATGGCATGCGGGTGACGTGGGGGATATCGCCATAATAGAGCGTCTCGAAGATATCGCGCCGGTACGTGCGGTGAAGGGTAATATTGACCATGGAGAAGTTGCCCGTAAACTCAATACCACAGAAGAATTCGCCATTGAAGGCGTAAGAGTTTTTCTCACCCATATCGGAGGATATCCGAAGAAATGGGCCCCCGGCATCAAAGCTCAGTTACGGGAGCACCGGATAGGGCTTATGGTAGACGGACATTCCCACATACTCAAGGTGATGTATGACCCCGAACTACAATTACTACACATCAACCCCGGAGCAGCAGGTCAGCAGGGTTGGCACAGGAAACGGACCCTCATCCGGTTAACGATAGATGGCGCCGACATGAAAGATTGCGAGGTAATAGAATTAGGATAAAGGCTCCCCCTTCGGATTTTGTAATCCGAAGGGGGAGCATGTAATTTTGATGATGTTTTCAGCACTCTCCCTGCCTCCTTAGGAGGACAGATGCCAAAACACGCGCATTTTCACTTTCCTAAGAAGCTTGAGGCTTTATCTTTTACGGAGTCGAGTACATCCTTGGCCTTGTCTGAATCAAGGAAATCCTTAGCCTTATCCAGCATTTCCTTTGCCTTCTCACTGCTCACCGCGGCCTTAGCCTTATCCACGAGTTCCTTAGCAGTCTCAGGATTTACATACTCACCGGCCTTGTCGACCACATTCTTCACTGTTTCGTTGTTCAATAAGGAAGCCGCCTTGTCTTTCAATTCGTCTAACATAGCATTAAAAGTTAAATTGTTTATAATGTTAATTATAGAGGAGAAAGGGTAAAGTTAAATCACTCGCATCAGAAAGAAGGCAAAGCCGGGAGAATCTGATAACTGAGATTCGAGATACCTTATTGTTAAAACAATCGGATGTCCGGTTGGTTGCATCGCGATATAAAAATATCCTGGATTGACAGCGTGGCGGAAAGATAAAAAGCAAGCGCGACGGTCTTCCCCAGACAGTCGCGCCGTATGATATATGAAAGCTAATTATTGACTTGAAAAGAAATTTATTCTGTAATCACTCTTCTTGCACCGACATAACGATTGGCATAATAGCCCTCGCATTTGTCGATTTTTACGCCTTTGATGCTTGCGTGAATGAATTCGAAATTACCGGTCTCATTATCGGCCTTTACCACGATACCGACGTGACCGACATTCTTGCCGCTGCTTCTGCTGGTGAAGAAAACGAGATCGCCTTTTCGGAGGTTCTTACGGTCGATAGAGACACCATCAGTGTACTGCACGCGAGAAGACGGGCTGATAGAGTAGCCAAACTGCTTGTATACGTAGCTTGTGAAACCGGAGCAGTCAAAAGCGCTGGGGCCCTTCATGCCGTGACGGTAAGGCTTTCCAATGTGCTTGTTTGCCTCTGAGAGGAGGTCTTTTACAAGAATCTCAGACTCTTTGGAAAGAGAAGCGACAACTTCACTTTCACGCTTAACGACATCATTATGCAGGAGTTCTTTTACCACTGATGCATCCAGCTTCGACGACTTCACGTTAGCGAGCTGTTCCTGATGTGCGAGGTGATGTGCTTTCATGGCAGAATTGGAAGTCTGCGCATTTGAAACGATCGCACAAGAGAGAAGAAAGATGCCGGTGAAAAGAGTTTTAAAATTCATGTCTTAGGTTTAATTTTTTTCGAGAGATTTCAAACAAAACCTCTCAGTTGTTTGTTTACATTGCAAAGATAATATATTTATAAGTGAATTGCAACTATAAGTTGCCTAATAATCAATGAATTAATTTTTATTAGCAATTGGCACACATTTAGAAATATGTGCAATTTTATGGTCCTGCGGATTTTAGAGGTAAGCAAATTGGTAATTATCAATAAATTGCAACAACAATCAATTTTAACATTTAAAAGGTGCCCTGCGTAATGGGATAAAGTTATGTTAACATATGCCCCTGAACCATTAAGCCTTTCTACCATACCAAGCACCGCCCTCGCCAAAACAATTCATATTTTAAAACATATATCAAAACTAAATAGAAAAAACTCCGTTAAATAATGAGGAATAGTCTCTTAAGAAAAGATCGACGCACTATAAGATTTTGGATAAGAGAGATCCTCCCGAAAACTACACCAAACATATAACGTTAACCGTAATAACAATGAAGAAATTATTCTTTGGAGCCTCGGCACTTGCACTTGCTGTGACCCCTATGGTGGCGAAAGACAGAGTCACCGTCAATCCCAACGCAGTGAACACAGAGACAATTCTTCACGCGTGGAGCTGGAATTTCCCTGAAATGGCACGAAGCATGAAGGAAATCAAGGATGCCGGATTTACTATGATCCAGACCTCTCCTGTGCAGCAGTGCTACTCACCTGAGGGGAGCGGAAAAAAGATTTTCGATGACAATGTTACAGAAGGTAACTGGTATTACTACTATCAGCCCACCGACTGGAAAGTAGGCAACAGCATCCTCGGCACACGCGAACAGATGGTCGCTATGATGGATTCGGCCGCCAAATACGGGATAAAAGTGATTGTTGACGTCCTTCCCAACCATACGGCGTTCGACATCGATGCCGTATCAGAGGACTTCTATAAAGCAGTCGGAGGCCGCGATAAGATGTACCATACTCAAGGTCTCAATCCTGTAAGAGACTATAACGAC
This sequence comes from uncultured Muribaculaceae bacterium, assembly GCA_947178505.1. Taxonomy (GTDB): domain Bacteria; phylum Bacteroidota; class Bacteroidia; order Bacteroidales; family Muribaculaceae; genus Lepagella. The sequence continues at coordinate 41,823 of CAMWYR010000004.1, read as the reverse complement.
CGCCTTGAATGCACGCTCTGGGGCTCTGGCGGACTTCCTGACGTGAATACCGAGAATCCCGACTTCCAGAAATATTATATGGAGTTCGTAAATGATCTCATCGGTATGGGCGTTCGCGGATTCCGTTATGATACAGCAAAGCACATCGGCGTACACAGTGATCCTGTAGATTCAGCCGCCGGCGTCAAGGAGAACGACTTCTGGGATGTTGCCACAGGGCGTAAGGCCGTGAAGGGCGTAAAGCTTGCTATTCCCTATGATTCTCTCTTCGTATATGGCGAGGTGCTTCAGGACAAGAATGTGCCTGAGAAGGAATATGCCGATTATTTCGGTCAGACAGCATCGGGGTACGGCTGGGTGCTCCGTGAGGCACTTGAGAAGCATTCAGCCGAAGGCATGGATCTGAAAAGCTTCCATCACGAGGCTGCCCCCGAATTCCTCACCACATGGGTGGAGAGCCACGACACTTACGCGAATGCACACGAATCAGCTCATCTTACAGACGATCAGATCAGAGTCGGCTGGGTGTTCCTGACAGCACGTCAGAACGGGACTCCCCTCTTCTTCAGCCGTCCTGCAGGCTCGACACGCACAAACTACTATGGTAACAACGTGCTCGGCGCACGCGGTAATGACGAGTTCAAGCATCCCGAAGTGGTTGCGGTTAATAAATTTCGCACAGCGATGAATGGTCAGAGAGAAGACGTGCAGATCAGCGACAACGGTCAGGTGCTCCTCGTAAACCGCGGAAAAAAGGGCGCCGCAATGGTCAACCTGAGCAAATCTGCCAACTTCATCGATCTGCCGACAGGTCTTCCCAACGGAACATACAAAGATGTCGTTTACGGCAAGGAATTCAAGGTGAAGAACGGCCGTCTGATGGGTGCTCTCGCTCCCGAAAGAAGCTATATCCTTGAAAAGAAATAATCATTCAAGATATAGAACACAGATTAGATAAAAACAAATGCCGATGTTGCAATTGAAGCGACATCGGCATTTATTTTAGCCCCTTGGTTCAGGGCTGCATACAATGAATTTATTTAACTCTGAACCAATAGCCTGCTGATATGGAGATTGTCATAGGATTTGATCCGCGGATCGGATCCGTACGACCTGACTTCACAAGATTTGCGAGTCCGAAATAGAATCTTGCATCCAGATAGATAGAATTATTGCGGTTGATGCTGAATTCTCCACCTATTCCACCCTGGATACCGTAGTCCACCTTCTGATTCACCTTCTCCTTCCACTGATAGGTAATTGTCGAATTAAAGTCGGGATTGCTGTCGGCTGAGGTCAGGTCAATATTCGTCTTAGTTGATTCTCCGACGAAGAAACTGACAGAAGGCCCGGCATTAATATAAAATTTCCCTCGGTTGCCGAAATAAATGTGTGCCAGAAACGGGAGTTGAATGAAATTAGCCGTACGAGAATAATTATAGGGAAGTTCTTCGAAATCTTCCTTCCAACCGCGTTGTTCCCAATTAAGCTCAACAATAAATCCGAAATGTTTCTGCTCGATATATCTGAAATTTAAACCTGCGTTCATGCCTGTGTTTAACCCCTGCGTTACGCCGGGAGTAAACTCTACACGCGACATGTTGACACCGGCGTGGCCGCCTACATAAACTCTCGATACATAGTGAGATTGAGCGGTCGCCAGAGGACACCAGCACACGGCCGACATAAGGCTGAGAGCTCCAGGGATAAGATACTTTCTCATTACTCAATCACAATCTTTTCTATTGTGTCAAACGGAGTGAAATTAACGAAGTAGACCGGTGGATTAATCAGACCGCTCCAGTTGCTCAGGCGTTTAAGATCAAACTCACTCTGCACTGTCTTATCCGACCGACGCAGCATGCTGATATCATTAGATGCGTTAGCAAGTCCGGGGATGAAATAAGTCGACGTGTCGTAACCCATAGCAGCATAGAGTGGAATCGACTTCACCGGCTGGCGGTTGAAAAGACGCTTATAACCGGCCTGGAAATCCTTAGCTTCGGCAGAATTCTCATCGATATAGAATCTTGAGGGAATGAAAGTATTGACCTTATGCCATGCCTCACCTAAAGAATCGTCGAACATCACCCAGTTGGGTCGCCCGAGTAATGCAACCGAAGCGAGAGGAAATAGTTCGGTGAAAGACTGAATCTCCTCCAGAGTCTTTTCAATTTCATTTTTCTTTACAGTATAGGCATAGAAAAGGTATCGGTCTTTCTCTGCCATGCCCGCGGGATCAACAATACCCATCGGAAGATATTTGATTCGCTCAGGATTCCATATTTTCTTAAGTTCCGCAGCGAGTTGATCAGATTCATCCTCCGGACCGAGGAAAATGAGACACCTTTCTCCGAATTTCTTAAAGGCATTTGCAGCAACAGTCTCATTAAAGAGAGCCGAAGGAGTAAGGAGCTGGATGATATAAGGATTGGTGAGATAATCCTCACTTCTTACGTCGAACGTATTGACCACGGGCGTCAGACTTGACTCTGCATACTCCAGCAGATAATCAGGCAAATTCTTATCGCCGGTAAAGAACACGACATCAGGGGCAGTAGTCTTGAGGTCGTAAACAATGCCGGATTCGCTGCGCGATCCATCAATTACCTTAAGTTGCACCCTCAGATCCTTATTCTTTAGTTTATCAAGCCCCGCAATGAAACCGCGAATGAACTCAGTATCCTTTCTGGCAGCCGGAGTTTCAGCCACAATAACGACTTTCATCGGATCAGCCTCGCGCCCTACATCTGAGATGCGGTGAATATCCTTATAGATTTCCCGGATACCTTCCGCTGAATTCTCTCTGTCATCGCGCTCGACGACCACCGCTTCTTCGCTGACCGAACCGATTTTAGGCACGGCCACGACACTATTTTTCTTCAGCAATTTCATATCGGGATTCGCTTTTGCAAGCAAGTCGGCATCAACACCGGCACGTTCTCCAATAGTCTCCCATGTGTCCTTCTTCTGCACAGTGACATATTCGAAATTCTCAATCACAGGAGTCTCCACGACCTTAGTCACCTCAACAAGCCCGGCACCATTCTCGGGCATCTTGATGACATTTCCCGTGGACACACCCGAACGCGCAAGTCCGGGATTCAACGACAGAATGGATGCCACGGAAGTGTTGTAATCATCCGCAATTGATTTAATTGTCTCTCCTTCGGCGATGGTATGGAATCCATCCGAGACCTTCTGCTCATCTGAGGGAATAGAATCAGGAGTCTTCCGCAATGAAAGAATCTGCCCTATTTTAATTCCGTTTCTTGCTTCGGGATTAAGAGCATAGATAGTGGCTACCGGCATTGAATACATCTGGGCGATGCTGTAGACGCTCTGACCCTTCTCTACTACATGAGTCAGCGATGTCTTAGGAGAATAAGAGATATCACCCGGCGAGATCATCCGCGAATCAGAAGAGGCCACCGGATAATAAATTTTTGTTCCTTTCTTCAGTGGCGAGGGCGCCTGTGGATTAAGGCGCTGCAATTCGGCATCATTCCACTTGTTGTCGCGAGCGATTCCGAAAAGAGTGTCACCTTTTTTAGCCTCATACATATAGAATTTATGGCCCAGAATCTCGACAACCGGAAGAGACTTGGCAGCGGCGGCGGATATGGTGGCGACCGCCATCAGCCCGAGCACTGATATTTTAATCAACGGAGTTTTCATTCAATAAATAACTTACGCCTGAGAGCCGCGGAGCAGTGGCGGAGTGAAATATTCCACAAATTTAATAAAAGTTTACCATTTACCCAACAATACTGCCAATCTACAAAGTAAAATCAGTGACTATTAAAATTTTCCTAAAAGTTTCTCTATTTGAATTATGTAGATTCAGGAAAAATTCCTAATTTTGCACTCGCAAACATAGGTATCATATAAACAACTCCCCTGACAGCAGTTAACTGACATTGAAAATAATGAAGGTGATACCGTAACGGGGTAAAAAATCTTTAACATAATGACCAAGGCAGACATTGTAAATGAAATCGCACGCAGCACGGGTCTCGAACGTTCCGCAGTGCTCACAGTCGTAGAAAAGTTCATGGATGTCATCAAAGACAACATGGCAAGCGGTGAGAACGTGTATCTCCGCGGTTTCGGCACATTCGCAATCAAGGAACGTGCTGAGAAACTCGCACGTAATATCACTAAGAATACATCAGTAGTGATTCCTGCTCACAAAGTGCCTACTTTCAAACCGGCTCCCAGCTTCAAGGAGGCCGTGGCCAAATAATTGGGCAAAGATCAAGAACCATACATGTATCCCCGTTCGTCTATTTAGATGGCGGGGATATTGTATTTATAAAAAATAATATGGCGACTTCCGATTGTCAGGGAGTATCTCCTATTGTGAGAGATGCGCTGCAGAAAAAAGTAATAGGAATTGATTCAGGCTATCATCTCGTGCTGGCCTCAGCCGGGTGCGGCAAAACAGATATACTCGCCGAAAGAGTAAAGCGGGCGCTGGCCTCGGGTATCAATGCTGAGGAAATGCTATGCCTTACGTTCACCAACAGAGCCGCCAGGGGAATGAAGGCTCGAATTGAAGAGTCGTGCTCCGAGCCTGTCAATGATCTTTTTATCGGAAATATCCATAGGTTCTGCTCAAGATTTCTTTTCGAGAACGGGATCATCTCAGAGAGCAGTGCAATCATGGATGAGGAGGATGCTTTTTCCGTCTTATACACATTATGGAAGCAGATTAAACCGCATGAAAGCGGGAACACAGATGAGAATGATGAAGAAATTATTCTATCGTACGCAGCACGAACTACACTTACCGTCATATATCAGCTGCAGCATCTCCTCACTCAATACAGGCTCGGTCACTCTAAGAATCTGATCCTTAACAATACCTCCGACTATAAAGACCGAGAACATTCAGTGCGCTTCTACAGCCCGAGGCAGTTTGCCAATCTATGCCTCGAGGCCGGTATGGAGGTATCTACTGAAAATCTCGTCCGGCTTTATGATCATGCTCCATCCGGCCTGGACATAACGCAATTTTCAGCCGGTTCAAGAGAACTCATAGAGCTTCTGGCAGCAGCCCGCCAATACGAATCATATAAGAGGAGACATAACCTCGTCGATTTCGAAGACCTGCTGCTCCTCACCTATTCCACGCTCAGTAACCGCCCCGATATGCGACCGGCATATAAGTGGATTCAGGTAGATGAAGTGCAGGATCTGAATCCGCTCCAGTTCGCAATAATCGATCTGCTATCGGCCGATGATAACGTGACGATGTATCTCGGTGATGAACAGCAGGCTATATATTCTTTTATCGGAGCTAAACTATCAGCACTCGACACACTGAAACGAAAATGCGGGACCAACGTGCATCATCTTGATAAATGCTACCGATCACCTAAATACCTCCTCGACGTATTCAACGACTATGCGCAGCTCGAACTGGAGACTGACCCTGAATTTCTTCCGCAACCCAATAACGATGTTGCTCCGGAATATGGAGATCTGAAAGTGTGGCACTGTAAGAATTCAAACTCAGCAGCCCGTATAGCAGTGACGGAATGTCTGAGGAATCCGGCCGGACGCACTGCCATTCTTGTAAGCTCTAATGCTGAGGCAGATATGGTGTCGAATGCACTCGGCAAAGTTGCACACTTCAAATTTTCCGGAACAGATCTCTTTTCATCGGCACAGGTAAAACTATTGCTCTCTCATCTGAATGTAGTGTATGACGATGTGAATTATCTGTCATGGGCCCGGATTCTGTATATACTGAATATAATCAGGACTTTCTCCGGCGCAAGAGATTTCGTAATGGCTCTGAAAGAGAATGCCCTCTCCCCCGCCGACTTTCTCAACCACGGGGAACTCCCCTACGTTTTACTCTTCAGTAAAGCCTGGAGTGAGAATGATGTAGTAATTTTCGACACTGAGACCACAGGGCTCAATATATATGAGGATGATATCGTGCAGATTGCCGCGACAAAATATCGCGGGGGCAAAGCAATAGATTCCCTAAATCTCATTCTTCATACGGGTCGGGAAATTCCCCGAAAATTAGGAACGCTCGATAATCCTCTTATCAAGGAATATGAATCAAGACCTCATCTGGATAGGAAAGAGGGCCTTCAGCAGTTTCTTGACTTCGCAAAAGGTGCCGTCATCATCGGGCACAATGTAGAATATGACTTTAATATTCTTCGGCAGAACTGTATAAAGGAATTGGGAATCAACGAATTGAGTAATATCATGGGACCAAGATTCGACACTCTGAAACTAAGTCGCCTTCTCTTCCCGAGACTACATAATTATAAATTGGGAGGCCTTATCGAGCATTTCGGACTGCTTGGGAAGAACACTCATCTTGCCGATGCCGACATCGATGCTACATACCACCTCGCCGCTCACTGTCTGAATGAAATAATTAAAAGAAAAGAGCAAATTATTGCACATTTTCAATCTACATCTTATTTTGCAGATAAACTTATTGATAAATATGGGCAATTATATGCACTTAGTAAAACAATACTATACAAGCGACTAAACGACTCATCCAATCCTTTGCTTGAAGAACTCAGGCGCAGTTATTCATTCTTAATCTCAAAAGGATTGCCACGACTCGATAAAGTAGAATATGTGCTGAAATATGTAAAGGAATTTATGAGTCACCACGGGCGCGTTAGCTCTCTCTACGAAGACCTTTCCGCGCACATTATGGATCTCAATACACTCAAGGAAGCGGATCTTTGTGACTCGAAGGTTATTAACGAGAATATATTCGTGGCCACGGTGCACAAAGCTAAGGGACTTGAATTTGAGAATGTCATTGTCTATGGATGCGTGGATGGTGTGTATCCATTCTTTGCCACACAATTTGATCCGGAGCAATGCCGTGAGGATGCACGAAAACTATACGTGGCCATATCGCGGGCAAAAAAGAGACTTTGCCTTATTTCCTATAACCAGCGAATAATTCAGAAAAATGGCAAAGTGTTTTCTTTTGACGCAAAGTTATCTCCCTTCCTTAGCTCAATACTCAGCCGGCATAATTTCGTGACGGAAAATGAGGTATAATGCTACATCAGCCCGACCAGTGTTAAGAACTGATCGGGCTGTATTATAAATGCCGGAGGCTCAGAAAACGATCCTGCCCTTCTTAGCCTGTTCGAGCATCTGCTTCCCGGGCACAAGATATACTTCCAGCCTCCGGTTTTTAGCCCTGTTGGCCATTGAGTTATTCTCCTTCAGAGGCATTTCATCACCATTGGCGAACGGGAACAGATATTCCGTATCAGCACCCTGCTCTTCAAACCAATCGGCCACCGCCTCCGAACGCTTTTCGGTTATCATGTCGCGATAAGCCTCAGATCCGGTATTGTCGGTATGCATCACTATAAGCACCCGATACATATCAGGACTCTTCAGATAACGCTTGAGTGGTAAGAGAAAAGTGGATGCCGACTGACGCAGTTCTGTAGAATTCGGAGCAAAGAGCTTGTAAGCAGGGATTGTGATGAGAAGCACTTCCTTATTTCTGAAAGTTTCCACGGTGCAGCCGTTCTTCTCATTATACTCGCGTGCATGGAGCCTTGAACGCCCCTCTTTCTCCTGAAATTTCCGAATCAGATCAGCACTTTTCGCATCAAGAGGCACAGAGTTTAGTGCCTCCACGAATTCCAACTCCTCCATCTCAGACCCAACAGATTTCTCCGCATCGCTTTTTACAGGAGCCGACTGAGCAGAAGCATTTTCTACCGGAAGAGTGATAGTCTTAGCCTCCACTCCGGCAAATGCCAGAATACATACTGTTGCGGCTGCGGATGATTTAAAAATCCTCGATAGACTCCTCATACTGAAGTTCGGCTAATATTATTGGTTTCAGATCTTCCGGAACGAGAAGAGTCTCACCGGCACGTTTAAGCTCTTTCTGCACATAAGCCACGAGCTTATCCACGTCAATCTCCTCCTCATCAGTGATATTGGCATCAATTTTCAGATAGCCGTTTTTCTCATACCAATCCCAGATGCAGTCGATTACGTAAAGTATCTCATCATCGGATATCTGCGAATTCTTTTCCGGCGTAAGGGTCGCGCGGATAAATTTTATAGCATCATCCTCATCAAACTTCGTAAGTTCGCTCATAGTCAATAATGTTTTTCCTGTCGCCAGGATATTAAGAATTTAAATTGATAAGACCTTCAGGCAAGGAAGTCGCAATGCGACGAGCTTCGTCGTCAATATTCATGATAAACTCCTCTGCAACCGGCACATATACAGTGTTACCATCGGGAGTCTCCACAATGAAGAGCACATTGGCTGTAGAATCGTCGACACCGATAACCTTTCCCACTTTTCCGAATTCAGAATCCACAAGTTCGTAGCCGACAAAATCACTCGCCAGATCAAGATCTTCTGTCTCGAAGTATTCGCCTACGTCTTTACGGAGACCGTATATCGTCTTGTTTACAAACTCCTTTGCATCTTCCTGCGAATCAACCCCTTCAAGGCTGATAAGATATGTCTCTGTGCCTTTCGGCCGGATCGAATTCACATAGAACGGAACATAGATTCCGTCGACATCAACTATCATCGGATAATCCTCCTCCGCATAATCAACATCGACATCAAGGATTGCGTTCAGTTCGCCCTTCAGCGCATGGGTTTTCTGGAACTTTCCGATTTCTACTATTTCTTCCTTCGTAATCATTTCGGTCAAATTATCGGGCGCCATCAACTCCCCGGGGGGATCGTGAAGATGCCTATTCTTCTATTCTAATGATTTTTGCGCCCAATTTGTTGAGACGACGATCAAGGTTTTCGTATCCGCGATCAATCTGATTGATATTCTGAATCCGGCTCGTGCCCTTCGCTCCCATTGCGGCGATGAGCATTGCGATTCCGGCCCGGATATCAGGAGAAACCATTGAGGTGGCTTTCAGACAGTTGAACTTGCCAGCCCCAATCACTACGGCACGATGAGGATCGCAAAGAATAATTCTCGCACCCATATCGAGAAGTTTATCGACAAAGAAGAGCCTGCTTTCAAACATTTTCTGATGAATGATGACCGACCCGCGTGCCTGCGTCGCAACCACAAGAAAGATACTGATTAAGTCCGGGGATAGTCCGGGCCATGGCGCATCGGCAATCGTCATAATCGAACCATCGATAAATTCATCTATACTGTAAATTTCCTTCTGATCGATCCTTATATCATTTCCTTCGATAATGAGATTGACTCCCACCCGGCGGAACACCTCAGGCATCAGGCCTAAATCGGCCACCCCAACATCCTTAAGAAGCAGGTTTGAGCCGGTCATGGCAGCCATTCCTATGAAACTACCGACCTCGATCATATCGGGAAGCAGACGATGGTCCGTACCCTTAAGGCTATCCACTCCAGTAATATTGAGAAGATTGGATCCGATCCCCTCAATCTTAGCGCCCATCCTCACAAGCATCTTACAAAGTTGCTGTATATAAGGCTCACAGGCAGCATTATAGATCGTCGTCTGCCCTTCAGCAAGCACTGCAGCCATAATTATATTTGCAGTGCCTGTAACGGAGGCTTCATCGAGCAACATATAAGTGCCTTTCAGCCCACCATCGGGTGCCTCTATTTCGTAAGTATGCGATTCGCGATTGTATTCAAAAGAAGCTCCCAGATTGCTAAGACCGACAAAATGAGTATCAAGTCTGCGTCGCCCGATCTTGTCACCTCCCGGGCGAGGCATGACCGCACGCCCGAATCTGGTGACGAGAGGCCCCATAACCATCACCGAACCTCGCAGAGATTCCGCTTTCTTACGGTATTTGTCGGAATAGATATAAGAGATATCTATATCATCAGCCTGAAAAGAAACTTCGGAAGGTGAAATATATTCCACTTTTACTCCCATTTCCTGGAGGAGTATTATAAGATTACGCACATCAGATATCTGTGGAATATTCGAGATAATTACTTTTTCCGGAGTGAGAAGTGTAGCGCAAATCACCTGGAGAGCCTCATTCTTTGCTCCCTTAATCTTAATCTCGCCTTCAAGACGATGACCTCCTTCTACAATAAAGCTGCTCATTTTTTCTTACGCTTTTTATTGTTATTCATCTGGACAACGGGAACCTCCTTGAATTCATGAAGAATATATGTTTCCGGATCAAGATTCAGTCTGCCCTGAGAATAGAAATTAAGATCCCTGATTATCTTTGCGTCATCCACACCTTCCGGGTTATGCTGCAGCATTAGTTTCTTCATCTGATTGGCGATCAGTGAAATGGCAATAACCTTCTCCGGCGAATCCTCCATCTCACACACCTTATCGATCATTCCCTCAATATTTTTTCCGTAATGGCGGAATCGGATTCTCGACGAAGTATAAGGGAGTTTGGCCGGCACAGGATGCAGCTTTTCTTCCGACAGCACTTCACAAGGGAAATCAACATCAAGCTTGAACTTAGACATCACATTGAGGTTGTTCCAGATAACCGACATATCGCCTCCCTCACCCACAAGATGAGGGAACTGCCCGGCCATAGTCTCTGCTATTGCAAAAGCGCAGGCAGTGCGTTCGTCACGGTCGGGAATTGCTATGCAATAATCAATGAGTCCCTGTAGGTTACGGCCGAATTCAGGAAGAATCACGGGTTCCATATCTGTATTATAGGGTAGCATGACTTACTTTTTTAGGGGATTTTTTGGTATTGTGGTCTGATAAGCCTTCAGGTAGTTGGGAGTGGAATAAGCTAAATCAAGAAAATCCTTTTCGCGGAGCGCCTTCTCCGAAAGGGCCATCATATCCTTAGCCTGCGGCAGGAGCCCCTCAATCCAGTGGGCATTGGGGTGATTGATAACTTTCTTTGCTTTTTCCGCACCATCGCCGATAAAGTAGAGATGTTTTCCGGAGTCAAGAAGATCCTTAAATGAATTCTCGTCAAGAATCATCGGTCCCGGCTCTGTCAACGGATTCAATGCGAAATCATAAGGTGCTGTGAATACCTCCATACGTCTTGCATCCACCATGGGCACAAGGATTTCCTCGCCCGTCCAGTTTTCGGAACGGAACATGGCCTTGACAGCAAGTATCTTGAGCGTGTCAACGCCAATCAGTGGAAGATTCATGCTGAAAGCAAGACCTTTAGCCAAAGAAAGTCCGATGCGCAGACCGGTATAACTACCCGGGCCGATACTCACGGCAATCGCATCAAGCTTCATTTCCTTTCTTCTTACTTCTTCCAGGATGCGATCGACAAATGGAGCGAGTAAATTTGCATGCTGCATACCCTCCGCATTATCGAGCTGCATTTCCAATGCTCCATATTGCGTTAGCGCTACGCTGCATATCTTTCCTGAAGTTTCGATATTTAATATTGTCATTTCTCAAGTTTCTTATTATCATGCCGGACATGAATGGAATCAGCGAATGCCCTTATGCAGCGCATTCCGTCAATAGCAGCGGAGACGATGCCGCCCGCATAGCCGGCGCCCTCTCCTGCCGGGTAGAGGCCTGGAGTCGATACGCTCTCAAGTGTCACAGGATCGCGAGTTATCCTCACTGGAGAAGACGTGCGCGATTCAAGGCCAATCATAACGGCATCATTGGTCAGAAATCCCTTTGCACGACGTCCGAATGTATTGAATCCATCTCTAAGACGTGATGAAATAAATCCGGGGAATATCTTGTTAAAGTCAGCGGCTAACAGCCCCGGAGCATATGAAGAGTCCGGAAGATCAACTGACACTTTCCCATCCACGAAATCCTTCATACGCTGAGCGGGGGCCTGGATTGTATTTCCCGCTGCCTCAAACATTTTTCTTTCAAGAGCTTCTTGCACTTCAAGCATTTCAAGCGGTCCCGGAGCAGCCAACTCAGGTAAATCTCCGGGATGAAGTTCCACAACCATTCCGGAATTCGCCCATTTTCCGGCACGCGCCGAAGCGGACATACCATTAACCACAAGTTCATGGTCCGAACTACCGGCAGGTACGATCACACCCCCCGGACACATACAGAAAGAATATACACCACGGTCGGCCGCCTGAGCCACGAAACTATATTCCGCAGCTGGAAGATATTTGCCACGCCCCTCGTGCGAGTGATACTGCATACGATCAATGAGTTTCTGAGGATGCTCAAGCCGAACTCCTACCGCAATGCCCTTCGGTTCGACAGCGACGCCTGCTTCATAAACAGCACGGAACGTATCATGGGCTGAATGGCCTGTGGCAAGCACCACGGCGTCTCCTAAGACTTCTCCCGTCTCAGTCATTACCCCGACAGCTCTGCCTTCTTTCATGATGAGACCGTCGGCGCGTGCTTCAAATCTCACTTCTCCCCCATTCTCAGTAATTGTATTGCGAATAGCCTTAATCACATTCGGCAGATTATCAGATCCGATATGCGGATGAGCATCGATCAGGATATCTGGCGTTGCTCCATGCTGAACAAGCAATTGTAAAACTTCCTCTACTGAACCACGTTTCTTGCTGCGTGTGTACAACTTACCGTCGCTGTATGCGCCGGCGCCTCCCTCTCCGAAACAATAATTCGAATCAGGGTTGATTCTTTTCTGTCTCGATATATTGGCGATATCAAGACGACGCCTTTCAACATCACGGCCACGTTCAAGTATAATCGGACGGATGCCGTTTCGCAAAGCCTCAAGACCGGCGAATAGACCTGCCGGGCCCGCACCGACAATTATCACTACAGGTGCATCTTCAGAAACAGGCTTGAACTCCACAGGCTTGAACGTAGATTCGACTTTCTCGTCTTCACCCGTGGCTATCCGCACCAGAAGATTAATCATCACCGGACTCTTGCGGGCATCAATTGATCTCCTGATTATACGAAAATCATTTAATTTCTTAGCTTCCTTACCCAAATACGCGAGAAGCTCATCCCTAACCTTATCGGAAGAGGATGCAACAACGGGTTTGACTCTTAGCGAAATATCCTTTATCACGTCACAGACATACTGAGCCGGGCCGGAGAAAACATCCTGACGGCGCGGAATCGTTTTATCATTTACAAAAATACTAATAATTGGCGAAGTATCAAACCCTTGGATTGTAAAAAATCGCAACAAGTGGGTTCTTATCCACAAAATAATGACCAATGAAAGATTCACATCTCATCCACCAGTGTAATACCGGCTGAAAAGCACAGAATAAAAAGGGCTTCAGCCAACCGATAAAGGATGTGCAGCTGAAGCCCTATTTTTTCGCGAACCTCGCGAGAGAATTAAAGTTTAAGGGTGCGATTCATGCGTCAATGAGATGAAATCAGACGTAGGAATTCCTCGCGCAAAGCTGCGTCGGTTTCAAATACGCCGTTATAGTCGTAAGTAGTTGTCGCAGTCTCCTGCTTCTCGACACCGCGCATCTTCATACAGAGATGTTCGGCAGTGCATGAAACGATCACTCCCTTGACGGGCATAGCCTCCGAAAGAAGCTGACAAACCTGCGACGTAAGTCGCTCCTGCACCTGGAGACGCCGGGCGAAACACTCCACGATTCTTGCCATCTTAGACAATCCTATCATCTTTCCGTTCGGAATATAACCTACGGAAATTTTTCCGAAAAATGGAAGGATATGATGCTCGCACATACTGTAGAACTCGATATCACGGACAATGACCAGTCGTGATCCGGCATGTTCAAAGACAGCCTGACGGGCAACCGACAAGGGATCCTGCCTATATCCGGAGGCAATGTCAAGTATTGCTTTCGCCGCCCTGACCGGAGTCTTCACTAAGCCTTCACGTTCCGGGTCTTCCCCAATCAGTTCAAGAATCGCCTTATAATGAGATGCGATTTCCTCCACCACTTTAGGGTCGTGCGAACTTTTAACCATTTTAAATAAATTAACAAGATTATTTAATCACGACAATCTGTGATTTCACCACTCTCATTTCGCCGGCAAACTGCGGGAATGCACGTCTTAGTTCAACCAATGCGGCAGAGGCTTCAGCTGAAGTGCGGAAATTTCCTACACGCGTATACCAGTTAGGCGAACTCGAATATGAGTATACCTGTCCCCTGTATTTGGGAAACTTAGCAACGACTGCGTTGCCGCGGGCGCGTGCACGTGATTCCAGCGAACCCTGATGGCTACCGTCACTGAACACCTGAATTCTGAAACCGTCGACCTTATTGATTCCGGGTCGAAGATTCTGCTTCTGCACAGTCTTAACAGTCTTGACGGATTCCTCCTTAAGAAGTTCGCGGATGATGTTATCGGGAATATCAATCTCGATATTGCCGTTTGATTCCTTTTCAATCAAATCTGCGGGTTCGTAGTCTGCAGCAATAGCCGGTGGCAACGCGCAGCCCCATACAAGAGCTGCGGCTGCCACATAGCGTATTACATTCTTCAGTTTCAGCTTGCGCATAAAATCATTATAACACTAAACGTAGGCCCGGACAACAGAGGCCGGCGTTAACCGGGGAATAAGGCAGTGGCCGGAATTAACCGAAAGCCTCGATGATGCCCATGAAGTCTTCAGCCTTCAGAGCTGCGCCACCGATGAGACCGCCGTCAACGTCGGGCTTTGCAAAAAGTTTCTTGGCGTTAGAGGGCTTGCAACTGCCACCGTAAAGGATAGAAGTATTATCAGCCACTTCCTTTCCATACTTATCCTCGATCACCTTACGGATGTGAGCGTGCATATCCTGAGCCTGCTCTGCAGTCGCGGTCTTGCCGGTGCCGATAGCCCAAACGGGTTCGTAAGCAATCACGATCTTAGAGAACTCTTCGGGAGTGAGCGAGAAGAGGGCCTCAACCTGCGACTTAACGACATCGTTGTAAGAACCGTTCTCACGCTCTTCGAGCACTTCGCCCACGCAGAAGATGGGCTTGAGATCGTTGGCAAGAGCCTGTTTGGTCTTTTCGAGAAGCTGCTCATTATTCTCACCGAAATACTGGCGGCGCTCGCTGTGGCCGAGAATCACATAGTCAGCACCTGTCGACTTAACCATCGAAGCGCTTACTTCTCCGGTGTAAGCACCCTTGGCGTGCTCTGAGCAGTTTTCTGCGCCCATCTTCACGAGTTCGGGCTCAAGCACTGCGTTCACAGAAGTAAGGTGAGTGAAAGGCACGCATACGATAACATCGCAATTTGCCTTCTTGCCTTTAAGAAGTGTATTGACGTTGTTTGCGAGTTCCACGCCCTCATCGAGGGTGGTGTTCATTTTCCAGTTGCCTGCTACAATGTTTTTTCTCATTTCTGTCTGAAATTTATATGTTCTTTTGGGGTTTCATTTCTTGGCTACTCTCTCCGGTGTTCTTGCACACCTGCCGGCATTTCCGAATCATCTCATGCAAAAGGCCTGAAGGAGATTCCGCTTTATCATACAAAATTAATGATAAAACTCGAAAAATCAAAACCAACCGAGTGAAATTATACTTAGGAGGCTGAAGTTTATACCGTTTTATATCTTATTAACCTTTTTCGTAACGTTGTTTGAATTCCTATTTGCCAATTATTCCAAAAAATGTTATATTTGCAGATTACCGAACGGGAAATTCGGAGCAACTGAGAAAGTTGGCTGCATTAAGAAAGAAGAAAACGCGAAAGAAACTTTACCATGGATTTTAAATTATCATCAGAATTCATGCCTACCGGAGACCAGCCGGAAGCGATTGCCGAGCTCGCGCAGGGGGTGCTTGATGGCCAGAAGCATCAGACACTGCTTGGCGTTACGGGGAGCGGCAAGACATTTACGATGGCCAACGTGATTCAGAAAGTGCAGCGTCCAACACTTATACTATCCCATAACAAGACACTTGCGGCCCAGCTCTACACAGAATTCAAGAACTTTTTCCCGGAGAACTCTGTGCAGTATTTTGTGAGTTATTATGATTATTACCAGCCCGAGGCCTACATCCCGGGCGCTGATAAGTATATTGAGAAAGACTTGATGATCAATGAGCAGATTGATAAGCTGAGACTTTCGACTGCTGCAGCCCTTCTTTCGGGACGCCGCGACGTCGTGGTGATTTCCTCCGTGAGCTGTATCTACGGCATGGGCAACCCGGAAGACTTTGCCCAAACCGTCGTAAGGATCAAAGTAGGCGACCGTATCTCACGTAACGCTTTCCTGAGAAAGCTGGTGGACTCTCTCTATTCACGCACTGAGACGGAACTTTTCCGCGGTCAGTTCAGGGTTAAGGGAGACACGGTTGACATCATGCTTTCGTTCGAAGAAATTCAGCTTCGGGTGATGTTCTGGGGCGATGAGATTGAAAAGATACAGACAGTCGATCCCCAGTCGGGGATGCCGCTCAGCGATCTGGAGGGATTCAATATATATCCGGCCAACATCTTCGTATCGTCGAAAGAACGCACGGCCAACGCCGTCGACCAGATCACGCTCGACCTCGGCGCGCAATGCGAGTTTTTCCTTAAGGAGGGTAAAGTGCTTGAAGCAGAACGTCTGCGCGAACGTGTCACCTATGACGTGGAGATGATAAAAGAACTCGGGCATTGCAGCGGGATTGAGAACTATTCACGATACTTCGATGGCCGCGAACCGGGCATGCGTCCTTTCTGCCTGCTCGATTACTTCCCGAAAGACTTCCTCACAATCATCGACGAGAGCCACGTAACCCTTCCTCAGATTCGCGGAATGAACGGAGGCGACCTCTCACGAAAGATGAATCTGGTGGAATACGGATTCCGGCTGCCGGCGGCAATTGACAACCGACCTCTGAAATTCGAGGAGTTCGAGCGGCTGACTCCGCAAGTGATTTACGTGAGCGCCACTCCCGGCGACTATGAACTTCAGCAGACCGAAGGAATCTTCACCGAGCAGGTGATTCGTCCGACCGGGCTGCTTGATCCGGAAATCGAAGTGCGCCCGACGCTCAACCAGATCGATGATCTTCTCGAAGAGATCCACCGCCGGATTGAAGCCGGTGAACGCACGCTGGTAACCACGCTTACCAAGCGGATGGCTGAAGAACTAAACCGTCACCTGATAAAGTGGGGAATCAATTCAGCCTACATACACAGCGACGTCGATACGCTTGAGCGCATACGCATCCTCGAAGATCTGAGGGAGGGCGTTTATGACGTGCTCATAGGAGTCAACCTATTGCGTGAGGGTCTTGACCTTCCGCAGGTTAGCCTTGTGGCCATACTCGACGCTGACAAGGAGGGATTCCTCCGCAATCACCGTTCACTGACGCAGACCGCAGGACGCGCGGCACGAAACGTCAACGGAAAGGTAATTATGTATGCTGATAAGGTTACGGATTCGATGCAGCGCACCATCGATGAGACCGAGCGACGCCGTGCAAAGCAGATGAAATATAACCTTGAGCATGGCATCACGCCTCAGCCGATCGTGAAGAAAGGTGGTAATGATCTCATAGAGATATATGAAGGAGCCGAGAAGAAAGGCGACAAGTCGAGACTTTCCAAAAGTCGCATCGCACCCTCGCAGAAACCGACAACTGCGCGACAGAGTCCCACGGCTGCGGCTTCCGGACCACGCCCATACATCGAAGAAGAAAATAAGCCTTCAGTCGCTGCGGATCCGGTGCTCGATTATATGTCGGTGAGCGAGCTTGAACGCCGGCTTGAATTAGTAAGAAGAGACATGGTGGCGGCCGCAAAGCGCACCGACTTCATAGAGGCGGCCCGCCTGCGCGACGAACTTATCCATCTGCAAGATATGATAGACCAGCATGAGCCAGAACCAGCGAGCAACTAAAATTTCCATCTCTAATCCTCTCACCGACAAGTCGCTCTATCTTCCCACCTCAAGAGAGGAAATGGATGCTCTCGGATGGGAGCAGGCCGATATCATTCTGTTTTCAGGAGATGCCTACGTTGACCATCCTTCATTCGGAGCGGCAGTAATCGGCCGTACGTTGCAGAAAGCCGGTTATAAGGTTGCGATCGTCCCCCAGCCCAACTGGCGCGACGATCTCCGCGACTTTAAGAAATTGGGCGCACCGCGCCTTTTTTTCGGGGTGTCGGCCGGCGCGATGGATTCTATGGTGAATCACTATACGGCCAACCGACGTCTGCGACATGACGACGCATACACAGCGGGAGGGAAGCACGGTATGCGGCCTGATATGCCCACGATCGTCTATTCCGAAATATTGAAAAAGCTTTATCCTGATGTGCCGGTCGTGGCCGGAGGCATAGAGGCGTCGCTGAGACGTGTGGCCCATTATGACTACTGGAAGGATCGCCTACGACCCTCTATTCTCATTGAATCGAAGGCCGATATAATCAGTTACGGCATGGGGGAGCGTACAATTCTTGAAATAGCCGAGCGATTGGATAAGGGGGATAAAATCTCTGAGATGACCGACGTGATGCAGACGGCCGTAATCACCGATGAGAATCCTGAAGAGGGCGATATCGTGCTCCACAGCTATGAGGAATGCCTGAAAAACAAGAGACTTCAATCGCTCAATTTCCGCCATGTCGAGGAGGAATCCAATAAGATGGAGGGGAAAGTGATATGGCAGGAGGCCGGGGGGAAACGAGTAAAGATAAACCCGATGCTACCACCGATGACCACGGGAGAAATCGACCGCTCGTTTGATCTCCCATATACCCGGGTGCCACATCCGAGATACAAAGGGAAAGTGATCCCGGCCTACGAAATGATAAGGCATTCCGTGAATATGCACAGGGGATGTTTCGGAGGCTGCGCGTTCTGCACTATCTCAGCCCATCAGGGCAAATTTATAGCCTCTCGCTCTAAAGAGTCTATTGTCAGGGAGGCTAAGAAAGTCACGGAGATGCACGACTTCAAGGGCTATATATCCGATCTCGGGGGTCCGTCGGCCAATATGTACTCAATGGGAGGAAAAGATAAGGATATATGCCGGAAATGTGTCAGGCCGTCATGCCTGCACCCGAAAGTGTGTCCGAACCTCGATAATAATCATCAGGCACTGCTCGACGTGTATAGAGAAGTTGATGCACTCCCCGGAGTTAAGAAATCTTTTATCGGGAGCGGAGTCCGCTATGATCTTGCAATGGCTTCTTCCGGGAAGGCTGAGACCGACGCTACCAACCGCGACTATTTGCGTGAACTTATCGAGCGGCATGTGAGCGGTCGACTGAAAGTGGCTCCTGAGCACACGTCAGACGAAGTGCTAAACGTTATGCGGAAACCAAGTTTCAGCCAGTTCAAGCAGTTCAAGAGGATATTCGACAAGGTGAATGAAGAGACCGGAATGCGTCAGCAGCTTATCCCCTACTTCATATCTTCACATCCCGGCTGCCGTGAGGAGCATATGGCCGAACTTGCTGCCGAAACAAAGGAATTGAATTTTCAGCTTGAGCAAGTGCAGGATTTTACCCCTACACCTATGACCGTAGCTACCGAGATTTTCTACTCAGGATATCATCCATATACGGGCGAAAAGGTTTTCACCGCAAGAACAGAAAAGGAGAAACTGGCCCAGAGACAGTTTTTCTTCTGGTGGAAACCTGAGAACCGGCGGGATATTACGTCGGAGCTTAAAAAAATAGGACGACAGGATCTTATCGCTGCCCTCTACCCCAACGGCGGATATTCAACTTCGAGAGAAAATTTCCGGAAAGGAGACGAAAGCCGAAACAGCGGTGGCACGCATTCGGCAGGTAGTCCCCGGCGTGGGGCGCATAATCCGTCACGAAGGAAATCCGACGGTAGCTTCAATAAGTCAGGAAAAAAGAAATTCAACCATAAATATTAATCAAACTTCAACACATGAACAAGACAGGAGTATCGATGTGCGCCATGCTTATGCCACTTGCTCTGACGGCCTGTTCCGGAGGCTCGAAAGAGAACTCTAAAATCATTGAGAAACCGGATGTTAAGATTGAGAACGGAATGCTGACACCTGAAGTGCTTGAGGCCTTCGGTCGCATTTCCGAGGCAGTGCCTTCTCCGGATGGTAAGACAATCGCCTTCACTCTCACCTACGAGAATATCGAGGAGAATAAGGGGAATTCTGAAATTTACCTTATTGACAGTGACGGCTCGAATATGCGTCGTCTCACTGTCACAGCGGGGTCGGAAAATAATCTTCAGTGGCTTGAAGAGGGTAACCGTCTTGCCTTCCTGCGCTATGATGAAGATACGAAAGCCTCACAGATTTTCTCTATCAATGCCAACGGAAAGGATGAGAAGCGCCTGTCGAAAGTTGAGAACGGAATCGAATGCTTTAAGATCAGTCCTGATGAGTCGCGTGTGATTTACTCCTCCCCCATCGCGGCATTCGACAAAGACTCCACGTTGTTCGAAGGCCTGCCGAAAACAACCGGCCGTGTGATCAATGACCTTGGTTATAAGCACTGGGATGAATGGGTAACTCAGATACCTCATCCATTCATTGCCGACTTCAAGCTGTCGGGAATCGAGAATAGCAAGGATATTATGGAGGGTGAGCCCTACGAATGTCCGATGCGTCCGTTTGGCGGTTCGGAATCATTCGCATGGAGCCCCGATTCTAAAACTCTTGTCTATGTGAGCCGCAAATTTACGGGAAAAGATTATGTGTTCTCCACTGATTCTGATCTGTATCTCTATGATCTGGAGAAAGGCACAACTGAGAATCTTACCGAGGGCGAAGCATGGCCCGGATATGACACAGATCCGGTGTTCTCTCCCGACGGCACGACACTGGCATGGCTTTCGATGGCCACTGCCAAATATGAGAGTGATAAGAAGCGCCTATGCGTGATGGATCTAAAGACACGCGAGACCCGCGACCTCACTAAGGATTGGGATTACTGGCCCGAGCAGTTTGCATGGAATGCTGACGGCAAGTCAATCTGGTTCGTGGGCTATTATCAGGGTACTGAGCCGGTGTTCTCGATCAATGTTGAGACTGCGGAAATCGAGACTCTCGCGGATGGTCAGTATGATTACGGCTCCATTGCACCTGTAACCGCCCAGACAGCCATCTCACTGCGTCATTCAATGCGCGAACCGAATGAGATATATCTCATCACTAAGGGTTCTAAAGAGGTGAAGCAGTTGACGTCGGTAAATAAGGAACTGCTTGATGAGCTTAAGTTAGGCGATGTGAAAAAGGTAATCGTGCCTACAACTGATGGTAAGGAGATGACATGCTGGGAGATTCTTCCCCCCGACTTTGATCCGAATAAGAAGTATCCCGCCATACTTTACTGCCAGGGTGGCCCGCAGCAGGCTGTGAGCCAGTTCTGGAGCTATCGATGGAACTTTATGATCATGGCCGCAAATGGATATGTTGTCATCGCTCCCAACCGCCATGGTGTTCCCGGGTTCGGAGCTGAATGGAACCGTCAGATTTCAGGAGATTACGGTGGCCAGAATATGCAGGATTATTTTGCAGCGACCGATTATATCAAGTCGCGTCCGTACGTAGATGCTGATCATGTCGGCGCAATCGGCGCAAGTTACGGAGGCTTCTCCGTGTACTGGCTTGCAGGCCACAATGAGGGTCGCTTCGCAGCTCTCGTGGCTCACGCCGGCATCTTCAACACCGAGACGCAGTATCTTGAGACTGAGGAAATGTGGTTTGCTGACTTCGATCTCGGCGGCCCTTACTGGGATAAGGAAAATGCCGTCGCTCAGCGCACCTATGCCAACTCGCCCCACCGCTTTGTCGATAAGTGGACAGCCCCGATACTGGTTACCGTCGGCGAACTCGACTACCGCATTCTCGCATCGCAGGGCATGATGGCCTTTAACGCGGCTAAGATGCGTGGTCTGGAGACGGAAATGGTAGTCTTCCCCGATGAAAATCACTGGGTGCTTAAACCCCAGAATGCCATTCTGTGGCAGCGCTGCTTCTTCCGCTTCCTTGACAAATACCTGAAGACTGGCGCAACGGAATCTAAATAAAACATTCACCTAAATACGGAGAGGGTGTGCAGTTCGACGAATTGCACACCCTCATTACATTTATTGCGCTCTATTAGACTAATGTATTATTCGGCATTACGGCGGAGCCACTCTGAACGCACCTTATCAGGCAGATGCTTGATCTTAAAGTTAGAGAATGTGGCATTGAAGCCATTTCCATCGGGGCTGGCACCATACATTCCGATTTTCACAGGTCGGTTTGCCTCCATCCAGGCATTACGCATCAAGTGATATTCTTTATCATCAAATGAGTAGAATATCTCTATCGCATCAAGGCGGCGCACTGCCTTAATCCATATTGCTTCAACGGGCTGCTCGAGCGATATGACACTCCAGTCGGATGTATGATGAGTTACAACAGTACTTAGATTAAATTTACCGTCAACAAACTCAATTCCGCATTTAATATAGTTCTCATGATCAATTCGAATCATCATCCCGGCTTGATCAAAGCGGATTTTATAATCGCCCGACACCTTCACTTTTGCTTCAAATTCCCCTCCATGTTCCGCATAGTAAAAGGGGGCGTCATCAACGGTAAAACCATAGTGCGATATTCTCCAGTAGTCGGTGTTCGGCGTAACGAACATTGTAAATTTATCACCTTGAATTTCCCACTGCGCCGGTTCGTTAAACCAGTTCATTTTCTCAAGCGTCTGTGCCTTGATATTATGACTCATCAATGCAGACAAGGCGATTACTGCCAAGGCTACTAACTTACTTTCTTTTACTTCTTTCATATAACTTCTGTTAATTTTATTAACTTTGCAAAGTTAAGACAAATAATCAGAGTAGGCAATGATTAATAATAACCATTTTGAGGAACTCAATCATCTTCTGAAAGAACAGGTAAATCAAGCCGAAAGGGTTGATGACATCTATGTGTATCAATATGCAGAATTTTTGGCTCGTATAGAAAATGCAATAGTAATAGTAAGCGATCTGAGCAAGGGAAAGAGTCGGTTTTTCACAGGAGAATTTGCTAAAAGGATTGGTATTGAAACTTATTCTTCAGAAAATTCAATCTGGGAGGAGGAAATTCTGGCGCTTTTACCATTGGAAGGACAAGATGAAAAGTTTATCTCAGAACTACGTTTTTTTCATTATCTGCAACGTATACCTAAAAATAAAAGGCATGAATTCTTTCTCATGTCCAAACTCCGTTTAAAAAACTCCATAGACATCCTGCACAGAATGTATTATATTTATGATGTTGAAATGGAGAAGGTGCTCTATGCCGTATGCATCTATAGTCCGCTGATATTTGATTTTACAGGAAAGAGTTTCATTGTAAATTCCACCACCGGTATAAAAGACGAATTGACTTCTGCATCCAATGATACAATTATCAGTAAACGCCAGCGACAGATTCTTCAACTTATTGCTTCCGGAAAGACAAGTATGGAGATTGCCAAGGCTCTAAATATCAGTAAAAATACCGTAAGCCGTCATCGTCAAGAAATCTTAGCCAAACTACATGTCAGAAATTCAATCGATGCTTGTGGAATTGCGCGATCAATGGGAATTATATGACACCAGGAGCTGCTAAGCAGTTGATAATTAATCTTTAGATAGCATTTCTTTCAATACTGCGGCATTATTATGAAGTTCATCATGAGAGGAATAGAGAAGAGTGACCTTCGGGAACGGCTTAATTAACTGCTTAAGCGAGGCAAACGCCGGAGTTGCTTCAAGGTATGCCTTATATTTATCTTCAAACTCTTTCCATCTTCCTTGAGGATCTTCATGAAACCATTTACGTAATTCAGTAGACGGAGCTATCTCTTTATCCCACATATCATATTTAAATGTCTCATGAGATAATCCGCGTGGCCATAAATGATCTACAAATATTCTATAACCATCAGAAGCCTCAGACGGCTCGTAGGCACGCTTAATTTGAATCTGCTGTTTCATTGACTTTAATTTTAAAATTATCTTTTTAGTTATAACAATCATTCTTTATATTTGTATGAAGACAGTTTCAACAATAAAGACATCGAGTATAGCCTAAGGCTACTCTTCAAAGTCGCTAACGTCAATACCCACCATATAACATTCAAGACGATAGGTTCAAATCGGCATCTACTTTCGAAATCACGGATTGAACCTCAGCCGACAATATAGCATCGATATGGCCCCGCAAAAGATTCCCGAATTTCTTCGGTAGTAATATCTTCAATTTATCCAATTAGTGAATGAGGCCATGAATTTGTTCCATAGCTAAATAAATAATTAGGGTAATCTATAATAGCCCGCTATCAAATCAAATTTGTTTCAGAACTTTTGCGGTTATACCAGCGACAACCGAACGTCCAGGTACATCTCTGTTGACAACAGCTCATGCGGCTATCACCAATCCTTCACCAATTGTGACCCCCTGCAGGATAGTGACATTAGCTCCTATCCATACTTTATCACCAATATGTACGGGAGCCGGAATCATATCTGCTCTACTGTCAGGATCCATAACATGGTTAAGAGTAGCTATAACGCAATTATGACCAATAAGAACATCATCATCAATGAAAATACCTCCCTGATCCTGGAATTTACATCCTTAATTGATGAACTCCCTTTTGCCGATATGTATGTTATTTCCGCAATCTGTATAGAACGGGGGAAAGAGTCCGAAACTGTTATGTATTTAAGTGCCGTTTAGTTCCGACCTCAAAGCTATTATCTCATCGTGTTTATGATAGGCATTGTTGATCTCCATCGTGATGCGTATAGCCTCTTGACTCAGCTCATGCATTATGGGATGTATTGGCGAACCACCCGGTATTACATCTCCGGAATTCATTATCTGTATAAATTATTCTTGATCGCGAAATATTCAAAAATAATTATCAAGTTATAGGGCAACTTATCGGCGAATCGCTTGATTTATGATTTGACACTAAATCAGCAAAAAAAGGCTCCATACCATCGGAATTCCATTGACATTTCACAATAAAATGGGAATTATCCCTATACGGATAACTCCCATTTCAATTGTAAAAGGCTGCTTATTAAAATGGCAGCCTATATTTTTTAATAACTCGTTTTAGGCCGATAGGCCGACGAATTTTTGTCCCACTGAGGAGAGCTTGTGAGGATAAGGTTTTTACTTACTTAACCTTTACAAGCATTACCTTGGAATCAATGTCGGCATATACGTTGTGCTTTACATCTTTGCCAAGGAGAAGGAATTCTCCCTCCTTAAGATGGTGAGGAGTATCTACGATAGTGAACTTGATCTCACCTTCAAGCACATAGACCATTATGTTTGCGGGGGCAACGTGGTCGTCAAGTTTCTGTCCCGCCTGGAAGGCGATGAGTGATACGCCTCCGTTATCATCGCTGAAGATGTTCTGGAAATGAACCTTGTCTTCACCGACTTCTACCTGGTTGGCAAGTACATGAACTTCGCCAAATTTAAATTCTGTGTTAATCATAGCTTTTCGATATTAACTTAATATTTGTATCCCTGCGTTCAGGGCACTTATCTATCATTATAACAAGTCGTGACCTTAGATGGTTTAATGATTTAAACGGCAGCCGGAACGCAAACAGCGCTCCGGCTGCCTAAATAGAAATCAGTCGAGATAGCGTGCCGTTAGGTCGTCATAGGCATCGATTCGTCTGTCGCGAAGGAAGGGCCACCACTGCCGCACATTCTCTGAGTGTTGCAACGGCACGTCCACGCATACCTCAGCAGAGGCATTTTCAGGAGCCATATAGAGGATCTCTCCTTGCGGACCCGCCACAAAACTTGAGCCCCAGAAATCTATACCGGAAGTCTGGCCTGACGGATCTTCCTCGAAGCCATTTCTGTTGACGGATATTACCGGCACACCATTCGCGACGGCATGTGAACGCTGAATAGTGATCCAGGCGTCACGCTGACGCTTTCGCTCAGCATCCGTGTCGTCAGGATTCCAACCGATTGCCGTGGGATAGATAAGCATCTCCGCACCACGAAGAGCCATAAGGCGTGCGGCCTCCGGATACCACTGATCCCAGCATACGAGCACGCCAAGCTTGCCTAAAGAAGTCTCTATCGGCAGGAACCCGATATCGCCCGGTGTGAAATAGAACTTCTCATAGAATCCGGGGTCGTCGGGTATATGCATCTTCCGATACTTTCCGCACAGACGGCCATCCGTGTCAAATACCAACGCAGTGTTGTGATATAGTCCGGCAGCCCGGCGCTCGAACATACTCGTAACAAGCACTACATTATTATCAGCCGCCGCCTGAGAATAAAACTCGGTAAACTCACTCGGTATTTCCTCTGCATAACGGAAATTAGCCACATTCTCAGTCTGACAGAAATAAAGCGAATCATGAAGTTCGGAAAGAACTATCAGTTTCGCACCCTCCGATGCGAGATTCTCAATAGCAGTCAGGTTCGAGGCTCTGTTTGTGTCGACATCTTCGAGAAAAGAATGTTGCACAATTCCTACTTTTAGCATATATTAAGCAATTTTAATCGTTGATGAAAAATAGCCACGGTATGTTAAATCTCCACCATCATCGTTGAGCAGTGTAGCGAACCGTGCTGGCGGATCAGAACACGGCAATCAACCGGAATCACCGGAAGATCATGGAATGCAACCTTCACCATCTCACACGCGAGCCGGTCATGTTCCGGCTGGCCGTAAGTGGGCATATAGACTCCCTTTTTCGTAACGAGATAATTGGCGTAAGTGGCCGGAAGGCGCTCTCCATCTTCGTCAAATATTGCAGACGGTAAGGGAAGTTCCACTAAATTATAGGGTTCACCCTCTGCATTGCGGAAGAGAGAAAGCTGCGCGCGCATGTGAAGCAAATCTTCAAACTGAGGATCATCCACATCATGAGTTCCGGTAAAGAGTATGGTATTTCCCGGGGCCAGTCGACACAACGTATCGACATGCGAATCAGTGTCATCTCCGATCAGCGCACCATAATCAAGCCAGAGAATATGATCCACCCCCAGATATTCGGAAAGGCGCTCCCCTATTTCGGCTTTAGTGCCCCCACCGTTGCGGTTGGGCGAAAGAAGGCAGCGGGAAGTAGTAAGGAGCGTTCCCTGACCATCCGTCTCAATCGAGCCTCCCTCAAGCGTGAACTCTCGGCAGTTGCGGTACATCCCCACCGGCATCACTTTATCATCATTCAAGGCAAGATTGACCAGATTGTCCTTATCAGCCGCGAATTTGAGTCCCCAGCCATTGAATCCAAAGTCAAAAGCACGGCGACGACCGTGGCGATCAACCATTATCGGCCCGTAATCGCGCGTCCACGTATCATTCGTAGGCACCTCGACTATCTCCACGTTCTCAAGTGAAATTCCCTCAAGACCGTTCTTAATATCTTCACGGTGAGGGCCGACGATAATCACACGTTCTCCATTATCTACAAAGGCCATCGTAAGCTTTCTGAACTGATCGACAGCATCATCGAGACAATAGTTCCAGTCGGTATGTTTATGCGGCCATGCGATAAGAATCCGGCCATCAAGTTCCCACTCGGCCGGATAATGCGCGGGCTTTTTCAGATCACAGATATTATTCATTATATAGAGATTCAGAAATTATTGATCTATATTATGGGAAATCATCGGTAGGTTACTGTCCTGTAGCCGGAGTAGAAATCTGTGTGAGGATCGATTCCATATCGCGTGCAAGCGAAGCATTTGAACGAATGAAGTGCATAAGCTCCGCATCGGGAGCTGTCTCAGGTTCGAGCGGTGAGAGCATCTGATAATTAGCCACAAATGCGAAACAGTCTTCCAACAATTGGGGCCAGATACTCAGATCTATTCTCGACTGGAGAGAATCAAGATAGAAAGAAAGCGATGAAGCGCACTTCATAAGACTTTCCACTGAACTTCTCTTTGACAGATCCTCGGAGAGGCCGGAAGCCTTGTGCATATCGACCATATCCTCGGCTGTAAAGTCGGGGTTATAGGTCTTCACAGACGAGCGCTTGCTATGCGGAGTTGTCACTGCATAGCAATAAGAGAGGAACTGATTGAGCTTATGGATGAACACGGGAGTATTCTTTATCAGTTTCTCGGTCTCCATAGAAACCTTCACCCGATGCTGGCGATCGAGTTCGCTCTCCACATCCAGTTCTGACTTCATTGAGCCAACTGCATTCAGGAAGAAGCCGATTATAATCAAGCCACACATCACCTCGACTGCAGTAACGCACTGGGCCCAAGCTCCCATAGGTGTGTAATCGCCGAAGCCGAGGGTGGTGATTGTAACAATACTGTAATAGAGCCAACCGCCATAATCAGCCGTACCGCCGTCGGGAATACGGAACTGTACTTCGGGAATCCACCAGTAGAAAAGAGCAAAAATAGGTACGAGCGAAATATACAGGCAGAGCCAGTAGATTGGACGCACGTTTGAAACAACGTGCCAGAAATGCTTCAGTCGATCAGAAATTGTCATTTCGGGTATATGTTTTAAGTTTTATTCATCTTCCGGACATACCGGTATAATTTATTAACAATGAAGTGAATAAATTAGTTTTAAAAAAACAGATAACGTGCTATCCATTGATAGCTAATTAGTTAATGAAAGTTAAATTAAAAAATATGAAATAAACTTTTGATGAGAGAGAGTGTCATAGAAGCGTAAGGCAAAGGAGAAATAATGATTGTCTTACGCAAATAGACCGAAATTCTTAATTTTAATTTGATAGATATGAAGAAATTTGTTATTGGTTTGGCAGCATTTGCCATGACACTCGTTCCCTCGGTAGCAATGGCACAGAGCGCCACATCCGGCACCGATGTCAAGGTAGAGAAAACTCAGAAGTACTCTAAGAAAGACAAGAAGGGCAAGAAAGAGGGTCGCAAGGGTTCTTTCGATAGCAAAGATAAGAAGGCCTGTAGCGAGGCCTGCTTAAAGGATGGGAAGCAGTGCAAAGCCCAGTCTGCGTGCAAGGATGGCAAGAAATGCGGAGCAAAGTCTCAGGCCTGCAAGAACGGCAAAGGTCTTAAGGATGGCCATAGAGGTGGACGTGCCTACAATGATTCAGTAAACTTCGCCTCCCTCAACCTTTCCGCCGATCAGCAGGCGAAGGTGAAGGCCCTCAACGAGGCCCGCAAAGCTTCATACAAAGAGCTTCAGGCTCAGCGTAAAGCTGCAAAGGCAGAGGCCAAGAAAGCTGCTGAGCAGATTGGCCAGGACCCGGCCTTCGACTTCACTCAGGTTGAGACGGTACAGACCAAGTATCTCAAAGATCTCCGCGAGGTGCTTACAGCTGACCAGTACGTTCAGTTCCTTGAGAACAACTACGTGAAGGCTCAGCGTCCCGCAAAGGGAGTTCGCGCCCAGATTAATAAGAAGGCTGCGAAAAAATCACAGCGCGACGGCCGCATGATCAAGCCCATGAAGGCTGAGGCTAACGCTCAGTAATAAGAAACAACGATAAGAAAAAGCATAAGGAGGCTATGTCAGATTGACATAGCCTCCTTATAGTATTTTATAGCTTCATCCACGACCGCTAAGCAGGGTGCGCTCAGGCTTCAAGTTCTTTTTTCAGATATCGGGCTGTCGGAGTGTCGGCTTCCGCCACCTCCTCAGGAGTACCTTCAGCCATAATCATACCGCCGTTTCGTCCGCCACCGGGACCGAGGTCAATGACATAGTCGGCACTTCTTACGATATCGAGATTATGCTCTATCACTACGATGGTGTTACCTTTGTCGGCGAGTTTATTGATGACACTCAGCAAAACGCGGATATCCTCGAAATGGAGGCCGGTAGTGGGCTCGTCAAGAATAAAGAGCGTCTTACCGGTGTCGCGCTTGGCCAGCTCGGTGGCCAGTTTCACGCGCTGATTCTCGCCTCCGCTGAGAGTGCTCGAAGGTTGACCCAGCTTTATATATCCTAAACCAATTTCCTGGAGTACCTTTATCTTCTTTAGTATCACAGGCACATTCTCGAAAAACTCAACCGCCTGATCCACCGTCATCTCCAGGACGTCAGAAATCGACTTGCCCTTATATCTGACTTCAAGCGTCTCACGGTTATATCGCTTGCCATGGCACTCCTCACATGGCACGAGAACATCCGGAAGGAAATTCATTTCGATCGTGCGGTAACCGTTGCCCTTGCAATTCTCACATCGGCCTCCTGACACATTAAATGAGAAGCGGCCCGGTTTATAGCCGCGTATCTTCGATTCAGGCAGCTCTACAAATAATTTACGTATATCTGCGAACACTCCGGTGTAAGTGGCAGGATTTGAACGGGCAGACTTGCCCAACGGGGTCTGATCGACCGTCACGACCTTATCTATATTCTCGATTCCCTCAATGCTGTCGTAAGGGAGGGGCTCCTGTGTGGAGCGATAGAACTTCTTACTCAGTATAGGGTGAAGCGTTCCGTTTATTAGCGATGACTTACCGCTGCCGCTTACGCCCGACACACAAACAAATTTCCCAAGAGGTAACCTGAAGTCCACATTCCTGAGATTATGACCGCGGGCCCCCTTTATGACGAGTTCCTTTCCGTTACCTTCCCTACGCTTTGCGGGAGTCTCAATCTTGCGCTCACCATTCAGATAAGAAGACGTGAGGGTTGAAGACTGAAGCATTTCCTGAGGCGAGCCTTGGAACATCACCTCGCCTCCCTTCTTTCCGGCCCCGGGACCGATGTCAACCACGTAGTCGGCCTCCGTCATAATATCCTTATCATGCTCCACGACAATTATAGTGTTGCCATTATCGCGCAGTTGCTTAAGCGAATTAATAAGCCTGTCATTGTCGCGCTGATGCAGACCGATCGACGGTTCGTCAAGAATGTATAGCACATTCACCAGCTGCGAACCGATCTGGGTAGCGAGACGGATACGCTGACTCTCACCACCGCTCAGTGACGAACTTGAACGGTTGAGTGAAAGATATTCAAGACCCACGTCGAGCAGAAAACGTAGACGGCTTCTGATTTCCTTCAGGATTTCTTCGGCCACAAGTCGGCGCGACTGATCCAGACGATCTTCAAGTCCCTGTGTCCATTCATAGAGCTCTGCGATATCCATTGAAGCAACATCAGCGATGGTCTTACCGTCAATATAAAAATGAAGGGCCATTTTATTTAGACGACGTCCCTGACATTCCGGGCACGTCATCTTGGAGAAGAACTGGCCGCTCCATTTATTGGCTTCCGCACCGGCATCCTCATCACTCTGCATTTCAATGTATTTCACCAGACCATCGAAACCTGAGTTATATGCCGGGAGCGACATTGTCTCACTCTTCACATCAAGATATGTATCCGTGCCGTTGAGAATATCATCGAGTGCCTCACGCGGCAACTTATTAATCGGATCCTTAATTGAACAGCCGTAAAGGCGACATATCGCCTCTATCTGCCAGAAGACAAGCGAATTCTTATACTTTCCGAGTGGTATAATTCCGCCCTCATGAATCGACTTCTTCGGATCGGGAATAATCTTTTCCTCATCAATCAGATTCACCACACCAAGCCCCTTGCATTTCGGGCAAGCCCCCTGCGGGGAGTTGAATGAAAAGTTATGAGGAGCAGGCACAGGGTAAGACAGACCATTCTCCGGATCCATAAGTTCCTGACTGAAATGTCTGATTTCCTCAGTTTCGGCATCCAGCACCGACATCATCTTTCCCCCCTGCTTCAGCGCAGTCTCCACGCTGTTGCGCAGACGCTGAATATCAGAATCGGAAGCACGGAGACGATCCACCACCAGTTCAATCGTATGATTGCTGTAGCGGTTGAGCTTCATTCCGTAACTGAGTTCGGTAAGTTTGCCGTCGACACGCACATATAGATAGCCTTTCTTACGCAAGGTTTCAAAAAGTTCCTTATAATGACCTTTCCTATTCTTCACAAGCGGAGCAAG
This sequence comes from uncultured Muribaculaceae bacterium, assembly GCA_947178505.1. Classification (GTDB taxonomy): domain Bacteria; phylum Bacteroidota; class Bacteroidia; order Bacteroidales; family Muribaculaceae; genus Lepagella. Next base: position 10,111 of record CAMWYR010000004.1, on the reverse strand, counting down.
GATATAAATTTTCTTTCCGGCATAGTCAGCAACGATGAGGTCAATAATCTTTTCCCGGTTATATCTCACCATTGGCTTGCCGGTGATATAACTTCTTGCCTCTGCCATTCTGGCGAAAAGAAGACGGAAGAAGTCATAGACCTCCGTAGTCGTACCTATCGTACTTCTCGGATTCTTATTCACTGTCTTCTGCTCGATACTGATCACGGGGCTTAGCCCGGATATCTTGTCAACATCCGGCCTTTCGAGCGAGCCGAGCATATTGCGGGCATAAGAAGAAAAGGTCTCTATATAACGTCGCTGACCTTCGGCAAAAATTGTGTCGAAAGCAAGCGAGGATTTCCCGCAACCGCTGAGTCCGGTTATGACATTCAGCGAATTGTGGGGAAGGGTAACATCAATATTCTTAAGATTATGCACACGGGCGCCATACACTTCCACGGCATCAGCCGGGCAAAAGGGCACCTCCTGCATGTCAGTCGTATGTTTCATCATAGTAAAAATAGAATAACAAGAACCGTGCCAAAGAGCGGAGTCAGCGACCAACAGATAAACTCCAAGACCTCCTCCCGGAATTCAACGTGAATTACGGGAAGAGGTCTCAGAATAAAGGTAGCTCACGGCCTTTTATCTCTTCAGGTTCTTAAGGAACGCTGCATATTCATCCCAGTCGGTGATCGGAGCCTTAGCTACACCCGATTCCATTGCGGCCTTGGCAATTGCCGGGGGCACGGTATAGATGAGTCGGGGATCGAAAGGTTTCGGGAGAATATAATCACGACCGAACTCAAGGTCGGGACTATTATAGATTTTCTTCACCTCCTCTGGCACAGGCTGCTTTGCCAGAGCAGCGATCGCGTAGGTCGCTCCCACCTTCATATCCTCATTGATACCTGTGGCGCGGCAGTCGAGTGCGCCACGGAATATATATGGGAAACCGAGCACATTGTTCACCTGGTTAGGATAATCGCTTCTTCCGGTAGCGATGATAATATCGTCGCGCGTGGCCTTCGCAAGATCGTAGTTGATTTCCGGATTGGGGTTTGCAAGTGCGAATACTATCGGTTTCGGAGCCATGCTGAGCACCATCTCCGGAGTAACTACATCGGCAACACTCAAGCCAAGGAATACATCGGCACCTACCATTGCCTCGGCAAGTGTATGAAGATCGCGCGTGGTGGCAAATTCTTTCTTCTGCGAACTGAGATTCTCACGGTCTGCACGGATCACGCCCTTCGAGTCGCACATAACGATATTTTCGGGGCGGACACCTAATTTCACATAGTGACGTGTACAACTGATCGCTGCCGAGCCGGCACCGTTCACAACCAGCTTAACATCCTCGACGTTCTTCTCCTGAACAATCAGCGCATTGAGCAGGGCAGCCCCGGAGATAATCGCCGTGCCATGCTGGTCGTCGTGCATCACCGGAATATCAGTCTCTGCCTTTAGCCGCTGTTCGATTTTAAAACATTCCGGCGCCTTGATATCCTCCAGGTTTATTCCGCCGAATGTGCCTGCGATGGCCTTTACGGCCTCAACGAACTTGTCGGGATCTTCTTCAGCCACTTCGATATCGAAAGAATCCAAGCCGGCGAAAATCTTGAACAGTAAAGCCTTACCCTCCATAACCGGTTTAGAGGCGGCTGCTCCGATATTACCGAGGCCTAGCACTGCAGTACCATTGCTTATGACTGCCACGAGATTTCCCTTGTTAGTGTATTTATAGGCATCCTGCGGAGTCTTCTCGATCTCAAGACAAGGATAAGCCACACCGGGAGAATAAGCCAGGGATAAATCTTTCTGCGACGAATGAGGTTTGGTGGGAATCACCTCGATCTTTCCGGGACGCGGAAACTCGTGATATTTCAATGCTTCTTCGGCCAGTTTATTTTCCATAATTTATAGTGTCGTTTATTGGGTATCTATGTTTCTACAATTTAAACAATTTTAAATGAGAAATTCTCCGACGAGTCTAAAATTTCCTTCGCATGCTATTGCATAGTCGGGAAAATTATAATAAATTTGCCGTTGAATGAAGATAAGACGCTTTTAGGAGCGCTTGAGTTTGAATGGGGTGGAATTCCCCTACAGTCCCGCTACGGTAACAGTCCGACCTTACTTTCATTCAAAACACGAACTGCTCAGAAGTGAGCTATTTATACATAAAGTTTTCCACGAGGATGAGAAAGCACAGCGCCCTTATAACAGCAGCATTAAGCATCACAGCCTCGGCACAAAGTGTCGGGGCTGAAAATTTATCACATATGTCGGCCGACACGACTCGTCTGGCGGAGGTAAGTGTGGTCGGAGTCGGCAGAAAAACCGATATTAAATCGGCCGTGCCGGTGCACACGTTAAACCGTAAGAAAATCGCAACCCAGGGAATCTCCGATATCAGCGAGGCCTTACGCCGACTGCCGGGCGTCAACCTCCGTGACTATGGCGGAGCAGGAGGCATGAAGACTGTCTCCGTGCGAGGACTCGGCTCGCAGCATACCGGTGTGGCATACGATGGAGTACCTCTGAGTGATATCCAATCGGGCCAGATTGACCTTTCCCGTTACTCAATCGATAACATCGAGGCTCTTAATATTACTGTAGGGGATAATGACAACATATTCACCCCGGCACGCACCCAGATTTCAGCGACTACGCTGAATATCGCCGTGAACCGCCCTGCGGCAGTAATAGAATCTCCGTTCATACTTTATGGCAAGGTGCGCGTCGGCTCGTTCGGACTGATATCCCCTTCTTTCCGCACCTCAGTCGGTAACGGCTGCAATCTCGGCATGAACCTCAATGGAGATTTCATCCACGCCGACAACAATTATCCATTCACGATCCGCAACGGCCAGCATGAGGAGCGAGAAAAACGCCATAACTCCGGAATCAACAGCGGACATCTTGAATGGAACGGAGTATGGAAACCTACCGCTACCAGTTTTCTGTCATCAAAAATCTACACCTACCTCAGCGACCGGCATCTGCCGGGGCCGGTGGTCTATTATAATCCGGAAAGCAATGAAGATCTTAAGGAATCAAATATCTTCGGACAGTTTATTTACAGATTAGAGGCCAATGAGAAGTGGTCGGTTTCAGCTCTCGCTAAATACAGCTTCAGTCGCACACACTATACCGATCGTAACGCCATTTATCCCGGTGGCCTACTCGACAATCTTTACCGGCAAGCTGAAGAATATGCTTCCGCTTCAATCCTGTATCGTCCTATTTACTCTCTTCAGATTTCATATTCCTCCGATTTATGGCACAACTCACTGCGTAGCAACGCAGCCGATGATTCTGCTCCCTTCCGGAACTCATTCCTTCAGTCGGTTTCTTTAAAATGGACTAATGCCAGGCTTACCATCATCGGTCGCGGACTCTTCTCCATTATATCCGACCGGAGCCGGCAATCAGACGGAAGTAAGAATTTCAACCGCTTATCTCCATCCTTTTCCCTCTCCTACCGAATTCTCAAGGATGCGAATCTCAATATCCGTGCAAGTTATAAAGAAATAATGAGGATGCCAACCTTCAGCGAACTCTATTTCGATCACTACGGGAGCATCTCCCTAAAACCGGAAAATACCCGCCAATTTAACGTAGGAACGACATTCGCAACAAATGCGGGAAGCCTGCTCGAAGAAATTTCCTTCATAGCCGACGTCTACTATAATCTTATTTCCAACAAGATTGTGGCGATGCCTTACAATATGTTTCTTATGACGATGACAAATCTGGGCAAAGTTCATGCCGTTGGGTCAGATATTGCACTTTCTCTTGGTTTTCGCGTGCATCCTCAGCATCGTCTTGACTTCAATCTCTCCTACTCCTATCAACGCGCGGCCTCACGCACCGAACGTAACATGAGCGACTGGAACAAGCAGCTCCCTTATACTCCTCTGAATTCGGGAGGCGGAGCCCTCTCCTGGCTAAATCCCTGGCTCAATGTGGCACTGCATGCGACTGCGGCGTCGGGACGCTACTCCACTACCCTCAACATACCCTCAACACGCATAGGAGGTTACGTGGATTGCGGATTGGCTCTCTTCCGCGAATTCCGCTTCGGTAAAACGAAACTTGAAGGAAGAATTGAGGCTAACAATCTGCTCGATAAGACTTACGAGCTCGTAGGCCGCTATCCTATGCCAGGAAGGAATTTCTCGGCTTCCATAAGTCTTAACCTCTGAATAAAAAAATAATTACCATAAACCCAAAGAAAGGATGAAGCAGTTTACAAAATTATCAGTACTGGCGCTCGCATGCCTCTCGCTCGCTGCCTGCGAAAAGGATGAGACCAATAACCCGGATCCCGTAATTCCGGGTGCACCCACGGCGGCACAAGGAATCTATGCGCTGACAGAAGGTCAGTTCTATTCCGGCATCCCCGGCGGACTGGATGTAATCACCTTCGCCCCCGCCAAGATTGAAAACAACGTGTTCAGCCGAACTAACGGGCGCAGCATCGGCGATACGCCACAGTGCGGCGTGGCTTACGGTTCGAAGATTTATGTCGGCACTTCTGAATCAAACACAATCGAGATTCTCGACCGCTTCACGTGGAAATCAATAATGCAGATCCGGCTTGCCGACATCACTGAAGGAGGCCAGCCCTACTCAATGGTTGCAGATCACGGCAAGGTATTCGTATCACTCTTCGGAGGTAACCTTGCACGTCTCGATACGTTGACACTATCTATCGATAAGGTCGTTGCAGTCGGGCCGAATCCTGATCATATCGCACTCTATAATGATAAGATATATGTACCTATTTCCGACGGCATGAACTATCCGAATTACGGCCGCACGGCGGTAGTGGTCAATCCGAAGACAATGGCCATAGAAAAAACTTTTGATACATACCTCAATCCAAGGGAGTTCTTTGTAGTCGGAGGTAGACTATTCCTTCTGTGCATGGGTGATTATTCTGCCGCAAACCCATCGCAGCTCTTTGAGGTGGATGCTCAGTATGGACTCAGGAAGATATGTAATGCCACTATTGCTGCTCCATACGGACGGAATATAGCCATTATCAACCAGCCGTTCGTGCAGAATGAAGAGGATGCCGTGCTTGAATACAAACTCTACGACCTAAACTCCGGAACACTCTCCGACTGGGAAATTGAGCGCCCTGATTATGCCAATAACATGCATTATGATGCCGAAGCCGACCGTATGATGATATCATCCTACGTGATGAACGGGAAATATCCGTCGTATGAAAAACCCGGATATGTGAACGTGTATAAATCGCAGGAACGCACTCCGGAATCAAAATTCAATCTCGGCAGTGCCGGACGCGTCGCTTTCTTCACACTGACCAAATGAAGTTTAGACTAAAACAGATCGCAAGCGCAATACTCACCGGTTGCATACTCTTCACTATCGCGGCATGCGGGGGCAAACACCCCTCGCATGCCCCCGCGCCGGAAGGTAGACGCGTGGAAATGCGCCATGCCCAACTGCTGCGCATAATCGAAGCAGATGATGCCACAACGTTAGTGGAAATAGTAAATCCTTGGGACACGACTAAGTTCCTCGGAAAATATGCTCTGATAGAGAGAGGAAAGGAAACTCCGACTTCCATTCCGGATGTCTACATGAGAATTAATGTGCCTCTTGAACGCTCAGTTGTATATTCCGGACTCCACTCGTCAGTAATTGCCGAGTTGGGAGGGATCGGACAAGTAAACGGGGTCTGCGACGTTGCTTATATTTCTGATTCCCTGACATCAGAGCGAGTCAGCAATGGTAAAATTATCGACTGTGGGAGCAATTATTCGCCCAATCTGGAAAAAATTTTATCGCTGAAGCCTGATGCCGTAATACTCTCTCCTTACGAAAACAGTCAGGATCTCGATAAATTCAGGCGTATCGGACTGACCCCCGTTGAAGCTGCCGACTATATGGAAGCCACACCACTGGCTCGGGCGGAGTGGATCCGACTGTTCGGACGACTTTATGGTAATAAAGAGGGGGCAGATTCGATATTTAATCAGGTGGAAAAGGATTATAATTCCCTCAAGCGTCTCGCATCCTCCTCCGCCGAGAGACCAAAGGTTCTGATCGATAGAATATACTCAGGGGTATGGGATGTTCCCACCTCCGGCTCTGTCACAGGAATCATGATTGAAGATGCCGGCGGCCGCAATCCTTTTAACAGCTATAAAGATGGAGGGGCCGCACATCTCGCCCCGGAAGAAGTGCTCATGAAAGCGGGAGAGGCTGATATCTGGCTCGTGCGTTATGCCGAACCGAAACTCTCCATTGATGATCTCCGGAAGGAAAATGCGTTGTATGCCCGCATAAGGGCTCTCACGAATGGACGGGTGTATGGAGCGAACACGATTGGAAGCGGGCTTTTCGAAGACGCGACGTTTCATCCTGAAAAAGTGCTTCGGGAAATGATTATTCTGTTTCACCCCGAATCGGTCAACGGTCCATTAAAATATTATCACAAATTGCAGTGACCATGTCTGCCGGAAGGGATGGGATGCCTGATAACATAGTAGTCCGTACGGTAAAAATGCAGGAATTAGAGAATGAGGATATCTGCGCTAATAATAATAAACTTACTTCTTATCGTAGCGAATCTATATCTGGGGGCTGTTAGCATCCCGGCGGATAGCGTTACGTCGGCATTATTCGGCACATGCCGGGATGAGACGATAGATTTCATCATCTGGCAGAGCCGGTTTCCGACGGCAATCACTGCGCTTCTTGCCGGAAGCGGACTCGCAGCATCCGGGCTCATGCTCCAGACTCTTTTCCGCAATCCGCTCGCCGGCCCTTCAGTGCTCGGTATTACTTCCGGAGCGAGCCTTGGAGTCGCACTCGTGATGTTGCTCTTCGGAGGCGCATTGCAGTTCGGAGAACTCGGAATCGGCGGTAACGTGGCTGTTGATGCCGGTGCACTTGCCGGAAGTTTGGGAGTTACCCTGATACTGCTGGTGCTCTCAGGAAGAGTGCGAAATAACCTTCTGCTCCTTATTGTCGGTATGATGATAAGTTATCTCGCATCCTCACTCGTGACTTTGCTTTCGTCGCTTACAACTGCACGTGGATTAAAAACATACGTAAACTGGGGATTCGGAACCTTCTCAAACGTCGCCACAGATCATCTTCCGGGCTTCACCATCATAGTCGTGCTATGCCTTGTCGCGTCAATACTTTTAGCCAAACCCCTTAACCTGCTCCTGCTCGGCGATAACTATGCAAGCAATCTCGGGGTGAATGTGAAGCGCGTAAGGACCCTCCTGCTTACCACCACTTGTCTGCTCTCGGGCATAATCACCGCTGCGTGCGGCCCGATTGGTTTCGTCGGACTCGCCACGCCACACATAGCCCGGCTGATGCTCCGCACAGACAACCATCTTCTGCTGATGCCGGCAACTGTTCTCACCGGAAGCGCACTGGCACTTGCCTGCAACTTAGGAAGCATGCTTAATCCCGGCAATGTCATTCCCATCAATGCCCTGACGCCTATAGCCGGCGTGCCGGTCGTGATTTATATCTTACTCAAAAAAAGGTAATGGCTGCCGGAACCGGAACACTGATATTACCCTCGGAATAATCTTCTGAGGGTATTTTTTATTTAAATAAAAAGTAAAAGAGGGTAATTCTTGGTGAAACGCCCAAATCATAGTAATTTTGTATGAATAAACGACAATATGAAACTATCAGAACTAAAACCGGGAGAAACCGGCGTCATTACCAAGATACTCGGACATGGAGCGTTCAGGAAGCGCGTCATGGAGATGGGCTTCGTGAGAGGCCGGGAGATAACCACGATCCTTAACGCTCCGCTTCAGGACCCGGTGAAATATTCACTGATGGGCTATGAGGTGTCGCTTCGCAGGGCAGAGGCGAATCTGATCGATGTAGACCTGCTTGAAGATTGGCATAAATCAGCTGATCACGCAAGCCCGGCTACTGATCCCCGTATCGACGACGGGGAGGCTCGGGCCGCATCTCGTCTGCGTAATGATAAAATCATCAATGTCGCGCTGATCGGTAATCCCAACTGCGGTAAGACTTCTCTTTTCAATATTGTGTCGGGTGCACATGAACATGTAGGCAACTATGCAGGCGTCACTGTAGACGCCAAAAGGGGTAAGATCAAGTATAAGGGTTACCGTATCAATATCGTCGACCTACCCGGCACTTACTCGCTATCTGCCTACTCCCCCGAGGAGCTTTACGTGATGCGCTATCTCCGCGAGGAGGCCCCAGACGTGATTGTCAACGTAGTGGTCGCATCGAATCTGGAACGCAATCTCTATCTCACCACAGAACTGATCGACATGAACCTTCCGATGGTGATCGACCTCAATATGTACGATGAGCTGCAGAAGGCGCATGCCGAACTTAATTATCAGGAACTGGGCAAGATGCTCGGCGTGCCGATGGTGCCGACTATAGCGGCATCCGGCTGGGGCATTGACAAGTTGCTTGACACGGTGATCGAAGTGTATGAGATGAGAAATGCGGATTCACGTCATATTCATGTCGTGATGGGTCCGGAAATAGATAGTGCCGTGCAGAAACTCAATAACGCATTCAAGAAGGATCAGTCGGTTTCTGCACATTTCTCCCCCCGGTTCCTGGCGATAAAATTTCTTGAGCGGGATCCGGAAGTGGAGGAGATGCTCAGGTGCAACCCCAATTACAGTCAATGGGAGGAACTGAGAGACGAGGAGGACGCCAAAATCAAAAAGAATCTTAACGAAGATATAACGTCAGCGATTTCAGCCCGTAAATATGGATTTATCCAGGGAGCTTTGCGCGAGACCATGGAGGGTTCGCTCGAGAAGGAAGAGAAATCCACCAAGATCATCGACACGTTCGTGACGAGTAAGCTATTTGGGTTCCCGCTCTTCATTCTGGCGATGTGGGTAATGTTCTGGGCAACGTTTCAGCTCGGTAGTTACCCGATGGAATGGATTGAGAGCCTCGTGAGCTGGATATCCGGACAGATCGGAACCTATATGCCTGACGGCTCTCTGAAGGATCTTCTGCTCGACGGAATAATCGGCGGTGTGGGCGGCGTAATAGTGTTCCTGCCTAATATCCTGATCCTTTATGCCTTCATCTCATTCTTCGAGGATTCTGGATATATGGCCCGGGTGGCGTTCATTATGGATAAGCTGATGCACAGGATGGGGCTTCACGGCAAGTCGTTCATCCCGTTGGTGATGGGGTTCGGCTGTAATGTGCCGGCTATAATGTCGACCCGAATTATCGAGAGCAGTTCGAGCCGTCTGATCACGATACTTATCAATCCGTTCATGAGTTGTTCGGCCCGTATTCCTATATACGTGTTGCTTGTTGGAGCCTTTTTCCCGTCGTACGGCGCATGGGTATTCCTCGGGCTGTATCTGCTTGGAATTGGTGTGGCGGTGCTTACGGCGCGACTGATGCGTAAATTCTGGCTTAAAGCCGATGAGACGCCATTCGTAATGGAACTTCCTCCCTATCGGATGCCGACGTTCAAGGCCACGATGCGTAATATGTGGTCGAAAGCGGAACAATATCTTAAGAAGATGGGAGGGCTGATCCTTGTGGCCTCTATTATAATCTGGGCTCTCTCCTACTTCCCGCGATATGAGGAGAATGATGTGCCGGAAACGTTCAAGATTGAGACGTTGGCCGATATGCCCAATGCTGCGGAGCTTGCATCCGACAGTCCTGAGACACAGGAAATTTTGCTTAATGAGTATCAGCAGAGCCACTCGCTTCTGGCATATGTCGGCAAGACTTTCGAACCGGTTGTGCGTCCGATGGAATTCACGTGGGAGACGTGCGTTTCACTTCTTGCAGGCGCCGCCGCGAAGGAGGTGGTCGTATCGACTTTGGGCGTGCTTTATGTAGGCGATGATGACGCGGCGCTTCTGTCGCAGCGGCTTCAGACGCCCTCAAAGGTTACAGGAAAGGCTCCGTTTACGAAGGCATCCGCACTGGCGTTCCTCGTGTTTGTATTGCTCTATTTCCCATGTATAGCCACACTTGCGGCCATTCGCCGCGAGACTGGCAGTTGGAAATATCCGCTCTTCTCAATGGTCTACAACACCTCCCTCGCGTGGGTGTTCTCCTTCATCACCTACCTCGT
>CAMWYR010000003.1 GCA_947178505.1 uncultured Muribaculaceae bacterium | reverse complement strand
CAAATTCATATAAGCCGCCAAACAGATAGGCATGTATCTGTTGCAGACATTTCATGCTACCCGGTTCAAGAGAGTTTAGCAGCCCGCTTTCAAATAAAGTATATGCCTTCTTGCGGCTCTGGCCGTCAATGGTATTGTCGCTGTAAGTGAACCAGTCAAGGAATTTGCTAGCACGATTGTTAGGATAATGCTTGGCGAGAAGGATAACGCCATCGCTATTCAAAACATCTGCCTTGCGCTGCTTTCCGTCTGGAGCCTCGAATTTGAACCCGTGAGTGGAACTCACGAGTTGAATGCCGTTTTGTGCCAACTTTCGCTTGAGCCAACGCCAATAATTACCGGCTTTTGTATAATCAGGCTCGTCATTGATAGCACGCACGACATCAGTGGCCGAGAACCACCAGCAGTTGTTCTCGTCGTCCCAGACCGCCCTAACCTCGCGATCATTGAAAAACCGTATCGACTTCTTGCTCATAAGTTGTTTTTAAAGGTAGATGATATGCTGCATATTGGAGTTATATTCAATAGGTTTGCCTAAGATAATGGCATTTATAGCCTCTTCAATCACCTTGAAAGGAACAATAAACCACTCTTTAGTTCGATGTCCGTCTACTGTAACTTGCAACTGAACACCTGCAAAAAGTTTGTGGATAAGAGCCTCGAACGTCGATGATTTTACATTATAAACCTTCCAAGTAGCAACGATTTCGACATCTGAACACAGGTAGGTCGGTTCGTTCTTGGCATTGGCGATACGGCTTTCAACCGAACTAACTGTAAAACCGATTTTGTAGAGATCTTTTATCGATGCAATTTCAGGGCGAGTGGATTTTGAGCGTAGGACATAAATTGTTCCACTCTCAACGTCGTTAGCATTAGGAGTAAAGTACTTTTCAAATTCTTCCGGAGTTATGTCGGAGCATTCAATAACTGAATAACCTGTAACGGAAAGATTTTTAGTGAGAGTTTTGAATTTTATGTCAGATTCTGAACCATTTTCATAAATGATACGAGTGCGTCCGTCACGAGTTCCGTATTGGTCTACTTTATCATTTTCGATCCCGACAAGATAACCAATCATTCCATCTTCAACAAAGTATCGTCCTGTATTAAGATGCTTAATACTGAATTTTGATAGGCGATATTTCCCTGATTTTAAACCTTGGTGGATTTCTTTAAAGCCGTCGATGTATTTATCGAAGTCTTCGCAAGGACGACGTTTGCCGACATATTCGGCTGCCTTCCGTGCTTCAAGGCGTTGGTGCATATATTCGGGTACGTCAAACAGACCGAGGTCAACACCGTCTTTAATATCAGCAAGCAAAGGATCGTTGAGAATAGCATCGAGTTGTTCTTCCTCTGTAAGCTCATGCCGATTATATTCCGGCTGTGGCTCTTCCACTATTAGTTCACGATTCGGAAGAATACCGAGGTCATCAAACGGACGGCAACGCTCAATCTTCTTTTCGCTTTTGAGGATGCCGAGCCATTTATGGTAAAGAGATGCTTCCGTCTGATTATCTTCCGGTAAACGACCATTAGTTTCGTAGAACGCTAATATTTCCTGAAAACCGGCAACAAGTCGGTCGCTCGATGTTGTCCGCTTACGTGGAGCGGTAACATCGGCCAAGAGTGGGTCGTTAAAAATCTTTTCAAGCTCTTTGTCCCAGTTAATCATTGTTGCTGTGCGAGTCTTTGACGTTTAAGGTTTCGTAGGTGTTCAATAGCAATAGCGATTCTGCGGGCTAATGGGTCGCCATCGGTAATCTCCGGCTTTGTTTTGCCCGGATTTTCCTCACGCCACTTGGGAAGATATTTTGTGAAAAGCAAAATAGCTTCTTCATCGGTCAGCTTTTCGGAGCGTTTATCCTCGATAGCATACTGAATGGTGCGTAACACTTCGGGGGTGAGCGATTTGCTGACGACCTCGTAAGCTCGTTGGAAGGGATTTATTTCTGCAATGAGGTTGATATCAAGGTCATTGAGATTGACAAACTTATTGGCAATCCTTATGAATTTATTGCCGGAATCATCCGGGCCTATAACCTGCTCGCCTTGTGTGGCAATAGTCAGAATTGTGTGTTTTGCAACAGCATCAACCTCATCCTCGTTTAGATCGGGATAAGTTTTACGGATAATCTTGGGGATGTAAACTTCTGTTATCATCTCTGCCATACCCTCGCCGATGATAGCCTCTCGGATATTTTTATCAGAGAGTGTGGTGGCGACCAAAGTGTCAAGGTCATTTTCAACAATAGCCTTGGTCTTTTCATTTAGAGTGGGCAAACCCTTAACCTCGATAACGTGGTCTTCTTCATCTGGTGTATTGGGCTTTTCGGGTTTATCCTCATCATCGACCTTAGTCTTGAAATTCCACTTGGGAGCCATAACTTGCTCCATGAGCAATGATGCGGATATGGCTTTCAAGAAGTCGTTGACCGCCATAGAAACATCATCCTGCGCCGCATCAGGGCAAGGAATGAGATTGGTAAACTGCGCATGAGTTTTACCCTCACAGTCACGAGTGCAACGACCGATAATCTGAACCACTTCGGTAAGCGATGCTCGAATACCGATTGTGATACAATGCTCGCACCATTCCCAATCGAAACCCTCTTTTGCTGTGCCGAGGGCGATAAGTATATCAAGAGAGGCTCGACTGTTCATCCGTTGCAGATAAGACTGCAAAAGAGCACGTTGATCAGCTTTATCCTCGACTAAATTACCTACTTTGAGAAGCCTCCCATCAGTAGTGCGTACATAGTAAATACAATTATTATAATCCTGGCTTTCGATCTCTCCAATATGTTTGATAATCTCAGCCACTTGGTCATGCTTATTCATAAACGCCCCGGTCTTGCTGTTGGGGTGCGGAATATGAATAAGAGCTTTCTTTGTAGTGTCAAGCACGTCAGGAATAGCTGTCAGATAATTGCCTTGGAAGAAACTATATCCAATACCAAGACTTTTTAGATATTTATAGCCGTTGAGTTGCTGATAGTAATTGTAATTGATAGTTGGCTGAAACATAGCCTCGTCTTCGGGGCGCATTACTGGGACAGCATCGCCACGGAAGTATGAGCCGGTCATGGCGAGTATATGAGCCGATGTCTCGTTGAGAAGTCGGCGTATCAGTGTCCCGAGACGATTATCCTCGTCCGCCGAGCCGTGATGAAACTCATCAATCCCGAAGAAAACATTGTCAAGTTTTCTTGCGTCAATGCCATTGAGCGAGTTAAGGAGCGTGGCATGTGTACAGACGAGTTTAGTAGCCGTTGGATGGTCAAGAAACTCGTGAACAATCGATTTCTTGGAGTTCTCGCTTCCTACAGCCATACATAGATTCCAGTACGGAGCAACACGCCAATCCTCAAAAAATCCAAATTTCTTTAGTGGAGTATCATTGAAACTACGACCGATATTCTGCTGCGGAACAGCTACAATAACTTTCCTCATGCCTTGATTGGCGAGTTTATCAAGTGCTACAAACATCATGGCGCGACTTTTCCCGGATGCAGGAGGTGCCTTGACAAGTAGATGCTGACGGCTACGCTGCGCATAAACCATAGCCTGCATTTCGCGCATACCGAGCGCATCGGTATTACTTGATTTACCCGTTTGGGTATATTGTACTTCAACGAGATTAGTCATTTCTGATACTTTTTAGAATTTTCCAATATCCATAGCGTTTCCCGCCTTCTCGCTCAATAATACCCTTTTGTTTCAATTCCAATATTGCACGATTTACTGTTGATTCTGAAACATTGAGTTTAACTATAAGATTTGCCCTGGTGTCATTGGGTGATGAAACAATAGCATTGTAGACATCAATAGTACTTTTACTTATACTTATTGTTTCATTCTTTGTTTCATTCTTTGTTTCATTCTTTGAAACAATAGCTTTTTGAGAAATTGGAACTTTTACAAGAAATGCAGTTTCAAGAGTAAGATTGAAGTCTGCATCACCATTACCATTGGTCTTCAATTCTTCCTGTACACGCTGCACACCTCTGCTAAATCGGTTGACAAAGCCTATGACTTTCATCGCCTCCGCTACAACTCCATTACGGTAATCATTGACCCAAGGGAAATTACGAGGATTCGCTTTTCCATATAGCCCCCCGGGATTTAGAATCTCAATTCTATCATCATATTGATAAAATTGGATTGGGCCATTACCTTCATAATCACGATGACACACTGCATTCATAAGCAATTCTCGAATAGCCCATGAGGGATAGTCAATGACATTTTCCTCCCTTAGTGCACTTACTGGAACCGGGCGTTTCTTGGCGATGGTGGTTGACACAAAGGTATCAAGCTGATTTAATATAGTCATTAAATTACCTGAAAACTTGTAGTCGTTGGCGATATCAGCTCCTCTTCCATCTCCACTAAATCGCACGTATTGTACATAAGCACCGGGCAATCGGCGTTCCACATTATTTCCAAACATAAGAATGCCAGCATAAGTAGGGCAGTCATGCTTCATATCATAAAAACCTAATGACTGAAGTTGCAATCTTATATCGCGTTTATCATTTTCAAGAACATCTTCCGGATAGGCCATCGGCAAATATATCTGCCGAAACAATTTGATGTCAAGGTCTTCTAAGCTACTTCCCAAGCATGGCAATGCATCAAATGTCTGTACATGCGATGCCCTCTTCTCATAAAGTTTTCTTTCATCTTCCGGATTGGCTACACCACGTCGAGGCCCGACTCTTACGCAAATATTACCCTTATATTTCACAGGTGGGAAATGGGCCGGCTGCACTTCTGTCACCAATACCGGTCCATCATCTAATTCCACCTTTTCAACTACCATTGATGGTTGAGGTTGAATATTACCTTCGGTGCGTATAGAGGCTATTTTTTGCAGAAGACGATCGGATATATCAATAGGCACAACTTTTCCTGTTTTGTCATCGGCTCCAATAATCAAATAACCCGGTTGCTGATGGTCAGGAAGATCATTTGCAAATGAGCATATCGCCTCTCCGAACTTATCCATTTTATCTGTGGATATTGTCCGTTCCACTCTATCACTTTCCAGATCATTGAGCAGCAACTGTATTTCTTTTTTTGAAATCATATCCTTTAATTCTTACATATCCAATATGAAGTGTGTATTGCTTGACTTGCCCGTTTGGGCGCATTGTACTTTAACGAGATTACTCATCTGATAAGGCGAATTTATTAGTCAAATAATTAACAAGACTACTGGCTTGAATAAGCATAAATAATGCATCTGAATGGTCAGGGACATAGTCTTGAGAAAGAAGTTCATGTCTTATGCCGGTATCGGGTTGGTTAGTATAAGTATATAACTTCTCTATAGCTTCAAGGATGAACCGATTAATTAAATTAGGTTTCTTTTTCTTGAGATTTTTTATAGCTTCACCTAAAGTTGTTCCACCAAAATTATCTCGCAGATAGCTGCCTACAGCTGAAATAGACTCTTTTATCGAATTCCGATAATCAGGGGCTTGATTTGACGGCGTAATTGAACAAATGGCCTGTCTTAAATGAGTGGCAACATTTGTATTCGTCTCATCAATGGCTCTATTTATGCAATTGATTTCATCCTCAGATGTGGTTTCAACAAAATAGACTTTAACTATTCTGTAACCATATCTATGACGACTAAATTCCTTATTCAATTCACTAATGCAATGTTTTAACTTAGACTTGTCAGATTCATTAAAATTTGAATATAGAAATTGTAAAGTCCATTCTATTACATCAATTTTTTCATACCATTCCAATTCGTCATTATCAATATAAGAAAAGGGCGTTATGCTGTATGCTCTGCCTATACGATGATTTAGATAATATCTATCAAATTGGCTATTAAGAAGTTTATAAATTTCAAGCGAAGCACTATATTTATTCCAAAGTTCACAAAAAATATTCTGAATCGAATTCATTACATTTTCCGGTAGACTTTCTCGAATAATAGTAGTGGGTATCTCCGTATAGCCTAAGCGTTGTGAAAATGGAATATAACTCATATTTTTATCATTTTTGCGTAGAGTTTGAAAAGGTGTTCGAGACGTTCTTCGTCGGAAGTGAACGCCTCGGGGCGATAGATACGCTCAACGACGAGGTCAAGCTGATGATGGGCTTCTCGCAGTTCCTCGGGCATGGATTCCGGGTTATACATTTCGCCAAGCGTCATGTCGTAGTTCTCGTCGCGGATATTGAGTATATTTTGTGCCAACTCCTCTAACTCCTCTTTCTGTGCGGTTGTCAGCTTAGGAACAGGATAGGTGTTATAACATAGAAAAATCGAATATCTAAATCGATTTTCAAGCCTACCAGCTGTGGCTCTAACCCAAACATTATGTAATCTTGAATTAATCAAAGCAAACACAAGTAAGTTAGCATCATAGACAACCTGAGCAGAGTTAGGGACAATGGTATGCTCTGGGACAAACGCAATTGGAATAATTTCTCGTCGCTCGGAAGAAACTATAGGAATGACTAGAGAGTTTTTTCCGCAGGAAAAGAACTCCCTAAACTGATGGGATTTGTTCGCTTGAGCATGAAGGGTTACATCTTTACTATTTATTCTATAATTATATGTATTATCGATAGCGGTACGGATCTGAGGAATTTCTTTAGCTTTGACTAAGTCCTCATCCGATATCCAATAGCAATATCGCTCAATTCCATTTATAAGCTCATCAGCACCGATCTGTAATCTAATGAACTTCGCAGCAAATGGATACTTATCTAATATCTCATTCCTTTCTGAGGGACTGAGTCTAAGATACTCATGGTCGTTAGGCATATTACCTCGACGCATTTCAGGGAGATAGTGAGAAATTGGTTTAGTCGCTTTAGTGACGGATATTTCTTTTTTGTCTGATAGCCGTGGAGAAATGTCGCTGACCTTAGATTTTGAACTTAGAGAATAAATAAACTTATCTAATGCGGACACGTTTCTTAGTCCTATGATGTTAACCGTTACTCCGGCATTGTATTTTGCATTATTGCTCCACTTGAAACTTTCATATGCGAATGCAATTTCTATACCTAATTCAAAGATGTTAGGCCATAGAATTTCAATTTGTTCGCCTTGACAAATTGAATTAGTAGTAACAAATGCCGACATGCACTTTGTTCCATGTATATAAAGAGCTGCCTTATAGAACCATGAGGCTATATAATCTAGTTTACGATACCCTTTTAGGTTATTAGTAGCAATAGCTCCATCTTCCTTTTGAGATTCTTCTTGGTTTCTACTTCCGAGATAAGGCGGATTTCCCATGATATAGACTTCATCGTCGGGAGTGTGGGGGCAGACGGTGTTCCAGTCGAGGCGACAGGCGTTACCGCAGACTATATGACCGGAGGGTTTCAGTGGGAGTGTTTCGGGGAGTACGTAGAGTTCTTCCTTGAACTTAACGTTCATCTGATGTTCGGCAAGCCAAAGTGAGAGCGTAGCGGTGTCGCAGGCGTATTCATCAAGTTCGATGCCGTAGAATTGCGTCAGCGTGATGTTTGGAAACGGCAGAACAGCTACACCTGTTATTTCGCGTAAGGCTTTCCAAATGCGAATTTCGAGTTCTCGCAATCGCTTATAGGAAATAATGAGGAAGTTGCCGCTGCCGCACGCCGGGTCAAAGAATTTGATTTGGGAAAGTCGAGTTAGTAAATTTCTCAGTCGCTGTGAAGCACGGTCATGGTTAATCTTCTTAGCCATCTTTTCGCGAGCTTCAGCACAAGCAGCTTCAAATTCTTCTTCGAGAGCGTCAAGGAAAAGAGGGCGGATAACTTTCTCGATATTCGGCACAGAGGTATAGTGCATACCCAGTCCGGCACGTTGCTCAGGAGTAATTACAGCCTGAATCATCGAGCCGAAAATATCAGGGTTAATCTCCTTCCAATTATATTTACCGCAGTTGATTATCAACGTGCGGGCACGGCGCGATAATATCGGGATGGGATAACGGTCGCGGAACAAGCCTCCATTTACGTAAGGAAAGACCTCATAGAGTTTCGGCAAAGTAGAAAGCACAACGGGGTCGTTGGTTGACATGGCAAGAAATGCGCGGTCGATAAATTCGCCGAGGTCCGTGCCATCCTCCTTTGTGTGGGTTTTAAGTGTATTTGTAAAGAGGTTATCACCAGGGAACAGGCCTGTATCTTCTGCAAAGAAACAAAACAACAGACGCGACATAAACACGTTGAGGGCATGGACAGTCTGTGGGTCGCGGATATTATTGTAGCGACGAATATCATCAAACAGCTTAGCCATTAGTTCAGCTGACTTTACGTCTGCCTCAGCCTCCTCGGTAAACTGGATTTTTTCAATACCTGCAAGTGGAGTGAAAAACTCAAAGTCTTTCCAAAGCAGATCTATACTGTTTTCGTACCAATCATTATCTTTCGGGTCGTAGGCTACAACATGAACGCCATTACTTGTGATATATAGACGCGGTGATTGTTTGCCAATCTTGGCGTCATCGCGCATAGTGTTGAGAATATCGTACATCTTTGAGCAATCGCCATCCAGTGTATTTACAGGAGCCTGCCGATATGCGACAAGATTCTTGATAAGGACGGTTTCGCCGTCTTTAGCAAGATTACCCGGACCCTCTTTGATACGGCGTATCTGTCCGTCGCCATATCCGGCGAAGATACGCAGGAGATCATAAATGAACTCCGGCGCTGAGGTGCCACGCTGTCCGAGTTGCTCCAGGGCATCGGTCGCTTCAACCTGTGAATATGATTTGGTTTTCTTAGCCATAAATCTTTTAGATATTGATTTTCAAATCATCCGTTTGATACTCCTCTCTAAGGAAATGTTGGAGTTCATGAACATACTCAAATCCATTTTCCTTTACAAAATCTCGCATGGTCTTATCATTCGGAAATGTAACATTTGCGTCAAGATAATACGTATAATCTGTATGGTGAACTGGGATAGGATCCCCCGGCCAAACGAATGAAGCCATAATGACAGGGTCACAGTATATAAATTTATCTTCTTCCCCATCCATAACAACGCCTGTGATAGCCGATATAGTGGTTTCAATATCTCCAGAAAATGAACGAGACAAGATAACGGCTGTATCTTCAATCGAAACTATCTGATATATATTTTCAACATTATGGAGGTAATCGGGGCGAACATTCGCCTCGTCTATGAATTTAACTATGTCTCCTTTTACAAATTTATTATCCATAGCTATGAAAAACAAAACATCCGCGTAGCATCTGAAGGCCGACCAAAGCCTGTAACGACTACAAGGATGTTCCCAAAGTTTTTCGGCTCTCGCCGTATGTCTTTTTTTGTTTACTGACTGGTCATTTTCAGAAAGGCGTTACTTAATTGCAAAATTAGTAAATTTTTCTGAGACTATGGTTTTAAATCAGTCGGAAATTTTAAGCGTAGAGTGCTGAATAAGGGGATGTTGGATGTTTCTTCAATCTTTTATGCTGCCATAGATATAGGCGGCGATCAGACAGATGGATAAGAATATGAGGATTTGGATTAGCCATTTGAGATTAAGCTGCTTGGTAACCCTGATAACATCTGTTGAATTGAATGAGCTTTTTGCGGTGGAGAGTATTGTCTGAATATAACGTTTGATTGTCAGGAAGGAGAAGCGTTTTTTCTGATTTTCTTCGATGGATTTCAGGCGCGTTTCAAGAGACTTCTTGTAGTCATTGAAAGTGTCTGCTGAGAGAAACTTTTGCTCAATGGATTTGCGGAAATCCTCGAACTCCTGTCTGTCGGCAAACATTGTCGGTAGCTGTTCATTATTGGCCCGGATTACGCCGTCACACGCTCGCTTGACCGCCAATAGTAGATTTTCTGTAGTAATCCATTTCTGCTGAGGTTCTGAGGATTTCAGCGGAGCACCCTGCGAGGCTTTAAGTGCCTCTATTTCCTTATGCTGTCTGGCGACAGTTGATTTTAATTCCGATATTTCAGATTTCTGTGATGTTATGTCTGACTGGAGGGAAGAGATGATTCTGTCGTAGTATTCGGTTTTTGATGTCATAAGTAAGTGTTACATTTTGAATTTGTAATATGTAGTTTCTTCCTCAATGTGGTCGTCGATGCGCTCCCAACGGCCGCCGCGCCGTCCGACTTCATACTCACGGTTATCGCCACGTCCGTTTGCTGCTTTCGGTGATGAGGCCGAAAGATTTGTCAGGAGCTCAATATACCGGACTACAGGGATAAAGATAACGTTGCGTTGCTTAATAACTCCCGGCTGAGCTGTGATGGAACGGTTGGTGTCCATGTAGCCTAACTGCTTACATAGATTGCCGTAGGTGAAACGTCCATGCAGACCGAGTTTAGAGCCGGATATTCGGAAACCGTTGTGTTCGTAGGCCACGCCCCGTATTCGTCCGGTGTTACTGTCGGTGCAGAAGGATAGGGTTATTCCGTCCTGTGCAAGCAACTGTGCAAAGGTATTCCAGTCATTGGACTGAGATAGCCGATTGAGTGGAAAAGCCACGGCAGTTTGACCCTGTCGGGCACGGGAAACTGACCCAGTCGGACAAAATAAGATTGACCCTTTAGGGCAAAATAAAAATGACCCCTGCGGTATGGCGGCAGGAAAAATTTTTTGTAGTTTTGGATTTCCTTGTCCTGGCACGACGGGGGTAAATCTCAAAACCCATAAAATTGAAAGCAAAATTAAAAAATATCCTGCGATGTTATGCATCCGGGATGGGGATAAATGAGACGGCCAATACGTTTCACATATCCCGGAACACGGTACGCAAGTATGTGCGCCTATTCATATCGAGCGGCAAGACCACGGATCAACTTCTGTCACTGTCAGAGGAGCATCTCCGTGAGATATTCGTGGCGATACTTCCGTTCAGCCATTACACCTACTGCGAGGCCGTATGGTCCCAGCGCAAGGAGGATCTGATCAGGGCCTGGCAGAACGCGTTCCTGTATTTTGAAGGTGTGACGGCGGCAATCGTTCCGGACAATCTCAAGGCAGCCGTGACAAGGAGCGACCGCAACGAGCCTGTCATAAATGAGGAGTTCGCTGCTTTTGCCGAGCACTACGGATGTGCCGTATACCCCGCGCGTGTGCGGCATCCCAAGGACAAGGCCCTGGTGGAGAATACAGTCAAGCTCCTGTACCGTTCGGTATACCTTGACATCGAGGGGATGACCTTCACATCATTGGATGCGCTGAACACGGCGATCCACATATCGTTGCACGACTTCAACGAGAAACCCATGGCCGGGCGCGGAATATCGCGCAAGGATATGTTCCTCAAAGGGGAGAAGGACTTCCTCCGCGAATGCAGCCAAGCTCCTTGGCTCGCTGAAGGTGGCAAAGGTCAGGAACAACCTCGATGCCGAGATGAAGAAGGTGGAGCGTTGCCATCTGCTGATACTCGACGACCTCTTCCTTGTTCCGCTTGATCCAAAGGAACGGGCAATCCTGCTGGAGATAATCGAGGACAGGCACGAACGGAAGTCCATAATCATCACGTCCCAGTATCCTCACACAAGCTGGTATGACATGGTGGGGGACCCCACTGTCGCAGATGCCATTCTCGACCGTATCATCCACTCAGCCCATACCATCGAACTGAGTGGCGAGAGCTTGAGGAAGATAAAGGCTAAGAAGAGCTGAAAAACTATATGAGGTAAAATAAAATTGACCCCCGTCGCCAGGACTTTAAAGGGTCAATCTTATTTTGTCCAGATGGGTCAGTTTCCCGTGCCCGACAGGGTCAAACTGCCGTGGCTTTTCCATATAGGGGCTAAGATTGAATCTGCACCCATAAATCCATGATTAAATATCGATAATTTCCCAATGACCGCCTTTCTTTGGGCCAATACGCTTTATTAGATGTGACATTTTAACAATCTCACGATCTATTGTCGGAGCACTAACCCCGATTGCTTTAGCTATTGAATCAAGACTAATTGTAGGATCCACCTTTACTAATTCGATGATATTGCGCTGACGCTGAGAGATATTTTTAGCATCATTTTTAGCATCATTTTTAGCATCATTTTTAGCATCATTTTTAGCATCATTCCCACTTACAGGGACATCGCTACCTTCTGTCTTGCGCCGGATGGCGGATTTGAGGGGGAAGGTAACGGTGGCGATGGTGCGGTCGCTTTCGATGGTGGGGCGTGTGCCTGTCAGAGTCTCCCAGCTTGCGAGTTTGTTCATGCCATATCCGGCGTTCTCGGCGATGCCTACAAAACGGAAGAGTTTGGCGATGGTCGGATTACGGAGTTTGGAGTATATCTTTCCAAGTATGTCTTTGACTGGAAGAGGGAACGCTCCACCATTCATAAATTCAATATGGTCGGTATATACGCGGATACATGAGCGCAATGAATCAAAGTGATCGCAGTGCATGACCATGTTGGCGAGGGCTTCGCGGAGGACTTTATACTGGCTTTCATCTGTCGTGGCAAACCCATCGTCCTTGATATGTATGGGCGCATCAACAAGTGTTCGGAAACGACGCAGGATAATCTGAACCGACTCCCAGATGTTGTCCTGCTCCGGAATGCGGTAGGTATATCTTACCTCTGCCTGCTGGATTGTCGGACCCGGAATCTCGATGTAGTCAACGCAGAATGTCGGCACATAGCGAAGTACGTAAGGAGCTTTGCCGAACATCAGAAGTCCGGCATAGGTGAGCAAGCCATTTCGGGTGATATTGACCTGTTCGCAGAATTCAGCATCATCCACTTCGCGGAGGTTGACAAGATTCTGAGTCTGGCTAAGTGCATACCTGTAACTTTTCAGTGTATTGAGATTAAGCATTTCAATACTTGTGTCGGGTATTGTCTCCTCGGTTTTCTTGCCGAATGATTGATTGCGGAACATGGCGCGTATCTCTCCCTCTGTTGCCCGTTGGTCTCCGCTACCCATTCGAATGAACGTGTTAATGGGGCTGCCGAAATATACAGGCTTCAAATCAACTTCCGGCACATAAAACGCAAGAAGTTTCTTGCCGTCAATGTCGTATTGCTTAGAAGATACAGACAATCTTTGGTTGAACTTTTCAGAGCGCAGAGTACCAAGAAAATCCTGTTCAAGTTTTTCTATGTTATCCACCCCTTGAATCTCGAATGTCTTGCCTGATTGTTTCACTCCGAGCACTATCCATCCGCCGGAGGTATTTGAGAACGCACTGACACTTTCCCAGATATTCTTCGGCAATTCAGATTTTGCAGCCTTGACTTCAAAATCCTCCCATTCTATGTCGTGCAGCTTCGCTACAAGCTCATCCTTTGTCATTTCAACTGCAATTGAATAATCGCGAGTGGAAACTTAGCGAAAGTCGGTCGAAGACCGGTTCGCGATGCCAATGGCAAAGTTATCCACCGCAAAATTACGAAAAATCCGTTAATAAACTGCTATGTTTGAGCATAGAATGCCCAATATTGAGGCAATTAGACAATATTTCTTTTCCTCAGCAACTCCGCCTTGTGCTTTATTGGGTTTGGTTTGGATCGGGCTTTATATATGCCCGATAAACTAAACCTATATTTGGGGGCTGGTGAAAAGAAAAAGGTTAGTCTTTGTCATTTTCCGACAGTTGTTCCAGAGTCGATTCAATCTCTTCTATGGAAGGTAGCGAACTTTTTATTTCATTGGGGATAAGTTTGGAAAGCTCGTATTGGGAGATTCCAAGAGGAAGATTGTATGCCTCTAATGAATATTGAGCCTCTATGTTGTCTTTGTCCTTGCATATCAAAAGACCGATAGTAGGATTGTCATGCTCTGTCTTTAACTGATGGTTGACCGCTGTAACATACAAACCTAACTGACCGAGATATGATGCCTGAAATGACCCGGTCTTCAATTCAATGCAGCAGTAGGCGTGGATACGGGTATTGTAAAACAGAAGGTCGATGAAAATTTCCTTTTCGCCGACTTGCATACGATACTGTCTGCCCATGTAGGCGAATCCGGTGCCTAACTCCACAAGGAATTTTGTCACGTTGGCGACAAGAGCATCTTCCAGTTCCCGCTCATTGTAATCCTCTGTCATGGTCAGGAAATTGAACACGTATGGATCTTTGGTGGTCTGCTGGGCGAGGTCACTTTGTAAGGCAGGGAGTGTCTTACTGAAATTGGTAATGGCTTTCGCCTGCCGCTCATATAAGTCTGTACTGAGAAAATTCAACAGCATATCCCGTCCCCAGCTATTTTCGATGACCTTGCGGACGAAGAATAGAGCCTTTTTAGCATCACCTTTGCTCTTGTCAATAATTCTGCGCTGATGATCCCACGGGATAGAGCATATTTCAGTTAATAAATCGTCCGCAGGCTGCGGACGATTTTGTGTTTGCAATTCGTCTACACCCTGTAGAAGATTTGGGCTCGATAAATCGTCCACGCCCTGTGGACGATTTTCAATCAGCTGAGAATAAAGCCGATAAAAATAGTACATATACTTGAGATTAGTCTCAGAAAAGCCTTTCTCTTCAGGCATTTCCGACCTCAGATCATGGCTCAGAGTCTTGTAGAAGCCGGAGCCGTAGGTATTGGCGTATTGCTTATCTGCTATATCGCGCCCTAAGCTCCAGTAATATTCAAGTAATGTACGGTTAGCGTCAATGGAGGCTTTCAGACGAGCTGAGAGGTATCGCTGTTTGAGTTCTTTAACCCAACTGCGATAATTATTGTTTTTTGAGAGGTCTGTTACTGATTTTACCATGCCTTGCTTCTCTCAATTATTAATCTCGGCCAACGAGGCTTCCGCCTACTTTCTTCAAGATTTTGTCATTTAAGCAATGCTCTTTAGGGATTAGCATTGCGTGAGTGCAAATTTAATAAAATATCTCAGTCTATAGGCATTATATGTGATGAAATTTTAGCGGATGGAGCCTAAATTGAGGCGTCGCACAATCACTTGCACGACGCCTCCACCTACTCTTATTCCTTAGTAAATGCGGAATTAGTATATAATTATGTTAATGAGTCGTTTCTATGCAGGAGCCGAGGAGCTCTTACTCTCGGCATTTTCGACGAGGTAGACCGATACGAGCATCATGACGATGGCCAGAATCTGCCACCAGGAGAACACGTCCTGACCAAGGATATAGCTCACCACGGCTGCCACGATCAGGATCCAGTCGCCGTAGAGGGCCACGACAGTGGCGGGAAGCAGTTTGAGCCCGAAGTCCTGCAGCAGATAGCTCACGGAAGTCGGGAAAATGAGCACGAACAGCAACACGAGCATCGGCGTGGAGAAAAGCCCCTCGGTAAGCACGCGGGCATCCCAGCCCGTGAAGCATACGACGACCGCTGCAGCCACCGCTCCCCCACCGAATGTCCATTTCGATACCGTCGCGCTACTCAGACGCTTCAGATAGCGCTTCTCTATCACCAGATAGGAGGCGAACAGCACGGCCGACGCAAGGCAGAACATATTTCCCTTAAGCGGGTCGGAGGCGACGGCTGAGCCTTTCTGCGTCAGCACGCAGATGAGTGCCCCTCCGAAGCCTATGAGGATGCCCGCCACGCGCCCGGCCGAGAGTTTGTCGGTGCGGATACAGAGGCAGATGATGTAGACAAACGCCGGCTGCAAGCTGATGAAGATCGAGGAGGATATAGGCGTCGTGTAGGTGAGTCCCTCCAGAAGCGTGATCATATAGCCGTAGACGAAAATTACGCCGACGCCGAAAAGAATGAGTTTATCGCGCAGGGAGGCCTTCTCCCCCTTATCGCGCGTGAAGAATCCCCACACCCAGAAAAACAGTGAGCCGAACCCGAGACGGAGCACGACACCGGTGAGGGCTCCCATCCAGGTGGGGAGCAGATAGCGCAACGCATTTTCATTCAGGCCCGAGAATGTCTTCGAGGCCAGCATGTAGAGATTTCCTTTCAGCTTAGGATTCATAAGGATATGTGATTAGGATAAATTTATTTAGAGGAATCGGGGGAGCAGAACCATTACCACCCATTTAATTAACTTTCTAAAAAATGCAAATGTTTTGGTCAGACGGCGGATAATTGCTAATTTTGTAGGCAGGAGGGGGCGATAAGATAGCCCGCAACGGCTTGCATCCTCCTTGATAAAACAATAAAAAAATTGAACGAACCCGACATCCGACCCCGGCCGGCGACGGCAGCGGGGGCTATTGAGGCGTCGGCGCCTCTGGTCGCCGACGACGCCGTAGGCGTGCCACGCTGGTATGTGGCTGTGGTGAATAATAATTCAGAACGCATTGTAGCCGAGCGACTTACGACACTCGGCCATGAAGCGTATGTGGCTGTGCAGAAGCGCATGCGCGTGCGTGCCAACGGTCGGAAGGTGCTCGTTGACGTTGTGGTGATTCCGTCGTTTGTGTTCGTGCATTGCACTGAGAAAGTGCGTCGTCAGGTGGTGTCGCTCCCCTACGTGAAGCGTTTCCTTTCCGATCGCGCGCGGGCCGTTGATGGCCTGGCGGCTCCTGCCGCCGTGATTCCCGAGCGAGAGATGAATAAACTGCGTTTCATGCTCGGCCAATCAGACTATCAGGTGGATTTCATCGAGCCGCGCTTCCGTGCCGGCGACAGCGTGCGCGTGATGCGCGGTGCGCTCCGGGGCCTCGAGGGTAAGGTCATACGCGTGATGCCGCCCTCCGGTGCCAAGGCGCGCAAAAGTGCCGCGTCTGACGCTCCGGTCCAGATTGTCGTGGCCCTCGATATCCTCGGCGCCGCACGTCTGGAGATCCCATCCTACGACATCGAGGCACTCTAACCTAAGATCGCTCACTCATTTTCCCGTGGCTGAATCCAGAGTAAAAAAGACCTTGCTCAACGCGAAGGTGAATCTGATTTTCTACTGCCTCCTGCTCGGGCTTACCTTCTTTTCGCGGAAACTCTTCCTCGACAGGCTGGGCGCGGAGTTCATCGGCCTGACAGGCACGCTCCAGAATCTACTCGGTTATCTGAATCTGGCGGAGATGGGCCTCGCGTCGGCTGTGGCATTCCATCTATATAAGCCCCTGCACGATGACAACAGGGAGAAAATCACGCAGATAGTCTCCGTGCTGGGCTATTACTGCCGCAATATCGGTCTCATAGTGCTCGGCGGAGGGATTGTGCTCAGTGCTTTCTTTCCGCTCATATTCTCCAAGGCCAACTATCCCTATGCGGTAATATATTTTGCATTCTTCGCCTATCTGCTGGCCTCGCTGATCGGATATTTCATCAACTGGCGTCTCACGCTGCTTGCCGCCGATCAGAAGAACTATATAATCTCGGGCTATGTGCAGGGGATGAGTATGATCAAGATCATGCTGCAGATGTTCGTCGCATATAAATACGACAGCGTCTACGGCTGGATCGCACTTGAGATACTCGCTTCCGTGGCGAGTTGCATCATCCTCAATAAAAAGATTGATAAGGAATATTCGTGGTTGAAAGCATCGGTGCGGAAAGGAAAGCAGGAATCGCATAACTTCCCGGAAATCTTTCGCTCGATGCGTCAGATATTCGTGCATAAGATCAAGGACTTCCTCCTCACGCAGTCCGACCAGCTCTTTGTCTTCGTGCTCGTGTCGCTGAAGATGGTGGCATATTATGGCAACTACGTCCTGATCATCACGCGCATAGATGCGCTTTTTCGCAACGTGTTGTCGGGGGTTGTGGCCAGTGTGGGCAACCTTGTGGCCGAGAACAATATGGAGCGCATCATGAAGGTTTTCTGGGAGCTTTCGGCCGTACGCTATTTTATAGCGGGCTTGCTGGCGTTCTGCGTCTATCATCTCATAGAGCCGTTCATTGTCCTGTGGCTCGGCGAGCAGTATGTGCTCGACCGCACGATCGTGCTTCTCATGTCGATTAATCTCTTCATAAATATTTCGCGCGAGACAGTGGAAAACTTCAATTTCTCTTACGGCCACTATGCCGATATCTGGGCTGCCTGGACCGAAGGCCTCATAAATGTCGGAGTGACGATCTTATGCGGCTACTACTGGGGCATTGCCGGAATCCTCACCGGTAAACTCGCGAGTGTGATTCCCATCATCGTGATCTGGAAACCATATTATCTTTTCCGCGACGGATTCCACCGCTCGTATCTCACCTACTGGCTCCGGACATTCCGCTACTACGGGTCGCTGCTGCTCTCGGCTATCGTCGTTGACTGGTTACTGGGGTTGATCAACATAAACGCAGTGGCCGGATACGGCAACTGGATTATCGAATCACTCATCTGTGCCGGCGCATTTGCGGTTGTTTACGGCGGTTGCATCATATTCTTCTGCCCCGGTGGCCGCGCCTTGCTCGCGCGCATCCGCCGCCGCTGACCCCCGGCAAGGTAATCAGACGGCGATCCTCTCGGCTCAAAACGCATAAATAGATGAAGACATTACTTCGCAAACTTAAAAATAATCTAAGTAAGACGTGGTTAAGGATCAAGGCCACTCATAGGCGGCGTGCACTTAAAGGATGCCGTAAAATAGGTCGCGATGTTAATGTCGGGGAAAATATTGTTACATACGGACTCGAACATGTTGAAATAGGAGATTCCTTTACGTGTGGCGACCGATTAAAAATAAGGACATTCGCGCGATGGAATGTGAATCTTTACACTCCTTCCATCCGTATTGGCCGCAACGTGAGAATTGAATCTGATTGTCATATAAGCGCTATCAACAGTATAATTATTGAAGACAATGTGCTGATTGCCTCTTTCGTGTATATAAGTGACCATTCACATGGGTTTGTGTCAGGAGAGGAATTGGATGAGGCGCCTTTTGAGCGGCCTCTTTACTCCAAGGGTCCTGTCAGGATAGGTAGGAATGTATGGATAGGTGAGAAGGCCGTGATTCTACCGGGAGTAACAGTCGGAGAAGGCGCGATAATAGGGGCAAGTGCGGTTGTTAGCCGCGATGTCCCGGCAAGATGTGTAGTGGCCGGGAATCCGGCAAGAATTATCAGGGAGTTGTGAGAATATCAGTTGTCATACCTACATTCAATGGCGAAAAATATATTGCTGAGGCCATTGAGTCAGTACTGAGTCAGACGCGGGCGGCTGATGAAATCATCGTGTCGGATGACAATTCGTCCGACTCAACTCTCGAGATATGCAGTCGCTATGCTTCTGAAATAAAAATCGTTACAAATCCAACCGGTCCGTCGGGGTTTGTAGGAGGATGGAATAATGCCATAGCGCACGCGACGGGTGATTATGTATCAGTGCTTCATCAGGATGATCTTCTTGCCCCCACCTTTCTTGAAGAAATTGAAAGAGCGATCGGATGCTATCCTGATGTAGGTCATTTCTTTGTATTAAGCAATGCGATCAATGAAAAAGGAGTGGTCATAAGGACTGCACCGGAAGTTTCAGGAGAGGTGCTTCATCAGTATTCCGGAGGCGAATACGTGAGGGCTTATTTACACACGCCGGGTAATTTACATCGATGTCCGGGGGTTGTCACGGCAAGGAGGCTCTTTGCTCAGTGTGCATACAGGGAAGAAGCGGGTCATATCGCTGATGATGATTTCTTTTATCGCATAGGGAATTTTACGGATATTGTAGGTATTCATCTCCCGCTTGCATCATATCGGGAACATACCGGCTCCGAGACGGGCCATCTCTCTGAATTGCAGTTAGCTTTAAGGCTCCTGAATGATTATAATTTTCAGCTTAACCATACGGCAGATAATCCATTGCTGAATAATGATATCATTCAGATATTCAAGGATCGTGAACTTCAGTTCTGTCATCGGGTGATTATCTATGCCCTTCGGACGCATCAATCAAAGGAGTTGCTTTATGGCCTACGCCGCTGGCTGTCGTTCGCGCCGCAACACGGCAACTTACGCCATAAGCTAAAACACTTGGTCAGATGAGGGTAGTTGTAGCCATACCATGTCTGCTTCACGGGGGCACGGAAGTACAGACGCTTGCGCTTGTGCAGGCGTTGCGCGCGGCCGGCCATGAGGTAGGCGTTGCGTGCTATTTCGAGTGGGATGCCCGGATGGTTGAGAACTTCCGCCGTGCCGGAGCCGAAGTATTCATACTATCGGAATCCGGTGTACGCCCTAAAGGTCTCTGGCCTACATTCAGGTTCCTTCGGCGGCATCTCCGCGAAGTGACGGCGCGGTTCCGGCCCGATGTGGCGCACGTGCAATATATGACCCCGGGTGCCTTAGCGGTGATTATATTCCGTATGCTCGGCGTGAAAGATATTCTGGCGACTCTCCATACCGGCGCCGATATCTATTCCTGTAACGGGCTGAAAGTAGTGCGCTTCCTGACGCATCGTATTCTTACAGCCACTCAGTGTATATCGCAGACCGCCGAGCGGTCATTTTTCGGCGACTCGACGCTTTTGACTGCTTCCGAATCATCCGCGCGTGCAGTTCTGCCCAAGCACTTTACCATCTACAATGCCCTCCCCTCTCATATCACTCTCGCTACTTCACCCCGCCGGCATAGCGGTACGGCTCCGCTGACTGTAGGAGTCGTGAGCCGTCTGGCGCATATCAAGGGGATGGATTTAGTGGTGCCTGCATTCATAAATGCACTTTCGGTTGATTCGCGTCTACGGCTGCTTATAGCTGGCGACGGACCTCTCAGAAAGGAAATGGAGCGACAGGTGGCCGAAGCCGGGCTATCGAGCTATGTTAATTTCACAGGATTGGTGAAAGCCGAAGATCTCGAGCGAATCTACGATCGGATTGATATTCTGCTCATGCCCTCGCGGTCGGAGGGTTTCGGCCTTACGCTGATTGAAGGCATGGCGCGAGGATGCGTGCCCGTGGTGGCTGACGTCGGAGGCCTCCCGGAAGTGCTGGGTCCGGAGCTGGCCGGCTTGCTTCATAAGGCTGAATCGCCCGAGGATATAGCTGCAAAAATCCTTGAGGCGTCCCGAAGTCGGGAACGGCTCGACCGCTACTCATCAGTTGCGCTGGAGCGTGCGCGGCATTTCAGTCGCGAAGCCTACGGAGCGGCAGTTAAATCACTTTATTCTCACTTATAACACTAAGCCGACTCCGAATCCAAGCGGCTGTTAATGATAATGATAAGCGTCGTAATTCCACTCTATAATAAGGAGAAACAGATTCTGACAACTCTGCAATCAGTGTGGTGTCAGACTTTTACTGACTACGAGGTGATCGTGGTGGATGACGGCTCTACGGATGGCTCCGTGGCGGTTGTCGAATCCGTAACGGATCCGAGGCTCAGGCTGCTGCGTCAGGAAAACGGAGGTGTCTCCGGGGCTCGCAACCACGGTATTGCTGCCGCCCGAGGTGAATATGTGGCGTTGCTTGACGGCGACGACGAATGGCACCCGGAATTTCTGGAGCAGATTACAGACTTGATTCAACGATATCCGGAATGTGATGTGTTTGCTTCCGATTATGAGTTCCGAAAGCCCGACGGCACACGCGTGCCTACGGTGGTGAGGCATATCCCCTTTGATAATGAGACAGGGCTACTGTCGAATTACTTTAAGGTTGCCTCTGACTCCAATTCACCGGTATGCTCGTCGACGGTGTGCATTTCTAAAAAGGCTGTCGATTCAGTAAATGGTTTCCCGGAGGGGATAAAATCAGGCGAGGATCTGCTCACGTGGGCACGGCTTGCAAGCCGGTACGGTATTGCCTACACCCGGCGCCGGTTGGCGGTGATTAATATCGATGCAGCCTATGAAAGGAGTCAGAAGCCTAAACGCGTCCCCGCGCAGCAGGATTATGTGGGTGCGGAATTGGAGAAACTCAAGAAAGAGTATAATCCCCCTTATATTTCACGCTACATATCTTTCTGGCATAAGATGCGTAGTGTGATCTACTTCCGTCTCGGTATGACCGGACGCAGTCGGTCGGAGGCATTTAAGGCTGTCAGGTGGAATCCACTGAATGTCAAGGCATGGGCACTTATGGCGCTCAACCTTCTTCCCGCCCGGTTGCGTAAACTTTGATAATGATGCTTGCTCCCGTTATAATTTTTGCCTTCAACCGGCCGGAAAGTTTCCGCCGAACAGTAGAGTCGCTGCTTGCCAATCCGGAGGCGGCGGATACGGATCTATTCATCTTTATTGATGGCCCCCGCAATGAAGATGAGCGGCCTGCGACGGATGAGGTGGCGAGGGTTGCCCGCACGGTCGAGGGCTTCCGGTCGGTAAAGATTGCGGCCTCTTCTGAAAATAAAGGACTGGGGCCATCGGTGATTGCGGGCGTCACGGAGGTTATC
The DNA here is from genome assembly GCA_947178505.1 of uncultured Muribaculaceae bacterium. GTDB lineage: Bacteria > Bacteroidota > Bacteroidia > Bacteroidales > Muribaculaceae > Lepagella. Next base: position 77,625 of record CAMWYR010000003.1, on the reverse strand, counting down.
GGCAGATATGGGAAAGTGATAGTGGTGGAGGATGACCTTATCCTGCAGCCTAACTTCCTCTCCTTCATCAACCGCGGGCTTCTGGAGTATGCACACTGCGAGGACGTGTTTTCAATATGCGGCTACACCAACAAGGTGGCTCTTCCTGCCGACTATCCCTATGACGCCTATTTCGGCGTCAGGAGCAGTTCGTGGGGCTGGGCCACATGGAAAGACCGGTGGGACGCTATCGACTGGCAGCTTGATCCGTGGGAAGATTATGCCGGTTACGGCAGGGCTTTCAACAGATGGGGCGGGTCGGACTGCTTCGGAATGCTGAAGGCTTGGAAATCAGGCAGGAATGCCTCCTGGGCAATCCGGTTCTGTTTCTCTCAGTTTCTCGGCAAAAAGGTCTCCCTTTTCCCGGTGCGGAGTCATGTCAGGAATACCGGATTTGATGGCACGGGCACGAACTGTAAGAAATGGAGTAGATTCAAAACGGAATTGATGTCGCCCGATAAAGTTGATTTCCGGTTGCCTCCCGAGGTGTCGTGCGTGCGGAGCATATGCCGCTCGGCCTTGCGTTATCATTCCGTTCCGAGGCGGATACTGAGCCGGATCATGTATATCCTCAGGAAATGAGGTGTGTGCGACTCATCACGCCACAAATATTATCAATCGTATAGTTACTTTTCTGTTAACATCAAGTCACTGATGGAGATTCTGAATATATTTTATTTTCTCGTACTGACCATTATCTGCTATAATAAGCTGATATCTCGAGGGAGCGTATTAAAGAGTCCGTTTAATGCCAATGATCGTCTGGCAGTGACGGGGCCGGAGATGTACTGGATCATAGTTTTCTCAACGGGGCTCTTTGCGTTTTCCTTTGACTTAGGACTTGACATGTCGGCTATCCGCCTGTTTGTGCTTATGTGTCTTTGCGGGTTGGGATTGCTCTACACGGCAGGGCGCCCTATCCTGTCATGGCCCTTGAAAATCTATTGTGTCTATCTTCTGTGGCTGATTGTCGGAATGGTATACGCTCCTTCATTTGGTTACGGGCTCCGGGTGTTCCTTAAGTATCTTTATCCCTTGTTATTCTGCATGTTTGCATCTGCCGTAATAACGGATTTCGCGGGCGCCTTTAAGGCGGCGGTTACAGCGCGTCTGGTCGCGCTGATCGTTCTGATTATTTCCTTCATTCCGCTGTCGCACGTGATCTTTCCCGGCACGATCTGGTACACCACGGCTGAGGTGATCCACTTCATTCCTATGATGATGTTCTCCATCGCCCTCGTATTCTTTACCAGAGAAAAGTGGCAGAATGCCCTCTATACCCTCTCTTTCTTCCTTCCCTGCTTCATCCTTACGCTCCGCACCTCGATTCTGGGATCGATAGCCGCCCTGATGAGCGGTTCGTTCATCAGATGGCGTGTGAAGGCGCTCCCTGTCATAGCAGGATTGCTGATAGCCTCAGTAGCGGCACTCTTTGCGCTACCCTCACTCCGTAACAAGATGTTCTATGGAAAGAATCTGTCGATTTCCATGCTCACACAGGGTAAGATCTCTCAGGATCATATCAACACCAATTACCGTGCATATCTGTGGAAGACACTCCAGGATGCCCTTTATAAGGACCATGAGCTCACGGGCTCGGGTACCGGAGCCGTTCAGAATATGATGTATAACAATCCTAAGAAATTTGTCGGTCTCAAGGTGGCACACAGTGACTTCGTGCAGATGATGTGCGACAATGGTCTTATCGGCCTTGTACTGTACGGTGGAATGACCCTGAGCATCTTCATCCATTGTTTCCGTATCTACTGGGGCACTCACGACAACAGAATAAGGATATTTGCATTCACTGCCGGGGCGTCAATACTGGGTGTGGTGGCCACGTGCTATTCTGATAATACCGTGAACTATTCTATGGCAACCCTGGCGCTTCCGTTCGGATTCTATGGAATGACTCTTGCCCTTAAGGAACGATTAAAAGACTGACGTGAAGATATTGCTGGTGCATAACGACTACGGCCGATACTCCGGCGAGGAGGCTGTGGTCGACAGGATGGCTGAGATATTCTCGGGGTTGGGACATGAAGTGGTTCAGTTGCGGGCCACGACTGCCGGAGTGCGCGACACAATGGCGGGGAAAGTCCGCGCCTTTGTAGCCGGAATCCATTGCCCGTCGGGCGTGCGCGCTATGCGCGAGGCTCTCCGTTGGGAGAAGCCTGACGTGGTGAATGTGCATAACCTCTACCCTTTTATTTCTCCGGCTGCGCTGCGTGAATGTAGGCGTGCCGGTGTGCCGGTGATCATGACGGTGCATAATTACCGGCTCATCTGCCCCACCGGCCTCTTTATGCGCGAGGGCGCGGCGTGTGAGGAGTGTCTCAGACGTGGAGATGAATGGAAGTGCGTGCGCTATAACTGCGAGCGGTCATGGCTGAAATCGGTAGCCTACGCGGCTCGGAATTTCCTGGCGCGCCGTAACCGCCATTATCTTGACTGCGTCGACCGGTATGTGTGCCTGACGCATTTCCATCGTAACAAACTCATCGAGGCCGGTTTCCCGGCCGAGCGTATTGTGGTAATACCCAATTCATTTGATCCTGATGCCCCGGCTGCCTCTTCCGATTCCCCACAGGGTGAATATGTCGGTTTCTGCGGGAGGATAAGCCGAGAGAAGGGTGTGGATCTGATATTGGAAGTGGCGCGTCGCAATCCCGATATTCCATTCCGGCTGGCAGGAAGTGTGCGTGAGCCGGAACTGGTTGGCCGGGTTCCTGAGAACGTAGTTCTGACAGGTCATCTCGAGGGCGATGAATTCCGGAAATTCACCGCAAACGCACGGTTTTTCCTCTTGCCCTCCCGCTGTTACGAGGGTTTCCCTATGGCGATTCTGGAAGCGGCGGCCTATTCGCGTCCGACCATTGCGCCGGCTCACGGCGGCTTCAAGGAAATAATAGAGAATGGCGGTGAGCCGATCGGACTGCTCTTTATTCCCGGCGATGCCGACTCTCTCAGTGCCCGCGTGCGGACGCTTTGGGATAATCCCCGGCGCGCCGCGGAGTTAGGTGCGCGTGCGGCCACAGCATTGCGGGAAAAGTATTCCGGCTCAGTGGTGCAAAAACATTGGCAAAACCTTACAAATAGCCTTTTGAATCACTAATAACGGCAGTTTTGGTAGAAGTGGCAACATTTATCCGAGTTATTTTTGGATAATAGCAAGGTTTTAGTTAATTTTGAATTTGAAACTTTCCTAAGGGCATATTGTGCCCTTACGGATTGGATCCGCGAATGATTTAAAACAACAAAACAGTGCAGATAATTCTCCTTTCCGGCGGCTCCGGCACGCGCTTATGGCCACTGAGCAACGATGCCCGTTCGAAGCAGTTTCTGCGTCTACTCGACGTGGAGGGCTCGGATCATCGTGAATCGATGGTGCAGCGTGTTATGCGCCAGTTAAGGTCTGCCGGCCTGTCGGCCGATATCACTGTGGCCACTTCGGCCTCGCAGCGTGATTCCGTGATCGCCCAGCTCGGCAGCAATGTCAGCATTGTCACAGAGCCCTCCCGACGCGATACATTTCCTGCCATCTGCCTCGCCTGCGAATATCTCGCCAAGGAGAAAGGATGCCCCGCAGATGAGACTGTCGTCGTAATGCCCTGCGATCCCTACACGGAAACAGGCTATTTCGAGACCATCATGAAGATGGCTGCCGGGCTCGAGGGCGGCGCCTGCGAGCTGATGGTGATGGGCATCAATCCTACCTATCCCTCGGCAAAATATGGCTATATCGTGCCGGCAACCTCTGCGGAGAATGCGGGTGGCGTCATTCCCGTGGCCCGCTTTACGGAAAAGCCTGACGTGAAGGAGGCCGAGCGCCTTATCAGTGAGGGCGCGTTATGGAACGGCGGCGTGTTCGCATTCCGTCTCAGCTACGTCACCGATTTCGCCCGCCGTTATGTTGATGCCCCCTCATTCGCACAAACCCGCGAACGCTACGACGAATTCCCTAAAATCAGCTTCGACTACGAAGTGGCCGAAAAAGCCCATGCCATCGGCATGGTGAGATATAACGGCAACTGGAAGGATCTCGGCACGTGGAACACGCTCACCGATGAGCTCCGCACTCACGAATATGGCAACGTGCATACCGACGGCACGGGCGTGAATACCCATATATTCAACGAATTAGGCATTCCGTTGCTATGCCTCGGCACGCGCGACCTCGTAATCGCAGCATCGCCCGACGGCATCATCGTGTCTGAAAAGGCCAAGAGCGAGAACGTGAAGGCGTTCGCCGCCACGCTCAAGCAGCGCCCGATGTTTGAGGAGCGCCGCTGGGGCACATACAAAGTGATCGACACGGTCGAATTTCCCGACGGATATTGCGCGCTGACCAAGCAGCTTACCCTCAATCCCGACTGCAGCATCAGCTATCAGCTTCATCATTGCCGCGAGGAGGTGTGGACCTTCATCGACGGTGACGGGGAGATCGTGATCGACGGACAGCGCCGTCCGGTGCGCCGTGGCGAGACGGTCGTTATTCCCAAAGGGGCGCGTCACGCCCTGCGGGCCATTACAACGTTAACCCTTATCGAAGTGCAGACCGGTTCGAATCTTGTGGAGGAGGACATCGAACGCTTCGAATATAACTGGCAAGACTGATGATCGCAGTGATTCTTGCCGGTGGATCCGGCCGCAGATACGGCGCTGCTCTCCCCAAACAGCTTACCGAGATCAACGGGCGGAAAGTGCTTGAGATCACTCTCGACGCCTTTCAGACCACCCCGGGAATCACCGATATAATCATCGTGGCTCATCCCGACCATATTGCTGAAATACGGGAAATTGCAGAACATAACGGCGGGCCGGTGGCATGTCGTGTAGTTGCCGGAGGCAATGAGCGCTCCGACTCCAGCATAGCGGCCCTTGAGGCTCTGAAATCTGCCGATGGCGCGGAAATCGTGATGTTTCACGATGCCGTGCGCCCGCTCGTTGATTCAGCAATCATCAGCCGTTGTGCCGAAGGAATGAGCGAGCACCGCGCAGTAGCGGCAGGCGTGCCCACTACCGATACGATCTGGGCCACCGACGAAAGCGGCCGAATTGTGGCCGTGCCCGACCGCGCGAGGCTCTGCAATGCCCAGACGCCGCAGTGCTTCCGCCTGGCCGATATCCGCGAGGCTTACGCCCGCGCACTCGCCGACCCTGCTTTCCGAGCTACCGACGAATGTGGCGTCGTGCTCCGATATCTCCCCGAATGCCACATCAACGTGGTGGAAGGGGCATCATATAATATCAAGCTTACCTTTCCTCACGATATTCATCTTGTGGAAACTATCCTTGCATCGCGCGTTCCGGCGCCCTAACTCACTTACTGACCTAACCTGTGAAACTCTTATCTACGGATGCGACATACCTACTTTAAAATACGATTCGAGCTCGACCGCGAGGAAATCCATCGAACGATCGACCGCCAGATAGCATCGCGAATCCCCGGCTACATATGTGTGGTCGACGGGGTCATCGTCAATATGGTGCAGCGTGTGCCTGACTATCTCGATGTGGTCAACGGAAGCCTTTTCTCCATCTGCGACAGCGGCTACGTGCCTATCTATATTAAATGGATCTACGGACTGCAATACAAGCAGTATGCCGGCGCCGAGATATTCCGCAACATCGTCACCGAAGGTAAGCACCGTATGATATTCCTCGGGGCTCAGCAGCACGTGCTCGACGGCCTCCGTGAGAATCTCACCGGCTGGAATCCGGAAGTGGCCGATATGAAGTTTGTGGAGCTCCCTTTCGCAGATGTCGACGGCTTTGACTATCCCGCCATCGCGCGTATGATAGAGGAAGATGGAGCCGACATTATATGGGTCGCGCTCGGCGCCCCCAAGCAGGAACGTTTTATGGCTCGTCTGAGACCGCATCTCAAGCACGGTGTGATGTTGGCTGTCGGAGCCGCTTTCAAGTATTACAGCGGCATTCCGGAGTGTCGCAGGGCCCCTCAGTGGATGGTCAGCGCCCATATAGAGTTCCTTTACCGTATTTTCCGCGAGCCAAAGAAGCAGATTGCTCGATGCTTCCATATCGTGCGCACGCTTCCGGGCATCCTTGCGGGAGAGTGGCGGGAGAAACGACGCCGCGAGAAGGCGGCACGCCGCATTGCAGAGGTCTCTCCGGCCTCTTCCCAGCCTGCCTCGGTTGCCCACAATGCTCCCAAGAGTATCGCCGCCTCAGTCAATCATCTCATTAATCCGAACGTGAATGCGGCCAACGTCTCCCCTACGATGGTGACGCATACCGTAAGCCGCGCCGAAACCCCGGTAGAATTATAAAAAGATAATAATAAAGCAATTTTGCGAGGCCCCTGTCGGTTCAATCCGGCAGGGGCCTCATTATTTAAAAAATTCTTCCTTATTTATGTTGCGAACTCCAGTGAGTAGGCGTCTGGCATGCCCTGATGTAAAACTCTTCATTTTCTGTCTTCTGCGCCGGATTGCTATACCATGGCAGATGGCGCATCACATACGGATAACCGGCCCTCAGCAATAAATCAAGAGCATCGCGGGTAAACACCGAATATGGTCGGCAGAGTGCAAACGTTGTGTCTACCGGAGCCAGATATACGCCGGGCTCCACTTCCGTCGTCCAGAACTGTTTCTCCCAATCTATCACCTTATCGCGCCCCGGGTAGTGCTCCGGTAGATCATCTATCTTTAAGGAGAAGCCGATCTTCTCAGATTTCGGATATCTCCGGAGCACATTATAGAAATGCTCTAAAAAATCATCCGGACATTCATCTATTATTTCCAGATCCGGATCTGTCAGCGCATAGTAGTCTCTGCGGAACTGCTTGTATAGCCCTGATTTCCAGAAGGCCTTATAGCCTAAATTCTTGCCTAAGAGATGGACTTTATACGGAGTCGTCCTATAGTATTCCAGAAGCGGCGGGTAAGTTGAGGCATTATCCAGAATCTGAATATTTGTATATCCCCGGCTCTCAAGCGATCTGATCAGGCGCAGCAGATAATCATACTGGTTGAAGTTGTTGATGATTATCGGAATCTTTTTGAAATCCAACGGTGGGTTACCGTAATGATTCTCCATATAATTCCGATATATTTTGCGCAATCTGATACGGATTCTTTTGCGGAACATAAAGAATCTGTATTTAATATCCAGTAGCCAGTCGGGTAGTGTCATGTCATTGCAAAGTCTATTATTTGGTGTGTTGAAATCTTTTCTTTAGAATGAGGGCCAGTTCATCAGCAAGCGGGTCGCGGTTGAGGATGAGGATGGCGGCATAGACCGTAAATCCGGTTGCAGTGCCTATCAGGACGGAAATGAGCGGCGCGCTGAACGCGCAGGAGGTCGCATACGCACAGGCTCCCATCAGCAGGGACGGCCCTAAATAGCGCATTCCGAACAGCTGCCGGGGTGTGAACGGAAATAGCCCGCGTCCGGCTATAAGTTGCGTGGTGAGCACGCCGAATTCCGCTACCAGCGTGGCTATTGCCGCGCCTAACGCGCCGAAGCGGGGCATAAGCAGAAGATTCAACCCAAGATTCACCACGGCGCCCACGCTGACGCTCATAATCAGAATATTGAGCTTATCAAGGGGATAGAGCACCTGCACGCCTGTGAGATTGGCAAACGTGATAGCCAGAATCACCGGAGCATTAAGCAGCATCACGCCTACCGACGGGCCGTAATCAGGCCCGCAGAAGATCATTATCAGCGGCGACGAAAGCACCATAATTCCAACCATCAGCGGATATGCCAGACCCTGGATGAGCCCCAGCGATTTATGTATCAGCTGGCTGAAGCCTTCCCGGTCGCCCTGCTGAAGAAGATAGGCGCAGCGTGGAAACAGCACGTTGTTGATGGTGCCGATTATCACGAGCGCGATATGCGGGATACGCGTGCCGGCTGTGAAATATCCCACCTCGGCATCGCCCGATATGAAGCCCAGCATTATCGAATTGAGAAACACATATAGGCTCGTGATCAGATTCATCGCGAAAACCTTCGTGGCCGCCGGCAGATGCCGTAGCGGGCGCAACTCCCGCATCCGGAGCCCCTTGCGTGAGATAAATTTCCTAAGATGGAGGAAATTTATCATTGAGCCTATGGCTGACGACCCCGTAAGAAGAATGGCGTATGCCAGCAGATCCGATGCGTCATGCACGAATATGAACAACGCTACCGTGAAGATACTCCGCACTATCAGCTCGCGCACGGTGATATATCTGAAGTCTTCCATCGCCTGATAAAACCAGGAGACTCCCAGGGCATCAAAAAGCAGCGGCGCGCTGAGCACAAAGAATATGAGTCGGTGGGAATGAATCTGGGGCACAAACTGTGCGAGCAGCCCTACGAGCACGTAGCCTCCTGCCGAAAGCATCAGACAGAGCAGGATTACCTCCGTCGTGATCCGGTCGCGCAGCGGCGCGTCATCGCGATGACGCGCCACCATCTTGACCGCATACATCGGCACGCCAAGCGTGGTCAGAAGCAGGATATAGCCTATGATGCCGTTCAGAAAATTGATGACTCCGATGCCCTCCGGCTCCAGCACGCGCGACGCATACGGGAACGTCACGAGCGGGAACAGGATGCGCGACGCCGTATTAAGTGCGTTGAGCACTATATTGGTCTTTATCGAGGCCATTCTCTCTTTCTGACGTAAGGCATCGCCTTCACGCTCTGCATTGACGGGCGCCTTAATAGTTGAAGTCAGGCTCTACGCTGATCGCGCGCCAGCCCCATTCCGACTTCTTGATATTGTAGTAGGCCACGGCAACGATGTCGGCCATCGTGCCGGGAGTAAGATTCTGCACCAACGTGCCGTCGATGTAGATTCCGTCGACAAATGTGAAGGTCTGGCCCGGGCGGATATTGATCTCCGCGCGGAGATGACGAAGAAGCTTGCCCTCATATTCCGACAGGTCTTCGACGGGACGGATCGTGAGGATGTGCGACGGTGTCTTGCCGTCGGGCTCCTGGGCGAAACGCACCTTATAGACCGCATTCTCCACCAAGGGCACATTCATGCGCTTGGCCGGGAAGAAACCACGGCGCTGATCTTCAGTGATATAGGCAGCCGTCTGCTTCTGAGTGTTCAGTTTGTTGATGAGGATTGCCGTCTCAGGCACGCCGCCGAAGAGGAAGTCGCGTGTCGGCTCCACGTGAGAGTGATAGAAAGGCACGTTGGTCTCGGCAGCCTCCGTCTCCTCAAACCAGGGCATCGCAATCAGTTCGGAGATACGCTCCGGAAGGTCGCGGCCCTTTGCCTCATAATACTTCTGCACCTCAAGAATCTCGCGCTTGGCAGCCGGATACTCGCCGGCTTCATAGAGCATGTCGATGAGCGGGCGACGCACCTTGATCTGCGACTCCTGCGAACTCTTGCAGAGAAGCGCGCGGCAGTAGCATGCCAGGCGGATGGGGTCTTCCTCCAGCACTTCTCCCAACTTCGACCAGGCCCAAGCGTACTGCTGATTTGCCTTGATGAAGTTACGTGCCGTCTCGATGGTCTCCTCCATATTGCCCAGAGCCTTGAGCAGCAGGATTTTATGATAGAGTGTGTATTGGAATTCGGGATGCGTATTGAGCAGCGTGTCAAGCTCGGACACGAGTCGTTCGATATCCTCGGGAGCGGCCACCCCGCGCTCGGCGGCGAGAAGGATGCTTTTTACGGCCAGCGTATAGGCGCGTTCGGCAAGCGAGGGTTGCATCGAGCCGTTGGTCTGACGCATTTTCTTGAAATCTTCGGGGAGGAAAAACTCCGGTCCCCACCAGTCGAGCACCTCGGCGAAGACATCCCATACGTTATCTTCCTCATCACGCACACGCATCAGCGAATCGAGAAGGATTGAATAGTAGCGGTGTGGTTTCAGGAAAGCGATCCCGGTGAGGGCGTCGAAGAGCGAATCGAGCTCTCCGGCATCAAATTTCTTCTGATCGGTGAGGGTCAGCACAAGCGCGCGGATATCCCAGGCCAGGCGGTTGTTGAGCTCGGCCTCTCCTATCTCCTCAAGGCGCAACTCGGCCAGACGGTTGATCTGATCCGTCACGCCGTTAATATCTCCGGCCTTGGCGGCCTGTCCGCTTTTCTCTTTGATACATGCGGCCATTATCTTGCGGCTCTCAGCGTCTTCCGGATTCGACGCCAACAGGGTTTCTGCCTCCTGATAAGCCTTCTCTGTCTCGCCGGCCTGAAGCAGGCTGCGAATTTCTTCCGTGGTAATCATGGATGTCAATAATAAAAAAATGAATAAAATATAAAGATGACTTAGAACGTGTCCGGGCCGCGAGGGCATATTGCCGGACTATTCTACAAAAATAATTATTTTTTTTCAGAAATCACACACTTTGCCGTTTTTTTTCAATTATCAGGGGCTAAAGTGCATTTCACCGGGCGGCCGGTGGCTGCCGACAGCATCTCGGCCACAGTGCGTGCGGCGTTCGTTCCGGCGCGTTTCACCGCGCCCGACTTATGAAGATTGCGCGCCGCAAGTTGAAGAAGCTGACGCTTGGCCTTGTTCTCTTCGGCGGCCGTGAATGATTTCGGTTTGGCCGGATTGTCGCTCCAGGTGTCGTAGACTACGTAGCTCCCCGGTTCGGTCGATTCGCGGAGCGTCACCGTGGCCGATGGGAGCGTCACTGCCAGCGTGTCGCCCTGATCGGAGAGAGCCACTTTCTCCAGATCAAAACCTATATGGCCTTCGAGTGCTATCTTTCCTACCAGATGGCGCCCTCCGACTGCGGCCTTGAAAGGCATTTCCTCATAAATCTCTACTGTCTGGAGCTCGACCATACTTCGGATATCGCTTACCCGAGCCGGATAGTAACGCACGCGCTCCGGAGCCGGCGAACTGCTCCACCGCTGCCATAGCGCGAGCCCTCCGACTGCGAGAGCCAACACCAAAATGAGCCATAAGACAATCTGTATTCTCCGCATATCATCAATCTTTTATGTGGTCGCCGCGCTTGCGCATGGCGATGCGTGTCAGCGATTCTTCCATTTTACTTCCACTTGATATCCGTCGACGCCTAAGAATGTGCGCACGAACGACTCGGCGCGGCGGCGTCCCGTCTCTATGAGCAGGCGCGAGAACTCATCGTTCTGCCTCACCTCTTCTTTCAGGAGTTTATTCATCGATTCCTTGAGGCGTGCACGCTCCTCGGAGTCGATCGCGGAGCGTAAGCCGGTGACGCGGTAATGCTCTTCCCTGAATTCGGCGTCGCGCCCCGCATAATCTGTGTGGAGATCGGGAAGCGTGATGCTGATATGACGCGCGGCTGTGTCGACTGTGATGTCGGCCGGCGTAAGTTCGCCGAGATCCACATAGGCACGCAGGTAGGTGTCGTAACTGTAGACGGCCTTACGGTCGCCGATCTTGAGCGCATCGATCATGGCCGCCACCATCTGGCGCGCTCCCTCCACTTCGGAGGGCTTGAGATCGTCGATGGATGCTGTCTTCCGGATGCTGATTTCAGCCACCTGGAGTTGCTCGACTCCGCTGAGACGCTTGAGCAACACCTCCGATGAGGGCGATGTGTCGGCAGGTGCGGAAGCGCGATGACAGCCGCACAGCCCCATAAGGGCCGTGGCGACTGCCATTATTGCTGTAAGGATAAAATCCCTTGATTTCATTTCTCTTTCGTGTTGCCGCACCCGCAGCATCCCTTGCCGTGGTCTTCAGCCCAGGCCTTGCACGGCTGCATGCTGCTGCCGTCGAAGCAGTGGGTGCATATTCTTGATTTGGGGAGACCGATGCTCTCTACCAGATCCTCAATCGTGCAGAAACGGAGGCTCGAGAGCCCGAGGCGACGCGCGATCTCGTCGACCATCGACTGATATTCGGGTGAGCCGGTTGTGGCATAGCGGTCAAGTTTGGCAGTGTGGTCTCCCTCGAAGTCCTGGATGATGCGGCGCGAGATGAGCTCCAGGTCGCTCTTGGAGGATGTGAAGCCGATGAAGGGGCAGCCATATACGAGCGGCGGGCACGAGATGCGAGCGTGCACGGCCTTTGCGCCTCCTTCGAAGAAAGTCGACACGTTGTCGCGCAACTGCGTTCCGCGCACGATAGAGTCATCGCAGAACACTACGCTCTGGTCGTTGAGCAGCGCGCGGTTGGGGATGAGCTTCATCTTGGCCACGAGTGCACGGCGGTCCTGGGTGGAGGGAGTGAAGCTACGGGGCCACGTGGGCGTATATTTGAGCACGGCGCGGCGGTAGGGTATGCCGTTGCCTTCGGAGTAGCCGAGGGCGAAGCCTACGCCTGAGTCGGGGATGCCGCACACGCTGTCGGCATCGCTCTCATCTCCGCGGCCCATGGCGCGTCCGCATTTTTCGCGGGTCTCTTCGGCGTTGATTCCCAGGTAGTCGGAAGCCGGGAAGCCATAATAGACCCAAAGAAACGAACAGATCTGCTCGCGGCGTGCCGGCTCCTGAATCACCTCGATGCCGTCGGCAGTGACCTTTACGATCTCGCCCGGGCCCACGTCGCGCACGCGCTCATAGCCGAGGTTGGGGAATGCCGAGGTCTCGCTGGTGAGCGCATAGCCGTCGGCTCCCTTGCCGATCACGATCGGCGTGCGTCCCAGATAGTCGCGGGCCGCGATGATGCCGTCTTCGGTAAGAATCAGCATCGAGCATGATCCGTCCACGCGCTCGTAGACTTTATTGATGCCTTCCTGAAACGTATTGCCCATATTGATGAGCAGCGCCATAAGCTCGGTCTGGTTGATGCGGTTGGCCGAGAGCTCGCTCAGGTGCATCCGCTGTTGGAGCAGTTCATCGGCTATCTCGCGGGCATTGTTGACTTTCGCCACGGTAGCCACTGCATAGCGCCCCAGATGCGAATTGACGATGATCGGCTGCGGGTCGGTGTCGCTGATGACGCCTATGCCGATGTTGCCTTTGAAGCTGTCGAGCTCGTCTTCAAATTTAGAGCGAAAGTAATTGCGCTCGAGACTGTGGATCGAGCGGTTGAAGCCCGCTTCAGAACAGAACGTCACCATGCCGGCACGTTTCGTGCCCAGATGAGAGTTGTAGTCGGTGCCGTAGAAGAGGTCATTGACCACCGGTCGCTTAGCGACCGCACCAAAAAAGCCACCCATAGAATACTTATTGTTGGTTGAAATGCAAGACGCGCCTTTAGGCGCCCGCGGCCCGCTCTCGGTTGCTGAAAACTGGGCCCCGGTAGATTGAAAGTGCAAATTTACAAAAAAATTTTTTCAATCACTCAAAAAATCTCCATTCAATTGCTTTCCCCCTCTCCCCTTACCGGGTGGTGGAGAAGAAATCGGGGCGATTATTTGTGAAATTCGTAAAGTTTCAATAGATTTGTATTCATTTTGTAGGTCTATGTTGGAATTTTTTCCCGAAATTTATGATACGATCACCTCGCTTGAGGTGAATCTGCCCAACAGTGTGTTCAGGCTGGTGCTGAGTATGCTGCTGGGAATGGCGGTCGGAGCCGAGCGTAAGCGCAAGGGTCAGATCGCGGGCATCCGCACGTTCACGCTCATTTCGATGGGTGCCTGCCTGGCCATGCTGCTCTCAATCTATGTGCCGCAGGTCTATCTCGGCCTTAAGAACGGCGATCCGGGCCGCATCGCCGCGCAGGTGATCACCGGCATCGGCTTCATAGGCGGCGGCGCGATGATTCACATGAAGGGAGCCGTGCGTGGCCTCACAACGGCAGCAGGCATCTGGATGACCGCCATCATCGGCATGGCCGTCGGAATTGGTATGTACCTGATCTCAATCAGCGCGACAGTGCTGATCCTGCTTACGCTCGTAGCATTCGAGCATTATGAGAAGAGCCGCGGAGTCGGTCAGGTGTCGAAGGTGATTAATCTAAAGGTCTCCGGCATCCTCCCCGATATCGAGGCCTACAGAAAGGTGTTTGATAAAAACGGAATCCATCTCTCTACCTTTTTCGTAGAATATGACTATGAGCGCGACGTGACGGAACTCAACTTCGTGGTGCTCGCGCACGCCTATGCCGATCTGATGCCTGTGCTTCAGGAGATCGGCGCCGTCTCTAAAACGCTGAAACTCACCCTCTCCTCGCAACTTGACATCTGATGACGAATCCTCTTTTCAGTGTGGTCCGGCGCATGGTGCGTCAGCTGGCCGAATGGCAGATGATATCGCCGCGGCGCGCAGCATTGCTGCTGCATCGCATCGAAACGCGCAGACGTGCTGATATCAAAAATCCCACCGACCTCAACGAGAAGATACTGTGGCTCGAATTCAACACCGACACCACCTTGTGGTCGCGGCTTGCTGATAAATATGAGGTGAAGAAATTTGTGGCCGATGCAGGGTTTCCGGAGATCGTGCCGGCCACCTATGGCATCTGGGAGGATGCCGAGGCTGTGGATTTCAGTCAGCTGCCAGATAAGTTCGCCATCAAATCGACCCACGGCACTATGCAGACCATCCTTGTGCGCGACCGTAGGAGCCTGGATCAAACCCGGGTGCGCCGGAGGCTCTCGCAATGGCTGGGGCGACGTTTCGGATTTGCAGGAGCCGAACCTCATTACACGCGTATACGTCCGCGGATAATGGCCGAGGAAATGCTCCCGTTGTCTGATGAAGCCGGAAGCCCCGTCATGGCCACCGACTATAAGTTCTTCTGCTTTGACGGCCGTCCGCTCTACTGCCTCGTATGCAGTGAGAGAGATGAAAAGACATTCCGCACATCGCTATCGCTCTTTCGGCTCCCCGCTTGGGAAGAATGGCGCGAGGCCGTCGTGGAGTCATACCGGCCCGTCAATGTGCCTCCCCGTCCCGATAAACTCGAAGAAATGATTCACATCGCGGAGACGCTCTCACAGGGATTCCCCATAGTGAGGGTCGACCTCTACTGCATAGGCGCACGCATCTACTTCGGCGAACTCACCTTTACCATGGGGTCAGCCCGCATCCGCTACTTCACTCCCTCTGCACTCGCCTCCCTCGGCTCCCTAATCTCCCTGCCGCAATAATTTGCGGCAGGCTTGCAGATGTAAGTTTTTTTTATTAATATTGCAGTCAAGGAGCCCTCCGCCGCTCAGATGAGCGTTGCGCGAGCGTCTGAATATTTGCTTAACTTTGAATCAAATCTGACAGCATTATGAAAAAGATATTTGCCCTCTCCGTGCTGGCCGTCATGACGGCCCCGGCGTTCGCCACTGATTTTATCGCCCCGGCCACTGAACCGGTCATTGAGGTGCCCGATTCTACCGGGTTTAAGTTTACCGACGGTAAGATCAACCGCACCGGCTCCGTGAAAGATCAGAATAAGTCGGGCACGTGCTGGGCATTTTCCGGCGTCTCTACGCTCGAGGATAACGTCATGCGGAAGGGTGGTCCCGAACTCGATATCTCTGAAATGTATATCGTGCGCAACGCCTATATCGACAAGGCAAAGAAATTCATGCGCATGAACGGCACCATCAACTTCGCTCAGGGCGGTTCATGGGGCGACGTGCTCAATATGACTGAGGCTTACGGAGCTGTGCCCGAGGAGGCTTATCCCGGCCTCAACTACGGCGAGAAGAAGCATTCGCATTACGAGCTCGCCGAAGCTCTCGAGGCTTATCTCCGCGCCGTGCTCAACCGCGGAACTAAAAACAAGAAGCTGACCACTGCGTGGCTCCCCGGCTTCGAGGCTATTCTCGATGCGTATCTCGGCCCCGTGCCCGCATCTTTCCAGTATAACGGCAAGACATACACCCCTCAGCAGTGGGCTAAGGAGATGGGTCTCGAACCCGAGAACTTCATCAACGTCACCAGCTATACGCATCATCCCTATTATCAGAACTTTATCCTCGAAATCCCCGACAACTGGGCATGGACTCAGAGCATGAACGTGCCTATGGAAGAGATGCAGAAGATCGTCGACAATGCCCTCGAGAAGGGATGGACGGTTATGTGGGCCGCTGATGTGTCGGAGGGTGGATTCAAATGGAATAAGGGCTATGCCGTGCTTCCCGAAGATAAGGAGGAGAAAGACATGACCGACACTGAGCTCAGCCGTTGGGTGAAACTCTCCGATAAGGACCGCGAGAACTCCAAGTTTGATATCAAGGGCCCGGTGAAGGAGAAGAGCGTTACGCAGGAGAGCCGTCAGACTACATTCGATAATTTTGAGACTACCGACGACCATGGTATGGTCATCGTCGGCACCGCCACCGACCAGGAGGGTAACCGATACTACAAGGTCAAGAATTCCTGGGACACCAACCAGCTTTACGACGGCTATCTCTACGTGTCGATGCCCTTCTTCCTTGAGAAGACTCTCGGTGTAGGCGTTCATAAGGATGCCGTGCCTTCTGACATCCGTAAAAAGTTTAAATGAAAGTCTCTGTAATTGTAGTCACCTACAATCAGGAGCACACGATCGGGCGCACGCTCGATTCGATTCTCGCGCAGGATCTGAGGGCCGATTATGAGATTGTGATCGGCGACGATGCGTCGACCGACGGCACGGAGCGCATATGCAGAAGTTATGCCGCGCAGTATCCCGACCGGATAGTCTATCTCCGGCGGGAACGGAACCTCGGCGTGACGGCGAATTATTTCGACTGCATACGCCGCGCGCGCGGCGAATACCTTGCTGACTGCGCCGGAGATGATTATTGGGTCGATCCGGGTAAGCTCCGCCGGCAGGTGGAACTGCTTGACTCTGACCCGCGCGTGAGTCTTGTGGCCACCGATTGGCTCTGCCGGGATTCAGATTCGGGCGAGCTGTCACGTCATCCGGCCAATCCCTCCGCAACCACGCCGCTACGCTTCGCCGCAGGAACTCTCACGTTCCCCCTGCTGGCCGGGGAGCGTATCATTCATCTCTGCACCGCCCTATACCGCCGCGATATCATCACCGACGCCGTCGATAAAAATCCTGATATATATGTCGACAGTGAGTATTCGTGTGAGGATCAGCAGATTCTCCTCGCAATGGCTGAAGCGGGGGATATTGTTGTGCTTCCGGAAGTGACGCTTCATTACTCGGTAGGGCATGACTCGGTGTCGCACCCCGCCGACTATGCCCGCAAATTCAGATATTCCCTCCGTGCGCTCCGGCAGACCATGTTGCTCCAGCGCCATTTCGATGTGGCAGGCGCGGCGCTCGACAAGGCTGCGGCGAGGCGCGTGAATCACCTTTCCGCCATGGCCTTGAGATCGGGCCCGGACAATGAGGCGGAGCCGTCAGAACGTCGCATTTCGCGTCTGAAGGCTCTGATAAGGCAGTTTCAACTTCCACTCCCGCTTAAGGCGCGCCTATATATGGCGGTCATGCGTTGTCCCGCATTATGGGGGATTGTAAATCGACTCCGGAAATGAGACAGTTGCTATTCTCTACACTCGGTTTTCCGGGCGATCTTTATTCTGAAAAAGCATTTATCGAGCCGGAGATAAAGGCTCTCAGAGATAAGTTTGACCGGATTATCCTCTTTCCTACCGACAGATTTCCTCGGGAGTCCGGTTATGCCGATGCGTTGCCGGAGGGGGTGACGGTCGACTGGTCGTTAGCCGACGACACTGTGTTTCACTCACGGCTGCTCAAAGCGGTCTATATCCTGCATCCTTTCGTATGGCGTGCGCTTGTGATGATGCGTGGTGAGGCCCGTGGTGTGCGGCAATGGCTGAAAGGCTTCTATCAGGCCGTAAATAGCGTGCGTATAGGCTATCTTTTAAAGAGATTAGCGGCGCGCAACGGCATGACTCCCGCTAACACTGTGTTCTATAGTATGTGGTTTGCCGACACAGCTACGGCCATGGCGCGTCTTGCGCTTCAGCAAGGCTGGAAAGTGGCCACGCGCGCCCATACGTCAGATTTATATGACGAGCGTCAGGAGTTCAGGTCGCGACGGCTTCGCGCACGTATGCTTGATGGTATCCGCCGGGTGATCTGTATCTCGGATAAGGGAGCGCAATATCTGAAAAATCGTTATCCTTCGGCGTCCGCACGCATTTCTGCGCGTCATTTAGGTTCATCAGGGCCGGATGTCCTCACGGGCAAGGAGAGTCGCGCCAACAGCTCAGGCGCCGCCGGCAGCGATCGGAGCGAAGAAGTGCGATTTGTCACGGTAGCACGTCTGGATCCGGTGAAGCAGCTCTCTCTGATAATGGAGACTCTGGCTGAGCTTACACTCCTGCTTGGCGAAAAACGCATAATGTGGACACTGATAGGCGACGGAGAGTGCATGGATATGCTGCATCGACAGGCTGAGGAATTGAGTCGGCGAGTGCCCTCGTTTACTGTGGATTTCTGCGGAGCGCTTAGCAATGCGGATGTGCATCGTTACTATAGTGAAGAGGGGAGTGACTGGTTCATACTTATGAGCCGTACAGAAGGGATGCCGGTCAGCATGGGCGAGGCGATGTCGCATGGTATTCCGGTGATATCCACGGATGTAGGCGATGTGTCAGAACTCACCGGTGAGGATTCTGCTCTGCTTCTTCCTCCGGGGCTGACTCCGCATGAATATGCGCGTATGATAGTCTGTGTGGCGGCAGATGAATGCGGCCGGCAGATGAAGGGTGAAGCTGCCCGCCGTCGCTGGGAGGATAGTTTTAATGCTGCGGCTCTCGCTGACGCCACGGCCGTAGATCTGGATTCATTGCTGCTTTAGGAAAAAAAGAGAGGCCGGTGTCATCAGCGACACCAGCCTCACGGGGTAGGATGGATTTGGGTAGCCCATAGGAGAATCGAACTCCTCTTTCAAGAATGAAAATCTTGCGTCCTAACCGATAGACGAATGGGCCGGCCTGACTGCTTCCGGACGCGTGACGACCGTGAAACTGCCTAATATTTTTTAGCCAAGCTTGTTGATGTGGTTAGCGAGACCACTGCAGAGATTGGCAGCCTTATTCTTAGAAATGATGTTCTTGCGACCAAGACGCTGGAGGAGAGAGCTAACCTTGTTGTAAGCTGCCTCAGCTTCAGCCTTGTCGGTCATCTTGCGTATGCGACGCACTGCATTTCTTGCTGTTTTTGCCCAGTAACGGTTCTCAAGTCTGCGCTTTTCCGCCTGGCGAATTCTTTTTAATGACGATTTATGATTTGCCATCTTTAAAAATTTCTTTTTCGATTGATATTTGGTAGCCCATAGGAGAATCGAACTCCTCTTTCAAGAATGAAAATCTTGCGTCCTAACCGATAGACGAATGGGCCTACTCAAGCCGGCGCCGAATCGCTGATTCGCGTTTCGTGCGCTTTGCGACTGCAAAAATAGTAATTTTTTTCTTTTCAACCAAATCATTTCTGAATTTTATTGATTTTTGAGGTTTTATTTGTAAATTTGCACTGCGTATTTCACACTTTTCACTAAAATTTTACCTATATTAAGATTATGAGCATTCGCAAATTCGCCTGTGTTGCTGCTTTGGCTTGCCTTCTTCCGTTTGTGGAGGCACGTGCTTATGAATGGCACGACTCCATTGAGTATAAAGCAGAGGTGGGCACTACGCTTTCGGGCGGCGCGCACACTCCTTTCTGGCTTCAGTCTAATAAATACGGCTTCTCCGGGCTTGAGCGCAATAATCTCTGGCTTCGTGTCGGAGCGTTCAAGCATATTGATGAAGCGCCCCGTTTCTCCTGGGGCGCCGGAGTAGATCTCGGTGTGGCTCACCGCATGCAGTCAACTTTCATTCCGCAGCAGCTTTATGCCGAGGTGCGTTACCGTTGTCTCGACGCTATGATCGGCGCGAAGGAACTCTCCGACGGTTTCCTTGATCAGTCGCTTTCCTCCGGTTCGCTCACACAGGGATGGAATGCCCGTCCTCTTCCGCAGGTGCGCATCGGCATTTTTGATTATGCCGACGTGTGGGGTTGTAAGGAGATGTTCGCCGTCAAGGGCCATATCGCATATGGTATGTTTGACGACAACTGGTGGCTAAACCGCTGGGCAAATCCCGATTATCGCTATTCGCTCAACACGCTCTATTGCTCGCGTGCGATATATTTCCGCGGCGGTAACGCGAAGAAATTTCCGCTTGAAGGAGAACTGGGCCTCGTGATGGATACGCAGTTCGGCGGTAAGACGTGGATTCCGGCTGAGGGCAACAGAGAAGGTTATTGGGAAAAGCATCCTACCTATCTGAAAGCCTGGGCCAAGGCCTTCATCCCGACTGCCGGAGGCACCGACACCGCTCCCGGAGAGCAGACAAATGTAGAAGGCAACTTCCTCGGCAACTGGAGCATGAGCCTTAAATGGCAGGACCCCTCGGGCTGGATGGTGCGCCTCTATTATCAGCACTTCTTTGAAGATCACTCGATGCTCTTCTTTGATTATCCCTGGAAGGATGGCCTCTACGGCGTGCAGGGAAAGCTCCCGGCAAATCCGTTCGTCTCGGATATCCTCTATGAATTCTTCTATTCGAAAGATCAGGCCGGACCCTGCTACTGGGACCATACTTCCGTGATTGACTATCAGATCTCAGCCCGCGATTCCTATTACAATCATTACATCTATAACGGCTGGCAGAACTGGGGCCAGGCTATTGGCTCACCCCTATTCATCTCTCCTGTCTATAATGACAATCACAGGCTGCACTTCCTTCATAACCGTCTGATCTCTCATCATTTCGGCATAAAGGGCACTCCCTCGCGCCAGACCGACTACCGCCTGCTTGTGACGTGGATGCGAAGCTGGGGTTCCTATACATTGCCTCTCCCCCATCCGGAAGAGAATTTCAGCTGGCTGGCTCAGGTGAACTGGCATCCACAGTCGCTTCCCGGCTGGAATGCCTCGGTGTCGCTCGGCATGGACCACGGTAAGCTCCTCGGCAACTCTTTCGGCGTGCAGCTCGCTATCTCTAAGACCGGCTGGATTAAATAACTCTCCATCTAATTATTGAAAAATGAAAAAATACATCGCTATATTGCTGCTTTCCCTGTTGTTTATTGCCGCTCCGGCATGCCGGCGTGCCTCCGACAACGGTAAAATCGACGGTTTCTGGAAAATCACCGAAATCCGTTACACAACAGATAATTCCGTTGTGAATCCCCCTAACCGCTACATAGGCATCCAGCTCGAACTGCTTCAACTCAACATGGGAAGTCCCGGTCCGGAGCTAACGGCAGTGCTCAATTATCATAAGGGTGACGCACAGATAGGGGCAGATTTCCGTTATAATCCTACAGACGCGCAGTTGGCGCAATATGGCTTCGTAGCTGACGCTTCTTCAGCCCCCGGCACTAAATATTGCATCCTCGATATTGAGCATGTGTCATCGTCGAGGATGGTGCTCCGCTCTCCCATCGCGGTCATAACCTGCCGTAAGTATTAAGACTCCATCCAATAAAAAATATTAATGCAGGGTCGCATCTCAGGGAGCAGATATCGTCTTGCAGACGAAGGAGCATAGCGTGCTATGTGACTGAGGCAAAAGGCGATATGTGCCCCTGAGATGCGATGAATGGAGTAATTTAAAAACTTTAATTTTAATCAATTTAAATATAATGGCTCGTACTAATAAAATAAAGTTACCTGCGTCCGGCCTCTTTTTGGCTTAAATCTCGAATCTCTTCGGTCACAGCTCGAAGGCTGCTCCCTCAGAGATTCAAGATTTTAGCTCAAAAAGAGCCCGCCCTGCATTTAATATTTTTTATTGGATGGAGTCTAAGTTTTACCTAACCGATCTCTATGCGCAACCCCCTTTTCCTATCCCTGATAATCTGCCTGCTGGGAGTCGTTCCGGCGACTCCGCTGAAGGCGGAGGAGAAATATGAGCCTCTCCCGACCGAATACGACGGTTCGATGATGCCTATTGATTTCGCGACATTCACGGCTCCGTATGAATTGCCCGACACGTTGCATCCGGTGTATGCCGTCTATATTTCGCGTCACGGCGCCCGCTATCTTTCGGGCCCGAAGAAAATCGCGGCTTTGCAGAAGGCACTTGACGAGGCAGAGAAAAGTCATACTCTTTCCGAGCATGGCAAGGCTTTCCTATCATATCTCAAGAGCGTGCGCGCCTTAAATGCCTCCAATTGGGGCGCCCTTTCTCCGGTCGGTGAGATGGAGCAGAAAATGATGGGAACGCGCCTCCTGAGGGCATTTCCGCGGCTGATGCACAGGAATGTGAAGGTAGAGGCTGTATCGACCTACGTGCCCCGATGCGTAATGACTATGTATCAGCTTCTCTATCAGTTTGCCTGGGAGAATCATCACGTTGAGGTCGCAACGGCGGAAGGACCGCGCTACGATCATCTTCTGCGTGGTTTTGCTGAGAATAAGCAGGTTGATGAATACCGTAAGAGTGGCGACTGGAAGGGGGTCTATGATGACTTCGTTGCCCGCCACGTTTCTGTCAGGCCGGCGCGCAGCCTCTTCTCGAAGACCGGCTTGTCGGATGTGGAGTTGCGCAACCTGACGATGGATATGTACGGCGTGCTCCAGGCTAACCGCTCGATGGGTTATAATGCCCCGACTACGCGCTGGATGTCGGTGGATGAATATCGCGGCTGCTGGGAGGCCTCCAATCTGAATCATTACCTGCGTAATGCCATCACTCCCCTCTCGAATCTCGCCGCACGCACGGCCGCTCCGCTCGTGAATGAGATCATAGAGGCCACCGACCATGCCCTCACATTCCCGTCGCAGAGCCCGGTGATGAATGCCTATTTCGGCCATGCCGAGACCCTGCTCCCTCTCTTCTCGCTCATCAGGCTCCCGGGATGCTTTGCTTTCCCGCACGACTACGACTCGCTGAGCAATACCTGGAGGGTTCAGGATATAACTCCCTTGGGAGCAAATCTGCTTATGATCGTCAGTCGTGGGCCATCTGACACACCATACGTGTCGATGCAGTTGAACGGCTGTAAGATATCCCCTATGGTCAACGGTCCGGAAAATGTGGCCTGGTCAACCCTGCGCTCCTACTGGCTTGAACTGATGGAGTCGTATGGCGCCGACGGCACACGCTGATTCCGCAGCTTTCCCCGGCTGCTAACCAACTACTTATTATTTAGCAAGCAATCTGAATGGCAGAAGATTTTGATATACGTCGTAATCAGGATTCACCCCAGGGGGCTGAGAAGGATATAGAGAAAGCCCTCCGCCCCCTGTCTTTCGCTGATTTCACGGGTCAGGATAAGATAATCGACAATCTGAGTGTATTTGTCAAGGCGGCCCGGATGCGCGGAGAGGCCCTCGATCATACGCTCCTGCATGGCCCTCCGGGACTTGGCAAGACCACACTCTCCAACATTATCGCCAATGAGCTCGGCGTGGGATTCAAGACTACGTCGGGGCCCGTGCTTGACAAACCGGGCGACCTGGCCGGTATCCTGATGTCGCTCGAACCGCACGATCTCCTCTTTATTGATGAGATCCACCGTCTGCATCCTGTGGTGGAGGAATATCTCTATTCGGCTATGGAGGACTTCCGGATAGACATCCTTCTCGACAAAGGCCCCGGAGCCAAGTCGGTGCAGCTCACGATATCCCCCTTTACGCTGGTCGGTGCCACCACCCGGTCGGGTAGCCTGACAGCCCCGCTGCGTGCCCGCTTCGGCATCCAGTGTCATCTGGAATATTACGACCATAAATTGCTGAGTTCGATTGTGAAACGCTCGGCGTCGCTTCTGCGTATAGGCATTGATGAGCAGGCGGCGATGGAGATAGCGCTCCGAAGCCGCGGCACGCCTCGTGTGGCCAATTCTTTGCTCCGTCGCGTGCGCGATTTCGCTATGGTGCGCGGCTCCGGTTATATCGACCTTGAAATAGCCCGCACTGCCCTTGAAGCCCTCAATATCGACCGCTATGGTCTCGACCGGATCGACAACCGCATCCTGCTTACGATCATCGATAAGTTCAAGGGTGGGCCCGTAGGTCTGAGCACGATCGGCACGGCCATCGGTGAGGATCCCGGTACGATCGAGGAAGTCTACGAGCCTTTCCTCATCAAGGAGGGCTTCCTTAAACGCACTCCGCGCGGCCGCGAGGTGACCGAACTCGCTTACCGTCATCTCGGGCGTCTCGGTGAAGCTCCCGCCTCGGCACAACCCAATCTATTCGACATCTAATCTCATCCACTCTCTTATGGCAGGAATAAAAGCTCTCGCAAAAGAGACAGCCGTATATGGTCTCAGCAGTATTGTGGGCCGCTTCCTAAACTGGTGTCTCGTTCCGCTCTACGTCTATCTCTTCCCTACGCAGGAATATGGAATTGTGAGTTATCTGTATAGTTTCACGGCCGTCGCGCTCGTGATCCTGAATTACGGAATGGAGACGGGCTTCTTCCGATTTGCCAACAAGGAGTCGGATCCTGAGCAGGTGTACACTACGTCGCTCATATCTGTGGGCTTTACATCGGTGCTCTTCATAGTGCTTCTGACGTTGCTTATCGGCCCGGTGTCGGGGGCCATACTCCTGCCCGGACATAAGACCTACGTCTGGCTGCTGGGTGTGACGGTGGCGATCGATGCGTTCTCGAATCTGCCGTTCGCCTATCTGAGATTTAAGAAGCGGGCATTCCGCTTCGCGGGAATAAAGCTGCTGAACGTCGGGCTTAATATCGGTCTCAATCTGCTTTTTCTGCTTGGTTGTCCGGCGCTCGAGCGCGTCGCGCCGGGAGTGATCAACTGGTTTTATGCGCCGCTCGGCGGAGATGCGTTCGGTATCGGCTGGATATTCGTGGCCAATATCATTTCATCGGCCATGGTGCTGCTCTGCCTGCTTCCCGAACTCACCGGGCGTCGTTATAGGTTTGATATGGCGCTGCTGAGGAAGATGCTGGCCTACAGCTGGCCTCTGCTCATCCTGGGGGTTGCCGGGGTGCTCTCGCAGAATATGGGCCAGATGATCATTCCCTATATATTTTCGGGCCACGAGGAGGAGGCCCGTTCGATGGTGGGTATCTATGGTGCCAATATAAAGATTGCCATCGTGATGGTGATGTTCACGCAGGCCTTCCGCTATGCCTACGAACCCTTTATCTTCGCGCAGGCGAAGGGCGACGGTGAGACAAAGAAACAGGCCTATTGCGATGCGATGAAGTTTTTCGTGATATTCGGACTCTTCATTTTCTTAGGCGTGATGTATTTCCTGCCGGTGCTCAAGCATTTCGTAGCTCCCGGCTATTGGTCGGGGCTTCGTGTCGTTCCGGTGATGATGGCTGCCGAACTCTGTTTCGGCGTGTTCTTCAATCTCTCGTTGTGGTATAAACTGACCGACCGTACGCAATGGGGGATGTACATGTCGCTGATATGCTTCGTGGTGATGCTGGGGCTCAACCTCTGGCTTGTGCCTATGATCGGTATTCCCGACGGCTATATGGGCTCGGCATGGGCCGCCTTAGGAGCCTATTTTGCGGTTATGGTGCTCTCCTACTTTGTCGGACGACACTACTATCCGCTTCCGTATGAAATGGGGCGTATGGGGCTCTATACGCTTTTAGCGGTTGTGTTATGGGCCGCAGGCGTGTGGGGTGATGATTTTTACAGTATTTTCCTGACCACGCCGTGGTCGACGGCGCTCATCTACGCTACGCGTGTGCTGTTGCTTGTGGTCTATTTCGGAGTGGTCTGCACGTTCGAGGAAGTGCCCCGGATCTCTCCGTTGCTTCGCCGTCTGCGCCGTCGCTGACGCTATTCTTTCTGGAGTTTGTGGAGTTTGAATGAGCGGCGGTGAAGGGATGTGATGCCGAGGCGTTCGATGGCATCATAGTGTGCGGCCGTGGGATAGCCCATGTTGTCGGCCCAACCGTAGCCGGGATATTCCTTGTCGAGGCGCTCCATAAGCTCGTCGCGATGAGTCTTGGCCAGTATGGAGGCCGCGGCGATTGAGCGGTATGTGGCATCTCCTTTTACTA
Organism: uncultured Muribaculaceae bacterium; assembly: GCA_947178505.1. Taxonomy (GTDB): domain Bacteria; phylum Bacteroidota; class Bacteroidia; order Bacteroidales; family Muribaculaceae; genus Lepagella. Next base: position 51,803 of record CAMWYR010000003.1, on the reverse strand, counting down.
CTGTGTGATGCGGCACGTCAATTCCATTCACGGGGTCGAGATATGGCCTGAACCGATTGCCGTCGACGAGTATATGTTGCGGACGCACGGTGAGCGCGTCGAGGGCGCGCTGCATCCCGGTGATTGAGGCGTTAAGGATGTTTATTCTGTCGATTTCTTCTGCTTCCACCATTACCACGGCCCAAGCGATGGCGTCGGCTTCGATTACGGTACGTAACTTCGCCCGTGCGGCGGCGCTGAGCTTCTTTGAGTCGTTGAGAAGGGGATGGTCCCAGTCGGGAGGCAATATCACGGCAGCGCAGCTTACGGGGCCGCACAGACAGCCTCTTCCGGCCTCGTCGCACCCGGCTTCGATGATGTCGGGAATCATGAATGACAGCAGGGCAGAGCCGGTGTGGGAGATGGATCTGATGGCTTTGGCGCACATGGTTTTGGCGGCTTGTTTTTGCTTAGGGCGGCGCTGTGCGTGGTTCTCTCTTATTTCTTGCGCTCGATGATATAATCAAAAATCTCAATGAATGCCTCGCGGGAATCGGATTCGGGGAATTCGTTGATTATCTCTGCGGCACGGCGTTGCATGTCGCGCATGCGGTCGTAGGCATAGTCAATTCCTCCGTTGGCCCTGGCGAATTCGATGAGCCGGTTTATCTCATCGGTGGAGAGGTTGCCGCGCTGCAGGAGGGCGCGCATTTCGGCCGCCTCGTCGCGGGGGCCTGATGAGAGTGCATGAAGGAGTGGAAGGGTCACTTTTCCCTCGCGCAGGTCGTTGCCGGTCGGTTTCCCGATTTCAGTGTCGTTATAGTAGTCGAAGATGTCGTCTTTTATCTGGAAGCAGAGGCCGAGGAGTTCCGCGAAGTCGACCATCCGTTGTTGCCGGGCCTCATCGGCGCCTCCCAGTTCGGCGCCCATGCGCACGCAGTTCATGAAGAGCGAGGCAGTCTTCTGGCGGATCATGGAGATGTAGCTCGCCTCTTCGAGAGAGTGTTCGCGTGCGTTGCAGATCTGGTCAATTTCTCCGAGACTGAGTTCTTTTCCGAGAGCGGAGAGGGCTGAAATCACGCGGATATCGCCTGTCTTTATACCGGCGGCGAGGGCATTCGACACAAAGAAGTCGCCGACCAGCACGGCGATATGGTTGCCCATGCGCGCGTTTATGGTCTGCACTCCCCGGCGGAGTTCGGTTTCGTCGACTATGTCGTCGTGAATCAGCGAGGCATTATGCAGCATCTCAAGGGCAGCCCCGGCGAAGAGTACTTCCCGGGTGACGGAGCCGAACATCCTTGCACTGAGTATGACCAGAAGCGGCCTGATCTGCTTTCCTTTGATCTGCAGGTAGCGGGTCACTATATCATTCATCATCACGTTGCGCGTGTGCAACGAGGCGGCGATGATGCGGTTCATCTCTTCGAGTTCCGGACCAAGTCGATCCACTATTTTTTTCATCGGGTTCATAAGAATTAGCAAAATTAACAAAAATTCTGCAAATTCACCCCTCTTTGGCTCATATTCCCCTAAATCTTTTTTAATTCCCTCTCCCGAGAGATTATTTATGTGTGAATCGGCAGTTGTTGACGCCCAATAATTATTCTCTCAGGTCATTGTTGGCTTGATTGAATTTTTACAACTTGCGGAGATGATAATGTTGATTCTGCGTTTGGCGTCTGCTTAGCAAGAAGATGTAATTGCCATATTTCGTTTCATTATGCGAATTTGCCTATTCTGGTGGTTATAAGTATAATATTATAATTTTATTTGCATCTTTTGAAATTGGGGGCGAGTGGTCAGTCGGGTTTCTTTGACTGCGTGCGCCATGCTTCGATAGAGGCGGCGCGGGCCTTCCCGGCAATACGCTCGATGTCTTCGAAGGGGGCCTCCCGCAGGCGCTTCAGGCTCTTGAATTCCTTCATCAGAAGCGCTGCCGTCTTAGGCCCAACTCCAGGAATCGAATCGAGTTCGGAGCGTACTTGTCCGCGGCTCCGCTGCGCCCGGTGGAACGTGATGCCGAAGCGGTGAGCTTCATCTCGTAGCGCCTGAATCACCCTCAGCGACGGCGATTTCTTGTCGAGATACAGCGGCAGCGAATCACCCGGGAAATATATTTCCTCAAGGCGCTTAGCAATGCCGACAAGCGCCACCTCTCCGCGGATGCCCATCTCATCGAATGCTTCGACGGCCGCGCTCAGCTGCCCCTTACCACCATCGACCACTACAAGCTGCGGCAGCGGTTGCCCCTCAGCCATCATCCGCGTGTAGCGCCTGTGAAGCACCTCCTTCATTGATGCAAAGTCGTTCGCTCCTACTACCGTCTTGATATTGAAATGGCGGTAATCGCGCTTCGCCGGTTTGCCGTTGCGGAACACTACGCAACTCGCCACCGGATTCGTGCCCTGGATGTTCGAGTTATCGAAACACTCAATATGCCGGGGCTCCGTTGCGAGCCGGAAATCAGACTTCATCCGCTCCATAAGTTTATCTGTGGCGCGGTCGGGATTCAGTGCCTCCTGCTCCTTTTCCCGGTCGGTCATATACTGAGTGGCATTCTTTATCGCCACGTCAAGCCCGCGGCGCTTATCGCCCCGCTGAGGCACAACGAACCGAATCTTACTGAATTCCACATCCGGCATAAATGGCACCAGCACTTCCTCGAACGTGCGATCGAAGCGGTTCATCACTTCGGCCACTGCCATTGAGAGTATCTCCTCGCGGGTCGACTCGTTGCTGCGCTTCACGTATTCAAGATTCAGACTTTGCGTCACAGCTCCGTGATGCACGTGCATGAAATTCACGAAGGCCCTGTCGTCATTCTCCACATAACCGAAAAGATCAGCGTCAGGGCGCGCTGTCTCCCCTACGATACTCTTAGCGTTATACTTCCTGACGATCTCATATTTTTCCTTGACCTCCTGCGCTTCCTCAAATTTCCAATTCTCGCTAAGGTTATTCATTTCTTCCAGAAGATGCTTCTCAAGCTCGACTGTCTCACCGTTGAGGATCTGACGCACTCTTCTGATATACTCCCCATATTCTTCCGGACTCATCAGCCCGCGGCACGGACCTCCGCATTTCTTGAGATGATAGTCGAGGCAGAGTGAATACTTGTTGTGTGCAATGCTTTTCTCATCAAGCGCGTGGCGGCACGAACGCAGCGGATAAGTATCGCGGATAAGGTTGAGCACCATCTTCGCCGCCATCACGTTGCTATAAGGGCCGTAATAACGACCCTCCACATCCTTTTCGCGCGTCATGAATACACGCGGGTATAATTCCTTCGTCACCACTATCCAGGGATATGACTTGTCGTCTTTTAGAAGCACATTATAGTGGGGCTGATAACGCTTGATCATCGCATTCTCAAGATGAAGCGCATCCTCTTCCGTGGCTACCACGATAAAGCGCATGTCGACGATATTACGCACGAGCAGGTTGGTACGCGTCGTGTCATGCTGGCGGTTGAAATAACTCGACACGCGTCGCTTGAGCCTCTTGGCCTTTCCAACATATATCACACGGCCCTTCCGGTCGAGGTACATATACACGCCCGGCGATTCGGGTAGATTCAGTATCTTTGCCCGCAACTGTTTGCCCGGGCGATTGTGCAGAAGGTCGTCGCGCGTGCGGTCGGGCTTTATCTCCAGTTCGAATCCGCCTTCCTCATCTATCTGGCGCCCGCTGCCGGCAAGCACCACTCCGGGCTCAGCCGCCTGCTCAGACCGGATCTCTTCCGTCGGGTCCGTATCCTTCTTAATATCCAAATCCATTCTTGCTCTTAATCTATCTTATATTCTTACTCTATTTATTCTTACTCTATTTCCGTCTTATGCGTCGTTCTGAAGCTAATGCAAAAGGAGGCAGTGACCGTCGCGGTCGGCTGCCTCCTTATTAACAAACGAAAGATGTGTGTCGCTTATTTTACGACCACCTTTCCTGATTTACCGTCAATATATTTCACGACATAGACACCCGGCTTTGCGGCTGCTTCCTTGGCGCTGACACGGCGGCCGAGGAGATCGTAGACTGCAGCTACTTCCAAGCCTTCCGCGCTTATGGCCCCGATGCCTGAAGATTTCGCGGTCACCCCGATCTTCACCTCAACGCCCGGGCCCTTAACTACGACGTCACCTTCGACTTCGACTTCTGTCTGATCGTGCTTAAGCGTGAGCACGCAGTTGCCGTAGCGTCCGCTTACTGACGCCTCTACCCCGGCGGGGGCATCTACGGTGAGGCTGCTGCCGTCGTAATAGCTGCCGAGAGCCACTTCAACGGCGTCACCTCCGTAAGGGAGTTCGACCGACTCAACGTCGCATGTGAGCCAGGGATATTCGGCATTCAGACCGATGGCGAAGGCTCCTGCGATATCAATATCCTCACCATTCTCGAGATAGCGCATGGTCTTGGTGGAGTAATAGGCCGGACGTCCCGACACGGCTTCAAGGTCGATGTGGTTAACTATGTAACCCTGGCAGAAACCGAAGGGATCATTGGTCGCTGTCTGGAGCGGTGCGAAGTATGTCACCTTGTCGGAATTGAAGCCCTCGAACATTACGAAGAATGCGATATATTTGTCATCGGCCTGAAGCACTACCGGAGCATCAAAATCAAAGGGAAGGCACATATAGCTCTTCTGCGGATCCTGCCTCAGGATGTCGGCGCCGGTGATAGTCTTGGAGGCGATAATGTCCATTTCATCGTAAGCGGTGCTTCCCGTTTCGGCACTGATGCCACGGATTGTCATCGTAAACTGAGCGTCGTCGGCCACCTCTCCATAACCATAGACGTTACCGCCGTTTACCACGAGAGGTGCCTCACTTGTGGGGAAGATAAGGTTGGCAATTGCTATGAGATGGGAGTAAGTCGACTCGTCACCATCGGTGTCGCGGAGTGAATAGTTGAGCCAGTACTGGTCGGTATTGACATTATAGCCGAAAACCGGAATCGACAGGTCGCCGATTCTCTCATCATCTACCGTCAGGATGCCGAGTCCACGGTCCTGGAGGCAGAAAGGCATCACCGTAAGGGGGTAGAGAGCAGGTTCTTCTTCGTCATCTTCCGCGTATGCGACCTCAACCGGTGTGCCGCCGAACTGTACTGCAGTATATGGCGCTGAATATTCTGAAGGAATCATCTTCGGAGCCTCAGCGTGCAGCACGGGAGCCGGCTGCAGATTACAGCGTGAAGTGTTCTCCGTAGAGTAGTCAGGATGATATGTTAAGCTCAGTTCGTCGGGATCATCGGAAGTTGTGTCTGCTCCGGTCTCCGGGTCGGCATAGGTCCAGGTGTAAGTCACGTTATCCTCGACTTCGAGAGTGGTCCAGACAACCGGGGTCTCTACCGGATATATGGCTACGGGCGAATTGATGGCCACCATATTCGGGTCGCGGATAAGGCCCCAGTACTGCATATCGAACGGCCCGTAATATGCCAGATTATTGATCGAAGGGTATCCGATTCCGATGGCATCGATCATCATCATGTTGCCGTCTGTGCCGACATATCGGAAGGCTACGCGGATGCTCTTCCCGTAGTAGTCGGCCAGGCTGATGGTGTTCTTTTTGAACTCGCCCGGAATCGACGCCACCTCGTTGAAAGAGTAGTCTTTGTAGAGGTCGAAATAAGAGCGGAGCATCGTCCACTCCCCTCCTTCTTCCTGCACCCATATCTGAAGGTCGGCTGCTACCTCGGGGGTGTCTATCCACTCGAGTGCGTCCCAGTCGACGTTGTCATCAACCTTCATCAGCCACAGAGGCTCGAGCCAGAGCCAGTAAGACAGATTCATATCCTCGGGCACGGTCACGAAGGGCGACATATACCATTCATCCTGATCCTCACCATAATTGATTGCAAGGAAGTACTGGCCGTCGGGAGCCTGCGGAAGGTAATATCCCGGTGCCATCGGTTGCCAGGTCTCGTCGGTTGGTGCGTCGCCGTGATGCTCAAGTGTCCAGCCGTCGGGTACCCAGGTTGCATTTTCGCCGTCCCAGTTTTCAAAACTTTCGTAGAGCACGTATCCTTCCGGCATTGAAGCTGTCTCCTTTCGAGGCGCACGCAGCGTTGACTGTGAGAGACGATTAATGGCATCCAGACTGTGCGCGTGCAACTGCTTGTGTCCGTTGACAACCGATATGCTCACTCCGGGGGCGAGCTGCAGTTTATTTTCTGAAACTGCATGGGCATTCTTTGCCTGAATCATTTGGGGCTTCACGGCCATACCCTTCTCGGCAGCAGGAAGAGGCAGAGCAGTCGTGGCTGTCAGTGCCGTCAAAGCGCCGGCATAGATCAGAAGATTTATTTTCATATAGTCAGTTTATGGTGATTAGTATTTCAGCAACGACGTCACCTCGCAGTCGGAGGGCAATACGTCGCGTCCCTTTAGTGCGGTTAATTCCACAACGAAGTTGATGTAGATTTTTTTCGGATTCATCGATTTCACCAGCTCATAAGCAGCCATCATTGTGCCGCCTGTCGCAAGTAAATCATCGTGAAGCACGACAATATCGTCTTCGTTGATTGCATCACTATGGAGTTCAATCGTGTCGACGCCATACTCCTTCGCGTATGACTTCTTCACTGTAACGGCCGGAAGCTTTCCCGGTTTGCGAGCCGGAACAAAACCGGCTCCGAGGGCGTATGCCATTATCGAACCACCGATGAAACCGCGCGATTCAATGCCGACAACTTTTGTCACGCCCCTGTCGCGGTAGATATTCACGAGCGCGTCGCTCATTACGCGAAGGGCCTCCGCGTCCTTCAGGAGTGTCGTGAGGTCGCGGAAAATTATCCCCTTGGAGGGGAAATCAGGAATTTCTCTGATCTTAAGACTGAGGTCGTTGATTTCCATTTTTAGATTCTGTTTGTGTTGTTATTAAAATTGATTCTGTATAGAGCGAGGTGCGTAGGCTGTGCGGTTATAAACCTTACTTATCAGTGGGGATTAGGATGGATTTGTTCCACGTGGAACACACTTTGTCTCGGTGTGTCACAGACATGATTCCCGGTTGGTGGAAAAATAAGTAGGGTCCTCTCTCCTACTTCCCGATTAGAAGCTGGAGCACATTGATATCGGCCGGCGAGACTCCCGGGATGCGCGAAGCCTGGCCAATTGTGGCCGGGCGTATGCGGTCGAGTTTCTGGCGGGCCTCAATTGAGATGGCGTTTACGGAAAGGAAGTCAAATCCTTCGGGAATGTGCACGCGTTCGAGTTTCGTCTGCCGATCGGCGAGGTCGCGTTCTCGGCGGATATAACCGTCATACTTTATGAGGATCTCGGCCGACTCAGTAATCTCCTCACGGCGCTCTTCCTCAATCCGGGAGAGGCGTCTACGGAGTGCGGGAATGCTTTCGCTGAGGGAAGCGAAGTCGAGCTGCGGACGCTTGAGGAGTTCTATAAGTCGTGTGGAGGCAGACAACGGAGCTGTGCCGCGCTCGGTGAGCCACGCATTGAATTCCGGAGTCATCCTGACGGTGAATTTTCCGGCCCATTCTATCAGGCTGTCGCGCTCTGCATATTTCGATTGCATTTGCCGGTAGCGATGGTCATCGGCAAGACCTATTTCATGTCCGATTGGAGTGAGCCGGAGATCGGCGTCGTCCTGACGGAGCAGAATGCGGTATTCTGCGCGCGATGTGAACATACGGTATGGTTCGTCGACTCCTTTTGTCACGAGGTCGTCAATTAGCACACCGATATAGGCTTGGTCGCGCCCGAGAATTACGGGAGTTTCTCCTCTGACGGCGCGAGCCGCATTAATACCTGCCATAAGCCCTTGGGCTGCGGCTTCTTCATAGCCTGTGGTGCCGTTGACCTGTCCTGCGAAATAGAGACCCTTCACGAGTTTGGTCTGCAGATCGTGTGTGAGTTGCGTGGGGTCGAAGAAGTCGTATTCTATTGCGTACCCCGGGCGGTAGAACTGCACGTCGCGCAGTGCGGGCACATGCTGCAGGGCTTCAACCTGCACCGGCCAGGGCATCGAACTTGAGAAACCATTAATGTAGTATTCTTCGGTGGTCTCCCCTTCCGGTTCGAGAAAAAGCTGGTGACTGTCCTTGTCTGCGAATGTTACGAGCTTTGTCTCGATGCTCGGGCAGTATCGGGGGCCGATACTCTGAATCTGGCCGTTGTAGAGCGGGGATTCATCGAGGTGTGATGTCATTGCTTCGTGCACGGCGGGATTGGTATGTACGATCCAGCATGGACGTTGACGTAGTGTGCGCTTTATCTCGGGAAGATAGGAGAATTTCTCGTATGGCCGCATATCGCCTTCCTGGCGCTCGGCTTTAGAGAAGTCGATGGTGCGCCCGTCGATACGTGCCGGCGTACCGGTCTTCATGCGGTCGGCCCTGAATCCGAGTTCTACCAGCTGTTCCGTAAGACCTTTTGCGCTGTCTTCGGCTATTCTCCCACCTTCGATCTTGGTGGCTCCGAAGTGCATGAGTCCGTTGAGGAACGTGCCTGCAGTGAGGATGACACTGCTTGCCCGGAATTCGAAACCGAGGGCTGTGCGCACTCCGGCGACCCTGAAATGAGGTTCTGTAGACGCGGTCGCGTCGGTATCTCCTGCGCTTTCTGATTTGTCGATTATCAATTGGTCCACCGTGTCCTGAAACATGTATAGGTTAGGCGTGTCATCGATTATTCTTCGCCATTCGTCGATATATTTGGCTCGGTCAGACTGCACGCGGGGCGACCATACGGCGGGCCCTTTGGAGCGGTTTAGCATCCTGAACTGGATGGCAGTTGTATCGGCTACGATACCCATCATACCGCCGAGGGCATCGATTTCACGCACGATCTGACCTTTTGCGATCCCGCCGACGGCGGGATTACACGACATCTGTGCGATGCGGTTCATGTCTTTGGTGATGAGCAGGGTCGACGCACCGAGTTTGGCGGCGGCTACTGAAGCCTCGCATCCTGCGTGGCCCCCTCCTATCACTATGACGTCAAAATCAAATTTCATATCTGATGTTTATGCTGTCAGGTGGTTCAGTTGCTTTTATCGGCGTCAGCTTTACGTGCGTCATTCCTGTTAAGCTGATACCATATTTCAAGGGCGCGGTTTTCGTGAGCTTCCATATTCTCGCGTTCACCCGGCCCTTTATCGTTAATGCCGCAAAGGTGGAGCACGCCATGAATGATGACGCGCAGTAGCTCGTTGCTGAAGGAAGTGGCGACGAGCTGCGCGTTGGAGCCGACTGTGTCGAGCGAAATCATGATGTCTCCCCCGATGATGTCGCGCCGCGTATAATCGAATGTGATGATGTCTGTGTAATAATCGTGATCGATGAATTCGCGGTTTGCACGCAAGATGAATTCATCATCGCAAAAGAGATAAGAGATGCGGCCAACCTGAAAGTCGTGTTCGGCAGCCACCTCCCCTATCCATTCTCTCACCAGCGGGTAATCGAGCTCCGGCAGCGTGGTGTTCTCGCAATTGAAGGTAATTGTAGTCATAACTTACAAATATACTAAATCAGAAGTAGATTAAAAAGTTAATTATTATAAAATTCACCAGTAGGCCTGAGCGATCCCGGAAGCGGTCGCTTTCGCACACATTCTTTCATCTTAAAATAATAAAATCAACGCGAAGTTAGCGAAAGTGAAACATAGTGCCCTTTTTAATGATATAGAATGTCGTAGTGTTGATAATTGACGTAAATGCTTATATGATATATAAATACATTAATTTTAAGCTAAACTTAAGGCTCTGAGGTTTTAATATTTTAAATTGTTCGGGAATTTATAAGGGAATTTCTGAAAGAAAATTAGAGTATGAGAGTGGTTTCCTATGGGTAATGAAAAGTTTGAGCAGGTTGATTTGGAAAAATGAGAAAGAATCTTTATATTTGCTTTCGACTACCAGACCGGTCTGTTATGGATAAAGAAAAAGATTCTGACATCACAACGTTCATAAATCTGAGCTCGGTTTGTGGCTGGTACCCGCCGAGTGGGATAACTGTAAGACTGAGGTGGAACGGCTATTATATCTGATAAAGAATATGCACAAGCTCAATAAAAATTCGAAACCCTATCCGGAGGGTAATTACCGCGAGATATTTGAGGCTACGGAAAGCGAGAATCTCGTAGCTGAGGATATGGTGCTCTACAGCCAGTCGCTGGAGCGGCTGAACTCAATGCGGGCTCGTATAGATTATGTGGCTGAGCAGGCATTGTTGCAGGGTATTGAAAAGGGTATGGAGAAAGGCCGGGAAGAGGAAAAATATTTACGGCTACCAACCTGATAAAGATGGGATGTGATGACGGCTTCATATCACATATCAAAGGCTACGCTCTTACCCCTATCTTCAGTCCGGGATTTACGCGTGAAGTTAAGTAAGGATGATGCCCGATAACGTATAGGTATAGAAGATATAAACCTGGATATAGTAGCTTGTAGATCAGATATCAAGAAGTTATAGTGGCGGAATCACTGACATGGGTTCCGCCTTTCTATTGAAGAATAATAGCTGAGAGACACTACGTCTGGGCGCCTGCGGAATGAGCTATAAAATTTTTTTGAGGCTATTGAATTGTAGGCGCGATCAAACGGAAGTCGCGATTAAAGATTGAAAAAATAAAAAACGAAAATAAAAATGGCTCCATCAACCAAATATCTGAATAATGTGCTCACGAGTCATCATCGGCATACGGGTCGCGGCCGTGCTTTCAGTCCGCGCAATGGAGAGGGCGGCGGACTGAGCCGCGGCTGGATCTGCCTGATCGGAATGTTTGTCACGCTGATTACGGGAGTCGTGATCTGGTGTGCGTCCACCACCTTCCGCGCGATGAGCGACTGGATGCTCTACGCCGACAATCTTCTGGCCGCGCTCATTCTGTCGCTCCCGGCAATTCTGTGCAGGCGCGTCTGGGTGCAGCTGGTGATGATGGTGCTGGTGGACATCGTCTGGATTGCCAACATCATGTATTGCCGCACCTACTTCACCGGTATCCCGTGGGAAAGTTATTTCATGGTGACTAACCTGCTCGATTTCACGGCGAGTGTCCGCGACGCTATGCGCTGGGAAGACATAGCCCTTCCGCTTGTCACTATGATTACGGGCGCCTGGGCTTATCTCACACCGGCCTCGCGAAAATGGCCCGGGCGATGGCTTGTCGTCGCACTCACTGCGGCGATGGCCGTAGTGGTCTGGATCGGTCTGCTATGTCGCGGAGGCTTCTATGCAAGCTATGATAAATTTGCACAATCCTGTTACTACAGTACGTGCGGTTTACCAACCTACACAGTTGTTGGTCATCTTGCATATAATAATATGACTACTTCAAAAACAGATATAAATTTATGTAAAAAGAAAGTGTTGGAATGGGAGTTGCAAAAAGAGTATTCAAGGCCATTTGTCGCGTTATCTGACACGGTAGCACGGCGCAAGAATCTTGTTATTCTTCTTCTCGAATCCTTTGAATCATGGCCGCTCGGAGCGACCCTGCCGACCGGGGATGGGGAGGTGGAGATAACCCCTTATATAAATAGTCTGCTGGCGCGACCTTCGACGCTTTATGCTCCGCGCATGCTGACGCAGGTAGGGGCAGGACGGTCAATCGACGCGCAGTTGCTGCTCGGATGCGGCATGTTGCCGATGCTCAATTCCGTCTACAGTATGAAGGCGCCTGACTACGATTACCCCTCGCTGATGAAAGCTATGAAGCAGCTTAAGGGAGGCCGTTCGGTGCTCTTCACCTGCGACAAACCGATTACGTGGAATCAGTCGGTCATCGGGCACGCAATGGGTTACGACTCTCTCCTGTTCCGTGACTCATGGAAGATGGATGAACTCATAGGAAATCCCGCAAAACTGAGCGACGGATCATTTCTCCGCCAGTGCGTGGAGAAGCTGAAAGCCGGATCTGTGTTGCATGGTGACGAACCCTTCATAATGACCTTCGTCACATACTCGGGTCACAATCCTTTCCGGCTGCCTGAGAATTTCAAGGATCCACGCCTTAAGGATGCGGTGAAGGAAATGCCCGAGGTGCTCTCCGACTATATTCAGATGGCGCATTATACTGATTCGCAACTGCATACACTCATCGACTATATCCAGAGCCGCCCGGACGCTGCCGAGACCGTAGTGCTTATCACCGGCGATCACGAGGGGCTTGCTTCCTATCGCGACGACGTGAGGAAAGATAAGAAGGGAGCGCAGCTTGTTGACGCCGGTCAGCACACGCCTTTCATTCTTCTCAATTCCCCTGTCGGGGGCCGTATCGATGAGGTGATGGGCCAGATCGACGTCTACCCTACCCTACTCTCAATCCTCGGTCTGGAGGAATATTCGTGGAAGGGAATGGGCCAGAACATTCTGGCGCAGCCCCGTGCGGCTGTGGCTATTTCGTCAATGACCGGCACGGTTGAGGGCGACACGGCCCGCATCAGCCCCGATGCGATGAAAAACATCAGGCAGGCGCGTCGCGTAAGCGATATGAAAATCTCCAACGGTCTCTGATGCAGCAGCCCAAATTAAGATTTTCAGTCTTTTATAATAAGATAAGGTTGATAACGTGTTTCTAAAGTATGGAGAAGATATCTGTAGTCTTAAACACATATAACGCCGAGGAGCATCTCCGCGAGGTGCTGGAGAGTGTGAAGGAGTTTGATGAGATAGTAGTGTGCGATATGGAGAGCACCGATCGCACGCGCGAGATAGCTGCCGAATATGGCGCCAAGATAGTGATATTCCCTAAAGGCGACCATAAGATATGCGAGCCTGCGCGCGACACGGCAATTCATTCGGCCTCAAACGACTGGGTGCTCGTTGTCGATGCCGACGAGAAGGTGCCCGACGCGCTCCGCGAGTATCTTTACGCGAAAATAAATTCCGGCTTTGAGGGCGCGATGGCCGTGCCGCGTCTGAATCAGTTCATGAGCCGTGCGGCCCACGGAAGCCCCGACCGTCAGCTGCGCTTTTTCCGGCAGAGCAAGGCGACGTGGCCGCCGGTGATCCACGCGCGTCCCGCCACAGCCGGGCCTGTCGTCGATATTCCCGCCACCGGCCACCGACTCTCGCTGATTCACCTTGATAATCCCACCCTCCGCCAACGTTACGACAAACTTAACCGCTACAGCGACTATGAGGTGCCCCGGCGGATAAATAAGAAATTCGGTACGCTCAAGCTTCTTTTCAAGCCTCTGTGGGCATTCCTGAGCGTATGGCTTCTGCGCGGTGCGTGGCGCGACGGGCGGCGTGGCCTTATAAACGCTTATACGGCAATGATATATAAAGTGATGCTCATGTCGAAAGTGACAGAGGCGCAACTCAACGAAAAAGACCGAAGCAAATGATCCGAATAAAAGCAGCGGGCATCGCGCCCGAATGGGAAGTGCTCGCGGCGCGCCTGCTCGAAGGCAAGATTCCGGCCGATGCGTCAGAGATATATTCCGGACGCAACCGGATTCTCAGACTGCAGGCCGACGGAATCGACGTGGCTGTGAAATTCTTTTCGCACAGTCTGAAAAACCGCCTTATCTACTCTATCTTCTCCTCTAAGGCGGAGCGTAGTTATCTCTATGCCATAGAGCTCACGCGCCTCGGCATACATACTCCCGCGCCTCTCGCCTACGCCGAGCGGCGTGGCTTCTTAAACACGCTTCAGGATTCGGTGTACCTGTGTCGTTATGAGGAGGCCACCGATCTCCGCGACTATCTGGAGAGCGGGCCGGAAGCCTGGCGTGAGTTCGGTCGGTTCGCCGCTCTGCTCCATCGCAAGGGAGTGCTCCATAAGGATCTTAACTCCACCAATGTCCGCGTGAATGCCGCAGGCAGCGGGCGCCCGGTATTCAGCCTTATCGACCTCAACAGAATGAATTTCTATCCCGGGGGTATCTCCGGGAGCAAGGCCTATGCCAATCTCGTGCGTTTCTCCTATCTCACCCCGGAATTCACCGACTTCGCCCGCTCCTACGCTGAGGCAGCAGGGTTTCCCGAAAGTGCCGTCAGCGACCTCATCCGTGCTAAGGAGCGCCACGAGAAAAAATAGCCTCTCCGACCCTCTGTTTTGTTAAATTAGGTTATTGTCGCAAAGAAGTATGGAAAGTCAAAAATTTTTTACTAACTTTACCGACAATTTGCCGAAGTAGACTCGCATCGGAATCAGATGCGTCTCAAAACCGGCGAAAAACCTAAGACAGCAACTCAGAGATGGATTCATCCACATATCATATTCCCGCACTTCTCAACGCCTCCATCGAAGCCCTCGACATTCGGCCGGGTGGCATCTACGCAGATGTCACGTTCGGCGGCGGAGGCCACTCGCGCGCGATTCTCGCGCGTCTCGATGAGGCCGGTCATCTCTTCGGCTTCGACCGTGACGCCGACGCCCTCGCCAACGCTCCGGACGATACACGCTTCACTTTCGTGCATTCAGATTTCAGATATATATCCAACTTCCTTCGCTACCACGGCCATGACTCGATCGACGGCATCCTCGCCGATCTCGGCGTGTCGTTCCATCACTTCGATGATCCGGAGCGCGGATTCTCTTTCCGCTCTGATGCGCCTCTCGACATGAGGATGAACCGAAAGGGTGGAAAGACAGCAGCCGATATACTTGCAGAATATTCAAAGGAGGAACTTGAAGGACTTTTCCGCACCTACACCGATCTGAAGCGTCCCGGCCAGATTGCCGCCGCTATCGTCAAGGCCCGTGCTCAGCAGCCGGTGGATACTACTTTCCGCCTCGTAGAGGCCGTAAGGCCCGTGATCAATCCGAAGTCGGAGAAGAAGGATCTTGCGCAGGTGTTCCAGGCCATCCGTATTGAGGTCAACGGTGAGATGGATTCCCTCCGCCGTCTCCTGCAGCAGTCGCTCAGGACTCTCCGCCCCGGCGGGCGCCTCGCAATCATCACCTACCACTCCATTGAAGACAGAATGGTGAAGAATTTTATCCGCAGCGGAAACGTAGAGGGGAACATAGATCAGGACATATACGGACGCGTATCCACACCCTGGAAGGCCGTCACACGCTCCCCCATAGTTCCCGACGAGGCTGAGATCGAAGCCAACCCCAGATCGAGAAGCGCCAAACTAAGAATCGCTGAAAAACTTTAAACGCAGATTAAGATGACAGCGAGAAAGAAGAAGAAATCAGCCGAGAATAAGCCCGCTGAGAAAAAGGGCTATTCTTTCCTCAACGAGCTGAGATATGGCCGCTCAATTTCCGTGGAGTTCTTCAAGAACAATGCCTGGCTTCTGATCATTATCGTCGTGGCAGTGATCGCGCTTATCGGTCTCCGCTACAAGACAAAGACCAAGATGGCTGAGATCAAGAAGCTTAATACGGAGCTTACGCGAGCAGAAAGCCTGAAACTTCAGGAAAAGTCGGCCTATATGTCGCTCATCCGCGAGACGGAGATGCGCCGCATGGTGCGCGAGCGGGGGCTGCCGCTTGAATTTCAGGAGCAACCGCCCTACGAGATTATCGACGAATAACCCCCCCGGGCCCCGGGTAGGCCCGCATGAACCACCTACACTAACCGCATCAATATTTAACGCTACCCCACAGGGATAAAGGGAAAACTTAAATGGCAGCTAAGAAGAATAATAAGACGCATATATTATTCCGATACGGACTCCTCTCGATTGTGTTCGTATTTTTCGGCGTGCTCGTGCTCATCAAACTTTTCAATACGACGGTGATCGAGGCCAACGCCTGGAACAGTCGTGCGCGCGCCGAGCTCTCGCGTATCGATACGATTAGCCCCGAACGCGGAAACATACTCGCCGACAACGGCAATATACTTGCATGCAATCTCCGCGTCTACGATATCAAGCTCGACCTCCGTCACGATAAGATCAAGAAGATGAAGGTGATTCCCTGGAGTTCGATCGACTCGCTCGCCGATTCTCTCGATCACTATTATCCGCGCATCAGCAACCTGATGAGCCAGCCCCGCGACACGATTGCCAAGTATTCCTGGCACACGCGCCTGAAAAAGGAATTTGAGAAGGCCGACACAGTGCGCACCCGCTCGCTGCGTCTGGCCCAGAAGAAGACGCTTTACGACTTCGACCGCATCCGCAATTTCCCCTTCATCAAGGACATGCCGGGGAAGGGCTCGCGCCTCCCGCTCTATAAGGAGGGGCGCAACGTGCGTATCTATCCTTTCGGTAAAATGGCCTACAGAAGTGTCGGACGTGTGAACGAAAACCGTGAGACCGGACAGATTCACGGATACTCAGGGCTTGAGAAAGACCTCGACTCGCTCCTATACGGCCATCCGGGATTTGCTAAGAAAGTGGCTCTCACTCAGGGTATTACCAACTGGGTTACGACTCCTCCCCGCCGTGGTTTCGATATCCGCACCACAATCGATATCGACTTGCAGGATATGCTCGAGGAAGAACTCCATAAGATTTGCGCCGAGGCCCACGCCGAGTGGGGCACGGCAATCCTGATGGAAGTGAAGACGGGCGAGATAAAAGCGATTTCCAATATCGAACTGCTTGATAACGGCACCTACGGCGAGGCGCTCAACCGCGCCGTGCTTCCATACGAACCGGGCTCTGTGATGAAGCCTATTTCTCTGATGATCGCATTCGAAGATGGCCTTGTGAAGTCGGTCAATGATCTGGTCGACTGCAGCCCGTTCATGAAGACGTCCGACCCGCATGGCGGCGGCATGAAGAATATGAAGCAGGTGATCGAGCAATCGTCAAACACCGGAATATCGCGCGTTATCTTCCGCGGATATTCGCAGAATCCGGAGAAATGGTATGAGCGGCTCGCCGGACTCGGCTTCTTCGAGCCCATACGTTCGGGCATCGCAGGGGAGTGCACGCCGCGTATCCGCCGCCTCGTCGACAAGGATAGCCGTGGCAACAACATCACCATGACGGCACGCCATCTTGACCTGGCGCGTCAGGCCTACGGCTACAATACCGAGCTCCCTCCCCTCTTCACACTCTCCGTCTACAATGCCATCGCCAACGATGGCAAGTACGTGCGTCCGCACCTTGTAAAGAGTCTCATTGATGAGGATGGACGCGACTCGGTGCTCAAGATAGAATATATCCGCGACAGCATCTGCTCGCCCGCCACGGCGCGCAAGGTGCGCGAATGCATCCGTGAAGTCGTGTGGGGCGAACACGGCACGGCGCGTCTCGTGCGCGACGACCGCGTATGCGTGGTCGGCAAGACCGGCACGGCCTATCCCGTTGAGAAAGGCGTATATAACACTGCCAAGCGCCGCTATGCGTTCGCCGGGTTCTTCCCCTATGAGGAGCCTCAGTATTCCTGCATGGCTCTCGTTATGTCGGGCGCAGGCAGTTCGGCCAACCGCACGTCGGGGCAGGTGGTGAAGAATATGGCCATCAAGATGTATTCGCGCGGCCTGCTCCGTAACGCCTCTACCTTCACGGCAGAACGCAAGGAGTCGACTCCGGTGCTGGCGGCAGCCGTCGGCCATAGTTTCAATAAACTGGCGTCGGCTCTCGGCATAAACAAACTTAAGAGCCTCAAGAGTCCTGCTGAAGTGTCAAACGGCGGCGTGCCCGACGTTATCGGGCTCGATATTCCCTCGGCTCTCAAGGTGCTGGAGTCGTCGGGACTCAACGTGCGCACATCGGGTGCCGGCCACGTGGTGGCTCAGTCGCGCCCCGCGGGCACCGTCTTCAAGCGCGGTGATGACATAACCCTAACTCTTCGCAATTGATTTTACTTCTGAATTAAAGCAACCGAACAACTATAAAAACGGATAATCCCATGACGATCAAACTATCAAAGCTCATCGAGGACATCAGACCTCTTGAAGTGATCGGAGAAACTGACAAGAACATCATCGGCGTTCACAGCGATTCGCGCAAGGTAGAGAAAGACTCGCTTTTCGTTGCGGTTCGCGGTGTGACCACCGACGGACATAAATATATTCCCGTAGTTGCCAGCACTCACGTCGGGGCAATCGTATGCGAGGAGCTCCCGGCGGCTCTCGAGCAGGGCATCACCTATATCCGTGTGGCCGACTCCGCAGAGGCTCTCGGCCTCCTGGCTTCCGCATGGTATGGATATCCCTCCACTCATCTGAAACTCGTCGGAGTGACAGGCACTAACGGTAAGACCACTACAGCCACCCTCCTTTACGAGATGGCACGCCTCGAAGGCTATAAGGCCGGACTTCTCTCAACTGTATGCAACTACATCGAAGGTCGTGCGATTCCCACCACACACACCACTCCCGACCCGCTGACACTCAACTCTTTGCTCGCTGAGATGGTTGAGGCCGGATGTGACTATGCGTTTATGGAAGTGTCGAGCCATGCCGCCCAGCAGCACCGTATCTCCGGCCTCCGCTTCGCAGGTGCCGTCTTCTCCAACCTTACCCGCGACCATCTCGATTATCACGGCACGGTGGAGAATTATATGAACGCCAAGAAAATCTTCTTCGACTCCCTCCCCGCCGATGCCTTCGCACTCGTCAATGCCGACGACAAAGCGAGCGCATACATGGTGCAGAACACGCGCGCCAAGGTCTACACCTACTCGCTGCGTTCGGAAGCCGATTTCCGTTGCAAGATTCTTGAGACTCGCCTCGACGGCACGCTCCTGCAGCTCAACGGCCGCGACATTGAGGTGAACTTCACAGGCCGCTTCAATGCCTATAACCTCACGGCCGTCTATGGCGCCTCGATCCTTACCGGTTTCCCCGAAGAGGAGGTAGCGGTAAATATGAGCCGTCTCGTGCCTGTGGCCGGACGCTTCCAGACCTTCCGCTCAGCCGATGGCGTAACTGCGATCGTTGACTATGCGCACACGCCTGACGCACTGGTGAATGTGCTTGACACTATACGCGAAGTTGTTGGTAATGAGGGTAAGATCACGACCGTTGTCGGTGCCGGCGGCGACCGCGACCATGGCAAGCGTCCGATTATGGCTCGCGAGGCAGCCTGTCGTTCCGATCTGCTTATTCTTACGAGCGACAATCCGCGCACCGAGCGCCCCGAGGATATCATCGAGGCAATGCGCGCAGGGCTTACTGAAGATGAGCTCCGCCGCACAATCTGCATCACCGACCGCCGCGAGGCAATCAACACGGCCATCCGCATGGCAACCCCCGGTTCGGTAGTGCTCGTGGCAGGTAAGGGCCATGAGCCTTATCAGGAAGTCAATGGCGTGCGCCATCATTTCGACGACCGTGAGGAAGTGAGTCGTGAGCTTGACGCCAGAAAGTGACGGCAGTTCCAATATCATTTCTAATCATTATAACTTCAAAGAGTTAAGCAGCAATGATATATTGGCTGATAGACGTGGTTGAAGGCTGGCATTGGCCGGGTCACAACCTGATGAACTATATTACTTTTCGCGCCGGCATCTCGTTTGCAATCGCGCTGGTGATCGCGCTCGTGTTCGGTCATCATATCATCCGCCGCCTTCAGCGTATGCAGATCGGCGAGGATGTGAGAAATCTCGGACTCGAGGGGCAGATGTCGAAGAAGGGCACTCCCACAATGGGAGGTATCATAATCATTCTCTCCACGTTGGTGCCCTGCCTGCTTATCGGCAATCTCTCCAATATCTACCTGATACTTATGATTGTGGCCACGCTATGGATGGGCGCTATTGGTTTTCTCGACGACTACCGCAAGCTCAAGTTCCACAACAAAGACGGCCTTCAGGGAAAATATAAGGTCACTGGTCAGGTAGGTCTCGGTCTGCTGGTGGGTATCACGATGTGGCTCTCACCCTCGATTACCATGAGCGAGAATTTCGAGCGTGAGATAATCCATGATAATGAGACGGTTACGGAAATCACCGTGTCGAAGGATGAGATAAAGGCTCCTCAGACCACGATTCCCTTCGTGAAGAACAATAACTTCAATTATCAGTGGCTCACGTCGTGGATAAAAGATCGCCAGGCAGCCGAGACTCTCGGCTGGCTCGTATTTGTGTTGGTGGTCGTCATCGTGGTCACGGCAGTCAGCAACGGCGCCAATCTCACCGATGGTGTCGACGGCCTCTGCGCAGGCACCTCGGCCATCATAGGCGTCGCCCTGCTGATTATGGCTTATCTGGGCGGTAACGTGATTTACTCGAGCTATCTGAATATCATGTATATCCCCGGCTCAGCCGAACTGGTGGTCTATGCCGCTTCGTTTATCGGCGCGCTCGTGGGCTTCCTCTGGTACAATGCCTACCCGGCACAGGTGTTCATGGGCGACACCGGCTCGCTTACGCTCGGGGGCGTTATCGCCGTGTTTGCCATCCTGATACGCAAGGAGTTGCTCATTCCGCTCCTCTGCCTCATATTCTTCCTCGAAGATCTATCGGTGGTTATGCAGGTGAGCTATTTCAAGTATACTAAGAAGAAGTATGGCGCCGGACGCCGTATCTTCAAGATGACTCCCCTCCACCATCATTTCCAGAAGGCCGCCGAACCCGGCGCGATGGTGAAATGGAATTTCCCTTCTCAGGCAATGCCCGAGAATAAGATAGTGACTCGTTTCTGGATTGTCGGCATGCTTCTCGCTGCCCTTACGTTCGTAACGCTCAAGATTAGATAATGATGACCGAAAATAAAAGAGATAAACTTGTGATACTGGGTGGTGGCGAAAGCGGTGTCGGTGCAGCCATCCTGGGGAAGACTAAAGGAATGGAAGTGTTCCTCAGCGATATGGGCGAGATAAAGCCTCGCTATAAGGAAATGCTTGAGGAAGAAGGAATTCCTTACGAGGAAGGAGGCCACTCGGAGGAGCGCCTTCTCAATGCCGATATCGTGATAAAGAGCCCCGGCATCCCTCCGACGGCGCCGCTCGTGAGAAAATTTGCCGAGAGGGGCACCCCTATCCTCTCGGAAATAGAGTTCGCCGGACGCTATACCGACGCCAAGATGATCTGCATCACCGGAAGCAACGGTAAGACCACCACTACTCTGCTGACCTATCATATCCTAAAGGAGGCGGGACTCAACGTCGGTCTGGCCGGAAATGTGGGTAAGAGCATGGCCCTGCAGGTGGCGCGCGAGCATCATGACGTCTACGTCATTGAGCTTTCAAGTTTCCAGCTCGAGAACATGTATGATTTCAAGGCCGGTATCGCTGTCATCACCAACATCACTCCCGACCATATGGATCGCTACGACCATAAGATGGAGAACTATGTGGCAGCGAAGTTCCGTATCCTCCAGAATCAGGGTCCGGAAGACTATTTCATCTACTGGCAGGATGATCCCGTGGTGCGCGAGCAGATAAAGCAGATGCAGATCGAGGCTATCCGAATGCCTTTCAGTGAATTCCGTCAGGAAGACACGAAGGCTTACGTGGAGGATGGCATCGTGCGCTTCGAGACTCCCATGGAAGTGTGGGATATTCCCCGCGACCGCCTTTCGCTTACCGGCCTGCACAATCTCTACAACTCCATGGCTGCCGGACTCTCCGCCAGCATCCTCAACATTAAGAAAGACACCATCCGCCACGCTCTGGAGGATTTCGAGGCCGTAGAGCATCGTCTTGAGTTGGTCGACACCATCAACGGCGTGCGCTGGATCAACGACTCCAAGGCCACCAACGTCAATTCCACATGGTATGCTCTCGAGAGTATGACTACGCCTACCGTGCTCATACTCGGAGGCAAGGATAAGGGTAATGACTACTCTGAAATCGAGGCCCTCGTCAGCGAGAAGGTGAAGGCGATCGTCTGCATGGGCAAGGATAATGCCAAGCTGCTCGACTTCTTCTCCGGCAAGGTGCCCGAAATCCGTGATACTCATTCACTCGAGGAGGCCGTGACTGCATGTGCAGAACTGGCAGCCGAAGGCGACACCGTGCTCCTCTCTCCCTGTTGCGCAAGTTTTGACCTGTTCACGAGTTATGAAGACCGCGGCGACCGTTTCAAGGAGGCCGTGCGCAAACTTAAATAATTCTCCTGCCCCTCTATTTATCCGTAAATAATCTTTATATAAGCTTACAATCTGACAATCAATGGATAACGAACTGCTTGAAGATCTTGAAATCCGCGAGACCATCGATGGTGTGCCGGTAGAGCCCCCGGTGCGTCAGGAGCCTCCGGGTAAGAACCGCCCCGGCATCTCCGAGAATGTTAATGCGAAGGCCACTGCGGCGGCGGGTGCCGGATCCTCCGCTAAGAGCGAGAGCGCCAAGGTGGCGGCTCTCAACAAGAAGAAGGGTCGCCCTGATCCCTACATCTGGGGCATCTACATATTCTTGCTCATCATCAGCGTGGTGGAGCTTTTCAGTGCCTCTTCCACGGAAGTGGCCGGCAATAATGTGTATGGTCCGCTGATCCGCCACGGCATCTTCCTGCTCATCGGCTTCGGAATCGTGCTCTGGCTTCAGAAGACGCCCTATACGCTGTTCAATAAGTTCGCCTGGCTATTCGCCATCCTGTCGCTCGGGCTGCTGGTGGCGTCAAGTCTGTTCGGCGTCGAATATAACGGAGCGCAGCGCGCGCTCGTATTCGCCGGAATCACAATCCAGCCCGCTGAGATGGTGAAGCTCACGGTGGTGTGTCTGCTCGCCTCCATATTGGGTAAGAATCAGACCCGCGGAGGCGTAACGAACACAGGTATCATCACGGCGGCCATAGTGGTCGTAGTGTTCAGCGCTTGTCTCTGGAAAAATGGTCTGACCAACACATTGCTCCTCATGGGCGTGAGCATCTGCATGATGCTGATAGGAGGCATTCAGATGAAGAAGTTCATTACGGTAATGGTGGTGTATGCAGTAGCCGCCGGAGGACTGTTTGTGGTGAAATACATGACTCCGAGCGCCACGGAATATGATGATGTCGTGGAGCGTCAGGAACTTATGGTTCAGGCAGGCGGGAGAGGCGTGGTTAACCGCGGATCAAAGCAAATCGACCGAACCGGCACGCAGGGTAACCGTGTGAAGCGCTTCCTGCGTGGCGTCAAGCCCTCCGATCCTATCGACGACTTGAACCGTCAGGTGATGTTCGCCAAGTTCTCCCAGGCCAACGGAGGCCTTTTCGGCCAAGGGCCCGGCAACTCCCGCGAGAGTGCGCGTCTGCCTCTCGCCTTCTCCGACTATATCTATTCGATTATTGTGGAGGATACGGGGTTCGTAGGCGGCGCCATTGTGCTGGTGCTTTTCCTTCTGCTCGTGGCCCGCGCCGGGCGAATAGCCTATAAATGCTCGCGCGCTTTCCCGGCCTTCCTGATTCTCGGGTGTGCGGTGATGATTGTGTTCCAGGCGCTCGTGCACATGGCCATCGTCACAGGTCTCTTCCCCGTGTCGGGCCAGCCGCTCCCCTTCATCTCCAAGGGAGGCACATCGGTGATAGTCATGTCGGCCGCCCTCGGCATCATGCTCTCAGTGGCCCGCTTCGCCGCCACCTCGGGTGACCGCTCGCATATCAACGCCGAGAAGAATGCCCTCCCCGAAGATATGCAGGCAGCCAACTATTCCGCCGGTAAATAAACCCTTATCCCGGCGGGAATCCGGGCTTGCTAAGTTAATTTCAATCAGATAATCCTTCACACGACAATGGCAAAGAAATATAAGATTCTGATCAGCGGAGGTGGCACCGGAGGCCACATCTTCCCCGCTCTCTCGATAGCCAACGCCATAAAGCGGCGCCTCGACGCGGATATACTATTCGTCGGAGCCGAAAACCGCATGGAGATGGAAAAGGTACCGGCGGCCGGCTACCCCATCAAGGGGCTCCCGGTAGCCGGGTTCGACCGTAAGCGCCTCTGGCGCAATCTCGGCGTGCTGCTCAAGCTGCGTAAGAGCATGACCATGGCCCGCGATATCGTGAAGGAATTCAAGCCCGACATCGCTATCGGCGTCGGCGGATATTGTTCGGGGCCGACCCTCAAGGCCGCCCAGAAGGCCGGGGTGCCCACGCTGATTCAGGAACAGAATTCCTACGCCGGAGTCACCAACAAGCTTCTCGCCAAGAAAGCCCGCAGGATATGCGTGGCTTACGATGATATGGAGCGCTTCTTTCCGGCCGAAAGCATCATAAAGACCGGCAATCCGGTGCGTAAGGACCTGACACGCAGTGATCTTGACGCCGGAAAGGCACGTGAGAGCTTCGGGCTGGCAGCCGAGCGCCCTACCCTGCTGATTGTCGGCGGTTCGCTGGGAGCGCGCACCCTCAACGAGAGCCTTGAGCGCGATATCAGACGTCTCACCGACGCCGGAATCCAGGTGATATGGCAGACGGGCAAGAACTTCGGCGACCGCGGCCAGAAGGCCGCCAAAGGGCTCAAGGGTACGGTCGTGACTCCCTTCATCACCGACATGGCCTCGGCTTACGCCGCTGCCGACGTCGTGGTGAGCCGCGCAGGCGCAGGCGCAATCTCCGAACTCGAGATTCTCGCCAAGCCCTGCATTCTCGTGCCTTCGCCCAACGTGTCGGAAGATCATCAGACCAAGAATGCCCGCGCACTTTCCGACCGCGGCGCCGCAATCCTGATTCCCGATGCGGAAGCTACCGACAAACTTGTGGATGCCGCAATCAGCCTCATGCAGGATAAAAAGGCCCGCGAAGAGATGAAACGCAATATCGCCGCACTCGCCATGCGCGACAGCGACGAACTCATTGTGGATGAAGTGGAAAAAATTATAGGAAGCAAATGAAACTCTATTTTGTAGGGGCCGGCGGAATAGGCATGGCCAATCTTGTAAGATATTTCCTGCGCCACGGTGCGCAGATCGCCGGTTATGACCGCACGGAGTCCAACCTTACCGACCGCCTTGCCGAAGAGGGCGCCCTGATGACGTATACTGATTCGGTCGACGAGATTCCCGACGACTTCCGCAATCCGGAGGAAACGCTCGTGGTATATACGCCCGCCGTGCCTGCCGACAATAAGATACTTTCCTACTTCCGCGACAATGGCTTCGAGGTGATTAAGCGCGCTGCCCTGCTCGGCCGCATCACCCGCGACACGGAGGCAATCTGCGTGGCCGGAAGTCACGGAAAGACCACTACCTCCTCTATGGTGGCTAATATCCTGCGCGAGTCTGCCGTCGGATGCACAGCCTTTCTCGGCGGGATCCTCCGCAATATCGACTCAAATCTCGTGCTCAACGAGCAATCGCGCGTTAGCGTGATCGAGGCGGATGAATATGACCGTTCGTTCCATCATCTGACTCCCCATATCGCCGTAATCACCTCCACCGACCCTGATCATCTTGACATCTACGGCGATGAGGCTCATTATCTGGAGGCATTCAGCCACTTCACGTCGCTTGTCCGCCCCGGCGGCACGCTCATCATGCACACCGGCCTAAAGATGCATCCCGACGTGCAGGCAGGCGTCACCGTGCAGACCTACGGCATAGGCGAAGGCGACTGGCATGCCGAGAATATCGCTTACGGCGAAGGCTGCATATCGTTCACGCTCGTAGGCCCTAACGGCCTGAGAATTGAGAATCTGAGCCCCGGAGTGCCGGTGGAAATCAATATCGACAATGCTGTAGCCGCCGCTGCGGCCGCTCTGACCGCAGGAGCCACTCCCGACGACGTGCGTCGCGGACTCTCCACCTTCAAGGGTGCCAAGCGGCGCTTTGAGGTCTGGCTCGACGGAACAGAACGCCCCTGCGGCCCGGTGCTCATCGACGACTACGCTCACTCGCCCAACGAGGTGAGGGCCTCCATCGAGTCGGTCAGGAAGCTCTATCCGGGGCGACGGCTCACAGTAATCTTCCAGCCGCATCTCTACACGCGCACCCGTGATTTCGCTCCTGAATTCGCAGAAGCTCTCAGCGCGGCCGACCGTGTGATTATGCCCGAGATTTATCCGGCGCGTGAGCTTCCGATTCCGGGTGTGACCTCTGAAATCATCTTGCGGAATGTTAATTGTGGTGAAAAATTGCTCTGTGAGAGAAAAGATTTGCTGAATCTGATAAAAAATAGTAATTTTGAACTTCTTATGACGCTTGGGGCTGCCGACATTGACCGACTGTTGCCGGAAATGAAGGAAATTCTGAGCGCACAACCCGTATAATCACCCCGATAGCTCCCGGCCCCAAGCCGGGGGCAGTTCAAGGATAATGACAGATAAGACGCGGAAAATAGTGACCTGGAGCATCCTCTGCAGCCTGCTGGCCTATACTGCCGTGATGAGCGTGTGGGCTCATCGTCAGGCGGCCGACCACGTGTGCATCGGTATAGAAATCCAGGTGCAGGGCACTGACGCCATGGACTCCGTGATACGCCGCGGTGTCAGCGAAGAGCTCTACCGCTATCCGCGCCGCATCGTCGGGACGCCGATCCATGAGGTGAACACTTCCGACCTCGAACGCTATATCTCACGCCACAGCAACTTCGAGAGCGTGAACTGCATGGTGACCTCGCGCGGCAAGCTTATCGTGCGCATAGTGCCGCTCATCCCGGTGATGCGCGTCTTTTTCGGTGATAACTCCTACTACATCAACAAGGACGGGCGCCACGTGAGATCGACGGCAGAGTTCTTCAGCGATGTGCCCGTAGTGAGCGGACGCTTTAACCGCAACTTTACTCCCAAGTCGGTGCTTCCGCTCGTGAACTTCGTAAGGAAAGATGCCCTGCTCAGCGAACTTGTGAGCATGGTCGATGCCATAGATGCCAAGAACCTTATTCTCGTGCCCCGTATCCGTGGCCATGTCATCAATTTCGGCGACACCACGCGCCTGGAGGAAAAAAAACGGGCCCTGGCGCTCTTCTACCGTCAGGTGCTCCCCTATAAGGGTTGGGAGGAATATGACACTATCTCGGTGAAATTCCGCGGGCAGATTGTGGCGACACGCCGCGACAAAACCCGGCTGAACCATGCCGAGCAATACATAGAAGATATTGACCTTGAGGAGGGTACGCTTCCGGAAGTGTCACCCCGTGACGCACAATCCGCTCAGGCCCCGAAGGCCACGCAGGCCAATAACACCGATTCGATAGAAAACCCCATCCAAAAGCAGCCGAACGGCTGAGCCAGATAATATGAACGACGAAAGATATGTCGCTGCCATTGAAATAAGCAGCTCAAAGATAATAGCAAGTGTCGGAAAGATGCATTCCGACGGGCGTCTCGATATCATCGCCACCGAGCAGGAGCGTGGCATCGAGAGCGTCAGATACGGTATCATCCAGAATCTCGAGGAGACCTCGATGCGCGTCACACGCGTGCTGGAGCGTCTGCAGCTCAAGCCGAGCGTGGCTCCGAAGATCATCAGCAAGGTCTTCGTAGGGCTCTCCGGGCGCTCGCTGCGAAGCATCCGCACGGATGTGGAGCTTGTGCTCCCCGACGACACGGAGATCACCGAGGAAATCATCGTCCGCCTGCGTCAGCAGGCTCTCGCCACGGCTATTGACTCGTCGCTCGAAGTGGTGGATGCGATTCCCCGCGTCTACTTCGTCGGAAAGTCGGAGACCCGCTCGCCCAAGGGTGCGGTGGGCAATTATATCAAGGCCGTGTTCGACCTCATCGTGTGCCGTCCGGAGCTGCGCCGCAATCTTACACGCACGCTCGTGGATAAAATCGGAATTGAAGTGGCCGGTTTCGTCGTTACCGCCCTTTCCACGGCTCAGGTGATCCTCACCTCGGAGGAGAAGCGTCTCGGCTGCATGCTCGTCGATATGGGAGCGGAGACAACGACCGTATCGATCTACAAGGATGGGGGCCTCCGTTACTTCGCGACCCTGCCGATGGGGGGCCGTAACCTCACGCGCGACCTCACCAGCCTGAGCCTCCTTGAGGAGCAGGCGGAGGAAATAAAGATCACTTCAGGCAACGCCATCGCCCGCGAGACTCCAACTACGCTCAACGTCAACGGAATCTCAATGGCTGAGGTGGGAAATCTCATCTCGGCACGCTCCGAGGAGATAGTTGCCAATATAATCGAGCAGCTTAAATATGCCGGACTGAAGGATAAGGATCTTCCGGCCGGAATCATCTGCATCGGCGGAGGCACGAAGCTTAACGGAATGCTCGACCTGCTCGGGCGTCAGATAGATTCCCCGGTGCGCCGTGGTATGCTGCCGACATATATCCACATCGACGAGGCGCGTCCCGCCACGGCCGAGATGGTGGAGGTGGCCAGCGTGCTCTATTCCGGAGCCGCCGATACGAAAGAGGAATGCCTTGAAATGCCCGGAGCCGAAGATCTTCCGGTCACGGGCGAAGGCAACGAAGAGGAGGCCGACGACGACGAAATCCAGCGCGTCAGGCCGCACCGTCAGAAGAAAAGTGGCGGCCTCTGGTCGAAATTCCAGGACCGTATATCTGAAATATTCTCTAATCCCGCAGAAGATGATTCGGATATAATCGAATAAGCGTAAACTTCCTTAATCTCACACTCCAATTTATCCCAATCACATGGAAGAATACAGACATCCTGAAATAATGGATACATCAGCATATTCAATCGACGACACCGACAGCGCCATCATCAAGGTTATAGGCGTCGGGGGCGGTGGCGGAAATGCTGTCAATTATATGTTTAAACAGAACATACCGCTGATTAAGTTCGTGGTATGCAACACGGATAAGCAGGCGCTTGATAAGTCGCCCGTGCCTAATCAGGTGCTTCTCGGGCCTCAAATCACGCGCGGCCGCGGAGCCGGCAACGTGCCCGAAGTGGGCCGTCAGTGCGCCGAGGCGAGCCTGGAGGATATCCGCTCACTCTTCACCGATGAGACGGAGATGGTGTTCATCACCGCCGGTATGGGCGGAGGCACCGGCACGGGTGCCGCTCCGGTCGTGGCCCGCGAGGCCAAGGAAGCCGGTATGCTGACGATCGGCATCGTCACGGTGCCATTCATGTTCGAGGGTAAGAAGAAGATCATCAAGGCCCTTGCGGGCGCGCAGGAGATGCGGAAGTATGTCGATTCGCTGCTCATCATCAACAACGAGAATATCATCGAACTCTATCCCGACTTCAATTTCTTCAATGCGTTCAGCAAGGCCGACGACACCCTTGCCAACGCCGCGCGAAGCATCTCGGAGATTATCTCCGAGCCCTGCTACATCAACGTCGACTTCCAGGACGTCAAGACTACGCTCAAGGAGTCGGGGTCGGCAATCATCGCCACGGCCGAGGGCGAAGGGGAACATCGCGTCACCAACGCCATACAGAATGCCCTTCATTCCCCTCTGCTCAAGCAGCATGATGTCAAGACCTCCAAGCGCCTTCTTTTCAAGTTTGTCTGCTCAAGCGACGACAAGCATGCCATCCGCGCCGAGGAGATTGCTGAAATCACCAACTTCACATCAAAGCTCCCGTCGAGCATCGACGTGAAGTGGGGTATCGGTGCTGATGAAAGTCTGGGCGATAAGGTAAAGATCACCGTGCTCGCATCCGGCTTCGACGTCACCATCTCCGATGATGGCGATAAGCTCGTGTTCCGTCCCGATGAGGCCGAGGGTCACAGGGAGCCTACCAAGCAGGAGCGCGAGGAGAAGAAGCAGATAGAGGAGGTATACGGCAAAGACCGTCTCAAGGAGCAGGAACGCGATGCCGCGCGCCTGAAATTTGCCGTGCTCAAGCCTTCGCAGTTCGACGACCATGAGGTCATCGCGTTGCTCGAACGCACGCCGGCCTATAATCGTCCGCAGTTCATCAAGGAGGAACTCAGCCGCATCGGCGATAACAAGGCGGTCCACCGTCAGTCGGCTGCCGAGCAGTCGCGCCCCGCGGTGCAGGGTGGCCGCAGCGGAAATGAAATTACGTTCGGCGCTTCCTGAAAAGCAAATATTTAAGGAATACAATCATCTGATAATTAAGAATATAATCCGAAATGGAGAAAGTTTTTTCAATGGTGGCCAAGACATTCCAGGGCCTCGAAGACGTGTTGCGCGACGAGCTGATATCGCTCGGTGCTGAAAACGTTGAAATCGGCCGGCGAATGGTGAGTTTCGAAGGCGACCTTGAACTTATGTACAAGGCCAACTTATGTTGCCGCACGGCTTTGCGCATCCTCGTGCCCATCGAGAAATTCACGGCCCGTGATTCTGATGAGCTCTATGACATCGTGCGTGAGATCGACTGGAGCCGGTATATGACTCCGAAGACTACTTTTGCAATAGAGGCTACAGTTAACAGTGGTGTATTCACCCACTCTCGCTTTGTGACGTATCGTGTGAAGGATGCGATCGTCGACCACTTCCGCGACAAGAACGGCGAGCGTCCGTCGGTGCGCGTGGAGGGTGCGGATCTCCTTTTCAATGTGCATATCGATGAAGACCGCGTCACTATTTCTCTCGACTCCAGCGGTGAGCCACTTTCCAAGCGAGGATATCGCGATGAACAGACAGAGGCTCCAATCAACGAGGCGCTGGCAGCCGGCATCATCATGAAGACCGGCTGGCGCGGCGACTGCGATTTCGCCGACCCGATGTGCGGCTCGGGCACGTTCCTCATCGAGGCTGCCCTCATCGCAGCAAACATCAATCCCGGTATATACCGCAAGGGCTTCGCTTTCGAGAAGTGGCCCGATTTCGATAAGGAGCTCTTTGAAGAACTCTACAATGACGATAGCGCCGAGTGCGAGTTCAAATATAAGATCTATGGTGGCGACATCGATCCGGAGGCTGTTATGATCGCCCGCCGCAACATCAAGTCAGCCCAGGTTGACGATATGATTGAGATCACCTGCAAGCCCTTCAGCGAATGGACTGAGAACAGCGAGGAGGGTGTACTCGTCACAAATCCCCCTTACGGACGCCGTCTCAAGCCGGATGATATAGAGGAACTCTACCGTGGCATCGGCACCACGCTCAAGCGCAATTTCGCGGGCTGGCACGCATGGATCATAGGCCTCGACAGCCCCGACTTCGATAATATCGGCCTCAAGCCCTCGATGAAGATTCCGTTGCTCAACGGCAGTCTGGAGTGCATGTTGCGCGAGTATGTGCTCTTCAGCGGCAGTTACAGCGACTTCCGTCAGGATGGGGGCCATGTGAAGAATTTCTCATTTGGCGACTCTGATGAGGATGGCGCTTCGAAGGGCCCGCGCAAGATGAAACGCCTTTCCGACGATGAATGGAAGCGCGAGACGCGTAAATTCGGACAGCACGACCATAAGCAGTCGCGCAAATCCGATCGCCGCGATGACTTCCGCGGTAATAAATCCGACCGTCGCGATGACTTCCGCGGAGGTGACCGTGATAATTTCCGCAGCAACCGCCCGGAGCGCAGAGATGACTTCCGCGGGCCCGGACGTGACGCTAACCGCCCGGCGCGTAAGGAAGATTTCCGCGGAGCGAAGCGCGATGACCGCCGCCCGGCGCGTCCGGGCGCTCCCAAGTTCCGCCGTGATGCCAAGGAAGTGCCTTTCCAGGGCCCAAGAATTCCCGAAGAGAATACGCAGGTGATAAATCCCGTGCGTTTCCGTAAGCGTAAGGAAAAATGATAAGGCGCCACCAAGTGATGGGCAGGGATGGCCTGGTGACTGCGATCATTGCCTCCCTTGTCATGTTCGCCGGTGCATATTTCTTCGGTGCCGACCCGTTGCGCGAAACCGGGATGGGCATATGCTTCTTCTCGCCGGGCCAGTGGGGGCTGTCACAGTTGGAAAGCTTCTTAGCAAGCCTCGGCCTCGTTGCGGCTATCAGCATCGCGTTGTGGCTCTGGAACAAGAAATTCGGATTCGTGCTCGGTAACGACACGGTGATTATCGGAATGTTCCTCGTCATGTCCGCCTCCAACGTCTGGCTCTCACGGTCGCTGACAACGTCAGAGATAATGGCACTGGGCAACATCCTCTGCATGATCATCCTTTTCGGATGCTACCGGCGGCAGAATGCCACGCAGGAGCTCTTCGTAATCGCCACGGTTCTGGCGATCGGAAGTATGATTCAGTATGCGTTCCTGTTCATGCTCCCGGTCTACATAATTGGGGCGATGATATTGAAATGCTTTAGCTTCAAGGGCTTCCTTGCGATGCTTGTGGGTCTCGTCGCCCCTTATTGGATAGGCCTGGGCTTCGGAATTATATCCCCCGACTCCTTCAGGATGCCGACACTTACGAATTTCTTCTACCATTATACCACTCACGGCGATTTCTTCATCGTGCTGGTGAACGTGGCAGTCACATTCCTTATCGCCCTACTGCTTGCGCTCAACAATATGGTGAAGCTATATGCGGGCAACACGCAGCGGAGCAAGTACAATATGGTCATCAACCTTTGGGGTATCGTCACGGTGATGTGCATGTTGATAGATTTCAATAATCTCCTTGTCTACGTCAGCTCTCTCTACGTGGTGGCCGCCATCCAGCTCGGCAATCTCTTCGCACTGTGGGATATCAACCGAGGTCCCATCTGGCTAATAGCCCTGAGTGCACTTTACGTGGCCGGCTTTATGCTTATGTTATGAAAATAATCGCTGATAGAAATATTCCATATCTCGAAGGTCGCTTCGCGCCCGACACGGAAGTAGTGTTTGTCGACCAGTGGGGCTTCACGCCCGAACTTGTGAGGGATGCCGATGCACTGCTGATACGCACCCGCACGCGCTGCAACGAAGCGCTGCTCGGCGGATCGAAGGTGAGGATGGTGGCAACGGCTACCATCGGTACCGACCAAATAGATAAGGACTGGTGTGAGAAGGAAGGCATCACCGTGCGTAACGCACCCGGCTGCAACGCGCCCGGCGTGGCGCAGTATGTATGGTCGGCCCTGCTGCGCACCGGTTTCGATCCGTCGCGCCATACACTCGGAATCGTCGGTTGCGGCAACGTCGGCCGTATCGTGCGCGAATGGGGCGAACGCCTCGGCGCCCGCGTGCTCGTGTCCGACCCTCCACGGCAGGAAGACGGTATCAGCGATGACTATACCCCTCTCGACGAATTGCTCCGCCGTAGCGATGCGGTGACGCTCCACACACCGCTCACACATTCCTGCCCGCACGCTACTCATCACCTGATAGGAGAGAGGGAGCTCTCCCTCTTGCGCGACGGAGCTACACTCGTCAATGCCGCACGCGGTCCCGTAGTCGACTTCGATGCCCTGAAGAAGGAAGTGGTCGGGGGCCGTATAAATGCCATTATCGACACCTGGGAATTTGAACCCGAACTCGACACCGAACTTCTTGACGCCGTGAAATACGGCACATACCATATCGCCGGCTACTCGCGTCAGGGGAAGGAGCGCGCCACGCGCATGGCTCTCGAAGCCCTCAAGGAGGGCCTTGGAATCCCTGTCGATACCGACGGACTTGCACCCGACTATAATGAGCCCGAGCATCTCAGCGCGGAAGTCATCACCGCCTCTTATGATCCTCAGGTGGATACCGATATGCTCCGGGGTGCACCCGGAGAATTCGACCGGCTCCGTAACGAATATGTCTACCGTGAGGAAGTAAGCTGATAAGCGCAAAAGTAAAAAAGAAAGCCGTCAATGAAGTATTATGTAGTCTGGAAGGGCCGTAAGCCCGGAATATATGATAATCTGGAAGATGCCCTCGAACAGGTCGACGACTATCCAGGCGCATCGTTCAAGAGCTTCGGCAGTTCTGAAGAAGCGGCTATGGCCTACCGTCAGGGTGTGAGCCGTGAGGAAAGCCGCGAGTTGGGGAGCCTGTTGCTTGGTGCGCAGCGGAATAATATTCCCGAGACCGGCAAGCCCGACTATATGCAGTTTCCTGAAATTGACCTCGACGGTTGGGCAGTCGATGCGGCATGCGCAGGCAATCCGGGAAAGATGGAATATCGCGGTGTAGAACTTATGACCGGGCGCGAACTTTTCCGTGTCGGACCCTTTGAGCAGTCGACCAACAACATCGGAGAGTTTCTCGCCATAGTGCACGCGCTCTCGCTCATGTTCAGCCGTGGCGAACGGCACACTATATATTCAGATTCCAAGACCGGAATGGCATGGGTGCGTAACCGTAAGGTCAAGACTCAGCTTGAGCGTAATCCCCGCACCGAGAAGAGTTTCCAACTTATGGAGCGCGCCATTTCATGGCTCAACTCGCATGCTGTCGACGTAAAGATAAGGAAATGGGAGACGGAGAGATGGGGAGAGATTCCGGCCGACTTCGGAAGGAAACACTGACCGCGGCCCTCAGGGAGGCCGGTGCGCTTCGCGTTGGCTATGCGCAGGCAGGGCCGGTGGAGGATGCGGAGACGCGCCGTTTTGAGGCGTGGCTTGCCGCCGGAAAATATGCCGGAATGGACTATATGCTCCGTCACGCCGATGTGCGCCGCGACCCGAGGCTTCTTCTCGCCGGGGCACGCACGATTGTCAGCATGGCCTTCAGCTACCGTTGTGCGGGCGATGAGCGCCCTGCAGGCGTGGCCGAATATGCACTCTCTCCCGACTACCACGACACAATTCGCAGGCGCATAAGAGAAAGCCGCATTCCCACCTTGCTTGGCGAGGAAATAAAAGACTGGCGCCTCTGCATCGACTCTGCGCCGATTCACGAACGCTACTGGGCCCGCAAGGCCGGTGTGGGCAGGATTGGGGAGCATGGCGGCATAGTCGTGCCGGGCGTCGGAAGCGAAGTGCTTCTGGCCGAAATTATCACGACGCTGGAACTGGACCCCGACGAGCCCCTTGAAGGTGACTGCGGCCGATGTGGCCGATGCCGGAGCGCATGCCCGACGAAAGCCAACGCCGACGGCGCCACCGACTGCAACCGCTGTCTGAGCTATCTCACCATCGAGCACCGCGGCCCCTGGACCGACCGGCGCCATGAAGAGGCAATGTCATCGCCGGGCGGGACAGAAACTCTCTTCGGTTGCGACCGGTGCATGCGCGTATGTCCGCATAATAATCCTGAATGCAACACAGGCGTGCCTCCGCATGAATCAATGCGCCGCCTGACCGCCGGAGAAATAGCCGGAATGACCAGCGGGCAATTCTCCGCACGCTTCCGCGGAATGCCCGTGAAGCGCGCCAAATTCGACGGTCTGATGCGAAATGCAATCAATATACTGAATAAATCAGGAAATATTATATAAATCAACCTTATAAAAGCAGAATAATCATGCGTAAACCAATTCTTGTCATTTCAACGGGGGCCGGAATTTCGGCAGAATCAGGCATAAAGACATTCCGTGATGCCGACGGACTATGGGAAAATTATCCGGTGATGCAAGTGGCGTCGGCCGACGGTTTCCGTAAGGATCCGGAGCTCGTGCATAAATTCTACAACGAACGCCGCAAGCAGCTCCTCCGGGCCGAGCCTAATGCTGCACACCGCGGGCTTGTGGAGCTTGAGAAGGATTACGACGTCTACGTCATCACCCAGAATGTCGACGACCTTCACGAGCGCGCAGGCTCGAGCCACGTGCTTCATCTTCACGGCGAACTGATGAAGATCCGTTCCGTCAGCGATCCCGATTACGTGGAGAGCCTCGACATAGACCATCTTGAGACCACCCCGGCCACACGCGGCCGCAACGGCCATCTGATGCGCCCGCACATCGTGTTTTTCCAGGAACCGGTGCCCAACATCGAGCCTGCGATCGAGCTCGTGCGCCGTGCAGATGTATTCGCCGTGATAGGCACGTCGCTTGTGGTCTATCCCGCCGCAGGCCTCCTGCAGTTCGTCCGCCCCGGCGTGCCCATTTACTATATTGACCCGAATCCGGCCAGCACAGCCGGCATTCCCGGTGTGACCGTAATCCGCGAACCGGCCACCAAGGGGGTCGCCACTCTTGCGCATCTTCTTGCCAAGTGAGCAATCTGAAAGGGGGGCGGTGAGAGGCGTGGCGGAAGGCGTAGAAAAATGACAAAATATCAAGGGTAAAATTTCTTTTTTTCAAAAAAAAAATTTAACTTTGAAAAAAAGACAGAAATGAGATTCAAACGCGTACTTCTCAAGCTTTCGGGTGAGTCGCTTGCCGGCGGTAAAGGCCACGGCATCGACACTGAACGCCTCAACCAATATGCGGCGCAGATCAAGGAAATGGTCGATGCCGGAGTGGAAATCGGCATAGTCATCGGCGGCGGCAACATCTTCCGTGGCCTCAGCGGCGCCTCCAAGGGATTCGATCGTGTGAAGGGCGACCAGATGGGTATGCTCGCCACGGTGATCAACTCGCTCGCGCTCAGTTCGGCCCTCGAGGCAATCGGCCAGCCCGCAAAGGTGCTCACCGCCATCAATATGTTCCCGATAGGGGAGCAGTATTCCAAGTGGCGCGCAATCGACGTGATGAAGGCCGGAGGAGTAGCGATCATTTCGTGCGGCACCGGAAATCCCTACTTCACTACCGATACCGGTTCGGCTCTCCGCGCCATCGAGATCGAGGCTGAGGCAATGCTTAAGGGCACGCGCGTCGACGGCGTCTATACGGCCGACCCCGAGAAAGACCCCACTGCGACACGCTTCGAGGAAATCACCTACGACGAGGTGATGCAGCGCGGCCTGAAGGTGATGGATCTCACCGCAACGGCACTCTGCAAGGAGAATGCCATGCCCATCTACGTGTTTAACATGGATGTGCCCGGCAATCTTGGCAAAGCCCTCCGCGGTGAGCCTGTAGGCACCTACGTGAAGGCCTGAGAGACGCAGTCTCCGGATTAATCTCCGCCCGGCTCCGGCGCTAAGGCCGTCGGGCGAATCATCCCCCCGATTAAATTAAAATAATATATGGAAGTAAAAGAATATCTCCAGAACGCGGAAGACTCGATGCAGCTTGCCGTGGAATATCTCGACGATACGCTCTCACACATCCGTGCCGGCAAGGCTTCGGCCCGTCTGCTCGACGGAATCCGCGTGGACTATTACGGTTCGGCAGCTCCGATCTCGAATGTGGCCAACGTCTCCGTGCCCGATGCGCGCACGATCGCCATCACGCCCTGGGAGAAGTCGATGTTCAAGGAAATAGAGAAAGCTATCATCAACTCCGAGCTCGGCATTATGCCCGAGAACAATGGAGAGGTGATACGCCTCGCTATTCCGCCGCTCACCGAAGACCGCCGCAAGCAGCTCGTGAAGCAAAGCAAGGGTGAGGCAGAGACAGCGAAGGTATCGGTGCGCAATGCCCGCCGCGAAGCCATCGAAGGCCTGAAGAAAGAAATCAAGAATGGTCTCAGCGAAGACCTCGAGAAAGATGCAGAGGGAAAGGTGCAGAAACTTCACGACAAATTCATGAAGCAGATTGACTCCCTCTTCGCCGAGAAGGAAAAGGAAATCCTCACCGTCTGATCCGGCGGCCCACATCCCGCAGAATAAGCATGTGGCCGGGCGGTGCCCGTCATCGCCCCGGCTACTTCCAGATAACCTTAAATTATAATAGCAAAACGCAGTATCATGGCAAAAGTAAAAGGAGCGGTGGTGGTGAATATTGACCGCTGCAAGGGCTGCAACCTGTGTGTGGTAGCTTGTCCGACCGACACGCTTGCGCTCCAGCCCAACGAGGTCAACGACCGCGGTTATCACTATGCCTACATGGAGCAACCCGCCAATTGCATCGGCTGTTGCGCTTGTGCGCTTGTGTGTCCCGATGCCTGTATCGAAGTCTACCGTAAGGTAGAGAAGTAAAACAGGCTTATCGCCGGCATCTAATCGCTAACCTAACTAATCACCATCAGGCCCCGGCGGGAAATCCTCCGCACAGCAGGGCCCGAAACAGAAACACAAAAATTTTATGGAAGAGGTAAGATTAATGAAGGGCAACGAAGCCATCGCCCACGCGGCAATCCGCTACGGATGCGACGGCTATTTCGGATACCCTATCACCCCGCAGTCGGAAGTGCTCGAGACTCTTGAGGAACTCATGCCCTGGGAAACGACAGGCATGGTGGTGCTTCAGGCAGAATCTGAAGTGGCTGCGATAAACATGGTGTATGGCGGCGCCGCCACCGGAAAGGCAGTAATGACATCATCGTCATCCCCCGGCGTCAGCCTCAAGCAGGAGGGTATCTCCTACATCGCCGCGGCATCGCTGCCGGCCCTGATCCTTAACGTAATGCGCGGCGGCCCCGGTCTGGGCACGATCCAGCCCTCGCAGGCCGACTATTTCCAGGCTGTCAAGGGCGGCGGCCACGGCGATTATCATCTCATCGTGCTCGCTCCCTCAACCGTGCAGGAAATGGTCGACTTCGTAGGCCTCGGCTTCGATCTCGCATTCAAATACACCAACCCCTGCATGATTCTCGCCGACGGTATCGTGGGCCAGATGATGGAGAAGGTGGTGCTCCCCGAGCAGCGTCCGCGCCGCACTGAGGAGGAAATCCGCAAGCAGTGCCCCTGGGCGGCCGACGGCCGCAAGGATGGCCGCAAGCGCAACGTCATCACTTCGCTTGAGCTTGAATCGGCCAAGATGGAGGTGATCAACGAGCAGCTTCAGGCCCGTTACCGCGAAATCGAGAAGAATGAGACCCGCTGGGAGGAAATCGGCGTCGAGGATGCCGACTATCTCATCGTGTCGTTCGGAACCGTGGCCCGCATCTGCGACAAGGCCCGCGAGATCGCCGCAGAAGAGGGCATCAAGGTGGGCATCATCCGCCCCATCACCCTCTGGCCCTATCCGACGGAAGCCGTGCGTAAGGCTGCCGAAGGCAAGAAGGGTATCCTCGTGGTCGAGCTGAACGCCGGCCAGATGATTGAAGACGTGCGCCTCGCAGTCCATGATGCGCTTCCCGTCGAGCATTTCGGTCGCCTCGGCGGTATTATCCCCAGCCCCGAAGAAGTTGTGAAGGCTCTCAAGGACAAAATCATTAACAAGTAATCAGGCAAGACACTATGAATATCGAAGACATTATCCGGGAAGAGAACAAGGTCTACTGCAAGCCTGAGCTTCTTGAGGAAGTGCACATGCACTATTGCCCCGGCTGTTCGCATGGCGTGATCCATAAACTTATAGCCGAGGTCATTGCCGAAATGGGCATCACCGACAAGACCGTGGGCGTATCGCCCGTAGGTTGCGCCGTATTCGCATATAATTATATTGATGTCGACTGGATCGAGGCCGCTCACGGCCGTGCCCCCGCAGTGGCCACGGCAGCTTCTCGCCTCTGGCCCGAGAATGTGGTGTTCACTTACCAGGGCGACGGCGATATGTCGGCTATCGGTACGGCTGAATCAATCCATGCAGCCAACCGCGGTGAGAATATCGTCATGATTTTCGTCAATAACGCTATCTACGGTATGACCGGCGGCCAGATGGCTCCGACCACGCTCGTAGGGCAGAAGACGGCCACTACTCCTTACGGCCGTCGCGTCGACCTCAACGGACATCCGCTTGAAATCACCAACCTTATGGCGATCCTCGACGGCACTTGCTACGTGACCCGCCAGGCCGTGCATACTCCCGCCGCCGTCCGCAAGACAAAGGCCGCAATCAAGAAGGCCTTTGAGAATGCGATCGCAAAGCGCGGCACTTCGGTAGTGGAGGTCGTGTCGACCTGCAACAGCGGCTGGAAACTCACTCCCGAGAAGGCCAATGAGTGGATGGAGCAGAATATGTTCCCCCAATATCCGCTTGGAGATCTTAAGAATCAGTAACCCGATAATATTAAAGAGATGAAAGAAGAAATCATCATCGCCGGTTTCGGCGGACAAGGTGTCCTCTCGATGGGAAAGATTCTCGCCTATTCGGGACTGATGGACGATAAGGAGGTGACCTGGATGCCGTCGTACGGCCCCGAGCAGCGTGGCGGCACGGCCAACGTGACCGTTATCCTCGCCGACTCGAAGATATCATCTCCGGTGCTCGACAAGTATGATATCGTCGTGGCCCTCAATCAGCAGAGCCTCGATAAGTTCGCCCCCAAGGTGAAGCCCGGCGGCACGCTTATCTACGACACCAACGGTATCCACAAGCGTCCGACCCGCGACGACATCAAGATCTATCCCATTGATGCAATGGAGGCAACCCTCGAACTCGGTAATTCCAAGGCATACAATATGGTAGTGATGGGTGCGCTCCTCAAGGCTATGGATTATAAGCTGCCTATGGAGAATGTCATCAAGGGCCTCAAGAAGTCGCTCCCCGAGCGTCATCACAAGCTCATCCCCCTTAATGAGCAGGCCATTGAGAAAGGTGGCTCACTAATCTGAACCATATAGAAATCAAATAAGGCGAGGGTGTGGGCTCACACCCTCGTTTCTTTTTCAATTCCGGATAATTCCGGCCAATTCCGAGAATAATGGTAAGCATCATCATCCCGTGCTATAACTGCGAGGCCTGGATAGGGGAGACCCTTGACTCCATCGTGGTGCAGACCTACACCGACTGGGAGGCAATCGTGGTCAACGACGCCAGCACCGACTCCTCAGCCGAAATCGCCCGCGCCTATGCGACGCGCGACAGCCGCATACGGGTGGAGGATATCCCGCACGGCGGCCTGGCACAGGTGCGCAACCGAGGGATAGGGTTCGCACGCGGTGAG
Organism: uncultured Muribaculaceae bacterium; assembly: GCA_947178505.1. GTDB lineage: Bacteria > Bacteroidota > Bacteroidia > Bacteroidales > Muribaculaceae > Lepagella. The sequence goes on along the minus strand of CAMWYR010000003.1, from coordinate 11,556 downwards.
ATGATAGCCTTCATTGATTCCGATGATCTCTGGCCCCGCCGGAGCCTGGAGAGGATGGTGCAGGGATTGCAGGCCACCGGCGCCGAGATGGCCACGGGCACGTTCCTGAGTTTCAAGGATACGCCGACAGGAATGTCGAAGGCATTCGCCGAGGCCGATAAAAAACTCGCTTCTGAGCCTGAATGGGGCGTTCTGAGTGGCCCGGAGGCCGTGGAGGATAGTCTCTACCAGGATCGCGTCAATTCGTCGATGTGGAGCAAATTATTCAGGCGCGAGGCATTCGACGGCGTGTCTTTCCGGGCAGGCGAGCTCTATGAGGACCTCGACTGCTTCCACCGTCTTGTGATGAGAATGAAGCGGGTCGCTTTCACGATGGCCCCGGTCTATCTCTACCGGCTGCGCGGCGGCAGTCTGATCCGCACCTTCAACCGCGACCGCCTGATTGTGCTCGAGGTAACGCGCCGTATAGAGGAGCATATCCGCGCCGAGGCACCCGGGTATCTCCCCGCTGCCACCGACCGTCGCTTCTCCGCCAACTACAATATGCTCTGCGAGATCACTCGCGCAATCGCACGCGGAGAAAGCCATGACGAATATGCTTCCCGGCTTGACAGCATCAGCGCCTATCTCACGGCCCACGCCAAAGAAGAACTCATCAATCCCCGCGTCCGCCTCAAGAACCGCGTCGGCGCCCTCGCCTGGCTTCTCCTTCCCCGCCCCCTCCTCAACAAAATCATGACCCTTTGAGTCTCCCATGTTTATTTAGGCTCCATCCACTAAGTTGAATACCTCGTATCATTCTAGGGAAACTGATTAATATCATTCCTAAAACTCAATTTTGTGGCGCATTTCAAGAGGAAAAGTTTAGTTGCAACTAAACTTTTCCTCTTGAAATTTGTAAAAGAAGTAGAAAAAGATTATTTTTGCATCCTCAAATAATCAGTTTAACACTCGGTAAAATGCCGGAATATAAAACAGAATTATACACAGATGTAAACAATCCTCAATATACGTTCCATAAACTGTTTATTGACGGAGTGTGTTACTTTGACGAATTTCTACAAAAAATTAGTCATAATGCCTCCGATAAAAAACTGTTTAATTACATAATATCTTACATGGATAATCTTACAGATCAGAATCGCTTCCCTAAAACGAAATTCAACCATATTGAAGATAAGGACCGTTCTGATCTATTCGAATTCAAGAAAGATCGTCTCAGGGTATATGTAATTAAGCAGAAACCCAACTTCTTCATCGTAATTGCCGGATATAAAGGCACACAAAAGAAGGATATTAAAAAATTAAAGAGCCTTATAAAGGATTTCACCAAATAGGAAAAGACATGGAAAGGAAAACTATATTAAGTTCTCCGGAATATTGGATAGCCAAAACACAAATTAACCTGTATAATTGTGCAGAAAATTTCATGGAGACTCATAAGTTTAACCGTGTGCAACTGGCAAATCATCTCGGTGTCAGCAAGGGGTACGTATCTCAATTACTAAACGGAGATTATGACCATAAACTTTCCAAATTTTTTGAATTGGCACTTGCTTTCGGTTACGTTCCAAAAATTGAATTCAGACCTATTAAGGAGGTCATAGCTGATGATGCTAAAGAATATAAGATTCCTGATGCAGATTTAAATGTGGAATATATGCCGGGTATCTTCAACGAGTTTACACAAACCTCCAGTTGCGATAGTTTTGAGTTTATTCCAGTTGAATTAAAAACAAAAGCTGCATGATACGTTTTAGAATGGCCAAAATAAACATAGAGCAATTTGCAATTTTAAACGATAAAGCCCCATCGGAAGGGTTATCGTTTAAAGTCAATCTGGGCTTCAAAGCGGCACGCAATGCCAAACGAATTGCCTGCAAAGTTTCTGTGGAATTCCTACACGATGAAAGAACCATTTTAAAACTTGGAATCAACTGCGAATTTGATATCTTTTCTGAAGATTGGGATAACCTGATTAAAGATAAAGTGCTCATAATTTCCAAAGATGATCTCGGGTTCTTTGCAAATCAGACCATCGGGGTGGCCAGAGGAATAATGTTTGCTAAAACTGAAGATTCTGAATTCAGGAATTTTATTTTACCCCCCATCGACCTCACAACTATCCTTAAAGAAGATCTCGTAATCAATATTTCAGAAACAAATACATAGACGCATTCCTCCACACTTTTGAGAGATATAGAAGAAGCAGGATGCGACCCGGGGCGGGGCGCATCCTGCTTTTTATGGAGTTGTGTTATTTTATGAAGGGGGATCAGCTGTTCACCTGCTGCTGAGCATCCTTGATCATCTGGTCGTTGGCGGTGATGAAGATCTCCACGCGACGGTTCTCGGCACGGCCTTCGGGAGTGTCGTTTGATGCGACGTAGTCGGCCATGGGGATGCCCTTCGACGTCATACGGAGGGGAGATACACCCTGGTTGGCGAGGAAGCTGAGCACGGCTGCCGCGCGGTCGGTCGATACACGCTCATTGGCTGCGAACGACCCTGTGTTGTCGGTGAACCCGAGAATCTGGATGTCAGTGTTGGGATTCTCCTTGAGGTTGGCTGCGAACTTAGCGAGGTTGGCCTTGGCCTGCTCTGAGATAGTAGACTTTCCGGTAGCGAAGAGGATACCGCCCTCGAAAGTGACGCGGATTGCCTTCAGGCCGGTTGCCGGGTCCTGAGTCTCCTCAACCTTTGCGGTGTTGGCGAGTTCCTTCTCAAGTTCCTTCTTCTGCTTGTCCATATGGTTACCGATAAGCGCGCCTACACCTGCACCGATTGCAGCACCCACGCCCGAACCGATTGCAGCACCCTTGCCACCACCGAAGATTGCGCCGATTCCGGCACCTACGCCTGCACCGCCGCCACCGCCGATGAGAGCGCCTTTGCCCGTATTACTCATGTTGCACGATGTCGTGCCGAAAAGCATACTGCCGCAAAGCACGACAGCGCATACTGATTTAAAAGCCTTCATAATTATTCTAATATTGTGTTTATAAGCAGTTGATAAGTGTGAGCCCGAAAGCTCATATATTATATACAATAACCGCCGGATAAAGTTCTATATTATCAGAAAAAGTTAGATTCTGATTTTTTATGAGACGGGGCCTTAATCTAACCACTTAGTCGGGGAGCATTGCTTTTTTATACCCTACCCTTTGCTTCATCAACTAAGGTATATTATATTTACCATTATAAAGTATAATATTTCCAGTTTGCCTACCCATTAAACTCGAAAAAATTTCTTATCTTTGCAATTGAAAGTAACATAAATCTGGAAAATGACCAATTAGAATACAGAGATATACGGCGAGAGCCGAAAACTTTTGAAACATCCTTGTAGTCGTTACAGGCTTTGGTCGGCCTTCAGATGCTACTCGGATGTTTCTTGTTTTTATGAAAGATTAAATTTGCCATAATGAAGGCGACTGAGAAAAATAAATTGATTGACCGGATCAAGACCTTGGAGGGCTTGACTGATGATGAACGCTCTGCGCTTCTCGGACTTCTCAATGAGACTAAAACTTATGGTCTTGTGTGGGAAGATAAACCAGAAGAAGTCGAGGAACGTCTGTGCACTGAGCTACCGGTTCTTAAAGAGGTTAAGAGTCGCGCCATTATCGCTCCCGTTTCAGCTGATTCGGGGGGGGGTAAGTGAGTGTAAATCAAATAGTTATCCTAATCATATTCTGATTGAGGGGGATAATCTCGAGGCTCTCACAACCCTTACTTACACTCACGAAGGCAAAATCGACGTAATCTATATAGATCCACCTTACAATACCGGCAACAAAGACTTTATCTACAATGACTCTTTTGTAGACTCAGAGGATAGCTACCGTCACTCAAAGTGGCTGTCATTTATGTCGCGTCGTTTGCGTATAGCAAAAAAACTCCTTTCTGACCGCGGAGTAATATTTATCTCCATAGATGATAATGAGGTTTCCAATCTAAAACTTCTATGTGATGATAAAGATTGTGGATTATTTGGTGAATCTAACTTTATAGCCCAATTGATATGGCAAAAGAAAAAAGGTGGAGGTAATGATTCCAAATTCGTTGCCACAGAACATGAATATGTTTTAGTATATGCTAAGAATGTAGCGGAGTTGCCAAATATATTTATTCCGTATGGAGAAGAATATCTTTCACGTTATAAAGAAAGAGATGAAATTGGAAGATTCTTTTGGGATACTTTTAAAAGGAAGTCCGGCAAACAATATTATCCAATAGAATGTCCAGACGGTACAGTTCTGGAATTTGAAGAAAATGGAGAACCAATAAGCTGGCTACGGTCAAAACCTCGTTTTCTATCCGACCTTTCTCAAGGTGAAGCTCGTATAGTAAAAGTTAAAGGAAAATGGACTGTTCATTTTAAACAACGCCAACCTGAAGGTTATAAACCTCGTTCCATTATGACTGAGGTTGGAACAACTTCTTCGGGAGCTGAGGCTTTAAAGAATCTATTTAATGTTACCAGATTATTTGATAATCCGAAGCCGTTAGAGTTAATTTCATTTTTATTGAAGTTTGGAGAGGAAAACGCCACAGTTCTTGATTTCTTTGCAGGTTCAGGTACAACGCTTCACGCCGTGATGCAGTTGAATGCCGAGGATGGAGGCAAACGTCAGTGTATTCTCTGCACAAATAACGAAAACGGTATTTGCGAGAATGTTACCTACGAGCGTAATAAGCGTGTGATTGAGGGCTATACAAAGCCAAATGGGGAGTATGTCGAAGGATTACACAATAATAATCTACGCTATTATCGTACTGACTTCGTGGGTCGTCGCCGTACTCCTCAGAATATGCGTCGATTGATGTTGCTATCTTCAGATATGCTTTGCATAAAAGAGAATCTTTATACTGAGCATGATATGTTTGGAGAAATGCCGACGTTGGAAAATGGTTTCCGTTACTTTGCCGACGGAAAGAAGCAAATGCTCATTGTTTATAACGAAGAAGCCATCTATGACTTGATTGATGCAATAGAGGTTATGGATGTAGAAAATCCTATAATCGTATATGTGTTCTCGCCGGGAAATGACGCATGGAATGTGGAGTTTGAGAGTGTCAGCGAGAAAGTTCGTCTGACAGCTCTTCCGGCAGCTATATATAATGCTTACAAACGTGTACTTCCGAAACCTAAAAACATATTACTCAATCCTGAGAATAAGGATAAAGAGGAGCGTGCGGCTGAAAACTTGTTTGACTTTGAAGAGGAAGGAGGCGACGAATGAAAGATTTTGCATATCAGCAGGATGCAGTAAAAGAATTAACTAATAAGGTCGTACGACTGCTTAATGAAGGTGGTTCACGTCGGAAAGTCGTATTTGAAGCTCCAACAGGATCAGGTAAAACTGTTATGGCTTGTCAGACACTTGTAAACATAGTTGAAACGCTAAAATCAGACGGTACTAATCGGTATGAAGAGGTTGCCTTTATATGGTTTGCGCCCCGTAAACTCCATCTCCAGAGCTATATGAAACTGAAGGGGGCATTTGCCGATGGTCGTGAACTCCGTCCTGTAATGTTTGATGACCTTGAGCAGAGCGAAGGTATTCAACCCGGCGAAATACTCTTTGTTAACTGGGAGAGCGTCAATAAAGAGAAGAACCTTATGGTGCGTGATAGTGAATCAAGTGCATCGCTATATGAAATTTGTCGTAAAACCCAAGAGCAAAACGGATTGCCGATAGTTGCTATCATCGACGAAGAACATATGTTCTGGTCAAAGACAGCGGATAAATCCTGTGCGGTACTTGATAAAATCAATCCTGCTGTTGAAATAAGAATTTCCGCTACTCCCAAGACAGTACGCTTTGATGAAAAGGTACGTATCGGACGCGACAAGGTTATCAATGCTGAAATGATCAAACGCGAGGTGGTTCTCAATCCTGAGCTTGATAGCGGTATAACAGATGAGACTACTCTCAATAATCACCTGATGAAACTTGCCCTTGATAAGCGAGATCAGCTTGCAGAAACATATAAGAAACTTGGAGTAAACATTAATCCTTTGCTGCTTATCCAACTTCCTAATGACCAGAAGGAAACCATGACGGCAGAGGATAACGAAATTGCTAATTTCGTTAAGCAATATCTCGATACAATGCGAGATATAACTGTCGATAACGGACGACTTGCAATATGGCTTTCAGGTGAGAAGAAAAACCTTGAAGGTCTTGAAAATCCCGACAATATGGTACAGGTTCTTCTATTCAAGGAAGCGATTGCTCTTGGATGGGACTGCCCCCGCGCTGCCGTACTTCTTATTTTCCGTAAATTGTCAAGCGACCAGTTCACCATACAGACCGTCGGACGTATACTCCGAATGCCTGAGCAACATCACTATACAGATGACCGTCTGAACATTGGATATGTATATACCGACATTGCCAAAGAAAAGATCAACATAGTCACCACGGATGCTGACTACATCAAGAAATATGCTCTGGTGGCAGTATGCCGTCCTGAACTCAATAATGTAGAGTTGAAATCAGTATATGCTGATCGCCCTAACGATACCCGAAACTACTTCGGTCCGGATTTTCGTAGAATTTTATACGCTGAAAGTGAAAAGTTCTGGAATATAGAGCAAGCGTCCGCCGGATTGTTTAGTCTTGCTGAACTTGCAGCCATGCGAGGTGAAGATTATGCTCCTAAATCATTGCCCGACACAGACGATGAACAGATAAATGAAAATCGCAGGAAGGTAGAAAACATATTGCGTCTCAATGTCCCGAATGTGAATATTCCGATTCCAAAGGATATTCATTTTCAGAATGAGATACAGACTATTAATGTCGATAATCAAAATGTAAAATTTGCGAGAACCGCGGCGGAGATTGACCGCGTATTTATAAGCGAAATTTCAAAATATGTGTCTTCTTTTGAGAGTAAGAATAATCCGGCAGACAAACTTGCCAGCTATTTGCTCGAAACAATAGCAGACTTCTTCGGTATCTTTGATACGGATGCGAAGAAGGTGTTCCTGTATCACGATAACCGTCCGAAGTTTGACCGATTGCTACGCATAGCATTAGACCGGTATATAAAGATGCGCGAAGTAAAGAAACAGAAGGCATCTGCTCGTGCAATGAAAGAATTTCAGTGGAGTGTGCCGGAGGAAAGACTCTATGAAGATGAGACTCATCGTCTTCAACTTGCCGATAATCATGCTCTCCAGCCGTTCTACGAACTTAATTCAGCATCGATACCTGAAAAAGCATTTGCTAATTTCCTTGAAGAGAATAGCGAATATATTGATTGGTGGTATAAGAATGGTGACAAAGGCCGCCAGCACTATGCTGTAGAGTATACCAATGAATCCGGAAACAAAGCGCCGTTCTATGTCGATTTTGTTATCCGGTTGAAGAATGGAAAGATTATGCTCTTTGATACGAAGACAGCCGGAAGCGAGCCTCTGACTGCACACCTAAAGCATAATGCACTCAACGACTACATCGTTGAAGAAAATGCGAAAGGAGCAAATCTCGTGGGAGGCGTAATTGTTAAAGACGGAATGAACTGGGTGTGGTCGCGATATAAGATAGAGAATACAACAGACCATGAAGGCTGGGCATATCTCGATTTTAAACAAGAAAATTCGTAAGCTATGGCAAAAGGAATAGACCAGAAATTCGTACATTACGGAATCCGTAAGGATGACCTCTCGATGATTGAAGCTATCTGCGATGCTGAGGGGATTGATTTTGAATGGCTGAGTGAGGATATTCTTAAAGCCTATCATGCCAAAAAGGTGGATGCGATAGAGATTGACGATGCAACTACGGAAGATATAATCCGCGCTGCCATTCAGAAAATCAAACAATAATACTCTCTCAACATGTTAATCCAGAGAATCAAAGTCAGCAATTATAAGACATACCTTGACCTCGATCTTGATTTGACCGTTGACGAGGAACGCCCGATTATCCTTATAGGTGGCTCAAATGGTGGTGGTAAGACAACACTTTTTGAGGCTATAAGCGGTGCGCTTTACGGTCTTAAAATTGAGAACCGTGACCATTTCATGGAGCTTGTTAATCAAGGTGCCGTCGGACAGGTCAAGCCTGAAATATCCTTGCAGATAACATTCAGCGGTAAGGTACTCGGTCAGGAGCAGAAATATATCCTAAAACGCACGTATGTTCTCAACCCTGCCGGGAAACCGCTTGAGAGTGTCAGCCTTAACATGAACGGCAATATGTTTGTGTATGGCACTATGACCGCCACTAAGGAGCGTATTAAAAACGAGCAAGAAGTCAACAAGATTATCAAGGCCAATCTTCCGCAGGAGTTAAGCCAGTATTTCTTATTTGATGCCATGCAGTCAAGCGAACTTCTGAAAAAGAATGTGTTCGCTCAAACTATTAAAGATAATTTTGAAAATGTACTCGGTTTCAAAAAATATCTGCAACTGAAACGTGCCGCTGAAAAGCTTCAGCAGGAGTGGGCAAAACTTCGATTGCAGGCAGAACAGGAGGCTGCAGAATATAATGAGTTGGTAGGCCAAAAGGATAAACTGACAGCCGAACTAAATGCTTGTGTTGCTGAACAAGATTCTCTTTACAAGTATTTAACATCGATGGAATCTGAATATCATAAAGCGAAGGAGGGCGCACAACAAAGTGCAAGTCTGAATAAGCGTATCACAGATATTTCAGCCAAGATAAACGATATAATATCTCGGGCAGCATCGTATGCAGAAGATATTAAAGGATTTATGGAGAATGTTGAAATCAACGTTTTCCTACCCAAAATCGCTTCAAGTTTATCCGTTGAGATAAATAATATACTTCGCATTAAGAATGAGTTGCAACAGTCAAGTACCGGGGCATATCCTCTTGAAACACTTCGTGATGTCACAAGTAAGATCATTGAATATCTGAAAGATTTGTCTTTGTGTTCGCCTGAGGTCGATGAAGAGAATGTTGTAAAACACATGGTTGCGATTCAGAATACTGTTAATCGCCAAGATCCATTTGATTACCTTGACTCATCTGAGATAGCGGCATTAAAGTCACTTGTGAACAGAGCATCAAATAATCAGTTCGTTTCTCTATACCGTCAGCGTCAAGATCTTGAGGTGCTGTTGGCTACGATAGAGGAAATGCGTACTGAGAAAAAAAATCTTGAACAGACAAGAGCTGGAGGTAATGAGTTTATTATTTCATCGTATGAAGAAAGTGAGCGAAAACTTGAAAAGGCTAAGGTCAACGAAGGACAGTTGAAACAGGAAATTCAGAAGCTCGAAAACCGCATCCATCGTTATGATGTTCAGATTCAGCAAGAGCCTGATTTGAAATACGATACTCTTGTTAAACTCAAACCATTCTTTGAGAAGGTTGCGGATAGTCTTCTGAAAAAGAAAAAAGCTCAGATCGAGAGTGAAATGCAGCAGCAACTCAATCGCTTGCTTGTGTCTTATAAAGGTCATATTGGTCGAGTAGAGTTGAGCGATAGCATGGAGAATTTCAATATTAAGATTTTCCATACAAAGGGGAATGAAATTTACCTCAATCAGCTCAACGCTGCATCGAAGCAGATATTCATTCAGGTACTTCTGAAGGTTCTTCGTAATCTTGGTGACTATAATCCTCCTGTAATGATTGATACAGTGATGGGCGTGCTGGATAATGAGAGCCGTGAAATACTATTTGAAGAGTATTTCCCGAATCTTGCCGAGCAGACTATTTTACTTTGTACGACATCGGAGGTTCGCCCGGATAGCGACTATAAGAAACTCGAAGCTTTCATTTCAAAGACATTTACGCTCCATCGCGACGTAGAGGAACAGAAGACTACTGTTAGCGACGGATATTTTGGAATCGAATTAAATCAGTAAGATCATGCCATTACTATTTGGAGATATATACTTTCCGGAAAACTTCAATACTGAGTTTGCTCCGCTAAAAGACAAGATTGAGAATCTAATCAATCTTTCACGCTCTGTCGGTAATGAGCGTAGATATTCGATACTGAACAATAAACTGATGCGTATTTGTCTGCTTGTTGGCCTTTCCACTCCTGGCAAACGAGACGAGAAGACAGTAGAGGCTATTAAGTTGCAGAAAGGCAGTCGTTTTCAGGCAAGTTTCTTTACCCATCAGGAGTTAGCCCCTCTCTATTCAGCGTTGATTAAAATGCGTTATAAAGATACATCTCTTGATTTGTCTAACAATAACGTGTTATCACGAATTATTGGTACTGAAATGTATCGCGGTCGTGATACTTTGATGGCTGACAATAATCTCGAAAACTACTTCTTCTCATCCGGAGGACGAGCTGTACTTGCCAAGGATATTCCGGCTCTTAATCTGCTTGTAGGTAATTATGGAGATGCAGAAATGGAAGCTTCGCTTGATATCAATAGCCGTGCTATAACAAATGCTCAAATTATCATAGCCGGCGCAACCGGTTCAGGCAAGACTAATCTTCTTGCTGTGCTGATGCAACAGATACGTTCAATTTCGGCAGAGAGTAGTTATCCTGTTAACTTCCTTCTATTTGATTATAAGGGAGAGTTCAGCGACATTCAGAATAATCACTGGTTGTCACTATTCGATGTAAACCGCTCTTGCATACTTGACCCCATAGAACGTCCCCTCCCGTTTACTCCGTTCAAGAACTTTACCGGAAGACCACAAAATGAGATTAATCTCTATTCAACAGAAATGGCTTCCGCTTTAAGTTCTCTTGATAGAGTTACGGCAAGTTCAAATATGAGCAACAGATTGAGTGAGGCTATAGTAGACGCATATAACTCAACTAACGGACAGCCGATAACATTTGATCTCATGCTCAAAAACTATCAGGCTCGTATGAAAGACCCTGATAAGGATGATAGTATTTCATCGGTTTTGAAACAGCTTGTAAGAGCAAACATCTTTGAGACCGAGGATAAAGCAGACCTTGTAGGAGAAAGTTTTATCGTCAAAATGGATGGCTACCCAAAGGACGGCCCGATTGCGAAAGCTATCGTGTACTTCCTTATGTCGAAACTAAACAACATCTACGAACAGCTTGACAAACAAGCCGTCAATGACGATGTTGTTCAGATACGCCACTTCTCGATTATCGACGAGGCTCACTATATGCTGAGCTTTGATAATCGACCGCTTCGCAACCTTATTGCCGTAGGACGTAACAAGGGATTATCAATCATCCTCGCTACGCAAAATATGGCTGACTTCAAAAATAAAGGCTTTGACTTCTACGCCAATGCGCAGTATCCATTGATCATGAAGCAACAGACAATCGACGACAAGGTTATCAAAGACCTATTCGGGGTAAGCGGTCAGGAACTCCACGACATTCGCACCGCTATTGCAGGATTGCAGAAGGGCGAACTCATAATCAAAGACCAGATGGCTTTCGCCCTCGGCATGGGTAGCAAGTACAAGAAAATCAACGTAACCCATCTGATATGAGTAAGTTCCTTACTTGTTATAAAGTTATTACATTTCTTGTGGGTTGGGGTCTAAAGGGCTCCCTGCTCCACGAGCGTCGCTATCCGGTCGATGATGGCATCCTCGCGGTTCTTGT
>CAMWYR010000002.1 GCA_947178505.1 uncultured Muribaculaceae bacterium | reverse complement strand
TCGCCGATCAGAGGAAGGAAGAGGTTGGCAAGCGGAGCAAGGTCTCCTGACGCACCCAGCGAACCGCGGTCGTTTACGACCGGGAGAACATCATTGTTATAAAAATCGAGGATGCGCTCCACTGTCTCAACCTGCACGCCGCTGAATCCCATCGAGAGGGCGTGTGCCTTAAGAAGAAGCATAAGTTTTACAATCATTCCGTCGACAGGGGTTCCTACACTGCACGAATGACTTTTTACGAGATTTTCCTGAAGTGTTGAAAGTTCGTCGGGGGATATGTGCTTATCGCATAACGAGCCGAAACCGGTTGTGACTCCGTAGATGGGCTCCGATGAGTTCTCAGTCTTCTGATCAAGGAAGTCGCGGCAATGGCGTATTCTCTCCTTTGCCTGCTCCGACAGGATCAACTTAGTGTCTGTCTTAAGAATTTTTTCGATCAGATCATAGGTGAGTTTTCCTGATCCGACCTCATATATTTCTGTCATGATAAATTAGATTTAAAATTATATCAAAGAAGTCTGAAAAAATTATGCGGGTAACGCTACGTTTTCGTTGACCACCACCCCTTTATAGATTGTAGTCTTTACGCAGTTCATACCTACATAATAAGGAAGGGCTGTATAAGAATCGAAATCAAGCAGTACGAGATCGCCGCTCTTTCCGGCTTCGATCGAACCAGTGGAATCGGCAATACCGCAAGCAGCTGCCCCGTTGAGCGTCAGTGCCGTCACGACCTCCCTGATATCCATTTCCATATAGATGCAGGCCAGTGCAATCGTAAGCGGAATTGAGCCTGAGAAGCAAGAACCGGGATTTAGATCGGTAGCCAATGCTACTGCCGCTCCCCCATCTATAAATTTACGCGCCGGAGCATATGGTTCTTTTAGCGCAAAAGCAGTGAGAGGAAGAAGCGTTGCGACAACTCCTTTCTCAGCCATCGCCCTGATTCCGGCATCGCTGACATGGAGCAGATGATCTGCCGAAACAGCTCCCATCTCAGCAGCCAATTCCGCCCCCCCGAGCGACACTATCTCATCTGCGTGAAGCTTAAGCCGGAACCCGGCCTCGCGGGCCGCCTTGAGAAGACGGCGTGATTCCTCGATCTCGAATACGTTTTTCTCCGTGAAAATATCGAAAAAGAGAGCCTTATCCTTCACTGCAGGAAGCATCTCATCGATAATCACTCTGACGTAGCCGTCAATATCCCCTTTATATTCCTTCGGAACGGCATGCGCTCCCATGAATGTAGGAACTATTCTGATGAACGGGTCTTCTTCGTGGGCAAGATCATTGATCACATCGAGCATCTTCGATTCCGATTCAAGTTCAAGCCCGTAGCCAGATTTTGCCTCCACAGTAGTGACACCCATAGCCGACATGCGTCGTAAGAACTCCGATGTCTTCTCCTTCAGACTTTCCGGTGAAGCGCTTCGGGTAGCATTTACGGTTGACTGGATGCCACCCCCGCGCTCCATTATGCTCATATAGCTTTCACCCTTGAGGCGCCATTGGAATTCCTCATCGCGGAAACCGCCGAAAACCATATGGGTATGAGAATCGACGAAACCCGGGAGCAGACATTTCCCTTTGGCATCTATCACCTGATACAACTCGGAATAAGCGGGCAACTCCTCCATCGGACCGACAAAAGAGATGACTCCGTCACGGATAATCACGCCTCCGCATTCTATCTCGAGCAACTCACGCATGGAATCCCCTTTAAGAGCCGAGTGTCCGACCGGAGTAACAATGCGGGCATTGATAATGACGAGATCGCGCATCTGAGGATTAAATAAGACTATTTACGATTTCTATTATTTCCTTTTCACGCTTGTCGGCCATAGCGGCAATCGAAGCGGCCTCTTCGAGAAGGGCGTCCGCCTTCTCACGATCAACGAGGCCCTTAGCGTTAATCTTCACATTGAGATAAGCGCCGAACACGGCAGCCCGGGCGGCAAGAGCACCAACTCCGGCGTCACTCACAGAAGCAGGATTGCCATTGCGTGCCATCATCTCAAGCAGATCGAAAGCCGCATATGATTCCTTCATAGTCTTGAGAGGCACCTCCGTAGCATAAAGCGTAGCCCTCTGCATCGCAGCCTTTCTCTGAGCCTTTTCCTCATCCGTTTTCTTCGGGAGAGAGAGTGCGGCCATAATTCCGTTGAAGGCTTCTGTGTCTTCATCTACAAGATGAATAAGCGAGTCCAGAATCTTTCTTCCCTCTTCTGCCTTATCGGAGAATTCTTCCCAGCGATCATCCCAACCGGCCTTATGGGCAGAAAGGTTGGCCACCATTGTACCGAGGGCAGCTGCAAGAGCTCCCATATAGGCAGAAATAGAACCTCCGCCAGGAGCCGGAGATTCCGAGGCCGTCTCATCAGCGAAATCCTTACATGTCATATCGACAAGACGCTTTGCATCCTTTCCGGCATCGAGCATGCTCTCAATGATTTTCTCCTCGGCCACGAAGGGCTTTAGTTCGTCGAGCCCCATCGACTTCACGGCAATCTTAATAATCTCAGATTCCGGAATACCGAGCGAACGGTTCTGCAGACGGAGATAATGCTTGCCGGCCTCGATTATCGCCTTTTTAGGCACGAGCCCCACGATTTCAGTGCCGGTCACACGGATTCCGCGGGCCGCGGCGGCGCGTACAACCTCATCAAAAGCCTTATGAAGAGGGGTCACTCCCATGTCGGTAATATTCATCGACACCTGAGCGATCCCATATTCATCAATGAACCATCCGATTGCCTTTGTTCCCTTCAGCGTACCGGGAATCATAATGGGATTTCCGGCCCCATCCTTCATCGGTTTACCGGTGAGTTTACCACCCTCACGCATCGGACGGCCCTTCTCACGGACGTCAAATGCAATTGCATTCGCACGTCGTGTAGAAGTCGTGTTGAGATTAAAATTGACAGCAATGAGGAAATCGCGTGCGCCTACGGCAGTAGCACCCGTCTGCGCCATTTTTTCATCAAATTCGCGAGCTCCGAAGTCAGCTTTCTTATCATCGCGATTCATCCGGTCAGCGAGCCCTTCATACTCACCCTCACGGCACACCGCGAGATTCTTTCGCTCAGGAGTGAAGGCAGCAGCCTCATAGCAATAAGTGGGAATTTCAAGTTCTTCACTGATGCGACGGGCAAGCATACGGGCCATCTCGGCACATTCCTCAAGCGTGACTCCGCTTACGGGAATAAGGGGCAACACGTCGGTGGCGCCCATCCGAGGATGCGCACCATGATGCTTGCGCATGTCAATGAGTTCGGCCGCTTTCTTCACACCTCTCACAGCTGCTTCAATCACGGCTTCCGGTTCCCCCACAAAAGTGACAACTGTCCGGTTGGTAGCTTCTCCGGGATCAACATCGAGAAGACGAACTTCGCCACCTTTTTCAATCTCAGATGTTATGGCATCGATAATAGCACGATCGCGTCCCTCACTGAAATTGGGAACGCATTCAATGATTCTTTTCATGATCAGTCGTTGTCGTTAATAAGTTTCTGAAGAGAAATTTCATCAGCAAGGAAGGGCTCGGTAATATAGAATCCGTTTTCGCTCTGTGTCTCGTTCCATTCCTTCACCGTAGACATGGCATTTTCATTGCGCGCCCAGCTTCGACGGGCCACACCGCCCATCACATCCCATAACATAGCCTTCACAAGAATATCATCTACTCGCTTCGAGCCATCGCATACCATACCGAAACCACCGTTGATTGCCTTTCCGATGCCGACACCACCACCATTGTGGAGCGCCACGAGACTCATGCCTCTCGCACAGTTTCCGGCGAAACACTGCACGGCCATATCGGCCATCACATTGGAGCCATCCTTAATGTTGCTCGTTTCGCGGAAAGGAGAATCGGTGCCGCTCACATCATGATGATCACGTCCGAGCATGATTGGGCCGACCTCGCCGTTGCGCACCATCTCATTGAACCGGAGAGCAATCTTGAGACGACCCATAGCATCCTGATATAAGATGCGGGCCTGCGTTCCGACCACAAGAGCATTCTTCTCCGCATCGCGGATCCAGTTATAATTGTCGCGGTCCTGGCCCCGGCGATTGGGATCGATGCATTCCATCGCTGCCTTATCGGTCTTCACGAGATCCTCATGCTTACCGCTCAGGCATACCCAGCGGAACGGGCCGTAACCATAATCGAAGAGCATAGGGCCCATAATATCCTCCACATAGGAGGGCCATATAAATCCATCCTTCTCATCGACGCCGTTACGGGAAATTTCCTTCACTCCTGCGTCGTAAATTGCCTTCATGAATGAATTGCCGTAATCGAAGAAATATGTGCCTCGGTCCACAAGAGCCTTGATAGCATCATAATGGCGGCGCAGTGAGGCATCTACCTGACGGCGGAATTCAGCCGGGTCTTCATGAAGGAGGCGCGTGCGCTCCTCGAAGGTAAGTCCGGCCGGACAATATCCACCTTCATAGACGGCATGACAGGAGGTCTGGTCGCTCAATAATTCAATTTTCTTGTTATGCTCCACAGCATATTCAAGAAGATCAACTATATTTCCATGGTAAGCTATCGAGATCGGTTGCTTTCTTTCCATCGCTTCTTCCGCAAGACGGAAAGCCTCCTCGATATCATCAGTCTTCCGGCTCACCCAGCCCTGGTCGAGACGGGTCTGAATGCGGGAATCATCCACCTCTGCGATAATCGCCGCGGCTCCGGCGATTTCCGCCGCTTTCGGCTGTGCACCGCTCATACCTCCGAGACCCGACGAAACGAATATATGACCGCAGAGATCTCCATCTTCAGGAATGCCCAGTTTCATTCTGCCGGCGTTCAGGATAGTGTTGAATGTGCCATGCACGATACCCTGCGGGCCGATATACATCCAGCCTCCGGCCGTCATCTGACCATAGTTGGCCACTCCGAGCTGCATGGCTTCGTGCCAGTCGGCAGGATTATCAAAGAGGCCAACCATCATCGCGTTGGTAATGATCACGCGTGGTGCATCCGGACGCGACGGGAAGAGCCCGAGGGGATGGCCCGACTCGATCACCAGGGTCTGATCTTCTGTAAGTTCTTCGAGATATTTCTTTATCAGTCTGTATTGCAACCAGTTCTGACACACCTGACCTGTTTCACCATACGTCACAAGTTCGTAGGGATAGAGAGCCACATCAAAGGAAAGATTGTTATCAATCATCACCTGGAATGCTCTACCTTCGAGGCATTTTCCCTTGTATTCATCGACGGACCGAGCCTTAAGGTCACCTTCCGGGCGCCAGCGATAAGCATAAATGCGTCCGCGGGTGCGGAGTTCCTCCAGAAATTCGGGAGCCGCTTTTTCGTGTAGTTCCGGCGGCAGATAACGCAGAGCATTCTTTAATGCAGTGAGGGTTTTCTCTCCGTTCAGAGTGTACCCTCTGTCGGGTGCACGACGGATTCCGCCTTTAAAGTCAGGCATTTCAGGCCACTGGTTGTCAAGTTCGATTTTCATTTTCATGATATCAGAGCTAATAAAATACTGAGTCTCCCGCCCAAGTTGGTTAGGAGACTCAAATTTAATAAAAAATCTTGAGATTGAAGATGTATTCACATAAAAAATACAGTCTACACGAAGCAGGAAGTCTTTATTTATTCATCTGAATATGTAGGCGTGTCCAGAGACAGTCGGGAATCAATTTCCATGCTCCAACCACCAATTTCCATTTCCACCCTATCACGGCTACCCGGGGGGCCTTTACGATTGCTTTTATAATCAGCGGTAACGCCTCATCAAGAGTCATCTCAAGAGGATAGGACTTGTCATCGTTGAGCAGAGGAGTCCGGATCCATCCGGGACGGATATCAGTAAACTTCACCGACACACCCTCCGTATTTGCAAGCTGTTCGAGTGCGACCATATAGGTCTGTGCGCCCTTTTTGGAAGCAGAATATGCAGCCAGTTCATCTATACCGTTTGTTCCGGCCACGCTGGTGACAGCAGCGATACGGCCGTTCTTACCTGTCAACTTGAAATAGTTATAGGCCGCGCTCAACATCCGGGCAAACCCGGCTGTGTTCGTATTTATTACTTCCGCCTCGCGGTTTGGATCAAGCGGGGGATTCTCATAGCCTATTCCCGCCACATGGAAATAAATATCCATCCCTCCGAGTTTATCGATCAGAGACTGCAGCTGCTTAGGCGCATCCCTGTGTGAAATATCTATCGACTCATATTCCACCATATCGGGATATTTCTTTTTTAGCTCGCGAAGTGTTTCAGTGTGGCGCGCGGCCAGCCCCACCCTGATATCACGGGATGCAAATGCCTCGGCAACCTTGAGCCCGATGCCTGACGAGGCCCCCATTATAACAACCTTATTCATAACATTCTATTTAAAATACGAAAGTGTTCAGATTTAAAATCTAAACACTTCTGCACTCTCATTAGTTGAATGATATGTCATTCACCCTTCATTCTTGACTTGAAATAACTCTTCACGTCATCCCATTTATAATAGGGCCACATATCGGTGGCCACCGGGATAGTGGTTTCCTTCTCATTATGGAGGATTTTAACAAGCACGTCTGGATTCTTGGGATTGCGGAAGAAAACGAGCTGAATATTACCAGCCATCGGAGAAATCTTCCAGTCGGTCCAACCCTTATAGAAGTCTTCCGGACGCTCGATGACCGCACCGCAGCCTTCGAGATTCATGAGGGTAGTAAGCGGTATCACATTACCGTCATGACCGAATCGGAGAGCCGCCGAAGGTTGTTTGGATGCTATCGCCTCATCGGCGGTGTCGATGATATTGTTGAGGAGATTCTCAGCATTGCGGAGATGCACGCCCTTGGCAGGAGCGTAATCGGCGTGCTGAGCATAGAATCTGGCATTGAAGCATTGCCACAGATCAAAAAGTTCCCGGGGAGTGAGAAGATCATAGAAATCAATCTTGCCCTCAGTGTTCTGTGCGTCGGAAGCTATCCAATAGATACCCCACATGAAGTCATGAGGATTCACATACTTCTCGATGAATTCCGGAGAGGAGAAGATGGAATTCACCGCACGCTCTGGCGTTGTCTGCTTTTCTTCAAACTTGCGGTATACCTCCTGCCACCATCCGTCGCGGCCGTTAAAGCTATCGGACTCAGGCACACTGTGACAAAGATAGGGCATATTGCGGTTTGAAGACTCCATCTCTATATAAAGTGCCGGATTCTTTTCCTTAAGGCTCTCGCAGAAAGATGCCATGCTAAGGATGCACCGCGGCACAAGAGTGGAGCGTGCTGTGATATGCGATTCAGGGGTGAATACCTGTGGATAATTCCTGTACATTCGGTCGGCGATATCATGGTGCTGACGGCGCCCGAGGGGCGACAGATCGCCTCCGCGTCCTTTCGTCTCAATCATCAGCGAGTCAAGACGGTTCATGAAGCTAACACCGAGCGGGGTGAGAACATTCTCTTCAGAAGCCTTATGCAGGAGTTTCGCCATCCACTCATAATCGTTATCTCCGATCAGGTAGCGTGAGCCGTGGCGGCCGTAATGACTTATATGGAAAGGCTGATAGCCTTTAGGGGCAGGTGTATTATCTGCCGATGTGGCGGGATAAGCGAAGTAAATGCCTCCGGTCTTATTCAGGTCGGCAGCCATCTCTTCCGGAGTGGTCTGCGCAAACAGCGGTATGCCCGTAAGAGCAACAGCCATAATAATTAATATGCGTCTCATGAGTGGAAAAGTCTTAAGGATATTATGAAATTGTTAGTTGAACCATAAGAAGATCGCTCTGAAATCAAGGAATCAGTCGCCACGGTAATAGAACTGAAGATAGCAACGGGCGATGAAGTCGCGGTTATCGTGCACGAGATCAGCATCGTCAGATCCGGGGAACATCGCATCAGGCAACCAGTTGTTCTTAAAGATATACTGTAGGAGGTCGCCCGGACAAAGACCTCGCACCGACAGGAGATAGAACGCATGCGTGCGTGCAAAGTCCTCATCATAGAGAGGATTCCCGGGGGCAGCGATACAGCGGGCTATATCGCGAGCCATCAGCATACCCTTCTTCGGATTAACCATCAGTACATAATCATGCGCACCCTTTGCCTGCGACAAGTGCTCCACATTCTTCTCCCAACCCAATGCTTCGATAAAGAAAGTATTCATAGCCTCATAACTATCGAAAAAGGCAATCGGAGAACCACCCGTGGCTTCTACGAATTTTTCATAATAAGGATGCGTCTTGACCGGGAGCGCCTCACTATCCTTTGCGGGCCGCGCACTTTCAGGCAATTCACCGTTGATGATAAGATAGACCCACTCCGGCGTGAAGAGCGCAAGCGGACCGGTGGTGTTTTCAAGCATCGCCTGCTCAATGGCCTCATTCAGTTTCGAATCAGCATCGGGATCCTTCATATCAACGCTCTGCATCAGTTGATGAAGGGTGAGAGTAAAGGCCGGAGTGAGAAGATATGAGTGCAGAAAAAGCCACCTACCCAGATGATAGATAGCCTCGGAATCCTCAGGATCCTTTAAGTCAAGTCCGCGTGCGATATTATACTTCTCGTTGACCGGGGCTTCGTCATATTCTTCCTCCATCACCGAGAAACACTCGTCGGCGAAGGCAAGAAGCGCAGAATCATGGGGGTAAAGATCGCGTCGGTCTTCCCACAGCATAGCGATTACATACCAGCAGAGGAAACAGACATCTTCCCTATTGAGTTCGTAATCGATATAATCCTCCCCGACATTATGGAATGGAATCGACCAGCCATACAATGCCCGGTTAGCCTCGATGAATGCGCGCCACAAGCCTGCATCCGCTACAATATCCTGCATATAATCGGTCAGAGTGAGGGCTATTTTCTTATCAAGTCCTTCAGGAAGTGACCGCCCATATTCCGACTCATTGATACAGCGCAACAGCTTGTTGGCAATTCTCAGATAATCGGGATCGGTCTCGGTATGCTCCGGGAAATAGGGCTGCATCATAAGGAATTCCCGCGGAGTTATGACATTATTACTCATTTTTCACAGAATTAGATTCATAACGCCAGCCTGAATCAGGAAGGCGTTATGAAAGAGTGCGGTTTATAATAGAAGAGAGATGGCCTCCTCCACAGTGTAAGCCTTCTGTTCGCCCGAAGCCATATCCTTGATCACCATTGTGCCGGTTTCGATCTCGGTATCACCGACAAATGCTACGTAAGGGATATTCTCGGAAGAAGCCTGAGTCATCTGTTTCTTCATCTTGACATTGTCGGGATAAAGTTCGGCGGGAATGCCGGCTCCGCGCAATGCCTTTATATATTTAAGAGCCTGGAGAGCCTCCTTATCACCGAAATTGACAAACATCACCCGTACGGTGCTACTGAGCGATTCGGGAAAAAGATTCAGTTGAGTAAGGACATCATATATACGATCGGCACCGAAAGATATACCGACTCCCGACAGACCGGGCATACCGAACACACCGGTGAGATTGTCGTAACGGCCTCCGCCCGTGATACTGCCAATCTCTACATCGGCAGCCTTCACCTCGATGATTGTACCGGTATAATAGTTGAGCCCGCGGGCCAAGGAGAAGTCAACTTCCATCTCACACTTATGGCCGAGAGCGTCAACAGCTTCCATCACCGTACGCATCTCCTGAATGCCGAGCCGCCCGGTCTCTGAGTCTTTCAGGAAGTCGGCAAGGCGGTCGAGTTTCTCACTGTTCGAACCCTTGAGTTCGAGAATAGGCTGCAGCGCAGCTATGGCTTCTTCGCCAAGACCCTTCTCCGCAAGTTCCTTGTTCACATTCTCGATTCCGATCTTATCAATCTTGTCGATGGCTACAGTGATATCTACAATCTTGTCGGCCTCTCCGATCGTCTCCGCGATGCCGGCAAGAATCTTTCGGTTGTTAAGCTTAACGATAACGTTAATCTTCAGATCGGCGAACACCTTGTCGATAAGCTGAAGAAGCTCCACCTCATTAAAGAGGGAATCTGAACCGACCACATCGGCATCGCACTGATAAAATTCACGATAGCGGCCCTTCTGCGGACGGTCGGCACGCCATACGGGCTGAATCTGATAACGCTTGAAGGGCATAGTGAGGTCGTTGCGGTGCTGCACGACAAAACGCGCGAAAGGAACCGTCAGGTCGTAGCGGAGACCTTTCTCACACATCTTGTTAGTGAGGCGCACGAGATTGCGCTCTGCGAGTTCGGCATCACTGCAGCTCTTCAGGAAATCACCGGAATTCTGAATCTTAAAGAGAAGCTTATCGCCCTCCTCTCCGTATTTTCCCATAAGTGTCGAAAGATTCTCCATCGCAGGAGTCTCAATCTGCTTATAGCCGAAAAGACGGAAATTCTTCTTGATTGTATCGAAGATATAGTTGCGACGCGCCATTTCGAGCGGACCGAAATCGCGCGTGCCCTTGGGTATACTTGGTTTCTGGGCCATATTTCTATATATTTTCGGCGAATTTAGCAAATATCGTGCACTTATGCAAATCGCGCCGTAAGCATCAATATCAGAATTCGCACGACAGACGCACGTTAAACTGCCTGCGTGTCAAATAATTGGGCACTGCATACTGGATATTGTTGACATCAGTGACCCAATAATAACTGCTGACATTCGCGATATCAAGCAAGTTGAAAACATCGACACCGAGCACCAGGCTCTTTAAATGGCTGAAGAAGCCTGTGCGACGCTGGTTTTCCGACGGTGCGCCGATAAATTGCCAGCTGAGTCCGATATCAACACGCTTGTAGGCCGGAGCGCGGAAGTAAGTGACAGCTCTGCTCGTGTGAGGGGGAGTCATTGTCAACCCATCTGAAAACACACCGCGAAGACTGAATTTCAGTTTGGGAAACTTCGGGAAATAGTCTGTGAAGTATGCGCTCACGGAGTAACGTTGATCCGACGGCAACGGCACTCTCTTCCCATCCAGGTCCTGCTGAGTCTTCATAAGCGAGAAACTAATCCAAGAATCACTTCCCTCCACGAACTGACCGAACAGTTTAAAATCGAGACCCATCGCATAACCCTTCGAGTCATTGCGTCCGGAGTATGTGATCTTAAGATTGTCGTATTCGTAAGAAATGAGGTTGGCAAGATTCTTATAATAAGCCTCGCCGGTAAGTTTAAAAGGACGGTTCATCGCGCGGAACGTATAGTCAGCACCAAGAATCAGCTGAATACTTCGCGGCGACTTAATCTTATCATTGAGCCTGATAAGGTAGTTGCCATAGTCATCCTCCACCATCTCGCGGTATTCCTTATAAAATGGAGACTGATAGTAAAGACCGGCTCCTAACCTGAAATACCACGCCGGAGCATTCACAGGGTTAACAGAAAAATTCACGCGCGGAGAAACGAGCGATTCCTTATTGAAGCCGTTATAGGAGAATCTCAGGCCGGCATTGAGAGTCATATATGCGAAGTTATTGCTGAGATATATAGCATCCTCAACGTATGCATTGAAGCGCGTGATGGAGATGTTCTGTCGCGATGTGAGATTATACACAAGGTGAACACCCTCCGGAAGGGTCGGCAAGGAATAACCGGCTGAATCTCTCCATTCCCACTCCTTTGTGCGGTCGTGGAAACGCTCTTGCTGGAATCCGACTCCATAGGCAATGTTGTTGGCGCGGAATTTAGTAAGGCCCGACAGATTTATCTGGAACACCGACGTTTTCAGACGGTTGCGAGAATGCTCCATATACTTGCCCACGCCAAGTTCGCCGCCGATACCGTCAGAGCCAGTGGTCCCGGCCTGGTCAAGCCAGTACTCACCCGAAATATCATACGATACAAGTTCATTAGAGAGAAAGCCACCTACGCCGAGCCGGAAGCTCGTGGCCTTATTTACCCGATAGGTAGCGGAAAGCGAACCGAAATAAGTCTCGAACCTGTCTTTTTCCTCACCGTCAAAATAGACCCTGAAACTCTTGGCATCCTCCGAAGTGCCGAAACTCGTCTCGCGGTCCTGAGGCTTGAAGGAGAAATTGTTTATCGCGACATTCCCTAATAAATTAATAGTCAGCCTTTCGTTAGGCTTGAAGTTCATATTCGTCTGGAAATCAAAGAACGTCGGATCATACTCCCCTTTCGTATCCATCGTTGAGAGCAAAGAATTATTTTTCTTGAATCTGACTCCCGACAACTGCGAGAATTTACCGGTGTTGTTCCCGACTGCAAGTTCGGCACCCATCAGACTCAGATTCAGAGCTCCCTCGAAAGCCTCCGGCTCACGATATGTGATATCAAGAGCCGAGGACATCTTATCAGCATACCGGGCCGGGAATCCGCCCGAAGAAAACTTGATATTTCCGACCATTGCCGGGTTTATTACACTCATGCCCTCCTGCTGACCGCTCCGCACAAGCTGCGGACGATAAAGTTCCATTCCGTTGATATATACGGAGTTTTCATCAAAAGAGCCTCCGCGCACAGAATATTGCGAACTCATTTCGTTGCTTGAATTCACACCCGGCATCGTCGTAATGAGCGCTTCCACGCTACCTCCCGTCACATCCGGAGATAGTTTATAACTCTCCGTGTTGAGAGTCTGCATACCGTTGGAATTCTGACGATAGCCGACCACCTCAATTTCCTTAAGATCGACGTCAAAAGGATAGAGTCGCACATTGAGCGTCAGATCACCCTTGGGATTAACGAGCTTATGCACCACGGTCTTGAAGCCGATGCAACTGTAGACCATCTCGATAGTGTCTTTCTCCGCAATCGACAAAGAATACTCACCCTTCAGATTAGTATTTGTGCCTATGGCCGACTTCGCCACCCGGACGGTCGCGAACTCAATAGGCTTATCCTCACTATCAACAACCTTACCCGAAATCTTTACGTTCTCACCTCTCGCACCGAGGGCAAGAATTGATACAGCCAGCAGGAAATAAATTCTAAAGTGTCTCATTATGTATAAAAAACGCCCCCTATGCCCTATTATTTTGTCGGAATAATCAGACAATATATTATCGTCGGTTTTATGATAAATAAAAATTTAAGCATTGTTAAAAAACGCAGTTTCCCAACTGCGGGATGATAAAACTGGCATTTCATTTGTTAAAGGTTATAGTGAAGTTGTAGAATTTAAATTAATCCGACTCCACATTAAATCAAAAGTATAGAATGAACAATATAACAGCAAGCACATTGCCGGCAGACTTCAGTCAGCTTGAAGCCGGGGTGGTGGAAGCCGTGCAAGACATTAAGGGCACGGGAATCTGCCGGATAGATTTTAAGGATATTGAATCTGCTCCAGCAAAATCCTTCATAATCTGCGAAGGTAAGTCGACGTCGCAGGTGTCTTCAATAGCAGATAATATCCGTGAGAAACTCCGCGAGAAATTAGGAGTGAAGCCTTACAATTACGATGGCTACCGC
This sequence comes from uncultured Muribaculaceae bacterium, assembly GCA_947178505.1. Taxonomy (GTDB): domain Bacteria; phylum Bacteroidota; class Bacteroidia; order Bacteroidales; family Muribaculaceae; genus Lepagella. Next base: position 89,302 of record CAMWYR010000002.1, on the reverse strand, counting down.
AACTCACAATGGATAGTGATAGACTACGGAGAACTCATCGTGCACGTGTTCGTGCCTGAATTCAGACACTTCTATAATCTTGAGGACCTCTGGAGCGACGCAAGCATTACCGAAGTGGAGGATCTCGACTGATTACCCGCAATCCAACCTGAAAAAAGAGCGCGACGTCTCCTCGCATCATTACCATCTGAATTAATACCCGACATTATGGCGCAACCGAATAAAAAGCGTAACAACAAAAGACCACTATTCAATATGTATTGGATGTATGGTCTTCTGGCATTTTCCCTCATTGCATTATACTACTTCCAGGACACATCTCAGGTAAAAAATGTGGATTGGTCGGAATTTGAGAAGGCGGCCCTTAAGGGCGACCTTGACAAAATCATGGTGCAGACTCAGAACGGAGTAGCCGAGGGCTTCCTGACCGAACAGGGAGCTAAAGACATGAAGTTTGACATGACTCCCCAGATGACCGGGGATAAAAAAATCGAGACCACCATTCCCTCTACCGACAAGATTCAGGAGAAGATCGATTCATGGAATGCCACGCTCGCTTCAGAAGGAAAGCCTCAGATAAAGGTTAATTACGAGAAGGGAAGCGATCTGATGAAAGTCATATGGTATTTCGGGCCGATCGTGCTCGTAATCGGCGTCATGATGTTCATGTCGCGCCGTATGGCGTCGGGTGGTGGCCCCGGAGGTGGCATCTTTAATGTCGGAAAGTCAAAAGCGACAATCTTCGATAAGGGTAACGGCACGAATGTGACGTTCAAGGATGTGGCCGGTCTTTCCGAGGCCAAGGTGGAGATTGAGGAGATTGTTGAATTCCTCAAGAATCCACAGCGATACACTGAGTTAGGGGCAAAGATACCTAAAGGAGCGCTTCTTGTAGGCCCTCCGGGAACGGGTAAGACCCTTCTGGCCAAGGCTGTAGCCGGGGAGGCTGACGTGCCATTCCTATCGATGTCGGGATCCGACTTCGTGGAAATGTTCGTCGGTGTCGGTGCAGCGCGTGTACGCGACCTTTTCAAGCAGGCAAAGGAGAAGGCCCCATGTATAGTATTTATCGATGAGATTGATGCCGTGGGCCGTGCGCGCGGACGCAACCCGAACATGGGATCCAATGATGAGCGCGAGAATACGCTCAATCAGCTTCTTACGGCTATGGATGGATTCTCATCCAACGGAGGAGTGATCTGCCTGGCGGCTACCAACCGCGCCGATATGCTTGACAAGGCATTGCTCCGACCAGGCCGTTTCGACCGACAGATTTATGTTGATCTTCCCGAACTTACCGACCGCGAAGAGATCTTCCAGGTGCATCTGCGCAATATCAAATGCAACAGCAAGCTTGATATCGAGCAGCTCGCCCGCCAGACCCAAGGTTTTTCCGGCGCAGATATCGCTAATGTCTGCAACGAAGCAGCCCTGATCGCAGCCCGTAATAATAAGGACTCAGTGGAATGGGATGATTTTATGGCTGCCATCGACCGTATCGTCGGTGGTCTTGAAAAGAAATCACGTATCATTACTGATGAGGAGAAGGTGGCAATCGCTACCCATGAAGCAGGACATGCCACAATCTCATGGATGACGAAATATGGCAATCCGCTCGTAAAGGTGACGATCGTGCCCCGCGGGCGGGCACTCGGTGCAGCCTGGTATGCTCCCGAAGCACGCCAGATCATTCCTACGCAGGCACTTCTCGACACGATGTGCGGACTCCTCGGAGGCCGTGCGGCGGAGGAAGTATTCCTAGGAGAAGTCGGCACCGGTGCCAGCGATGACCTGGAGAAGTGTACGAAGATAGCCCGTTCGCTCGTACTCGTATATGGAATGAGCGACAAGTTGCCCAACCTTAATTACAATGACTCTACCGGCCAGGAAATGGGCTTTACGAAACCCTACTCGGATGAGACTGCGAAGGTAATTGATGAGGAGGTGAAGCGAATAGTCAATGAGCAGTATGAGCGTGCGAAGGAAATTCTCCGAAAATATGCAGCCCAGCATAACCGGATCCGCGACCTTCTCGTGGAAAAGGAGGTAATATTCCACGATGACGTGCAGGAGATTCTCGGCAAACGCCAGTGGAAGTCTCGCACCGATGAGATTATCGAGATAAATAAGAAGAATTCCGGTGATAACAAGAAACATGAATCCGCACCTGAGTATACGGACGCTTATGAGGATTTTACCGAACTTAACGACCCGGTTAAGAAGGATGTAAAGAAGAAGGATGATTCGCTTAAGGATACAAAGACCCCTGAAGACGATGAAGATGCCGGCACCCCTCCTCCTTTCAGCGGAGAATAAATAAAAGAGCGCAATTGCGCTCTTTTATTTATTCATTCTGAAAACTCCGATAGTGATTTTAGTTTTCTATTTCACTTAAAATTGGTCAAAAAGGGACATTTTTATCTACTTATGGGAATAATTCAGATAAAAAACATTAAATTTGCATTTTAGAGTATAAAGGGGAAGCTATGCGCCACCCTGAGGAAGATTGTTAATAAATTTAGGACACGCCTAACTACACCACGTAAAAAATCAAAAAAACAACTAATAGTAACAGATTATGATTAAAAGAGTAAGCAGCGTGTTGCTGCCGGCCATTGCAGTGGCCGTAGTTCTCCCTTCCTGCAAGGGAAAACAGGATCAGCAGATGTCGGCACCGGAACTTGCCGTAATGACTGTGACAGAAGAAACCACTACTCTTGAGAGCGGGCTTCCGACCACTCTTGAAGGAGAGAATGATGTTGAGATCCGTCCTCAGGTTCAGGGCTTCCTGACCAAGGTATGCGTAGAGGAGGGTCAGAAGGTATCGAAAGGTCAGACTCTCTTCATTATCGATCAGGTGCAGCTTCAGGCCGCAGTCGATGCTGCTCAGGCGAGTGTAGAGGCTGCAAAATCGCAGGTAGCGGTCGCTCAGGCCAATGTCAACACTGCGAAGACCAATATGAACAACAACAAACTGCTTCTCGACAAGAATATTATCTCTCAGCCGGCATATCAGACTTCAGTTGACGCCTATAATGCAGCAGTTGCACAGCTCAACGCCACCAAGTCGCAGATCAGCCAGGCACAGGCCAATCTCACTTCGGCCCGTAAGAACCTCAGCTTTTCGACAGTAACAGCTCCGGAGAGTGGCGTTGTCGGCAGCATCGACTATCGCGAGGGCTCGCTTGTGACTCCTCAGTCGCTTCTGACCGTTCTTTCGAACAACTCGGAAATGCGCGCAACTTTCGCACTTAATGAGAAAGAAGTGCTCGCTCTGACCGACAACGGCAAGCGTTCTCTTCAGGAGGCGATCAAGGCTCTTCCCCCTGTTACGCTCGAACTCGCTACGGGTGAACGCTACGAGTATCCCGGAAAAATCATCTCCATTTCGGGCGTGATAGACTCTTCAACAGGTTCAGCCACAGCGAAGGCCCTCTTCCCCAACCCCAAGGGCATGCTTCACAGCGGCAACACGGGCAAAGTAATCATCCCGATGGTACAGGGGTCTAACCTCCAGATTCCTCAGAGTGCTACATTTGAGATCCAGGATATGAAGTTTGCCTACGTGCTCGGAGACAGCTCAAAAGTGCATTCAGTGCCAATCCAGGTGGCCGATATCAACGATGGTAAGAACTATATCATCACCGGCGGCCTTAAAGAGGGCGACGTAATCGTGGTTGAAGGAGTAGGTATCAGCGTCCGCGACGGAATGGTAATCACTCCCAAGACAGCTACAGCATCAGGCGAGGCAGCCGCTCAGTCAAAATAAAAACAACAACTTATCGGTACATAACATCAGATAATGAAACTGGATAATTTTATTAACAGGCCGGTGCTCTCCACTGTGATCTCTATTTTCATAGTGATCTTCGGTCTGCTGGGATTGGTCAATCTTCCGATTGAGCAGTATCCGTCAATTGCGCCACCGACTATTCAGGTGTCGACGACATACACCGGTGCGAGCGCACAGTCGGTGCTTAATTCAGTTATCGCACCTCTTGAAGAGCAGATCAATGGTGCGGAAAATATGGACTACATGGTATCGTCGGCAACGAACGACGGCCAGGCCACCATCGATATCTATTTCAAACAGGGAATGGACCCGAATATGGCGGCGGTCGACGTGCAGAACCGCGTAGCGAAAGCACAGGCCTTCCTTCCCTCGGAGGTAACGCAGGTGGGCGTGCTGACTCAAAAGCGTCAGACTTCGATGCTTCTTGTAGCCGGCGTGTACGCGCCTGATAACAACTATTCGACTCAGTTTATCGACAACTACGTATCTATCAACATCATTCCTCAGGTGAAGCGTGTGCCGGGCGTTGGTGATGCTTCATCCTTTGGAGCTGATTACTCAATGCGAATCTGGCTGAAACCCGACATGATGGCGCAGTATAAACTTATGCCTTCAGACATCAGCGCAGCGCTCGCAGAGCAGAATATTGAGGCTGCTCCCGGTCAGTTCGGTGAGCAGGGTGATCAGTCGTTCCAGTATGTGATGAAGTACAAGGGACGTCTGTCCGAGCCCAAGGAATTTGAGGATATAATTATCCGAGCCACGGAAGACGGTGAGATTCTGCGTCTCAAGGATGTTGCAAAGATCGAGCTCGGACGCCTCAGCTACGGTGCCGGTTCACGAATCAATGGCGCGGTAGGTTCGGCTTTCGTTGTCTATCAGAGTGCCGGCTCAAATGCAACCGAGGTTGTTGAGTCGATTGAGAAATTCCTCGATGAGGCTCGAAAGGAACTTCCGAAGGGTCTTGTTATCCAGACTCAGATGAGTGTCAACGACTTCCTCTTCGCCTCTATCCACGAGGTTGTGAAGACGCTTATAGAGGCATTCGTGCTGGTGTTCCTCGTGGTGTTCCTCTTCCTTCAGGATTTCCGGTCGACGCTCATCCCGATTATCTCTATTCCTGTGGCCCTCATCGGTACGTTCTTCCTTCTCTATATCTTCGGCTTCACGCTTAACCTTCTTACGCTTTCAGCACTTGTGCTTGCGATTGCGATTGTGGTCGACGACGCCATCGTCGTGGTGGAGGCCGTCCATGCCAAGCTCGACCAAGGCTATCAGTCAGCACGGAAGGCCTCAATTGATGCGATGCGAGAGATCGCCGGAGCCCTTATCTCCATCACACTCGTGATGATGCTCGTGTTCATTCCTGTGTCATTCCTCGGTGGCACGGCCGGTATCTTCTACCGTCAGTTCGGTCTTACGATGGCAATGGCAATCGGTCTGTCGGCAATCAACGCACTTACCCTCTCTCCCGCACTCTGCGCGATCTTCCTGAAGCCTCATAAGAAGGATGGCTCCGTCGATCCGCTCGGCAAGCGTATGAAGGATGCCTATTCAGCCGCCGGAGAAGTGGTTGCTGATACATATAAGAAGCGTTTACGCCTTAAATTCCCGCCGATTGTAACTACCTGCCTCCTTATTGCATCTATCGTATTCCTCGTGCTCGGATGGTACACATTTGAAAATATCGCAGAAAGCATCATCGCCATAGTCGTGGCCGTGCTTGCTCTGATCGGTCTTTTCTCCCGCGAGTACCTGGATTCATTCAATAACGCTTTCGATAAGCTTCTTGTGGTCTACCAAAAGGGGGTACAATTCTTCATTGCACACAAAATCCTCAGTTTCGGTACAGTAGCCGTAGCAGTCGGCATCCTTGTGTGGCTTATGTCAGTCACTCCGACCGGACTTGTGCCAAACGAAGATACCGGTACGATCATGGGAGCCGTGACGCTGCCACCTGCCTCTTCACAGGAGCGCACGTCAAAGGTTCTTACTCAGGTCGACTCAATCATCAATACTATTCCTGAGGTGCAGTCGCGCACATCCATTCTCGGATTCAGTTTCATCGGAGGTCGCGGTAATACGTACGGCTCATTCATCATCAAGTTGAGACCCTGGGATCAGCGTAAGGAGAAATCTCAGTCGTCGGATGCAATCGTTGCCCGGCTCATTGCGAAGTGTCAGCAGATCAAAGGGGCCAACATCATGTTCTTCCAGCCTCCTATGATCGCGGGTTACTCAATAACCAACGGTTTTGAGATCAAGCTTGAGGACAAGACGGGTGGATCTCTCGATAACTTCTTCAAGGTATATCAGAACTTCATCGCCCAGCTGAATGCTCAACCGGAAGTGCAGATGGCCTATTCGACATTCAACCCGACCTTCCCGCAGTACATGGTGGAGATCGACGTCGCCAAGGTAAAGAAAGCAGGCCTCACTCAGAGCGCGGTGCTTCAGGCGCTGCAGGGTTACTACGGCGGTATGTATGTCTCCAACTTCAACTCATTCGGTAAGCTCTACCGCGTCATGATGCAGGCATCTCCGGAGGCCCGAGTGTCTCCCGAGACCCTCAAGCAGGTTAAGGTGCGCAACGGTAACGAGATGGCGCCGATCGACAACTTCGTTACGCTTAAGCGCGTGTATGGTCCGGACCTTATCAACCGCTTCAACCTCTTTACGTCTATCTCAGTGACCGGCCAGCCGGCTCCGGGTGTATCATCGGGCGAGGCTATCGAGGCGATCAATCGCGTTGCGGATGCTACTCTTCCTATCGGATATACGTTTGAATTCTCCGGTATGACCCGAGAGGAAGCTAACGGCGGCACATCGCTCGGTGTTGTGTTCGCACTCGTGCTTGTGTTCGTTTATCTTATCCTCTCGGCTCAGTATGAGAGTTATGTGCTTCCGTGGGCAGTTATTCTTTCAGTTCCATTCGGTCTGATGGGGACATTCGTGTTCGCGCAGATTATGGGCGTCAACAACAATATCTATCTACAGATCGCGCTCATCATGCTTATCGGACTTCTGGCCAAGAACGCCATCCTTATCGTAGAGTTCGCGCTTGAGCGCCGCCGCACAGGCGTGAGCATCCTCAACTCTGCGATCTTAGGTGCGAAAGCACGTCTGCGTCCTATCCTCATGACGTCTCTGGCAATGATCATCGGTCTTCTTCCCATGATGTTCGCAACCGGAGCAGGAGCCAACGGTAACAATGCACTCGGTACGGGCGCGATAGGTGGTATGCTTATCGGTATGATCCTCCAGGTGCTCATCGTGCCGGCTCTCTTCGTTGCTTGCCAGATCATTCAGGAGAAGATCACTCCTGTGAAGTGGAGCGACAAAGACAACTCCAAGATCTCAGCCGAGCTTGAACAATATAACCGCCACTAAGCAAGAAAATTCCCGGAAGGATTCATTCCTTACGACTAATCCTTCCGGGCCAATTCTTTACAAATGAAGACAACAAAATATATACTGCCGGTAGCCGTAGCGCTCAGTCTCTCGAGCTGCCACATATACAATGCCTACGAACTGCCTTCAGAGAACAGTTACGTAAAGGCCTTCGAGGAATCATCACAGGCCGCCCCGGATTCCGCGTCACTCCCTTATCTCAGCTGGGATCAGATATTTACAGACCCCGTGCTTCAGGATTATATCCGCACGGCGCTCGATAACAATAAGGATCTTGATGACGCCGTGAAAAATATTGAGATCGCACGCGCCCAGCTGAAGGGCGCTAAGCTAAGCTATCTGCCTTCGGTAGTGCTTAACCCTAACGGTGGCGCTGCGAAATATGGCGACAGTAAGATGGACACGTGGACTTACACGATCCCGATGGCGATCAGCTGGGAAGTCGATGTGTTCGGAAAGATTCTAAATCGTAAACGGGGTGCGAAGGTAGCTGTCGATCAGATGGAAGACTACTATCAGGCCACGCGCTCACAGATCATCTGCGGGGTAGCCAACACATACTATGCACTGATGCTTCTCAATCAGCAGCTTCAACTCACCGAGCGCACTTCAGAAATTTGGAAAGATCAGGTAGAATCGATGCGCCTGATGAAAAATGCAGGGCGAGTGAATGAAGCAGCCGTCGTGCAGAGTGAGGCAAACTACTGGAGCATCATGAGCTCTATCCCCGACCTCAAGGAAGCAATCCATCAAATGAACAATACGATGTCGATTCTTCTGCACTCATACCCGCAGGAATATACCACCTCAGGAGATATGAACTTCGATCTCCCGGCCACTCTTACGTCGGGGGTGCCCGTATCGTATCTCGCGGTGCGACCCGATGTAAAGGCCGCAGAGCGCGGACTTGCGAGCGCATATTACACTACCAACTCCGCACGTGCCGCATTCTATCCGGGACTCACTATCTCAAGTAACGGTGGATTCACCAACTTGCTCGGCAATATTGTTTCTAATCCCGGGAAATGGTTTATCCAGCTTGCAGGGTCGCTTGCCGCTCCCCTCTTCTCTCGCGGTCAGAACATCGCGAATCTCGAAGTGGCTAAAGCACGCCAGGAGCAGGCGATGAACGCATTTGAGAAAGCAGTGCTCAGCGCGAGCGCCGACGTAAGCAATGCACTGGCCACATATAACTACAATAAGCAGAAACGCGAATATATCCTCAAGCAGATCGACGACCTCGAGAAGTCGGTAGAATATACTCAGGAACTGTTAACCTTAAATACATCAACCACCTATCTTGAAGTGCTGACCGCACGGTCGAGCCTCCTTAGTGCACAACTTGCAAGCCTTAACGCTTGGCACACGAAAGTAGGAGCCCTGATTTCGCTCTATCAGTCGGTCGGTGGCGGAAGATAATCTAATTCCAAACTATTATGTCAGAAATCAGTCCTTTAGCATTTGTGCATCCCGAAGCAAAAATCGGGGAGAACGTCACTATTCATGCATTCGCCTATATCGACAAGAATGTTGAGATCGGCGACGGCTGCATAATCTGGCCACATGTGAGTATACGGTCAGGCGCAAGAATCGGTAAGAACAACCATTTCTACGACGGATGCATTATCTCCGCCACTCCACAGGATTTCCGGTGGAAGGGAGAAAACAGCTACGTGATAATCGGAGACAACAATACCATTCGTGAGCAGGTGATCATCAACCGGAGTATCTACAATGAAGAAGCGACACGCATCGGCAATGATAATTTCATCATGGCCCAGAGTCATATCGCTCACGACACTGAGATCGGGAATTCAATCGTGATAGGCAACTCTGTAAAAATCGCAGGTTCATGCAAGATCAACGATTGTTCAATTCTGTCGTCGTGCTCACTCGTGCATGAGAAGTGCGAGATCGGTAAGTGGTCTCTGATCAAAGGAGGCTGCCGCGTAAACGGGCACGTGCCTCCCTTCGTAATCATGGCACACAATCCTATCTCCTACTTCGGGGTGAATGCCTTCGTGCTCCGCAAAGGTAATTTCTCGGAAGAACTTATCGATGATATTGCCAAGTGCTACCGCCATATATATCAGTCGAACACATCGCCCTTCAATGCTATGATCCGCATTAAGGCCGACGTCGACATGAGCAAGGAACGCGACGAGATAATTAGATTTGTAGAAGATCATAACCACAAGATTGCGGCCATGACAATTGAGAGTATGGACTAAGGCTCCATACACTAAAATCATCACATTCATATTGGTCGGACGCACTCGCCGTCACAACGTCGGAGTCCGACAGGGGATAATGTAGGAATTTGATAAATGTCAGCTTCTGTCTTTGCGCAGAAGCTGATATTTTTTTTATTCGCCCAAAAATATTATCTTTGCAATGCGTAACAAAAGAAATCAGACACACGATTTCAGGCGCATCACAACAATAGCGCAACACACTTATGGCCTCATTAAGCTTAAAGGGTATGGGCGTGGCCTTAATCACGCCATTCGATGCTGAAAAAGAAATAGATTACGTAGCGCTGGAAGGTATGATCGAATATCTGATTGCCGGCCGTGCGGATTATCTGGTGGTGCTCGGCACCACCGGCGAGACAGCCACACTTACTGCCGAAGAACGCATCATCGTGCGTCGGTTTGTGGTTGAAAAAGTGAACGGCCGCATTCCGCTCGTAGTAGGCATGGGTGGCAACTGTACGCGTGAACTTGTTGAAGATCTGCGACATTCGGATCTTTCAGGTTATTCGGCAATCCTGTCGGTCGCCCCCTTCTACAATAAGCCTTCTCAGGAAGGACTGTTCGAGCATTACAAGTGTGTTGTCGAAGCATCTCCCCTACCGGTGATCCTTTATAACGTGCCCGGGCGTACGGGAGTCAATATCTCGGCATCCACCACCCTGCGCATTGCCGGTCTGGGCGATAAGGTGATAGGAATCAAGGAGGCCTCCGGAGATTTCAAGCAGATCGAAACTATCATCAATCATTGTCCGGAATATTTCAGTGTCATCTCCGGCGATGATTCACTCACCTATCCGCTGATGACTCTCGGAGCCGTGGGAGTAATATCAGTTGTAGGCAACGCGTTCCCCAAGACCTTCGGCAAGATGGTAAGGCTCTGTCTCGACGGTAACTACCAAGGGGCCCTGCCGATCCATTATAAATTCTCACGTCTCTACGACGAACTCTTCGTCGACGGCAACCCGGCCGGAGTGAAGTCGCTACTTCACGATATGGGAAAGATTGCCAATGAACTGCGTCTTCCGCTCGTGCCGACGCGTCTTGAGACAAGCGAGGAGCTTCGCAAGATTCTCTCGGAACTCCGCGTTAAATAGGGATATAATTTTCAGATAAAGAATGATCGACAGAGCCACTGTTGAGCGAATAAAGGAGACGGCGGATATAGTTGACGTAGTCGGCGACTACGTGCATCTTATCAGGAGAGGATCAAACTACATGGGCCTCTGTCCTTTCCATAACGAGCGCACTCCTTCATTTTCCGTAAATAAGGCTAAGAATTTCTGCTACTGCTTTTCATGTAAGAAAGGGGGATCACCAGTCAACTTCATCATGGAAAAGGAGGGACTCTCCTACCATGAGGCCCTTCTTCATCTTGCACGCAAATATGGCATAGAAGTCGTGGAGCGCGAGGTGACAGATGAGGAGCGTGCACGCCAATCGCTTCGGGAGGCCATGTTCGTTGCCAACGAATGGGCGATGAGAAAGATGGAGGAAGATATGTGGCAGACAGATGAAGGCCGCGATGTCGGACTTCAGTATCTCACCGAGCGAGGAGTGACAGATGCAGCAATCAAGGCTTTCCATCTCGGCTATGCACTCGATAGGGGCAACAACCTCACTGAAGCGGCCCGCAAAGCCGGATTTCAACTCGACATTCTGAAGCAATTAGGACTTATCGGCACATCTCAGCAGGGCCGGGATTACGATCGGTTCCGAGGTCGTGTCATCTTCCCTATCCTCAATACGGCCGGAAAGGTTATTGCTTTCGGAGGACGGGACCTTAAGGGCGGACTCGCCAAATATATCAATTCTCCCGAATCTGAACTTTACAAGAAGAGTAACGAACTTTACGGCATCTTCCAGGCCAAATCGGCGATCGTGTCGGAAGGAAAGTGTTTTCTTGTGGAGGGCTATATGGACGTGATCGGTATGTGGCAATCGGGTATGAAGAATGTAGTAGCCTCGTCCGGGACAGCCCTTACTGACGGCCAGATCGCTATGATCCACCGCTTCACGGAGAATATCACGTTGATATATGACGGTGATGCCGCCGGCATCAAGGCCTCCTTACGCGGTATAGACATGCTGCTGAGTCATAAGCTCAATGTAAAGGTGCTACTTCTTCCCGACGGTGATGACCCGGATTCATTCGCACGAAAGCATACTCCGGAGGATTTCAAGGCCTATGTGGCCGAACATGAGACCGATATTATCCGCTTCAAGGCACAGGTGCTTCTTGACACAGTAAAGAGCGATCCTCAAAAACGTATTTCCGCTATTAACAGCGTAGTGGAGTCTATAGCACATATTCCGGATCCGGTGTCGCGCGATGTCTACGTGCAGGAATGCAGCATCATTCTCGGTGTTCCGGAAGCAACAGTTGCCCGGTCGGTGAGCCGCGCCCGCAGGCTGATTGTGGAGAATATTAAGAATCAACGCACCCTGAAGAGCTATCCTGATACTCCAGCCACTAACAACGCGCCCACAATGCCTGTTACGCCCCGGCATGAACCCTCGCAGACTTCTCAGACAGTCAGCCCCGAGACCGCCGGAAACACTGAGCCGACAACTGCGCCACAAAACGATGCTGCCCGCATGCAGATCAATCCGGTCGTTATGCCGCTTGAGAGGGAGGTGATCAAGTACTGTGTGCGCTACGCTTATCTTCCCTTCTGCTCCTATGAGATCGAGGATAATACGAATGGCGGCGAATCAGGCACTCGCGTTGTGAATCTTGATGTTGCAGGATTTGTTGAAGATGAACTCTCGCAATCGGAGATGGATTTCACTGTTCCTCTGTTCAAGAAAACCTTTGAACTCATCAAGGGAATGCGCGATGCCATGACGGAAACGCTCAGTCGCCACCGCATAAATTCAGAAAAGAAATATCAGGAATTAAGAGCTGCGGCATATCAGGAAATTGCCGGGAAAGGACTTTCGATACCTGAAATTGAAAGAGAAGAGAAGAAAATAGAAACGACACTCAATGAACAGCGAAAGGCCGAGGAACACGGAGTGATCAAGGAGTATGCAGTGAAGCATCTCTGCAGCCACGAAGACGATGAGATTCGAAAGTTTGCGATGGACATATCATTCGAGCGACACCATCTGAGTAATATTTATGTAAAGACAGGAAATGCCCAGCTCGAGGAAGACAAACTGAGTGTGCTTGTGGTGAGGGCGATAGATGAATGGAAAAACGAACTCATCAATCAGCGCATTAATGAAATCTTCCGAAAAATGAGAGAGATAGTTGGCAAAGGTGATATTGAGAAGGAACAGCAGCTTCAGGCCGAACTGACGTCAATCTACGCGATACGCTCCCAGATGGCACGCATCATCGGCGACCGGACGCTATTCAACCGGAAGGTCTGAGCTAAGGCTCCATCCACTAAAATTTATTGATGCCAGGGTCGCAGATGTGCCTCGGATATCGCTTTGCAGATTCAGGAGCATAGCGGGCTATGTGACTGAATCAAAAAGCGATATCCGAGGTGCAGCTGCGAGACCATTAGTAACTTGGATGGTTACATACTTCCGGCAATAGCGTATCAGCCAAGATAAAATAGCAAAATAATGGGTCTTGTAAAGTCAATACACGCCCACTGAGCTTATATCCGTAATTTAAAAGCTGATTAATCCGGTAAGAAAATTACCATTTGCCCGGCGTCTTTTTGGGTCTTTTCTTCCATCTTTTCAGTCACAGCCGAAAGGCTGCTCCTTCAAAGATGGAAGAAAATACCCTAAAAATCCGCCGCCCTGGCATTAAGAAATTTTAGTGGATGGAGCCTAAGTAACTCCTTCACTGCACCGATGAATTCTGCATCCGGCATGTCGTAAGGGAGCCAATGAATCGGAATACCGCGCTTCTCCATGCCTCTGAACCATGTCATCTGGCGTTTTGCAAACTGATGGATGGCAATCTCCAGATCATGCACCATCTGCGTGTAAGAAAGTTGGCCGATAAGGTAAAGAGTGACAAACTTATACTCAAGACCATAATAAATGAGATCCTCCGGCGCGACTCCGCTGTCGATAATCGATTTGATCTCTTCGACCATTCCTTCATTCAGCCGTGATTTCAGACGTCTGGAAATGCCCAGACGGCGTATCTCGCGTGGAATATCGACGCCTACTACCAAAGCGTCGAGTGGGCGTGATACTCTCGCATCAACATTCACGCATTCGTGAGGATGAGTTCTGTAATACTCCTGAATCTCAATTGCCCTGATCGCACGCTTGCAGGTGTCAATATCCGTAGTATTGTGAAGTTCCTTATATCCTGAAAGGATTGTGGCGAGTTCATCTATCGGCTTGCCTTCGAGACGGGACCGTAATTCCCGGTTCTCCGGCACTTCAGGAAGCGACACGCCGGCAAGAGCATTCTCTACATACATTCCGCTTCCTCCGCAAATCACGGGAACACGACCGCGGGCACAGATATTATCATATGCCTGCCGGAAATCCATAAGATATCTGTGAAGATTATATTTTTCACCGGCGTCGGCAATATCAATCAGCCAATAAGGGATGTTGCCGTACTCGCCGAGATCCTTACCGGTGCCAATATCCATTTTCCGATAGACCTGACGCGAATCGGCAGAAATAATTTCCCCGCCGAAGGCCTCAGCCACCGCCACCGCCCTGCGGGTCTTACCGGAAGCCGTCGGGCCAACGATGGCTATCGCTTTATTCACCATGTGCTCTTACGGTTATTCTGTTTGGAGTTACGGTTGGTGCCCAACCAACGGTCAAAGAATTTCTTTAGATGAAAACCTTTGAGGTCGGAATTATACATTGCAATCTTGAGCCACTTGTCGTCCTGGAAATCGTAATTGTTCGCCCTTACTTCGATGAGGTCGAAAGTGGGCTTATAAGCCTTCACCTTCAGCTTTCGGTAGCCGTTGGAATCGAACACCTTCTGCGTCAGCACGATAGTTATCATGCGGGCAAGGTCGGTCAGAAAAGTATTCGACATCGACTTAGGTTGCCGTTGATAGACATACTTGATGATATCAAAGTCAATCCACTCCCCGGTTACCTTCAGTTCGGGATGATCTTCGGGCTTTCCATCCAGGAAATAGAAATATCTAAGGATACTGTGTTTGGCAATATCGAGCGACTTACGTCCGTAGAAGAAACGCAGATGGCCGTCGTTGAAGCCTGTTATGCGCTTTACAATCTGGGAGACGTCGGCCGTAGTGATACCATTCACATTGCGTTTTGTGACGAACGGCGTATCCGTGACGAACTTCCCCTTGATGTAGGGATCCGCGATATGCGTATTGAGGAAAATCTTATTGCCGCAGATAAGGTAGATGCGAAGATAAGTCTTTACGGTCATATCACTGAGCTCCTCCTCAGTGATAATCTCGCCGTTGTCCTTCAGATCAAGATATATATTATAATAACGCGATGAGAAGTAGACTTCGTCCAGAATAAGCGAAATCACACTGATCCAGACAAAGATGTACCAGTCGCGATTGTTGACGGAAGCGCTCTTGTAGTAGAGGAATTCATAGTAAGACCAGCTTAGGGCAGTAAGCAAGCCGAACATCCATATAAGGTTGCGAAGCTGCAGCCGCGTCTCGCGATCAAGAATCTCACCGAGTTTTCCACGTTCTATCGAGAGTCCTCGGGTGAGCTTGCAGTCTATGCATATTGAAAGGCTCTTGCGTCTTAAATAAAACACAAACAATACAATAAAGCAAATCGGCATCAGGATAAGACTCGGCATATAGGGGTCGTTAAAGAACGACAGTTCCTTCGGAATATAAATTATATCCCAGATATATAGCACGTTAATTAAAATTGACGTAAATGAATAGCCAATCATGCAGTAGAACATCGCGTATGGAATCACCATACACGACGACGTGCGCTTAATCTTGTTGTTGTAAAGGATTGTATAAAGAAAGGCGGCTCCCAGAAGCCCGACCACAGGCGAAAAATAGAACGGGAGAAGCCTTGAAAGCATCAATGTAAGAATAAGCACGAGTAATCCTACTGAAATGCTCTTCCAGAAGGACAATAATTGTGCGCCGTTTACTCTTTCAAGATCTCTCATTTTCTTTTCTGCTTAAGGAGTGTAAATCTTCCTCCATTAAGAAGAGGGAGTTCTTTCATCTAAACTCTTATCGTGCCACTACAGGTTAGGGTTGAATTTTCAAGGCATTTTGAGGAGAAGGCGCTCAGATTCGCTACGACAGCCATAAACTAACCCAATAATTTATCAGAATCAGTCAGTTCTGACGAAAAAAATCCGGTGCAACCTTGAATAAAGTTTAAATGGTTCTACATTATTTACAATTTAAAGCCAATAAAGTTTAAGGAATGCAAACTTTAACAATGTTAATTTTTAAAATTCTCCGGTTGGCACGACGTTAAAAACAAAAAATCATCCGGTGCAAAGGGTACGCCGGATGATTTTCTTATCAATTTGTCTCCGTCATGAAGTTTAAAGGATATCCTTCAGGGAATCATTGAAACCTCATTTTGTCAGTTGGGTCTTAAGGAAATCAACGACCTTCTTATAGAGCTGCTCGCGCGCATTGCCCATTCTGAGGCTATGTTCGAATCCCGAATAGGCCATCATATCAAAGATCTGCCCTTCAGCATTGAGTTTAGACGTGTAGCGAAGAGTGTTGTAGAAATGCACGTTATCGTCGCTGGTGCCCGACATGATCAGCAGACGTCCGCGGAGATAGCCACTCCTCTCTATTGCCGATGCGAGTTTATATCCCCTCTCATTCTGCTGAGGCGTCTGCATATAACGCTCGGTATAGACCGAATCGTAGAAACGCCAGTCGGTGACGGGAGCCATCGACACGCCGGCCTTAAAGCGACAGGAAGGATCAGAAAGCTCCATGAGCGTCATATATCCTCCGTAGCTCCAGCCGAAACATGCAGTGCGCGAGGCGTCAACGAACGGGAGAGATGAGAAGTAAGCTGCACCGGCCAGCTGATCGGCTGTCTCATACTTACCCAACTGCTTGTAGACCACATTAGCCCACTGGCGGGAGCGGTTGCCCGTGCCGCGACCATCGACCGCACAAACCACGAATCCCTCGGCTGCCAGATAATAGGTGCCGTCCATTCTCCAGGCGTTGAGCACAAGCTGTGAATCGGGACCATTATACTGATACATCAGCAGAGGATACTTGTTCGAGGCGTCAAAGCCGGCAGGTTTAATCATATAGGCATTCATCTCCTCGCCTTCGGCGTTCGCAACCTTCAGGAACTCCATCTTTGGAGCGGCGGCATAACGGGAGGCATACTCACGGTTCATCTGCATCTCCTTTACGAGTTTGCCGCTTCGTGTGCATATAGTATATTGCGGAGGAGTCACCGCAGAACTGTAGCTGCGCAGGAAATAATTGAAATTCGAGCTGAATGAGGCCGATTCGGTACCCTCCATATCGTTGAGCAACCTCACATTACCTTTTGAATCCACAGAGGCAACATTTCTATTGATCGCGCCTTTTGACGTGGTCTGGATAAAGTGGGTCCCGTTCTTTGAATCGAAACCATAATAATCAGTCACGTTCCAATTGCCCGACGTGAGCTGGCGCAACTTATTTCCCGAATAGTCGTATTCATAAAGATGACGGTAGCCACTCCGTTCGCTCGCAATCACGAAAGAAGACTGATAATATCTGACCATCTGGTACGCGTCAGGACTGAGCCAGGCGTCAGAAGTCTCCGTAATAACGGGATGAGCCACAGTTGAACCCGGATTCACACGGAAAAGCTGCAGCTCATTCTGGTTGCGGTTGACCACCATCACCATCAGATCGGAGCCATTACCTGCAAAGTCAATCGCCGGAACATATTTTCCATCCGTGTCGAGACCCATCGTTTTGGTCGTTCCGTTATCCACATTGTAAGCCCGCACCTCAACCTTTGAGTTAGGGTAGCCGGCAAGCGGGTACTTGTAACGGAACGAGTCAGGATACATCGGACCGAGCACATCCTCCTTAGTGTAATAGCCATACTCATCGAATGAGTAAACGGGCACTTCCGATTCGTCAAAACGGATAAAGGCAAGTGTGTTGTCGTCGGAACTCCATCTCAACGAATTGAGCATGCCGAATTCCTCCTCATAGGCCCAGTCGGGAGCTCCATAAATAATGCTGTTCACCTTACCGTCGGATGTAATGGCCTTATCCGTCTTATAATCTATATTGGAAATAAACACATTATTATCCCTCACATAAGCCACCATACGGCCATCGTGAGAGATAGTGGCGCATCTCTGGCTCCCGCCCTCACTGATGCGGGCAAGCGTAGAACGGAATGTGTCATACACGTAATAATCTGCCGTAAATGAATTGCGGTAGATTTTCTTCGAATTATTCCAGATCAGGATCTTCTTCTCGTTCGCACTCAGTTCGTAGCCCTCAAAATCAGAGATCTTAATATCGCCCTTTACGCCATCGAGGCTGAAAAGAGTGGAAATCTTCTCTCCCGTCTTGTAACTATAGACGTCAATAGATCTGCCGTCATCGGAGACAGCGGAAAATGACTCTCCATCCTTGAGGGGATGCATATCCTTCACTCCCTTAGGGGCAGCCAGCTTAGGGCTGCAATAATCCTCCGCCGATAGGGATGCGGCAAAGGATTGAGCCGCGACGATACTGCTGAACGCCGCGGCTGCAATTATATTATTCAGATTCATTTGTAACGAATGAAAATGACATTGTCGCAATCAATAAGCACGGGCGAAAAGCACGCGGCGAGCCGAAGGCTTACCGGTCACCATGCACACTCCGGGAGTCTCATCGCCCTCAAACGGAATGCAACGGATTGTAGCCTTAGTCTCCTCCTTGATTTTTTCTTCAGTCTCAGGAGTGCCGTCCCAATGAGCCAGGATGAATACACCATCCTCGATCTTCTCCTTGAATTCATCGTAGGAGTCGACGGTGATGGTGCGCTTCTCACGATTCTTAAGCGCACGTTCAAAGAGATTAGTCTGGATATCATCAAGTTCCTTCTCCACGTGATCAACTATACCTTCAAGCGGGAGCACCTCCTTCTCGAGTGTGTCACGACGCATAAGTTCTACAGTGCCCTGCTCTATGTCGCGCTGGCCGATAGCGATTCGCACGGGCACACCCTTCACCTCGTAATCAGCGAACTTGAAGCCGGGACGTCGGTTATCGGCGTCATCATATTTCACGCTGATACCTTTCTTCCGGAATTCCTCCAACAGAGGCTCCACTTTCTCAGATATAGCCTTCAGGCCCTCCTCATTCTTATAGATAGGCACGATGACCACCTGAATTGGAGCAAGCTTCGGAGGCAGCACGAGGCCGTTGTCGTCACTGTGTGTCATTATAAGCGCACCCATCAGACGTGTTGACACGCCCCAGGAAGTAGCCCATACGTACTCAGGCTTATTATCCTTATTCATGAAGGTCACGTCGAAAGCCTTGGCGAAGTTCTGCCCGAGGAAATGAGACGTGCCGCTCTGCAGAGCCTTTCCATCCTGCATCATAGCCTCGATGGTATATGTGTCGAGTGCACCCGCGAAACGCTCATTGGCAGTCTTCACGCCACGCACCACAGGCACAGCCATATAGTTCTGGGCGAAATCACTGTATACGTTAAGCATCCTTATTGCCTCTTCCTCAGCCTCCTCACGGGTGGCATGGGCTGTATGGCCTTCTTGCCATAGGAACTCAGCGGTGCGGAGGAACATACGGGTACGCATCTCCCAACGGAACACATTTGCCCACTGATTTACGAGAATAGGGAGATCACGATAGGAATGAATCCAGTTCTTATAAGTGTTCCAGATGATAGTCTCAGAAGTCGGGCGGATGATGAGTTCTTCCTCGAGTTTGGCTGCGGGATCTACCACCACGCCGTTACCGTCGGGATCATTCTTTAGTCGGTAGTGAGTGACGACCGCACACTCCTTGGCAAAGCCTTCCACATGATCCGCCTCGCGGCTGAGGAACGATTTCGGGATAAGGAGGGGAAAATAAGCGTTCTGGTGGCCCGTGGCCTTGAACATATCATCGAGCTGACGCTGCATCTTTTCCCAGATCGCATAGCCATAGGGCTTGATCACCATACAGCCGCGAACGGCAGACTGCTCCGCCAGGTCGGCCTTTACCACGAGTTCGTTATACCACTGTGAATAGTTGTCTGAACGTTTTGTGAAGTTCTTTAATTCTTTAGCCATAATATGGAGTTCGTGTAATTTATTCTGTTAGAGGAATGGCAAGCGCAGCCTTATGCTCCTCGCAAGCCAATCACACTGCAAAATTACAAAAAATAAACCGATTGAAGGATAATTAATTTCAGAATAATAGCCCGTTGATCATATAAGACGTCTCGAAGAGTTGAGAAGACGTTGATCATGAGCAATGCGGTTGTACGCCATCACATCAGCCACAAAGGCAATCAGCGGAGCGCAGATAAGCGATGACCAGCTCACGACGGCATCTGTAAAATAGTAATATCCGTAAGCGCATCCACATGCCACCACACCAAGAAGGAAAAATATCTCGAGAATGCAGAGACGCTTCTGAAGATTCAGATTCTTGAATATGAAGATATTGATGAAGGGAATAATTGTGCTCAGAAGAGAAACAATGAAGAATGTCCAGGTATAGGCGTAATAACCTGTCTGCGCACCGTCGGTGGACGTACCCTCAATCGAGAATCCGATTGTCGTGAAGTTAAGCGAATAATCAGTGAGCTGCACCTGCCCGAGCGACATAAACGTGAAAATACCCATCATCACCGCTACTATAAGCAGGAAGACGGATTGCCAACGCTGAATTACCATAGTCTTGTTCTATTTTTGATGTTTATAATTTACTGGATAGTCCGTATCTCCCCCGAATAAACCCCGTCAACTACAAAATTAGTGTATTTTTTTTGATTTTCCCCTCGTCATAATAAATAAATTTCCTATTGAGAAAGTTTTTTGGTAATTTCGCATTGTAAACTGAGGATGGACACATCCCCGGAAAGCCCGAATGATTGAAAATCTCAAACCTGAAAGTAATGAACGCCCCCAAGACCACCGAAGAGCAGTTTGCGGCTGTGATCGCCCACTGCCGCTCGATATATGAGAAGAAAATGCACGATTATGGCACTTCATGGCGCATAATGCGCCCTTCGAGCCTGACCGATCAGATTTATATCAAGGCGCGACGCATCCGCACACTTGAGGAGACAGGTATTGACAATGCAAAGGTTGATGAAGGCATCGAACCGGAATTCATCGGTATCGTCAACTATTGCGCTATGGCCCTCATCCAGCTCGAACTGGGACCCGGCAATCCTCTCGCGCCCGCTGAGGCACTCAAGCTTTATGATAAGGCAATCGAGCAGGCAACTTCGCTGATGGTGAACAAGAATCATGATTATGACGAAGCATGGCGTGATATGCGTGTAAGCAGTTTTACCGACATTATCCTGCAGAAACTCCTGCGCACCAAAGAGATAGAATCGCATAACGGGCATACGCTGATTTCGGAGGGCGTGGATGCCAACTATATGGACATGATCAACTATGCAATCTTCGCACTCATCAAGCTCAGATACAAATAATCAGGCACCTGACGCAGCAGCTAAAGCAGTTGCCACTGAAAGACAGACAGCGCTGCAAAAGACTCCCGCCTTGTGGCACAGGCTGCTGACATGGTTCTGCCGTCTGGCATTCGGCTCCACTTTCATATACTCGGGATTTGTAAAGGCAGTCGACCCCTGGGGTACGTTCTATAAATTCAATGAATATTTCGAGGCTTTGGGCATCGGAATGATTCCGAATCTGATGCTGACCTGCGTGTTCGTGCTCTGTGCCGTCGAGTTTCTTATCGGAATTTATGTGCTTCTTGGCTGTTACCGGCGCTCAACTCCCCTATTGGGCATAATGTTCATGGCCGTGATGCTGTCGCTGACATTATGGATTGCAATTAAAGACCCTGTGGCCGACTGCGGATGTTTCGGCGACGCGCTCGTGATTTCCAACTGGGCCACGTTCTGGAAGAACATTGTGCTTACCCTTATGATCGGATGGCTTTTCAAATATGAGAGCCGCACGTATGCCCTTGTCACCCCCGCACTCCAATGGGTATGCGCCGTAGTATCAATAGCATTCATCTGCACGATCGGCGCGATAGGCTATTTCCGGCAGCCACTTATCGACTTCCGTCCCTATCCTGTGGGCGAGGCAATCTACTCCGATGATGAAGAGGTTGGGCCCGAATATGTGTTTGTGTATACACGCGGCAAAGAAGAAAAAACGTTTAGCGAGGATGATGAACTTCCATCAGAAGAAGATGGCTGGGTTTTCAAGGAACGAAAGGAAGTTGGAAACGAAGCATCCAGATCGGCTGCAGACACCAATTCAAAGACATTCCGCATCTGGGACGAGTCGGGAAACACAGATATGACTGCCGAAGTTTTCGAGAATAACAGCAAGGTGCTTATGCTTCTGATTCCCGATCTTGCAACCGTATCTCCCGCAACCACCTGGAAGATCAATGAGCTGTGTGACTATGCGACAAAGAATAACGTCGAGATGATAGGCGTTGTGGCCGCTTCTCCCGAACTCATCAGCGAATGGGAAGAGCTCTCCATGCCCGAATATGAGATTCTCACAGCCGAAGATACTGCTATAAAGGAAGTGGCCCGGGGCAATCCGGCGCTTGTGTATGTGGAAGACAAAATAGTGAAGTGGAAAACGACACTGAGCGCGGTCGACACAGAAGAGTTCACCACTCACGAGAAGCGTGAGATTATGGAGGAAAGACTCACGAGAGGGACAGGAAAAATAAAGCTCTACACAGGAATATATATCTGTCTGCTTGGCGTGCTAATTGCATTATCCATCTTCCCGCGTATGCTCGGAGGCCTCACTCATGGTGGTAAGGCTCACCGCGTAGAATCGTCATCCCCCGATAAATCTGCTCAATGAAGAACATTCTGACCATCTCATGATTGAATGTCATTTTAGAGAGCGAGAGTTTTGCGTCGGCGCGCGCGTAGACCTCTTTTGAGAATCCGTAGGGGCCTCCGACAACAAATACCGTGCGTTTGCGTCCGGCTACCATAAGTTTCTCCAGCCATGAAGCAAACTCCAGAGAAGTATATTCCCGTCCCTTTTCGTCAAGAAGAACGACGAAATCGGACGGGCTTATTTTTTCAAGAATCATATTTCCCTCCTGCGTCTTCTGCACGTCGGGGGTAACATTCTTACCCGTCTTTATATCCGGAAGCTCAAGGCGGGAGAATGGAACGTAGCGCGTGAGGCGCTTCTCATATTCGGCTATTCCGCGAGTCACGAAATCAATGCGGGTCTTTCCAACTGTCATCAAAAGAATATCCATATAGCTAATTAATTAGACTCCATCCAATAAAAAATATTAAATGCAGGGCGGGCTCTTTTTGAGCTAAAATCTTGAATCTCTGAGGGAGCAGCCTTCGAGCTGTGACCGAAGAGATTCGAGATTTTAGCCAAAAAGAGGCCGGACGCAGGTAACTTAATTTTATTAGTACGAGCCATTATATTTAAATTGGTTAAAATTAAAGTTTTTAAATCACTCCATTCATCGCATCTCAGGGGCATATATCGCCTTTTGCCTCAGTCACATAGCACGCTATGCTCCTTCGTCTGCAAGCCGATATCTGCTCCCTGAGATGCGACCCTGCATTAATATTTTTTATTGGATGGAGATTAAAGGAATTGAGGCAGACCGGCACGCGACCGATCTGCCTCAATTGCTGATTAATACAGGCTCTGAGGCCCGTCAGGTTCTGTATTTATTCTGCAACTCCCTGAAGCACAACTTCAATGTGGTTCTTGCCGTCGTAGAGATTCTTGATGAATGCATTGAACTCCTCAAGAGTAAGGTTTGCGATTGCGGCCTGGTTGTCAGTCACCTGATCAAAGCCGAAACCATTGAGGAAGTAATTGTTGAGCCAGTAGCCGTTAGTGCGGACACGGATATCATACTGCTTGAGAGTTGCTTCCTTCACTTTATTGAAGTTTACGGCATCCGTACCGTTAGCAAGGAGCTTGAGCATCTCGGCGTTAGCACGCTCGATAAGTTTAGCCTGCATAGCATCGTTGGTCTGGAACACGTAAGTGAGCATCCAGCTGCCTGTCCAGGTATTGAGCTGACCGAAAGCGTAGGGACTATAAGTTCCGCCCTCTTCCTCACGAAGAGTGTCGGTATAGATGTTGCTGAGGATCTGACCAAGAATATTCATCTTGACGCTGCTTGCGATGTTATTCTCGATATTATTGCCGTGGGCAGTGACGTACACCATCGTAGAGGGCACACCCATAGGCATGGTCTTGAATTCCTTCACATTTCCGTCAACTAAAGATACAGATGTCACATCCTTCACGTCTGACTGTGTTTTTGAAGTCGGAAGAGAAGCCACATACTGTTCGAGCATCGGCTTGAGCGCTTCCGGAGTAACGTTGCCTACGAACACGAAAGTGAAGTCGGCCGGATTAGCGAGAGCCTGCTTAAGGATGGCGAACGACTTGTCGTAGTTGGCGGCGTCAATAAGTTTTACGCTGGGCATCTGGAACATCGGATTGTTGCCGTAGGAAGTGTTCAGCACAAGTTCGTTGAGCACACGGTTCTGGTCTTTATCCTGGCGTGCGAGGAACGACTTAGCCTTCTCCATCTCCACATTGTAAGCATCAGCATCAGGATTCAGCTGAGCAAATGAAGAATAGATAAGTTCCATAAGGGTAGGAAGATCCTTCACTGTAGTCGTACCCTGAAGAATATTTGCCTTTGTTCCAAGCTGGTAGCCGAGGTTTACCTTCTTTCCGGCGAGATATTTCTCAAGCTTAACGTGGTCGAAGTTACCCATCTTGGCTACTTCGAACACATCATCGAGGAGGAGCACGTCGGCTGCCTCAGAAGCGGGATAGCTTGCCTTGCCACCCTTGCTGTAAGCCATAAACTGCACTTCGTCCTGCTTGAAGTCAGTGGTCTTAACGAGCACCTTCACGCCATTACTGAGTGTGATCTCCTTGGCGCCCCAGAGCCCGTCGGCCTCAGATACGACCTTTCCTGCAGCGGGAAGCTTCTCGATAAGCGGGTCAGTTATTACCTCATCGACATAAGGCTCATATTCACTATGGATAGCATTGCTGACTGAGCCAACCATTTCCTCCTTGGTGATCATGGTCATCGTATCTGTCTTCGGGAGAGAAATAGCGATCACCTGATTCTCATCAGAGAGGATTTCAGCGCCAAGCATATTGTATGCATCAACAGGAATTGCAGTGAGCATCATCTGCGCAACCTCATATTCCTTCTCAATGCCGGGCACGGGATCATTGTCGATGAAATGGCGTATGATCTTGCGTGCGAGTGTGGAGTTGTTAGTGTTGTTACGCTCGTTGTAAGCCTTTTCGAAGTCTGCTAAAAGCTGATCGCGGGCACGGGTCACCTCAGAAGGAGTGAAACCGGTCTTACATGCGCGGGCCACGATAGCCATCGCCTCATCAAATGCTGCCTTCATATCGTCGGACGACTTACCGATCACCTGGATCTCGAATGCATCCTTGGTCTTTGCCACCATGAAGTTGCCGAAATCCACCGAGGCCTGAGCATACTTGCATTCGGCTTTCTTGCTGTATTCGTCAAGACGGTTGTTGATCATCTGGCAGAAGATGGAGAGGATTACATTATTCTGAGCGAAATATTCCACTGTGTTGCGGTATTCCTTAGGGAAGGGATCGCTCTTGAACATCACGAGTGCCATCGGGAACTGAATTTCCTTGTCGGCAAAGGAGTAATAGATTGGTTCCTTATTATCCGACACGGAGGCATACGTGCGTTCAGCAGGATTCTCAGGCATCTTGATGGTAGAGAAGAGATTGATTACCTTCTGCTCCATGCTGTTGACGTCGATATCACCTACGATGACGATACCCTGCTGATCGGGACGATACCATTTGTGATAGTAGTCGCGGAGATCCTGCGGGGGGAAGTTGCGCACCACCTCCATCTTGCCGATAGGAGTCTGCTGGTACTGATATTCTTCAAAAGCCACCTGAAGCAGGCCTTCGAACATACGGTTCATAGCATTATTGCGCATGCGCCATTCCTCCTCAATCACGCCACGCTCAGCATTGATCTCATCTTCTTCCAGGAGGATGCTGCCGCTCCAGTCGTGAAGCACGAGAAGCACGCTGTCTATGAGAGCAGCATCCGTGCTGGGCACGTTGTCGATATTATAGACTGTCTCATCAAAAGAAGTGTATGCATTTATATCATTACCGAAACGAATACCTTTCGACTGAAGGTAATTGAGCATAGCCTTTCCGGGGAAATTGGTTGTGCCGTTGAAAGCCATGTGCTCAAGGAAGTGAGCGAGACCGAGCTGCTCGGGAGTTTCAAGAGTCGAACCTACTTTTTGTGCGATATAGAAATTCACACGTTCCTTAGGTTCAGAGTTATGCATGATGTAGTAGTTGAGGCCGTTGGGCAACGTGCCATGCTTCACTGCCGGATCGAGCGGAAGCGGAGTCTGTGCTGACGCCACAAGCGCTGAGAGCCCCAGCAATGCCATGCTGAAAAACTTCTTAAACATAAGATTAATATTTGTGGGTTAGTGTATAGGTGCAAATATATATAAAATTATTCATATAACGAGCATTAGTCTTGCAAAAATTACGTCTCCCACCCTAAATCTCAAATGGATTGTTCGGGAACTGAAACCGCATCGGTATACCAGACAATACTTCCACTTATACGAACCGTAAAGATTGACGGTTCGTGACATACAATTGCCATTTTCCATGCAAGAGAGGACAATTATGATTGTCTATTAGAATGTAGGGGCAAGGGCAAGCCTCAAACCTTTTCTAAGGATGAGCGTTTTATAAGTGAAATAGATACAGAAAACACAGGTAAAACATGTCTTCATATAATATGACTGGAGACTTAATTTCACTATAGACTATGAAAACCACGCAGAATACCCTGACTCCGGTGCTGACCGGACTTGAATTCACCCCCGTCACAGATGATGATTGTGAGCTACTGCGCGACTTCTTTGAGAAATATCCGTCACGTTCATGCGATTTTTCGGTAGGAGGCGTGCTTCTCTGGAACGGCTTTTATCAGTATGAATATAGCATAGTTGATGATTCGCTTTTGATAATGGGTTCATGGCCCGGCAGCGATCTGAAGATATTCTATGAACCTCGCGGACCGATAAGCATAGATGCCTACACGAATCTCGTGAAGGATTATTGCCGCGCAACAAAAGCCAAAGGAATCATACTTCTGCCAGAGGAGACGCTTCCCGTGGCCGACGGCGACGGACGTCCGGTCGACACCACGCTTATGCCCGATTGGATGGAATACGTATACGAAATTGAGAAATTCAACAACTTCCCCGGGAAGAAAATGGCTAAAAAGCGCAATCACCTCAATTTCTTTAAGAATCATTATGATCACTATGAGATCGAGGAAATCAGCGAATCCATTGCAGACGAACTGATCGACTTCACCGAGAGATTCTCTGAAGGCCATGCCGATGATGCCGTGGCCGTCTATGAGGCTGAGGAAATCAAGAAGGCGCTTCGCAACTATTCCCGATACCCCTATTATGGCATAGCCATCAGGGTAGACGGCAACATAGTGGCCTATACATTCGGTGAGGCTATCGGTGACACCATGATCATCCATGCCGAGAAGGGAGACATAAGTTACGGAGGCGTCTACCAGGCAATCTCATCATTCTTCGCAGAGGCCGTATCTGAGCGTTATCCGGAAGTGAGATATCTTAATCGCGAGGATGATATGGGGTCGGAAGATTTGCGTAAAAGCAAGCTTTCCTATCATCCGTCGTTCTTCATCGGCAAGCGGGTGATCTCACTTTGAGATCATGCGACTGAGCGAGGGTCATTGCGCGGGTGGAACGCGCCGGTGGCCTGAGAGTGCGCTTATATAATTATACGCTATTAACATTTTTTATAGCATAAGGACTGAAACGAAAAGATTTTTTCGTTAAATTTGCACGTTAATTTAAAGCGTATGAGAATGAGCGAAGCACTGGTCATAATTCCCACATACAATGAAATAGAGAACATCGGTAATATAATCGATGCGGTGATGGAATTGGCCGATCGGTTTGATTTGCTCGTCATCGATGATGCGTCGCCCGACGGCACTCAGGAAGCCGTAAGGCTCAAGATGGAGCAATACCCTGGCCGGGTGTTCATGGAGACGCGGACGGGTAAATTAGGACTCGGCACGGCATATATCCATGGCTTCAAATGGGCTTTGGAACGCAATTACTCCTATATCATTGAGATGGATGCCGACTTCTCGCACAATCCGGCTGATCTTCCCAAACTTTACCATGCGTGTAAGGATGAGGGGGCGGATGTGGCTATAGGCTCACGCTATATCTCGGGGGTAAATGTCGTGAATTGGCCGATGGGGCGCGTACTTATGTCGTATTTCGCGTCGGTATATGTGCGTATGATCACGCGCATGAGCCTGCGCGACTCGACCGCCGGATTCGTATGCTATAAAGCCGACGTGCTCCGCGCGCTCGATCTTGATAAGATCCGCTTCAAAGGCTACGCTTTCCAGATTGAAATGAAATTCAAAGCTCATTTCAAGAAGTTCAAGATTGTGGAGGTGCCCATCGTGTTCGTCAATCGACAGTTAGGCACATCGAAGATGAACTCCAGCATATTCGGAGAAGCCATATTTGGCGTCATTTCCTTGAAGATGCGGAGCATATTCAATAAGAAATCGTTCTGTTAAATTATTGATTTCAACAGTAATATGAGTTTAAAGAAAGTAGGTCTCCGGGCGGTTTCGGGAGTTGTTTACTGCGGTTTAATCGTGCTCTGCATCTACCTCGGACTCCCGGGTGTGACCGCGCTGGCCATGCTTTTTTCCGCTCTCGGTTGCGTGGAATTCAATAAAATGACCCATTCCGTGTCGGAAAACACTATCCCGGCGATTGCGCTTGATGTGGTGGGATGTCTTTGTCTCTGCTTCGGCTATTTAGGTTATCCGCTGATTGTCTGGGGGGTCGTGCTACTATGCAGATTCATTCTCCAGCTCTATATTAATTCCGACCGTCCGCTTCAGGGCCTTTCCCGCTCGATGCTCACGCAGATCTACATCGGCTTCCCGATGGCGATCATGACCGGGATTGCCTGCTTCTTCTCCCCAATGATTCTTTTAGCCATATTCATTCTTATATGGCTTAACGACACAGGCGCATTCATCGTTGGCAGCTTGATGGGACGACACAAGTTATTTGAACGCATATCCCCCAACAAAACCTGGGAAGGATTCTTCGGTGGATTCCTTTTCTGCGTGGTGGCATCATGGCTCTTCGGCGTATACTGCAACGGATTCTTCCAGACCGACAAATATTTCTTCACAATTCCGGCGTGGATCATATTAGGCGTAATAGTATCAACGATCGGAACATGGGGTGATTTGATTGAATCTATGTTCAAGCGGTCGCTTCATATCAAGGATTCCGGATCGCTAATTCCGGGCCACGGCGGAATTCTCGACCGCATCGACTCGCTCCTTCTCGTGCTTCCCGCGCTTGCAATTTACCTCTGCACACTTTTAATGTTCTGAACCTCCGGTTCTCTTCGGTATTGCGACGACTGAGAATAACGAAATAAAATCAAATGCCCTTACCGACAGTTCGGCGAGGGCAATTAATTTTTCTGCATCTGCTGCAATGAAGAGGCTCAGCGACGGGTCTTGACCTTACGGAGCACCCGCATACGCGAAGGAGAGATGACAATATCCATCGAAACATCGTGCGGCTCGACAGGAACTTCATCCACTACCTGGAAATCGAAAGCGATGCCTACTTTCGTGGCCTTCGTAGAGGCAAGCAGGCGATCGTAGAAACCCTTGCCGCGTCCCAGACGATTGCCTTGCTCATCGTAAGCAACGGCAGGCACAACAACCATCTCTATTTCGGAGGGGCTTACTGTCTCAGTTCCGGTCGGTTCCTCAATATGAAAAGCGCCGAGTTCCAGACGGCTCTCATTATAAGGAAGGATCTCAAGATCGACTCCATTCACACGGGGAAGATAAAATTTCTTCCTGTTATTCCATTTCTTGAGAAAGCGCTGAGTCGGGAGTTCGTCAGGCAGTGAATGATACATAAGTATTTTTTCGGCAAGCATGAACGCTGCGTTCTGCTCAAGCATTTCAAACACTCTGTCGGCCGCCTCGAGCTTCTCGTGTTCGAGCATCAGGGCCTTCATAGCCTTTATCTTTCTTCTGATTTCGCTTTTTTCCATGATATCTATCGGGAGTTTATTCTTAATGGGCAGGGAGGGAGAATAATTACTGGAATATGTTATGAAACAATAAGTAGGGAACCCGGTGGAAAACCGGAGTCCCCTACTCATATAACGTTTCAGGAGGCGTTAAGGTTGCTTGGGAATCTTCCCGGAGATAATTTCCTGCAAAGCCTTATCGATGGTCGGATCCTTCTGATTTAGTATGCGGATGCAAGCCTCATAACCTACGAGATCGCGAGCTATATATGCCTTGATATAATTGATCAAAAGAGCCTTCGACTTATTGATATAGAACCAACGCGCAGGCACGCCGTTCTTAGCGGCAAAGTCGACGAAGGCGTTGAGCAGCGCATTGTCGCGGGGTAGGATACGCTCAAGCTGTGCGAGCGACTTATTCTCCTTCATCATGGGCCGATAAGCGTCGGCCATTTCGCGGGCAAATTTCTGAATGAGTCCCAGATTGCTTACCTGAATGTAGTAAGACGTAATCTCGGTCGTGTCCTCGGGCACGAAGATATCAGGCATGATTCCTCCCCCACCGTACACTTCCCGGCCGCCGATCGTATGGAACTTTTTCGACTTGTCGAGATGAATGCTGTCGGCCGAGTAGAACTCGCCGTGGTTAAAGCGGTCGAGGATGTCAAGCTCATATTTACCGCCCTTGCCACGGGTATATTCCTTCTGGATTGAACGTCCGGACGGAGTATAGTAACGTGCGACGGTAAGGCGGACTGCCGAACTGTCAGGGAGATCAATCTGATTCTGAACGAGACCCTTTCCAAACGTGCGGCGCCCGATAACCGTGCCGCGATCGTTATCCTGGATGGCTCCCGCAAAGATTTCAGAGGCCGATGCCGAATATTCGTTGGTGAGAACAGTGAGACCGGCGTTCTGGAAATTACCTGAGCCGTCGCTGATGGCAAGCGTCTCGTTCTCCTTTGTGCGCCCTTTCGTATAGACGATAGTGCGTCCGGCGGGCAGGAATTCGTTGACCATATATATGGCCTGATCCATAAATCCACCTGAATTTCCTCTGAGATCCACGACGTAGCTTATAGCGCCTTCAGAACGGAGTTTACCGAGGTTTTCGAAAAACTCGT
The DNA here is from genome assembly GCA_947178505.1 of uncultured Muribaculaceae bacterium. Taxonomy (GTDB): domain Bacteria; phylum Bacteroidota; class Bacteroidia; order Bacteroidales; family Muribaculaceae; genus Lepagella. The sequence goes on along the minus strand of CAMWYR010000002.1, from coordinate 58,444 downwards.
TGTAAGTGTTGCGTGCGAATTTGGAAACCTTCACGTAGCCGACCGAATCATTGAGCATGTAAGACGCGTCCACACTATTCGTCGGAATCTGGCCGCGAGTTATTTCATAATTGATCGGAGTCTCTGAAGATTTACGCTTAATCTTCACGTTGACTTTCGTGCCCTCCTTTCCTCGCAAAGTCCTGAATACAAGATCTGAAGTGATTGAGTCGCCGGTGAGCACGACATCGTCGGCCTGAAGGATCATGTCGCCGGGAAGAAGCCCGACACTTTCCGAGGGCCCCCCCGCCACGACCTCTACAACGTTGACCGTGTCGTTAAGCACCTGGAACATAACGCCCACACCACCGAACGAACTATCAAGGTCATCGTTGGTGGCCTGAAGTTCTGAAGCAGGGATGTATACGGAATGCGGGTCGAGCATGGAGAGAATTTCAGGGATAGTTAGATCGAGCAAACTATCGGTGTTGACTTCATCAACATACTGCGACTTAATCAGGCTCATCACCATACGGATTTTCTCCTCCTCCGGCGACAAGCGACCTCTCGTTACCTGTTTTCCTATAAAAAAGCCGCCAATGATCCCGACGGCAAGCACCAGCGGAATCAAGACGGCTGAAAGATTCTTTCGTTTATTCATTATTTTCTTCGTCGTCAGACGATTGATCAAGCGGGATGTAAACCACCTCGATGCCGGCCTTCTCAAGAAGATCGAGACCATCAGTGATTCTGTATAGTTCAGAGAAGACCACCCTGCGGATACCTGACTGAATAATTAGTTTCGAACACTCCATGCAGGGACTCGCCGTGATGTAGAGGGTGCTACCTTCACTTGAGTTATTGCTCCTTGCGACCTTGGTGATGGCGTTTGCCTCGGCGTGCAGCACGTAAGGGAACGTGTACCCCTCTTCCGACTCGCAAACATTCGGGAAGCCGGAGGGGGTTCCGTTGTAGCCGTCTGAAATTATCATCTTGTCTTTCACGATGAGCGCACCTACCTTGCGGCGAACGCAATAGGAGTTTTCGCTCCAGATGCGGGCCATACGTAGATAGCGTCGGTCGAGAATATCCTGCTTGTTACTCATTCGCTTAATGATTATAAAGGCTTCGTGCTAAGGGTGATCACATCTCGGGAAGCATCATTCATGCTCCATCAGGAAGCGTTCGGCATCCATAGCCGCGCGGCAACCTGTACCAGCCGAGGTGATTGCCTGCCGGTAGATGGGATCAGCGCAGTCGCCGGCGGCGAACACACCATCGACGCTTGTCGCGGTCGTAGGAGCCTTAGTTACGATGTAGCCTTCCTTATCGAGTTCGATAGCATCCTTGAACACACCAGTGTTGGGATCATGCCCGATTGCAAGGAAGAATCCGTCGAGGGGGAGATCAAATTTCTCCTCATTGTCCTCCCCCAGATTACGAACGATGTGTGCGCCTTCGACGCCACCTTCGCCATACAGACCGACCGTATTGCAACGGAAGAGCACCTCGATATTCTCTCGCTGTTCCACGCGCTCTTTCATGACCTTGGAAGCACGCAGATAATCCTTGCGCACTATCATATAGACTTTCTTTGCGAGCGTAGAAAGATAAAGGGCCTCTTCACAAGCAGTATCTCCGCCACCGACAACAGCAACTGTTCGGTTGCGGTAGAAGAAACCGTCGCATGTAGCGCATGCGCTTACGCCGAGACCATTGTATTTCACTTCATCATCGAGTCCGAGGTAACGCGCCGACGCTCCCGTGGCTATGATTACGGTATCAGCCTCATAGCGTGTGCCGCGGTCGTCATGACAAACGAAGGGACGCTTGCTGAAGTCAACCTTTGTGATGAGACGGTTGATGATTGTCGTGCCGAAGCGCTCAGCCTGATCGCGAAGTTCCTGCATCATCGCCGGCCCCTGGATGCCGTTAGGATAACCGGGGAAATTCTCTATCTCAGTGGTCTGAGTGAGTTGTCCGCCGGGTTGCGGGCCTTGAAGAAGCACAGGAGAAAGATTGGCACGTGATGCATATATGCCGGCTGTATATCCTGCCGGGCCGGATCCAATAATGAGTACTTTGGTCTTTATATCTTCCATAATTGTATCTCTTTGTTTCCTTAGTTAATACGTTAGGGCTTGCACATCATACATCCCCTACTGGATATAACACTTCAGAAGGGAATTTTATTCATGATCCGATTGTCAAACCGCTGAATTTAATCAATCAGCGAAGATCGACGAGCTCGTAATCTGTCATTTTCTCAACCGGACATGCGAAAGATTCGGCTGACGGACGGTCGGTAATGGACAAGGCATCAACGTAAACAGTCGTTATCCTGTCCCGATTGTCGCGAATGATGAACCGTTCCGGTAACATAGTCTTCTTATTGATGGCCACCTCCACAGCCTTGATATCCGACTTCTTGTCACGAGGATTCAGCAGCACAAGATGACTCGCCGGATCCTTCCTCTTTGAATATGCTACGACAAAATCGGAACGGTATGAATTCAGATAGGCGAAAGGATTGATCTCACGCACTTCCTGCGATGAGGGATTCACCAATGTGATCTCTTTCGAACGCGGATTCGAGGTCCACATCTTCTTGCCGTCAAACCATGTCTTGCCTGCAGGAGTGTCCAGCCGGAACTTCGACCCGGATGACATTAATGTGCCGGAAAGTTTATCGGCCGATGATGCAATCCTGAACTTGCAGCTTACCGAGCCGGCCTTCTGAATCTTACCGACGGCTTCATCGAGCACTGTCGCAGGAGATTGTGCGAACATTCCTCCCGTCACGACGAGCATTATGAGAAGTGAGAGTAGATTTCTGAAGCTGAAAGGTTTCATAATTAAGAGATGTATTAACCGAGACTAGAAAGATATTCTTCAAGATCCATCGGAGTCATTAGCACCGCACGGGGCTTGCCACCCTGCGACGGTCCGACAATACCTGCCCGTTCAAGCTGATCCATGATTCGGCCGGCACGATTATAGCCGATCTCATAGTGACGTTGTACGGATGAAGTGGATGCCTTTCCCGACTGAACGACGGCGCGCGCAACTTCAGTGAAAAGATTATCACGATCACCAACAGGACCTCCCCCGCCGCCATCGGCGCCGTCGCCGGCGCCGTCAAGATTCGGCTCCGGAAGCAGATAGACTCCCTGTGGATAAGGCTGATGCTCAATATACTCGCATATAGAAGCGACCTCCGGAGTGTCGATAAAGGCACACTGCACGCGCACCATCTCCGAATTATTGAAGATGAGCATATCGCCGCGACCGATAAGTTGCTGGGCTCCGGGAGTGTCAAGAATTGTCTTTGAGTCAACTCCCGAAGTCACCTTGAACGATATACGGGCCGGGAAGTTGGCCTTGATGATACCCGTGATGACATTGGTGGAGGGACGCTGCGTGGCAATAATCACATGCATTCCGACTGCACGGGCCTTCTGAGCAAGACGCGCGATAGGCATCTCGACATTGTTGCCGAGCACCATCTTAAGGTCGCCGAACTCATCGACCACCACTACGATATAGGGAAGAAACCGATGGCCCTCGCCGGGATTGAGCTTGCCCTCTCGGATTTTGGCATTGTATTCCTCAATGTTGCGGGTCTGAGCATTCTTAAGCAGAGTGTAGCGCTGCTCCATCTCGATGCATAGAGAATTGAGCGTAGCCTCTACCTTTGACATCTCCGTGATCACCGGCTCATCCTCCTCCCCGGGAATTGAGGCGAGATAGTAGTTTTTCAACTTATTGTAAAGGCTGAACTCCACCTGCTTCGGGTCGATCATCACGAATTTCACCTCATGGGGAGCCTTGCAATAGAGCAGGGAGGCAATAATGGCATTCAGTCCAACCGACTTACCCTGACCCGTCGCACCTGCCACAAGAAGGTGAGGCATTTTGGCAAGGTCGGTGATATAGACGTCGTTGGAAATTGTCGATCCGAGTGCAATTGGGAGGTTATAACGTGATTCCTGATATTTCTTAGATCTGATGATGGTGCGCATCGACACCACCTGCGGGTCCTTGTTAGCAACCTCAATACCGACGGTGCCTTTACCCGGAATAGGAGCAATGATACGCACACCGATCGCTGAGAGACTGAGTGCGATATCATCCACAAGACTGCGGATTTTAGAAATCTTAACACCCGTGTCGGGCACTATCTCATAGAGCGTTACTGTCGGTCCGACCGTAGCCTCGATTCTTGTGATGGGAATTCCGAAATCGAGGAGCGTCTTTTCAATCTTACGCTTATTTTCATTCTGCTCGTCAACATCAACACTCACGCGCTCCACTCCCTCACGCAGGATGTTGAAGGGGGGAAAATTATATTTATGCGATTCGAAATGTTCGATATCAGGACGATAGCGATTGCCCCCGGTCTGACTGATGGAATTGACATTCACCACCATAGGAGAGACTCCCTCCTCCTGCTCCTCTGATTGATAAGCGTCCGAGGCCTCCGAAGTGTCAGAAGAGTCAGTAAAGCCGGTAGAACTATTCGGATCGGTAAGGTCTTTAGGGTCATTAGGATCATTAGAGCCAGTCGTGTCAGAAGTCTCTGAAGAATCATATTTTCCGGCGCTCTCTATTTCATCCGGCTTCTCCAATTTCTCCGACTCTTCCAATCCTTCTAATACCTCCGGCTTCTCTATTGCCTCAGAAGGAACCTCCGCTCCACTGACGGCATCACTATCCTCAACCGGGCGATATGCCGGACCGGGAGTATAATATGGATCCACTACCTGAGACGTAGGCCTCACCGAGTCGTTGAGTTCAGAATATTCATAAATGGAGCCGTCGCTCTCCGAGAACTGGAATTCCTCCTTGGGAGTAGAGTCGGTATTATCGGTCTTGGGGAGATATGAAGTTTCCCCGGCCTTCAGGTCGTCGATCTGCTCCTGTTCGCGCATCTGTTTGATTTCTGCCTCCTTAGCAAGACGCGCAGCCTTCTCCTCAGCCAGTATGCGGCGCTTCTCATCATGCTTGTGCTTCAGACGCAGCAACCAATTGACGAGATCGCGCAGACAGATCACAATAAAGAGCGCCAACATGAAAATGCTCAGGAGCACGGCCCCTATCGTGCCTATAAAATGGATGATGAATTCATTTACATAGGTGCCATGATAGCCACCCCAGTTCACCGGCGTATGCACGCTGTAGGTGATCAGTCCAATAATCAGTGATACCGTAATCAGAGCAACAAGGCACTTGATCGTAAAATCAACGGAACGGAAGCGGGGTTTGCCGACAAGGGCCTTCAGCGAGAGAGCGCCAGTCCAGATTATTATAACGAGCGCACCCAGTCCGAAGCCTTCGTTAATAAGGAATTCAGCCAGGCGGGCTCCCCCTTCCCCACCGGGATTGGAGATATCAGTGGATGCACCCATTGCCACACCTGTGATTTTCGACTGGTCTTCTATGCACGTGCGGAAGTAACCCACGAAAGATACAGCGAGATAGATCGTAATACAACCCATGAAAATACCCCACAGGATTCGGGCGGACGGACTCCTGAACCACTTGATGATATTGCGGAGCGAAGGGAGCTCCCTATGCTCAGAAGCCTTCTTCTCTTTCTTCTCAGGCTGAGGCTTTTGCTTTTGCTTTTTCTGTCGGCCGGGCTTTATGCGGCGTCTCGGCTGTTCAGGCTCTCGGGGCGCGTTCTGTTCTTCTGTCGCAGGGGAATCTTCCGTGTAATTGATTTCGGGGGTGTAAGTATCGTATTTCGGCATTGGTGTGTTCTGAATTTGGAAATGCAAATGTACACAAAAATTCTGATATTTCTACACCGTCTGCCGAAAGAAATATTATCGTTACTCAAGATAAGGGCGCGACACGGAGTCAGTAGCATTTGTGCTCATCTCTCCCACCGACTTCACGGCCTCCGCTTTCCGTGCGTGGTGGCTTACTGAATCAGCAGTTTCAACCGACCTGGAGGAGCCGGGAGCAACTGAGTCTTTCTTCTCATCCTTTACCTCGGAATTTTCCGGCTTCTGCTCTTCCGGCTTCAGTTTCTTTTCCTCCTCCGACATGGCATACTTGGGCGCAGTGGGGAAATATGGTATATCATACCCTTCCTTGCGGTTAACGGCGCGGTCACGCTTTCCGGGGAGTATAATCACCGGCATACCGATCTCCACGAGGTCATAAAGTTCCATAATGTTCTCATTGGTGATTCGGATGCAGCCGTGGCTCGTTCGATGACCAATCGACCATGGTGATCCCGTGCCGTGAATACCGATCTGCATTGTGACGGGAGTCTTGATTCGCAAGAAACGCGGACCGAACTGACCCTTCTTATCAGAGGTCTTTCCGTCGTCGTCGGTAAAGAGCCAATCGGTACTATTATACCTTCCCTCGAGAGAGAAGAAACCTTCCGGGGTGCGTGCGTCGGCCTTCTTATGCTTAGTGCCGTAATTCTTCGCGCAGGCCATATCGTAGGCCTTTATCACCTGTCCATACTTATCGTAAAGGATCACACGCATGCTCGCCTTATCCACGATTATAAAGGAAGAATATTTCTCCAGCTGTGTCATGAGTTTTGCAGCATACAGCGGTGTGTGCTTAGCCATCACCGGAATAATTCCACCTTTAAACAAGGAGGCATCATCACGGTTGGCGAGAAACTCCATAGCCTCATCGCTATCCTTGAACTCGTATGTGATTTCCGGCTCAGGTTCAGGTTCATCCTTCTCCACCACTATGAGCGTATCAACGTCGGGCAGCTGAATATCAGGTGACTCGGCATCTATCTGAGTGGCTCCGTCCTTCTTATGTGAGCAGGCCAGTGCAAGCATCATTACAAAAAGGAGCGACAGAAAGTAGACGTTATTCTTGCGTAAGAAGTGCATAGTTTATAATTTGATTTTGACAAATGTAGAGGTTCGTAATCCTTAACATTTGCTCATATTTTTTAAACACAAATTTAGGCATAATTATCGTTCGCCCCTACATTTTTCTCGTTTGTAGACCAATTGTAGAAGTATATCACCGTCTCCCCCACTGCACCATAAATAAAAAAGTGGCGCCGGATGACGCCACTTTTTTATTTATGAAACTTTCGCCGGAGGCGAAGGACGGGATCAGCGGATCACTTCCTTGGTGACCTTGTTACCGCGACGCACGATGTAGACTCCGGCCTCGGGATTAGCCACCTTCACACCCTGAAGATTGAAGTAGACAGGGGCTGCATCCTCGATAACTTCTGAGGGAAGAGCGCCAACGCCGGTGGTCGAGAGGAGCTTGCCGACACGGGCGAGATTGTAGGTGAAAATATCCTTGTCCTCCTTCTCCATCGAGCTGGACTCATCCTTGCTGTATGCCTCGTTCGCGTTGTCGAGAGTAGTCGGATCGTAGGGAGTAGAACCGATTGCGCCCTGGCCGTAAGTGTCGATCACCATTACGCCGATACCGGTGTCCTCGATATAAGACTTAGTAATGCCAAGCTTGCTGAGCGGGAAAGTGAATTCGTAGAATGTATGCTGGTCATCATTCATCTCACCGCGGATATCCTTAAATCCTTCGTTCCCGAGCAGAGCAGAAGCATCATAACCGAAGTCCTTCTGACCCCAGATGTGATCAATTGAGGGGAGCAGACCATCCTGACAACCATAGAAGGGTGCAGACAGACTTACACAATAAGATGGGTCGTAGTTGGCGTGACCATCAGGATCAGGGAAGAAAAGTGCGGGAGTACCAACAGTCGACTTGGTGCTTCCGAGGAAAATACAGTCAGTGCCGTTGTTGAACGTATTGTACTGTCCGTCAGCATCCCAGATGGTATTGCCGTTGGCGAGCACACCATCGAACTGGAGATCCGGATCAAGATCGAATGCGATCATCAGACGACCATCCATATTGTAAGGCTTCGCAGCCCCGTTACTGAGGATGCCATCACCATAGATACTATAAGTAGAGTATACGTACTGCACCCCGAGATAGAGGTTATTGTCATCGTAAGAAGCATAGAGGGCATAGGAGTCAACCACAGGATACTCGTGGTTACCACGGATTGCACTTGCGATGTCGCGTGCAACACCCTGCGCGATCAGATCCTGATCGGTCCAGTTTGACATAGCGTTCTTAGCCACACACATACGGTTGTCGTTATTGAGCTTTTCATAAACGGCATTCACCGTGCGACAGCGGCCAACCTGACCATTGGGATTCACCTTATAATAGTCGGTCTCCACACTATTGCCCTGAGGCTGGGGATTGTTGTTCGACTTCTTAGTGTATTTGAACGACTGAGAAGCAGTGGCTCCTTCGCTCGTAACGGCAAGAGTGTTCAGAGTCGTGGTCGATTCAAATACGAGCGGAGAAGAATAGAGAGTTGAAGACTGTGTGGGAGTGCTTCCGTCGAGAGTATAATATATTTTCGAGCCGGCAGGAACGACCGTCAGTTTCACGGTAACAGTCTCGTCGAAACGGGTGCCTGAGGCGGGGTTGGCTGTTACGACAGGACGCTGCGTCGGGGGCACGGGGTTGTACTCAGTAGAGGTTCCATTCTGATGATACACGTGCTTATCCTTATAATCAAGGTCTCCACCACCGATCTTCTCACCACCATTTTCGCTAATGATGATCTGCTCGGGGAGTGCCTTGCCGGCGGGAACTTCCCAATACCACATATCATTCTTCTTCACCATTGCATCGCCGGGCCATACTCCACTGGAGGTGCAGTTTGCAGAAGAAGTCCAGGCCCATACGCAGGGATTCGAGAACGTGCCGTCGAAATAAACGAAGTGTGCGCCGTCGGGAGTGGGGTCAGGCGTCGGGTCGGGAGTAGGATCGGGATCAGGAGCGGGACCATTGGAGAATACAACGGCTACAGAAGTTGCTCCGTTATCACTCATCACATAGCCGGCCTTGAAGACTAGGTCTTCCGTCTTATTAGAGTCACCATTTGTATTGAACACTATGCCTGTGCAATCAGCATCGATCTTCGCAACTTTATAAGTGCGGTTATCGCTACCCTTGGCTGTCGACATCTTGATACCGGGCCATACGGGAGTGTTGGCTCCTCCCCAGTAATAGACATTCTCCTTATCTCCTGAATAAGCGAGATTGTAATCGCCCGTAATGGTAACAGTCGACGGATTAGGATCGGGAGTCGGATCGGGATCGGGAGTGGGATCCGGATTCGGAGTCACGCCATCGTTATAGATTACGGCGATACCAGTCGAGCCAACCGTACCGCTGATTGTAGAAGAAGTGACTGTGAAACGGCCGCCGCCTACACGGTCGGTATACGTTCCGGCCGGGCAATATCCGCCGCCATTCTCTATGGAGATGTTGCCGCTTCCGCGCATAACGATGACTGCACCACCGTTCTCGCGCGTAACGGCACAAGCCTGATTGCCTGAAACGAACCAGTCTTTACGTCCAACCATTGCATTGCGGAACTTATTGACCTCGGCCACATGCTTATTCTTATAGGCAACCGAGCCCTTTCCAATCTTGATATTGCTGAAGCCCTTGGTGTTGGGGCGAGCAAGATAGAGAGCAGTTGCGCCATTACGCGAGGCATATGCAGCATAAGCACGGTCGATTACACTCTGGTCGACATTCTGACTCCATTCGTCGTTGGAATAAGTGTCGTGGCTCTCAGCCCAATATACCATCTTCGTGTCGAGGCATTGATAATTCACAACGTGCGCACCGCCGTAACCTCCGGGGATGCCGCCGTTTTCTTTGGCTGCAGCATTACAATATTGATTATCAGTCACCGACATATAATTGGTATACTCCTTAATAATAGAAGCGTCGGGACCCGGAGCATCAAGGATCTCCCCGTAATGATACATACCCGGCACAGACGTTACCGAGCTCCAGAAGTTACAACCCTCAGAGGGAAGGCCGATGTGCTTGGCGGCATCCCAGCGGATACCCTTCACTCCGAGGTTCTTGAGTGTCTGCACATAAGCCTTACCACGGGCACATACATCAGCGCTTTCAGAATTGACATCTCCGTAATCGCCGAGCTGACCATGAGTGATCGAACGACGGTCGCCATAATTGATGCCGCCTTCCCAGCGGACGCGGCCATTGCTGTCCCACCACGTGTCGTGGTATCCTGCAGTCTTGTCGACGTGGTTGGCCACTACGTCAACGATCACCTTGATACCGTAAGTGGCAGCCTCCTCGCAAAGAGATTTCAGATCTTCCTCACTGCAATAGGAAGAAGACTTAAATGCAAGATCGTAGGGACGATAAAGATCATGCCATGAGCTTCCCGTGCGAATGTCGGGACGCTGGAGGGGTGATAACTGCACCGAACCGAAACCGGCGGCAGCAATGTTAGGGAGCTCCGCCTTGATTTCCTTAGCGGTCCAGTTGAAGCAGTGCAGAATGTTGCCCTGCTGAATTTCTGCGGGCAAACCATAATCCGCACCAAAAGCGGTTAACGCGACGGCCATGAATGCGCCGGCGGAAAACACGCGTTTCCGTAAGGTTTTCATGATGAAAATAAATTATTTATTGGAATAAGTGGTTATTAGACTTGTATGAATATCCAAGATGCAAAAATAAGAAAAAAAATTGAAACAACATCTCACCGCCCCAAATAAAATTAACACTACTTATGACAAAAGGGAGAAAACCGTAAAGCGGGTATAAAAATTTAACATTTCGATAAAATAAAAATGGCATTCCGATTGTTATACATAGTGAAGTAAATTCCGATTGACCAACCTTAAAAACAAGGCACCGGCCCATAACCACCGAAAATCATTCTGATGAATACCTATTCACCGGATAGGCACTTTTCGCGTTGATAACCCAGCCCTCTTCTACGGGTCATAGCCGAAGGTGGTCGCGCGCACATTTAGAAGCAAGATGAGACAGTTAAAGATAACAAAATCAATCACCAACCGCGAAAGCGCATCGCTCGACAAGTATCTGCAGGAAATAGGTCGCGAAGAGCTCATCTCAGTCACTGAGGAAGTGGAGCTCGCCCAGCGAATTAAAAAAGGAGATAAAGCAGCGCTCGAGAAATTGACGAAAGCCAATCTGCGATTCGTGGTGTCTGTGGCCAAGCAGTATCAGAACCAAGGCCTCAGTCTTCCCGACTTGATCAATGAGGGAAATCTGGGCTTGATCCGTGCCGCTCAGAAATTTGATGAGACCCGCGGCTTCAAGTTCATTTCATACGCCGTATGGTGGATCCGCCAGTCGATCCTTCAGGCTCTCGCAGAGCAATCGCGTATAGTGCGTCTGCCGCTAAATCAGGTTGGCTCACTCAACAAAATTACAAAAGAGATGGCGCGCTTCGAACAGGAGAACGAGCGCCGTCCGAGCACGGAAGAACTTGCCGACCGTCTTGACATGCCCGTTGACAAGATTTCGGATACAATTCAGGTGTCAGGCCGTCATATCTCGGTAGACGCTCCGTTCGTGGAGGGTGAGGACAACTCGCTTCTCGATGTGCTCAATAACGACGATAGCCCTATGGCTGACGCCAATCTTAATCAGGAATCTCTCTCCAAGGAAGTAGACCGCGCCCTCCGCCAGCTTTACGACCGCGAGCGTGAGATACTGAAGATGTTCTTCGGTATCGGATGTCAGGAAATGACCCTCGAGGAGATCGGCGCAAAGTTCGACCTCACACGAGAGCGCGTGCGTCAGATCAAGGAGAAGGCTATCCGTCGCCTCAAAGGCCAGAAGAGCAAGCTTCTCAAAAGCTATCTCGGCGAGTGACGCCGGTATTTACGAAGGCAACACGCCCTCAATTTGAAAACCATTAATCAACAGATATAAATGCCCATGGTAGGATGATTACAGCAGTGACCGTCTATACCATGGGTTTTTACATTTAAAGAAATGAGAAAGACTATTATTTCATCAGTGGCGGCTCTCTCGCTCATGACCATTGTGGCCGAACCGCAATGCTCGGCCGCCAATCCGCTCATCAGCGGCTCGAATTTACCCTACGGCACTATGCCTCTCTCGACGCTCACAGCAGCCGACTATGAAGAAGGCATCCTTGAAGGCATGAAAATCCAGAATCAGGAAATCAACGCCATCTGCAATCAGCGCAGCATGCCTACATTCGAGAACACCATCGTGGCTCTCGACCGCAGCGGAGAGGTGCTCAACCGTTCGGTGCTTGCATTGAGCAACGTCGAGCATGCCACGGGCGACACCGTGCTTATGAACGCCATGGCCCGTATGACTCCCCTACTGTCCGAGCACGAGACCAACATCATGCTCAACGAGCGCCTCTGGGACCGTATCAAGCAGGTGTATGACATGCGCGATGCCGACACTTCGCTCACTCCCGAAGACCGCCGTCTGATTGAGAAGACCTACAAGAACTTCGTGCACTCAGGCGCAAATCTCGAAGGTGAAAAGAGAGAGAAGTTCCGCAAGCTCTCAGCCGAACTCTCCGACCTCAATATCAAGTTCGCCCAGAACGTTACCAACGGGATGAAAGATAAGCAGCGCCGTCTCTGGCTCAAGGAGTCGGATCTGACAGGCATCCCGGAATCAATCAAGAGCGCCTACCGCGCAGCAGCAGCCGAGGCTCTCGCTGAAGAAGGTAAGCCCGATGATGAATCGCTCTATATGGTGAGCATCTTCCGTCCCAGCTACGGACCCTTCATGACCTATTCCGACCGTCGAGATCTCCGCGAGAAACTCTCAAAACTCTACGGTAGCACCAACACCTCGGGAGAATTCAACAATCTCCAAATACTGAAGGATATCGCCAACGTGCGTCTCGAGATTGCGCAACTCATGGGCAAGAAGAACTACGCCGAATATGCCCTGGAGAAGACAATGGCTCAGGATCCCGCGACTGTAATGACATTCCTTAACGATCTCCGAGAGGCCTATACAGAGCCTATGCGTGCCGAGATCAATGAAATTCAGGAGTTCGCCCGCCGCACTGAGGGTCCCGATTTCGTGCTTATGCCCTGGGACTACAGCTATTGGTCGGATAAGCTCAAGAACGAACGATACGCATTCAACGACGAGGACCTCAAGCCCTACTTCGAGCTCAACAACACCATAGACGGAGTGTTCGGACTCGCCACCAAACTTTATGGCTATAAATTTAAGGAAGTAAGCAACATCGACAAATATCATCAGGACGTGCGCGTCTACGAAGTCTACAAGAAGAACGGCGAACTGCTCGGTCTTCTCTACGCCGACTTCTTCTACCGTGCCGGAAAGGCTCCCGGAGCATGGATGACAGAATACCGCACCGAGAGCAAGGATGACGATGGCAACAAAACGCTCCCCATCATCTCAATCGTCTGCAACTTCTCCAAACCTGTGGGCAATGAACCGGTGCTGCTCACCGCATATGAGGTTGAGACATTCCTCCACGAGTTCGGCCACGCGCTTCACGGCCTTTCAGCAGAAGCTAAGTATGAATCGCTCAGCGGCACCAACGTTGACCACGATTTCGTAGAGCTCTTCTCGCAGTTTAACGAGAATTATCTCACCGAGAAGGAATATCTCGACGGCTTCGCCCGCCACTATAAGACCGGAAAGAAGATTCCCGCCGACCTTCTTAATAACTTTGTTAAGGCCTCGCAGTATGGAGCCGCCTACTCTACTCTCCGTCAGCTTGGCTTCGGCTACCTCGACATGGCCTACCATACCATCGAAGAGCCCCTCCGTGCCTCTGCCGATGTAGAGCAGTTCGAGGCGGAGGCAATCGCTCCGGTGAAAGTGTTCGAACCCGTGGAAGGCAGCATCATCTCCCCTGCTTTCGCCCATATCTTCTCCGGCGGCTATGCAGCGGGCTACTATGGCTACAAATGGTCTGAAGAACTTGACGCTGATGCATTCAAGGCATTTAAGGAGACCGGTATCTTCAATCAGAAGACTGCGGCCAAGTTCCTTAAGATGCTCCAGTCGGGCGACACAGCCGCTCCGATGGATCTTTATATTGAATTCCGCGGCAAGAAGCCCACAGTTGACGCACTTCTTGAACGTGACGGCATCAAGAAATAATCATTGCAGGATATGAAGACAAAAGAAGAACTGACTGACGACCTTCTCGCCCTCGCATTTGCCGAAGATTTGGGCGACGGAGACCATACAACCTTATCCACGATCCCCGCCGACGCGATGGGTAAGAGCCGCCTGATCATTAAGGAAGACGGCATACTCGCCGGTGTTGAAGTGGCACTGAAGGTGCTCAACAGAATAGACCCCACCATCAAGACCACAGTCTATATTGAAGATGGGGCACGAGTGAAGAAGGGCGATATTGCATTTGAGGCTGAGGGCCCCGTCAGAGCACTTCTGATCGCTGAGCGCACTATGCTCAATATCATGCAGCGCATGAGTGGAGTTGCCACTATGACACGCCGCTATCAGGATGAGCTCGAGGGCCTGCATACCCATGTGCTTGATACGCGCAAGACTACTCCCGGAATGAGAATGCTCGAGAAAGATGCCGTAAGAATCGGAGGCGGAACAAACCACCGCATTGGACTCTTCGACATGATTCTCATCAAGGACAATCATATTGATTTCGCAGGCGGCATAGAAAAAGCTATCAGCCGCGCGCAGGAATACTGCAAGGCTAACGGCAAGGATCTAAAGATCGAAGTTGAAGTGAGGAGCCTTGACGACATCCGCCGTGTGATGGAGCATGGGGGTGTCGACCGCATCATGTTCGACAACTTCACTCCCGAGCTTACAAAAGAGGCAGTGAAGTTAGTTGGCGGCAAGTATGAGACCGAGTCATCAGGCGGCATCACACTCGAAAATCTCCGTGAATATGGTGAGACCGGAGTTGACTTCATCTCAGTCGGCGCGCTGACACATAGCGTGAAGGGTCTCGACATGAGTTTCAAGGCCGTCTGATGCTCCAGATCTACGTCACGGTGCAAGGAAGCCGGCTTGATAATGATTAATCCAGAATAAATATGGCAGCAACTTCAACCAAACGCAAGAATTCCGCCAACGCCCAACGTGGCGAGAAAAACCGAAAGTGGGGTGCGGAGGCTGAGAGAATTGCCACTGATTATTTCATAACTGCCGGCTACACTGTGAGGGAAAACAACTGGAAATCAGGCAAAGCCGAAATTGACCTCATTCTCGAGAAAGACCGGACGATTATCTTCGTTGAGGTAAAGGCACGCAAGCCGGAGACGCAGGATCCTGTTGACGCTGTCGACAGAAAAAAGCGGCAGATGATAATGAGAGCTGCTGATTCGTATATGAGCCACCTGCAGGTGCTATATGAATACCGGTTTGACATCTTCGTCGTCATCGGAGATCCGGATAATTACAAGACGGCACATTATCCCGACACAATCATGCCTACCGTGAATAACAGATAGGCTAAGAAAAAACTCAAGTATGAATAAAAGAGGAATGCCCAACCGGCACTCCTCTTTTATTTTTTGGTTATCAGACACTCTAACCATTTTTACTATTAGATCATAAATTACCTTTTAGATCATAAATTACCTAATGCTATATCCCTACCTGACGAACCACGCGATTGTGATGGCTCCCGCCACCGCTACATTGAGAGATTCGGAATGATCGGGGCCCGCCGGGGGAATCAGCAGGGGGTGAGTGATGCAATTCCTGAGATTAGGCGACACACCTTTCCCCTCATTTCCAAGCAGGATGAACCCACGCCTCTCAAGTGAAGTCTCAAACATATTTTTACCGTCGAGCAACATTCCGTAAACCGGGAGTTGCTGATTACTTTCAAAAAGAGATTTGAGATCAACATAATGCACTCTGACTTTTCCGAGGGAGCCCATTGTGGCCTGAATTGTCTTAGGATTAAAAATGTCTACAGTATCGCGCGATGCAAAAATATCGAAAATACCAAACCAATGACATGTGCGTATTATTGTGCCCATATTGCCCGGATCCTGCACTCCATCAAGAGCCACATATAGGCCATCGGGCTGAGAGAGTTCCGTGTAATCGCATTCGGTTTCCTCAGGGAGATGAAAAACACCCATCACCGGAGAAGGAGTGGCCAGATTAGAGAGTCTCTTCATCACCGGATTACTCACCTGATAAATCTGATCGCAATGCAACATCTCACGGGAGGGGTGATATTCATCCGCGCAGATGATGGCCTCCGGTGAAAAAGACTCGAGCGTGTCGGTCACAGCCTTCTCTCCCTCTACAGAGAAAAGTCGGTGGCGACGTCTCATTTTCACCTGGCCCAGAGAGGAATAGACAGCCAAACGCCCCTTTGAAAGTTCCATATTCTATTTTTTGATTACGAAGTTAATAAAATTTTAGAGTTTTTTTCCGCTATTTACGTGGTTAATCCAAAAATTTATGGTAAATTTGGAAATAATTCGCAGAGACACTCATGAATAAAAAATATATAGGAGCTCATGTAAGTGCAGAAGGGGGCGTGCAGAACGCGCCCCTGCATGCCGCCTCCATAGGCGCGCGGGCATTTGCGCTTTTCACCGGATTCAGCAACCGTTGGAAATCGAAGGCTCTTACTACTGCCACAATCGACGCATTCAGAAAGAATTGTGAGGACAACGGATTCTCATCATCACAAATACTACCACACGATAATTTCCTTATTAATCTCGGCTGCCCCGATGCCGAGAAGCTTGAGAAGTCAAGAGAAAGCTTCCTTCAGGAAATGCAGAGATGTGAACAACTCGGGCTGACGCTCCTGAACTTCCATCCCGGAAGCCATCTCAACCTCATCACAGAAGAGGAATGTCTCAATCTGATAGCCGAGAGCATCAACATCACTCTTGAGAAGACCACAGGCGTGACGGCGGTGCTTGAGTCAACAGCAGGACAGGGCTCTAACTTAGGTTGGAAATTCGAGCATCTCGCCCATATCATCGACCGCATTGAGGATAAATCGCGAATTGGCGTATGTGTAGATACGTGCCACTCACATTCAGCCGGCTATAATCTGCCCGATCCGCAGGGTTATGATCAGACGTGGAAAGAATTTGATGAAATTATCGGACGTGATTATCTCAAGGCTCTTCATATCAATGACAACAAACGCGAACTCGGTTCGCACATCGACAGGCACGAACTTATAGGCAAGGGGTCGCTCGGAGAGGAATTCTTCATCCGCCTTGTGAATGACCCACGTTTCGACAACATGCCTCTCATACTTGAGACTCCGGATCCCGATAACTGGGCTAATGAAATCAAGTGGCTCTACTCGCAGATAAGAAATTGATGCCGGCAGGCCCAACTGATATACCTCACAGAAAATAAAAATCTATTTACCAATATACCCAATGAGAACTAAACCTGATTTAAGTTTCTGGAAGCTCTGGAACCTGTCGTTCGGCTTCTTCGGGGTACAGATCGCCTACGCACTTCAGAGTGCGAACGTGTCGCGAATCTTCACGACCATCGGCGCCGATCCCCATGATTTAAGTTATTTCTGGATTCTACCCCCGCTGATGGGCCTCGTAGTCCAGCCTGTAGTAGGCATGATGAGCGACAAGACATGGAACCGTTTCGGTCGCCGTCTCCCCTATCTGATTGTCGGTGCGCTCATCGCAGTGGTCGTGATGTGTCTTCTTCCTAATGCCGGCAGCTTCCACTTCACCGTATCGAGTGCAATTCTTTTTGGTCTCGTATCGCTGATGATGCTCGATACTTCCATCAATATGGCGATGCAGCCGTTCAAGATGCTTGTAGGCGATATGGTGAATGAAAAGCAGAAAGGTCTCGCCTATTCAATCCAGTCGTTCCTCTGCAACGCCGGATCAGTGATGGGTTATATTTTCCCGATTCTGTTCATGTGGTTCGGCATCAAGAATACTGCCCCTGCCGGTGTTGTGCCCGACACGGTGATCTGGTCGTTCTATATCGGCGCTGCCATTCTACTGCTCTGCGTGGTTTACTCGCTCGTCAAAATCAAGGAGTGGCCCCCGCATCTTTATAATGAATATAACGGCATAGAAGAAAACGTCAAGACGCAGAAAAAGGAAAGCACCAATGTCATCAAGCTTCTCAAGAACGCCCCCTCAACATTCTGGACTGTGGGCGTCGTGCAGTTCTTCTGCTGGTTTGCATTCCTTTTCCTCTGGACCTACGCCACCAATACAGTGGCCCACAATGCCTTCCAGACCCCGAAGACAGTAACGTGCCCCGGCATCAGCTATGATGGCAAGGACTACACCGGCAAGTTCCTTATTGCCAACGACTCAGTAATAATCGTTGAGCATGGTAAGCAGACCGGCAACTGGCTCGCAGAGCACCCCGGCCCCTTCACGCTCACGATGGCCGATATTGTTGAGAAGCGCGCTGACGGCAGCCTCGATATCAACGCCACGGATAAGGCACAGATCGCCAATGCGGCCGACTGCAAATATATGTCGCGCACCGTGCTCGACGCTACTTCGAATCAGTACAATGAAGCCGGTAACTGGGTAGGCGTGCTCTATGCCATCCAGGCGCTCGGTTCAGTGCTCTGGGCAGTAATGCTCCCACGCTTCCGGAGCCGAAAGTTCTCCTACACGCTCAGCCTCCTTCTGGGAGCGGTTGGCTTCTTCATGACAGCATTCATCACGAATCAGTATCTGCTCTTCGTCGCGTTCGCCCTTATCGGCTGCGCCTGGGCTGCAATGCTGGCATGGCCTTTCACCATCCTCACCAACTCGCTTAAAGGTGGCAATATCGGTGCTTACCTCGGCCTCTTCAATTGCACCATCTGCGTGCCTCAGATTGTTGCGGCGCTGGTGGGCGGCTGGATTCTCTCTATCCTTTCAACCCCGGGTGAAGTCGCACCGGAGTATCTCATGATGGCCGTGGCGGCCGTTGCACTTGTGCTCGGCGCTATCAGCGTAGTCTTCATCAAGGAAGGAAATGGCACAGCCGAACCTCAGGAGAACCCCGTGATCGGAGAAGATTTATAATTAACAATTAACTTTCGGACTTTTGATTAAGGCAACTTAATCAAAAGTCCGAATTTCACCTTTAATAAATAACCAACATGAAGAAACACAATTTTTATGCAGGCCCGAGCATTCTGAGCCCGTTTACAATTCAGAAAACAGCCGAGGCAGTGACCGACTTCGCAGGTATGGGACTTTCGCTTCTTGAGATTTCTCACCGCAGCAAGGAGTTTCAGGCCGTTATGGATGAGGCTGTAGCCCTTACCAAAGAGCTTCTCAACATCCCGGAGGGCTATCACGTGCTCTTCCTCGGTGGTGGTGCCAGCCTGCAGTTCTGCATGGTGCCTTTCAATCTTCTTAACAAGAAAGCCGCTTATCTCAACACCGGCACATGGGCAACCAACGCCATCAAAGAGGCTCGCATCTTCGGCGAGGTCGAAGTCGTGGCTTCCTCAGAGGATACGAAATTCAACTACATCCCGAAAGATTTCGTGATTCCGACAGATGCCGACTACTTCCACTATACAAGCAATAACACCATCTACGGCACCGAGATCCGTAAGGATCTTGAGAGCCCGATCCCGATGGTATGCGATATGTCGAGCGATATCTTCTCGCGTGAGTTTGACGTGACCAAATATGACTGCATCTACGCCGGCGCACAGAAGAATCTCGCACCCTCGGGCGTAACGATCGTCATCATCAAGGAGGATGCCCTCGGCAAGGTGCATCGCGAAATCCCCACGATGCTTGACTACCGCACGCACATCAAGAAGGGTTCGATGTTCAATACTCCTCCCGTGCTCCCGATCTACTCAGCTCTCATGACTCTTCGCTATTATAAGGAGTTGGGCGGTGTTAGGGAGATGGAGCGTCGCGATATCGAGAAGGCTGCTATCCTTTACGATGAGATCGACCGCAACAAGCTCTTCCGCGGCACGGTGGCTGAGGATGATCGCTCGATCATGAATGTATGCTTCGTGATGAATCCCGATTATGCCGAACTTGAGAAGGAATTCATGGAGTTCGCGACATCAAAGGGAATGGTCGGCATCAAGGGCCATCGTTCGGTTGGAGGTTTCCGCGCTTCTCTCTACAACGCGCTCCCGAAGGAGAGCGTAGAGGCACTCGTGGCTGTTATGAAGGAATTCGAATCTAAACATTGATTGCAATGAAAGTACTTTTGTTTACGGAGAAGCCTTTCGCTCCGGCCGCCGTCAAGGCAATCGAGAATGTGGTGAATGCTTCAGGCAACGCTCTTGAGGTGGTTGAGATGGGCACGCGTGCCGACCTTATGGAGGCAGTGAAGAATGCCAACGGACTTATCGTGCGCAGTGATAAGATCGACGGTGAGGTAATGGATGCCGCTCCCGAACTGAAGGTTATCGTGCGCGCAGGCGCCGGCTACGACAACATTGATCTCGAGGCAGCTACGAAGCACGGTATCTGCGTGATGAACACCCCGGGTCAGAACTCGAATGCGGTTGCAGAGCTCGTGTTCGGTATGATCGTGATGATGTGCCGCAATCAGTACAACGGTAAATCGGGCAGCGAGCTGAAGGGCAAGAGTCTTGGTATCTATGCGTTCGGTCAGGTAGGTCGCAATGTGGCGCGTATCGCCAAGGGCTTCAATATGAATCTTGAGGCTCTGGATAAGTTTGTGGCAGACGACGTGATGGAGGCAGAGGGCGTGAAGCCGGTTCACACCCCTGAGGAACTCTTCTCGGAGAATCAGTTTGTATCGCTCCACATTCCCGCCACAGCAGAAACGCGCAACTCAATCGGGTATGACCTGGTGATGAAGATGCCTGAGGGCGGTGTGCTGATCAATACTGCCCGTAAGGAAGTGATTGACGAGGCCGGTCTTATGAAGGCTCTTGAGGAGCGTCCTGACCTCCGCTACGTTTCCGACATCCGTCCGGATGCCGCGGAGGATTTTGAGAAGAAATTCGCTGCGCGCGTATTCTTCACTCCCAAGAAGATGGGAGCCCAGACAGCTGAGGCCAACTTCAATGCCGGAGTTGCTGCCGCAGAGCAGGTGGTCGCCTACCTCAAGGATGGCTGGAACAAATATCAGGTAAACAAGTAAAGACAACGAAAGGAGTTCTCCCCTCCCCTCATAAACTCAAAATGGGTCGCGCTCAGCAGAGCGCGACCCATTTTTATCAAGTCCATCTTTAGGATGTTCGTCTTGTCAATAATTCGTCTTGTCAATAAAATGTGTCAGTTCATCACACGATTATACCAGTCGAGCGTCTTATAGTAGTCGGAGTTCGAGCTGTTGGTGCCGGTGTAGTAGTAGCAGTTAAGGCTGTAGACCTTCGACATATCCCAGGAGCGATTATTGAAATCAGTAGGTGATGCTGCCCGGTAGAGCACCATCGTGTCAAAAGCATCCTTAAGGGCTGCGGAAAGATCGGGGCGCTCCGCATCCTTGGCCATCTCGTCATAATAAGTGACCATATCGGCCATAAAGCACGAGCGCATGCGCGAGTAATTCACCATCTCGCTCTCCTTAGGATATCCGTTGCGCACACTACAGATGGCTTTTGCAGCCGCCGCCACATCCTCAAGCTTAGACATGTCGACTACAGCAACCGTGGCAGGGCGATTGCCCTGATCTTTATAAAAATTGAAGAACGCCTCGGCACCACTCACCAAATCAGGCTTCTCACGAAGCAGGTAAGGAAGCACGCGATGATAGGCCATACCCTCACTATAGACCTCCGTCGGATAACCCACGAACGTATCGCACTTATCGCGGAATTGATAGAGCACCTCAATGGCACCCATATAGCAGCAGTCGAACCAGATGGTCTCAAACCGATGATCCGGCACTGCATCAGCGAGTTCGTCAAGATTGACCCAGTCGGTAACAGACACCCCGGTTGAAGAGTGATTGCCGTTGTATTCGCCTCCGTATGCACGTTGCGGACCATATACGTTATGATCAGAATTACCCGGAACCCATGAGCTGCCGTGCCCCCAGAAAATAAGGTCGTAGGCTGCATTGGGATACTGAGCCAAAGCATCGGACAGAACCCTGCTGATCACGGCCGGATCGGTTGATGTATGCTCACGCGCATAAGACTTCACCTTCTCCAAGGTGCGCACGCCAGCCTTATCGGCAAATTTATATAGAGCAGTCTCATCCCGGCTGACTGTCTTGTAGAGTAATACCTGGAAATCCTCAAGATTTACACCGGTCATTGCGCGGACGATCTCCACTGAGTCGTTCTTAAAGTCAGAGTAGAGACTGCTATTGTTGACAGCATACACCACGATTGCACGCTTCAGATTTGAATCGTCGAATTTATCTTCCTCGCTTTCCTTGGCACACGATTGCATCACGAGGCAAGCCCCGGCCAACGCGATAAAGGTCACACAAAAATTGCGTATTTTTTTGATTATCATTTCGTTATAAATGTTATGATTCTAAAGGATAGATCGATTGTTGAAAATGTGAGCTTTCTTAAATTGAAAAAACTTCACCACACTGCATAATACCATTAAATAAATAACGTAAATCGCTTAATATAATTATATGAGCAGAAAATATTTCTCATGATGCAAATAGCATCTATAACAGATAGCCCGACTGCAACAGGTCAACAAAATATATCCTGGTGAAATAATCAAAATATAGGTTATAATTGTTAAAAAGTATTGAAAGCCGGGCTCACCGGCTAAAAAGTGAAAAAATAACAGTGACCTTACCCAAACGGTTTATTGTAATAAGTAAAGAAGCCAACCCGGACGGCTTAACAGTTAAGATATGAAGAAATCCTTGATGTGGATGCTTACGCTGGTGATGTCGATCACTTTCGTAGCATTGTTATGCTTTCAGATCATATATCTTGAGAATATGTTCAAGATGCGCAATGAGCAGTTCAACGAGGGCGTGATGCGATCGCTTCACGCAACCGCAGAGTTTCTTGAGCGCGAAGAAACCAAGCATTTCCTCGAGCAGGATGTCAACGTTATCGAGTCAAGTCTTTATGACCCCTATTCAGGAAGTACGAATGGAGAAACGAATTTGAAATATAGCGTCGAGAATCCTGACGGGACCGTGACCAACTATACGCTTCGCTCCACGACAGCCTCGTCAAACAGCGGAGTCAATTTCAACTTCTCCGCACCGACTCAGAGCGTCAGCGCGCGCTACGGCACAATGCAGGAAGTTATAAGAAGTCAGTACCTGTATCAGAAAGGCCTGCTCAATGAGGTGATTCTCTCCATACTCCGCGACTCAAGCACCCGCCCGATAAGTGAGCGTGCCGATTCTGTGTCCATCAAGAACTGCCTTCTCACCGAACTCAACAACAACGGTGTTACCGTGCCCTTCTCATTCGCCGTGCTGAACCCGAAAAATGAAATTGTCTATTCCACCGATTCTTACGAATCAAAAAGTAAGGCGATCTACTCCATTCCCATATTCACCAATACGGATTCTCCATATACACTCTCAGTTGAGTTCCCGACAAAGACGAAATATCTTTTCAAATCCGTACGATTCATCATCCCATCCCTCTCTTTCACGGTAATACTGCTCGTGATCTTCCTTTACACTGTGATTCTGGCGTTCAGACAAAAGAACCTGGCGGAGATGAAGACCGACTTCATCAACAACATGACCCACGAACTAAAGACGCCTATCTCCACTATCTCGCTCGCAGGCCAGATGCTCAGCGAGCCTTCGATCAGAAAATCGCAGTCATCGCTCGAACATCTCTCGGAAGTAATCGTCGAGGAGTCAAAGCGACTGCGCTTTCAGGTGGAGAAAGTGCTGCAGTTGTCTGTGCTTGACAAGACAGGAAGCACCCTTAAGTTTACCGAAGTCAACGCCAACTCTATCATCTATAATGTAGTGAACACGTTCAAGCTCAAGGTGGAGAAACAGGGAGGCTCACTGGAAGCAAACCTTGATGCAGAGAACGCTGATGTGAAAGTCGATGAGATGCAGTTCACAAATGTGATCTTCAATCTGCTCGACAACGCTCTCAAATACATGAAGGAAGATGTCGAACCCCGACTTACCATCACTACAACCAACATCTCAAGCAAGAAACTTGAGATAAGGGTGCAGGACAACGGAATAGGA
This sequence comes from uncultured Muribaculaceae bacterium, assembly GCA_947178505.1. Classification (GTDB taxonomy): domain Bacteria; phylum Bacteroidota; class Bacteroidia; order Bacteroidales; family Muribaculaceae; genus Lepagella. The sequence goes on along the minus strand of CAMWYR010000002.1, from coordinate 34,516 downwards.
ATAAAGAAAGAGGATGCACGCCATATCTTCGAAAAATTCTATCGCGTATCGACCGGCAACCGCCACGATGTGAAAGGATTCGGCCTCGGGCTTGCCTACGTGAAGAAGATGATTGAGGCCTTCGGGGGCAGCATTACCGTTGAGAGCGAATTCGGGAAAGGAAGCACGTTCATCATCGTGCTCCCCTTGATTGCAGATGAAGCAGTCTAACCGCTCACGACGCTCCCGGACACGCAAAGAGCGGAGCGGCGTAATAAAATTTGAATAATTTAAAACTCAAAACGGAATTTTAACGTTTGGATTGTTAATAAAATATGAAGGGACAGTTTATCCGGTTGCGAAGCTCCGATAATCTGTTGCCGGACGCAATAACTATATGCTACCCTGAAAAATAACATTGGCGGTCGGTCCTCTCATGAAGAGCACAAGGAAATTGAGGACCGGCGCCTAAAGAATCAATTATGGAAGAGAAACTTAAAATATTACTCTGCGAAGACGATGAAAACCTCGGCATGCTGTTGAGAGAATTTCTTCAGGCGAAAGGATACAATGCAGATCTCTGCTCTGACGGGGAGAAAGGCTATAAGGCATTCCTGAAAGGGAAATATGATCTTTGCGTCCTGGATGTGATGATGCCTAAGAAAGACGGCTTCACGCTTGCCCAGGAGATACGCAATGTCAACAGTCAGGTACCGATTATTTTCCTTACTGCAAAGAATATGAAGGAAGATGTGCTCCAGGGCTTCAAGATCGGTGCTGACGATTACCTCACAAAGCCATTCTCGATGGAGGAGCTTGTGTCGAGAATCACGGCAATCCTTCGTCGGGTAAGAGGAAAGAAGGATAAGGAAATCACTGTCTTCAAGATCGGCAAATACACTTTTGACACGCAGAAACAGACCCTGATTTCTGAAAACAAAACGCAAAAGCTCACCACCAAAGAGTCGGAACTTCTCTCACTTCTCTGCCAGCACGTCAACGAAATCCTCGAGCGTAATTATGCGCTGAAGTCAATTTGGATTGACGACAACTACTTTAACGCGCGAAGTATGGACGTCTATATCACCAAGCTCCGAAAGCTTCTTAAGGATGACCCCCAGATTGAGATTATCAATATTCACGGAAAGGGATATAAACTGATTGCTCCCGATAACGCCGAATAAACTCATACATCTTAAATGCTTTCGAAGCCTCAGGTGAGGAAAATATCAAGAATTTTTATTAATTTTGTGTGCGCAGCCGCAACTCCTGCCGGAGCCGGCTGCGCACACAAAATTTATGCATGCTGTCCCTGTAAAAGGAACACTCACCTTAAATTAAACCACAACCAACTCCAACCCTACTGATGAAAAAGCTTCTCCGTCTCCCCTATCTTATCTATCAGTATCTCATAGCCGGACCAATTTTCGTGATAGCGACACTGCTCACCGCTATCATCACAATCATCGGGTGCACACTCGGCAATCAGAACTTCTGGGGATACTGGCCCGCACATATATGGTCGCGATTCACATGCATGATCTTCCTCATGCGCATCGAGGTAGTGGGCCGCGAAAACATCAACAAAGGAGAAAGCTACGTGTTTGTGGCCAATCATCAGGGTGCATACGACATCTGGGCCATCTACGGATATCTGAACCATAACTTCAAATGGCTTATGAAAAAAGAGCTGGAGAAGATATTCGCTGTAGGAAGCGCGTGCAAGATGGCGGGGCAGGTGTTTGTAGATGATTCGAGCGTGGCAGGAATCAAGGAGACCATCAGCGAGGCCGAACAGACATTAAAGCATGGCATGTCGGTAGTGATCTTTCCCGAAGGGAGCCGTAGCTGGGACGGCCACATGATCCCCTTCAAGAGAGGAGCATTCATGCTTGCCGGAGAATTTAAGCTTCCGGTCGTGCCCCTTACCATTGACGGAAGCTTTGATGCCATGCCCCGCAGCACGTACAATATGACCCCCACCAAAATACGGCTCACGATCCACAAACCAATCTATCCCGGAGAACGTGGATTCAACACAAAAAAACTAATGGCCGAATGCCGAGATACGATCAATTCCGCTCTTCCGGCGCGTCATCAGGATCCGGCAGCCGAGTCATGACACTTCCCCGCAACCCGAAATCTCATCACCGGTCCGAGACGCCGGTCTGCGTGCTCAGCATCGCCGGCTCCGACAACTGCGCGGGAGCCGGTGTTCAGGCTGACCTAAAGACGTGTGAAGCATCAGGCACATACTGTACGACCGTTATCACCGCCATCACTGCACAGAATTGTTACGGAGTGCAGGAGATTGAATATGTAGGCGACTCATTACTGGAGAAGCAGCTTACTTCAACCCTCGATACCATAACTGCGGATGCCGTAAAGATCGGGTTAATTCCAGAAGAAGCGGCTACAGATATTGTCGGGGAGATAATTACCCGGTATCAGCTGAGAAATATCGTAGCAGACCCTGTGCTCGGTCCCACGAGCGGAGGCCGATGGAATACCCATACCGAAGCAATCATCAAAGCCATGAGCCGCCATATATGGCCTCATTGCACTGTCATAACCCCCAACCTTCCTGAATTTAGAACCATCTGCAGAGTGCTCGGAATAGACATTCGCACAGGTTCCACGGCACACGATGACGCTGCCTCTGCCCTGATCGAAAAGACCGGTGTGGGAAGCATCCTTCTGAAGGGAGGACACGCTGTCTGCGAAGATTGCATAGATCTGCTATTTACGCCAACAGAAAAATATTCCTTCAGCGCCCGACGCATCCCGGCCATAAATACACACGGCACCGGGTGCGTGTTGTCAAGTGCCATAACTTGCGGCCTCGCTCATGGATTAACCATAAGCGAGGCCGCAGCCGAGGCAAAAAGATATGTTGCCCGATGTCTTGAAATCTCACAGAAAGCAAAGCTTACGCCCGTCAACGGTCCGCTCCTTCACTTTCCTCATATTTTCGCTCAAGATACTGTTTGACCTCCTTAAACAGATGAGAAGCAAACACGAAGTCGTTAAGAGCCTTATTATCACTGCGGTAAATCGTATGGTCGTTACCGATCCAGTCGCAGTGACCGCGGTTAATGAACACGATGTTCTCCCCCATTCCAAGCACAGAATTCATATCGTGTGTGTTGATGATCGTTGTGATTCCATACTCATGCGTAATATCAGAGAGCAATTCATCGATAAGGATTGAGGTCTGGGGGTCGAGGCCCGAGTTAGGCTCATCGCAGAAAAGATATTTAGGATTCAGGGCAATCGCACGCGCAATCGCCACACGCTTCTGCATACCTCCCGAAATCTCCGACGGGAACTTATTATTTGCGTTCTTCAGGCCCACGCGGTCGATACAGAACTGCGCGCGTTCGATCTGCTCATTTTTAGTGAGATTGCTGAACATCTTGAGCGGAAACATCACATTACCCATGACCGTCTCATTATCAAAAAGAGCCGAACCCTGAAAAAGCATACCTATTTCCGTGCGCAGCTGGCGTTTCTGGCTGATATCAAGATCGCGGAAACGGCGCCCGTCATAAAGAATCTCGCCTTTCTCAGGAGTGAGAAGACCGATAAGACACTTCATGAATACCGTCTTACCCGATCCTGACTGGCCGATAATAAGATTAGTCTTACCGGTGTCGAACACGGCCGACACATCAAAGAGCACCTGCTGGCCGTCAAACCATTTGGATACGTGTTTAGCCTCAATCATTGCAACAAGAGTTTAGTGAGAATTACGTCGGCGAGAAGAATCAGAATAGAGCTTGATACCACTGCATTGGTGCTCGCCTTACCAACTTCAAGCGCTCCCCCTTTGACATAGTATCCGTAATATGCAGCCACAGAGGTGATGATGAATGCGAATATCACAGTCTTGATGATACTGTAGTAGACATTCCAGGGCACGAAGAATGACTGAATGCCGTAGATATAATTCTCCATTGAGATCATATCCGTGAATTTAGCGATAAAAGCGCCTCCGACCAGTCCCATGAACATCGAGAGAATGCATAGCACCGGCACAAAGAGCAGGAAGCCTATTACTTTGGGCAACACGATGAAGTTGGCGGAATTGAGACCCATGATCTCCAGCGCGTCAATCTGCTCGGTGACGCGCATCGTGCCGATTTCCGATGCTATATTCGAACCCACCTTACCCGCAAGGATAAGACACATCATAGTGGATGAGAATTCCAGCACGAGAATCTCACGCGTAGCCATACCGGTGGAATAAGCCGGAATCATCGGTGAGGTGATATTGATTGTCATCTGGATGCATATCACGGCTCCGATGAAGAGTGATATGATAATGACCAGAGGAATGGAGTCGACGCCTAATTTCGATATCTCAAACACAAGGTTCTTGAAGAATTCCTTCCATTTGTCGGGAACCCTGAACACTTGTGTCATGAACATACAATAGCGTCCAAAAGACTTAATTGAACCGATAAGCATATTATCTCAATAATTTTAAATCTTAGAAACAGGGAAGATAGCTCCGAAGATGTCCGGGAGAGCATTCCGCCGGTCAGCGCTGAACGCTGACAGACCGATTCAGAGCACATCTATCATACAAAATTACAAAAAAGATTAAAAGGTTGTTTGGCTCACGCCCATATTTTTGCTAATTTTGTAATTAGCCGGTGAAAAAAAGGAGTCGCTTCAACATTTTTGCGATCCATCCGGCAATAAATGAACAAGCAGATATTGACAGAATTATGCTGATTATAGGAATAGCCGGAGGCACCGGCAGCGGCAAATCAACCGTTGTGCGCAAGATTATAGAGAGCCTTCCCGAAGGAGAAGTCGCAGTGTTGCCTCAGGATAGTTATTATAAAGACAATGCGCATATCCCCCTTGAGGTGCGTCTCGGCATGAACTACGACGAGCCGGCAAGTATCGACTGGGAATTGCTTACCCGTCAGATCAAGGAGCTTAAGGCAGGAAAGAGTATCGAGCGGCCCTGCTATGAATTCATCACATGCTCGCGCCTTAAGGAGACAGTGACGGTGCATCCGAAGGAAGTGATCGTCGTGGAGGGTATTCTAGTACTCACTGAGCCGCGGCTGCGCGAACTTATGGATGTGAAGGTGTTCGTGGATGCAGATGCAGATGAGCGACTCATAAGAGTGATCAGGCGCGACTGTGTGGAGCGTGGCCGCACACCGCAGATGGTGATCGACCGCTACGAACATACGCTCAAGCCGATGCATGAGTTATACATTGAGCCCTCTAAACGCTATGCCGATCTCATCATTCCGCAGGGAGGTGAGAATAAAGTAGCGATCCGGCTCCTTAAAGATTATATACGTTCACTCCTTCCAGAAGATTCCAAATGAAGATTTTCCCTTTCCTCAGTAAAAAAATGAACAAGGAGCTCGAGAGTCAGCCCGACAAACTGACTCCCGAGGAGATTCTTGACCTTGAAGGGCGCACCCCCGATCTTCAAGCCGAAGTCACCACCGAGAAGGAGGGAATAACGGCCGGAAATGAAGAGGTCGAGGTTGAAAAGAAAATCATCGTGCCCGAAAAGGGAGTGTTGCGCACTGACAATCTTGTAAAGAAATATGGCAAGCGCACAGTGGCCAACCACGTGTCGATAGAAGTGACTCAGGGAGAGATCGTCGGCCTGCTCGGACCTAACGGTGCCGGAAAAACCACGACATTCTATATGACCGTAGGCCTTATCACCCCAAATGAAGGAAAAGTCTTCCTTGACGATGTTGACATCACGGGCTATCCCGTCTACAAGCGTGCACAGATCGGCATAGGGTATCTGCCACAGGAGGCATCCGTATTCCGCACTTTGACTGTCGAGAATAACATCAAGTCGATCCTTGAGATGACCAACACATCGAAGGAATATCAGAAAGCGAAACTCGAGCAGTTGATAAACGAATTCAACCTTAACCATGTGCGTCACAATCTCGGCACGAGTCTTTCCGGAGGTGAGCGCCGACGCACCGAAATCGCACGATGTCTCGCCATTAATCCGAAATTTATCATGCTTGATGAGCCTTTTGCCGCCGTCGATCCAATTGCAGTCGAAGATATTCAGGAGGTGGTCTATCACCTTAAGGAACGGAACATCGGAGTGCTCATCACCGACCACAAGGCCGACTCTATTCTCGGCATCACCGACCGGGCCTACATGCTCTTCGAAGGGCGCGTGCTTTTCCAGGGAACGAGTGAGGAACTCGCCTCAAACCCTGTGGTGAGGGAGAAGTATCTGGGCCGCGATTTCATTTTCACGGCCAAGAAATTTGAACCAAAGAGAAAGTCACCGCAGATAGATGCCATCGAGATCGACACTGTAAAGGAGGATGGTAGCCCGGTGGCTGAGTCCGTAACGGTAAATGCAGGAGAAAATGAGAATTAAGAAATATTTCACCACGGGTCGGCATAGGAAATTCCTAAATAGTAGCAGGTTCATCACATGCATGCTTCTGATCGTTATGTGCTGCACAACGATGATAGGCGCCCGGCCGGCAAAGCAAGATGCCGACTTCACCCTTATTATCGATGCAGGGCATGGCGGTCACGACCATGGCGCAATTGACAACGGAGCCCGCGAAAAGGACATCAATCTCGGAGTTTCCCTTAAGCTCAGAGAATTGATAAAGAAGAAACTGAAGAATGTAAAGGTAGTCATGACGCGCGACGATGATCACTTCATCAGTCTGCAGGAGCGTGCGAACATCGCCAACTGGAATAAAGGCAACCTCTTCATTTCAATACATACGAATTCAGTTGACAAATCCAACCCGAACCGTAAGAAAGTGACCGGCGCATCGGTCTACGCACTGGGCACGCACAAAAGCAACGATAATCTGCGAGTGGCTCAGCGTGAGAACTCTGTAATTGAACTCGAAAACGACTATAAGCAGAAATATAGCGGTTTCGATCCTACAAAAGATGAATCCTACATCATCTTTGAGATGGCGCAGAAGAAGACACTCGGGCAGAGCCTGAGGTTTGCGGAGAAGGCTCAGAAGGAACTTGTGAAGTCAGGACGTGCCGACCGCAGTGTGCGCCAGGCCGGATTCTGGGTGCTCTGGGCTACATCGATGCCCGCAGTGCTCGTAGAGCTTGATTTTATATGCAATCCCGACGCAGCTTCCTATATGAACTCTGAAAAAGGACAGGAAGAACTTGCGCAGGCACTCTTCAACGCCGTGGAACTCTACGTAGAGAATTCTCTCAGGCAGATGCATCAGACTAAGAATGCTGAGCCTAAGTCAGTAAATGAACAGCATGATGCTGTCGCATACAGAGCACCTATTCTTCCTCAGAACCCTGCAACTGTAATTCCTGAGCAGTCCCTACTATTTACCGCTTCAGTAAATCCGGGCTTACCCAACGAAGTCGGCACGCTCCGCACTCCGCGACATAACAAAGAAGTGAAGAAGCATAATGCCGCCACTCCTAAGCCGTCGGTTTATAGAAATACTCCCAGAAAAAGAAGATCTGCATCTTCGCGTGAAATTTCAGACAACCGTAACCTCGAGACAGACGCTATTGAACAGCGCAGCGAGAGCGACTATCTTCTAAAGGATGAAAAGCCGCAAACTGAGGTAGAAGTCACCGAGCCCCGGGAAGAAAACACTAAAGGCAAGAAGAAGAAGGCAAAAAAGCAGAAACAGCCCAAGCAGAAGGCGTCAAAAGAAAAGAAAGACTCCAATAAGAAAAAGAATGAAAAAGGCGGGAAGAAGACATTCATCGTCAGAAATCAGCCTTCGACTCCGGCTACAGGATCGGCAACAAATGTAACCCGTCTCACTGATGACGCTTCAGGACGTCCGACATTCTCCGCCGTAAAGACACAGAACGGGAAAGTGCTCAAGAGCACCTACAAGATTCTCCTGCTCTCGAGTCCAACCGAACTGAATCCAGATGATCCCGCATTCCAGGGGATTGTCCCCACCGGAATGTTCAGGGAAAACGGCCAATACAAATACACTGTACACAGCAGCGAGAGTCGAGCTGAAATAGAGAAGAAACTTCTCGATATCCGCCAGACTCTGCCGGAAGCAACCATCGTGGTGAGAATGGAATGAACAGAAACTTTATAAAACTTATTTTAACTTATCATTGTTAAAAAAGAAATTGCTGCATTGAGACAATGTTAAAGGAGCAACAGCTGACACATCCCAGCCGTAGCGTATCATTGGAAATGTGAGATAGTTATGAAAAAATTAGTGAACAAAGAACTGATCATCGGCCTCTGCGTGATCGTGGCCATCGCCGTTCTGGTGTTCGGAATCGAATACCTGAAAGGCATCAATATGTTTAATCCAGCCAACTTTTATTACGCAAGCTATGATAATGTGAGCGGGCTGGAAGTGTCCGCGCCTGTCAATATCGACGGTTATAAAGTTGGACAGGTGCGCAGCATTGAGTTTGACTATGAGCATCCCGGCAAGATAAAGGTGCTTCTTGCGGTGAATAAGAAACTTCAGATTCCCGAGGACTCCTATGCGTCATTAAGCTCGACGCTGATGGGTGGAGGCTATGTCAACATCAATCTCGGACAGAGCAAGAAGATGCTGGCCATTGGCTCGGATATCCCGACGAAAGGCTCCGACGGTTTGATGGAGAAACTCAGCAACGACATCATGCCGACAGTGAATTCAATACTCCCGCGCATAGACTCCCTTATCTACAATCTTAACCGTATCGCCGGAGATCCGGCCCTGCTCAACGCAGTGCGCCGCCTCGACGGCATCACCGCCAATATCGACGGCGTTAGTGCCAACGCGCTCGCACTTTCGAGGAGTTTGAGCGGAACTGTGCAGCGTGACGTACCGTCGGTAATGACCAACGCGCGACACATCACTACGAGAATAGATTCCGTGAGCGCGAACCTCCTCACACTCTCAAATCAGCTTAAGGGCCTTCCCATCAACTCAACGATGGACAACGTGAACCAACTCACGGAAAATCTCACGAAATTTTCCAAGCAGCTGAATGACCCGAACTCAACTCTTGGTCTGCTCACTTCCGATCCGCAGCTCTACAATCAGCTCAACCGTGTAACAGCCGATATCGACTCGCTGATCGTGGATATCAAAAAGAATCCCAAGCGATATATCTCAATCAAGCTGCTCTGATAAGGAATCCGACCTTAAGTAAAATCATACTTCGCTGATAAGTTTTTTGTAGAGGATCGTCGAAAGGCGGTCCTTTACTTTTGTCATATCCAGGAGAGCGCCCAGTTCCTTTACCATCGACGTCACGCCCTTATCCGTGATTCCGCAAGGATTGATCAGGGAAAAGGCCGACAGATCCGTGTTGACATTCAGAGCCAGGCCGTGCATAGTTATACCATGGCTGATCTTGACGCCGATGGCACAGATCTTACGTGGATTAAGACCGCCCCAGTCAATCCAGACACCTATGGCGTCGTCGTTACACGATGCCGCTATCCCCCACTCCGCCAGCACGTCGATAACTGCGCGTTCAAGCAGACTCACATATTTCTTCACGCCCAGACGGAAGTCGCGCAGGTTGATTACAGGATAGACCACCAACTGACCCGGTCCATGATACGTGATGTCTCCCCCCCGCTCTATGCGGATACACTCTGCCCCTAAAGACGTAAGGCGCGCTTCGGAAGCAATCAGATTAGCGGCATTTCCGTGAAAGCCTAACGTATACACGGGAGGATGTTCTACGCAAAAAATCGCATTCACCCTCTCCGTGCCTTCAATCATCTCATTGAAGCGCTGCTTCTGAAGTTGCCAGGCCTCGCGATAAGGCATGTGGCCCCAGTCTTCTATGATCAATTCGATTCCCGACTCCTTCATATCAATGGATATGCTTCTCAGCGTGGTAACTGCTGCGCACCATCGGCGCTGATTCCACATGACGGAACCCCTTCGAGCGCGCGATATTTCCCAATTGCTCAAATTCCTCTGGTGTTATATATGCCTGCACCTCATAATGCTCGCGGGAGGGCTGGAGATACTGGCCGATAGTCATTACCTCACAACCCACGGCACGCAGATCGTCCATCGTCTGCACTATCTCTTCCTTCGTCTCGCCAAGACCAAGCATTATGCCTGACTTAGTACGCACTCCTTTCGAAGCGATATAAGCAAGCACTCCGAGGGATCGGTCATAGGTAGCCACGCTGCGCACTGAAGGCGTAAGTCTCCTCACAGTCTCCATATTATGGGAGATGATTTCCGGACCCTCCGCAATGATTTTATCTATCAGGTCATGACGGCCCTGAAAATCAGGGATGAGCACCTCCATCGTTACTCCCGGGCAACGCTCCTTGATAGCACGGATAGCCGCTGCCCAGTGAGATGCACCCTGATCGAGAAGATCATCACGATCAACCGATGTAATCACCACATGGCGCAGATTGAGTTTCGATATAGATGCTGCTATCTCATCTATTTCATTCGGATCAAGAGGCTTAGGACGCGCGGTAGACACATTGCAGAAGCGGCAGTTGCGTGTGCATATATTCCCGCACAACATAAATGTGGCCGTGCCGGCGCCCCAGCATTCCGCTCTGTTCGGGCACATACCGCTTGAGCAAATCGTGTGGAGATGTTTATCATTCAATAAGCCGATCACATCCTTAGTCTTGAATCCGTGAGGCAGACGCACCTTAAGCCACTCGGGCTTCCGGCGGAATGAGACAGCCTGATTTTTCATATTATCTGTTGACATGGTATCGAATTTTTATTTTTTCTGTTTCATTGAAGCCTGCGACTCCGGACAATAATACTGACCTTTCCCCTTCGTAAACGATCCGTAGCTCACAGCCTGCACAGGGCACACCTGATAACAGGCAGTGCACGAAAGGCAATTCCTTCCCCATTCGGGGCGCTGCTGAGAAAGATGTATATTACCCACCGGACAGGAACGGACACATCTGCCGCATCCGATGCACGCATCCGAAGCTTTCCATCTTGCCGGGTTTATTCCCCAACGCTTGAAAAGCGGATATACGAGGGCGGTCTTCAGACGAGGCCATGAGCCCACCACGACATCCCGCTCGAACCGGCCGCGCATTATGCAGTCGGCGATATGCGATATGCGCGGGCGGCTCTCCGCCAACTTACGCATTTCAACCTCTCTTGAATCGACATCAAAGCCGGGAAGCAACACATAGTCGTTAGGCATTATCACGCTCCACACCGCCGCCAGCCGCAGACCCTTATCGCGCAACTTTCTCTCAAGCATCTCGGGCGTGCGGGCCACTTCATCACCGGCGGTAATCACGGCGATCACCGGGACTTTCGTTTCGCGCAGTTCCGCTACAAGACTTTCAGTGAATCTGTCGATATATTCAAGCACAAAAGGGGGAACACCCCAGCTGTAGACCGGAAAACAGAAAATCAATCTGTCGGCCGGACAGACTAATTGTTCCGCCGCTACGTGAGGAAGGAAAAAGCATCGGCCGTCGTCAAGAGCGGCCGAAAGTGATTCGGCCACATATCGGGAATTACCGGTACCAGAATAGTAAAGAATCATATTTTTCAGTCTCTGTTCTGCTGAAGAGCACGTAAATAAAGGAATTTGCGGCTGATCAGGTAAAAAACTTAAAGATTGTCTCGGCGAGGAGATCATATTCATTCATCAACGACCCTACGCCCTTTGAGCGCGTGTCGAATTCGCGAAGATAGCGGATGGCCTTCACCGTCTGCCCGGCCGAATAGCATCTCAACGCATTCTGCATGTTCTTCATCTGATCAATCGAGCGCAGACCCAAGTGTTCGCGCAACGCTGATTCCGATTTATCCGCCATATAATGCGCAATGAGAAGATTGGAAAAGAAATTGAAAAGCAGTCCCGTAGTAACCGGCGTAGGATTTGCTTTCGGGCTGTCGGCAAAATGCCTCACAATAGTGATGGCCTTCGGATAATCTTTCACTGCAAGTGCATTTATCAGCTCGAAATTATTATAATCCTTGGAGATACCGATATTCTTCTCAATATCTTCGCACGTGATGCGGGCAGACTTATCTTTTCTGACAGAAATCAATTTACTGATTTCGCCAAAAAGTTTACTGAGCGGGAGACCTACGTAGTCTGCAAGCATCGATACGGCCTTATCATCTATTCCGACCTTCTGCTGCTGGCAATAATCCTTGATGTAGGCCGGCAGTTTATTTTCATAAGGAGATTTACTCTCGAACACCACCGCGCCGCTCTCCTTGGCCGCCTTAAGCAACTTCGAAGTGGCATTCAGCTTCTCTCCCTTATAGGCAATCACAAAGACCGTAGACATATTAGGCCTGCTGACGTAAGGAGCGAATTTCTCAAGTTCAGACTTGGCCCTATTCATGCTCTGGGCCTCCTTCAGAATCACGAGTTTTCTGTCGGACATCACCGGAAACTGCTGGGCGGCTGCCACGACATAGTCAACGTCAGCATCATTTCCGTAGAACATATTGTAATTAAAGTCCTTATCCGCCTCATCAAGATAATGATGTTCGAAATTATCCACGATAAGGTCGATATAATAGGCCTCCTCCCCCATCAGGATATAGACCGGCGCACAGTCGCGTTTCTTTATCGCCTGAATTATGTCGCGATATCCAATGAGTTCTTTCTTAGCCATTTCTTTGATTCTTTACGGATTTGACATAACGGCGCCAAACAATTATGAAGCCGATGCCGCAGATCAGACTCGCGAATGCGAGCCATATCTGCCCGGCACCCGCCGTGCCCACTTCATCGGCATTCACCGACACAACATGGCGAGCAAGAAGCCACTGCATCACCACTACCGAACTATTGTTAAACGCATGCATAGCAGCCGACACCCACAGGGAACCACTGTAATAATAAGCGTATCCGAACACTGCGCCTAAAATCAAACGCGGTACAAAACCGAAAAACTGCAAATGCACCGCACTGAAAATAAATGCAACGGCCCACACCGCCACATGCTGATTTATACCCGACATCGTGAAGGCTTTCTGAAGCCCTCCCCGGAATAAGGCCTCCTCGGCAAAACCCGTGAGACAGCCAACGAACAAAATACCCGAAATCAGGCCCCACCATGAGGAATCTCTGAGAATAGTATCAGAAATACGTGCGGCATTGTCTTCCATCTCGCGCCACGACGTCTCAACAGCCGACATAGAGTCGGGAAGATGAAGCGATGCATTCCATTCAATGACGAGATTAAGGAACGGCCCAATAATCACCAGAAAGAAAAGAGCGGCAGCAATCTGAAAGGAAGTGAGTCGGGTTGAAAGCCCGAGATATTCCGAGGCTCCGCGCGAGAAAAGAAAGGCCGTGAGGTAAGCCGGGAAGATGAAGGCGAATATATTCTGCAGAGCCGACCCGATAAGAAAGGAATTGCGCTCCGACAAGCCGGATCCGGCCAGAAGATTGTTAAGAAGCCCCACAGTGATCATCATCACGAAAACTGAAATCAGCAGCGTGGCAATCTTATTGCCAAGCGTAGGCCTGATCAGCACCGGGCGTCCGGAATCCTGAAAATTATTCATATTGAAATTCGGTATTAGGCTTCGGAGGAGGGATGTCGTGTCAGAAATTTAGGAAATATCAGATGAGAGGGAATACAAATTTAATAAAAAAATCAGAAATACCCTTTTGCACACCCAAAAATAATTGGGAATCTGTAAGAAAATTATTATCTTTGCAACTTCAATCAGGGATATTGACCTCACAAAGTTGTTTCGATCAAATTCGGAATCTAAAATATGCTGAGATCCGGCGGTAAAATCGGCTGCCTGAGAGAGCATAAAGTAAAACAGATAATTAAATGGGACTTTTTTCATTTACACAGGAAATCGCGATGGATCTTGGCACGGCCAACTCCATCATCATTCATAACGACAAGATCGTAGTAGACGAGCCGAGCGTCGTTGCGATTGAGAACAAGACCGACAAGCTTCTGGCTGTCGGCACGATGGCACATCAGATGGAAGGCAAGGAGCCTCCCGGCATTCGCACTATCCGTCCGCTTCAGGATGGCGTCATCGCCGACTTTAATGCCGCAGAGCAGATGATTCGAGGCATGGTGAAGATGGTCAGCTCCAAGCGTCGCTGGTTCTCTCCGTCGCTCCGCATGGTTGTCTGCATTCCTTCGGGTTCGACCGAGGTTGAGATCCGCGCCGTGCGCGACTCGAGCGAACATGCCGGAGGCCGCGATGTCTACATGATCTATGAGCCTATGGCGGCAGCCCTCGGCATCGGACTCGACGTTGAGGCACCCGACGGCAACATGATCGTCGATATAGGCGGCGGTTCGACTGAAATCGCGGTGATATCACTCGGCGGTATCGTCAGCAACAAGAGTATACGTATCGCCGGTAACGACCTAACGGCAGATATCCAGGAACACATGGGCCGCGTGCACAATCTGAAGGTCGGCACCACGATGGCCGAACAGATCAAGATCAACGTAGGCTCAGCGCTTCCCAAACTCGAGCCCGACGAGGCTCCGGAGCCCTATATCGTATGCGGTCCTAACAGAATGACCTCACTTCCGATGGAGGTGCCTGTGACTTATGAAGAAATTGCCCATTGCATCGACAAGACCATCATCAAGATGGAGAATGCAATCCTGGCGGCACTTGAGCAGACTCCCCCCGAACTCTACGCCGACATCGTAAGAAACGGCATCTATCTTGCCGGCGGCGGCGCGCTCCTGAGAGGGCTTGCAAAACGTCTTACGGACAAAATGCGCATTGAGTTCAAGATAGCCGACGATCCGTTGCACGCAGTTGCGAAAGGCACGGGCGTTGCTCTCAAGAACATCAACCGCTTCTCCTTCCTTATCCGATAAATACTCCATGAACCATACTCACCCGGGTGCGATCTGGTCGCGCCCGGGTGATTTACGAACAATGAAGTCGTTGCGACTCACCGAATAAAAGGGATTTACCAATGATATCCAGCCGGTTGTAATGAGAAATATTCTTGAATTCATACTGCGTTATTCGAAGTGGTTTGTCTTCACGGTCTATCTGCTTCTGGGAGTGTTGCTACTCGTGAGCAACAACAGCTATCAGCAGTCAGTGTATCTCACATCGGCGAACATGGTGACCGGAAATATCTATAACGGATGGTCGAGCGTGTCGGGCTATTTTAATCTCAAGAGCATCAACGAGAGCCTGCAGGCATCGAATGCCGAACTGCAGAATCAGGTGTTCAATCTGAAGGAGGAGATTGCCGAGCTCCGGACTCAGCTTGCCGATTCGGCATTTGATCCCCGCGATGCCGAACGCTTCGATTTCATCTCAGCCTCAGTAATAAACAACAGCACCCGCCATCCCCGCAACTATTTCACAATCAACCGCGGGCGCAAGGATGGTGTGATGCCCGGCATGGGTGTAGTCGATCAGAACGGTATTGTAGGCATAGTGAACGTCTCGGGCAATAATATGTCGCGTGTGATATCGCTGCTTAACGAAACGCAACATTTCTCCGTGAAGATAAAAGGTTCGTCATATATCGGCTCGCTCACATGGAAAGGGGGCGACGCCACGATCGGATATGTGGAGGAAATTCCAAGGCACGCAACGTATCAGATCGGCGACACGGTCGTGACGAGCGGATTCTCCACAACCTTTCCGGAGGGCATCCCGGTCGGGGTGATAATGAACCGCGTGCGTAATCAGGACGACAGTTTCTTTACGTTCAAGGTCAGACTGACGTCCGACTTCAAGGCGCTCAGTTCGGTAAGGATCATCAAGGATATTTATAAGAACGAGATAGATTCGCTCGCCACGTTAGATCTGCAGCTGCAGTAACGTGAGAAAACACACATAGAGATGGATAAGAATTATGTCACCAACCTGCTGCTGCAATTCGTGCTCATCCTTGTGCAGGCGCTTGTGTTCAATCATATCGTGCTGTTTGATGTGGCGATAGCCTTTGTGTTCATCTACATCATCATCAGGCTTCCGATGGATATGAACACCAACTGGCTGCTGACCTGGGGCTTTCTTGCGGGAGTGGTAATGGATCTTTTCAGTGATACGCCGGGCGTGAATGCAGTGGCGTGCACGGTTCTGGCAATGGTGAAGACCCCAATGCTCTATGCCTACGTTCCGCGCGACGACCGCACGAAAAACATCTACCCGTCGCTGGCATCACTTGGCTTCTCTATTTATGGCAAATATCTTCTGTCTATGACGCTTATCTATTGCGTGCTGGCCTTTTCTTTAGAATATTTCAACTTTGCCGACGTTAAAGAGATATCTATTATGTCGGCATCGAGCGCAGCTTTCACTTTCATTATTCTGCTCAGTGTCGACAGTCTAATCGCTTCGCATCGTGAGAAAAGATTATAAGTTAGAAAACAGAAAATATGTGATAGGAGGCTTCATCACACTGATCGTGCTGATCTACGTGGTGAGGCTTTTCGGCTTGCAGATAGGCGACGACAAATATAAGGAGAGCGCTGACAGCAATGCCTTTTTCCGTCGCGTCATATATCCTACACGCGGTCTGGTCTATGACAGAAACGACCGACTGGTGGTGTTCAATAAGCCGGCTTACGACGTGATGCTCATCCCGAAGGATGTGAAGGATTTTGATACGACAATGCTATGCTCGGCCCTCGGAATCACCCGCGAGCAGCTTGACGAGCGCTGGAAGGATATGCGCGACACGCGCAAGAACCCGGGCTATTCTGCCTACACACCTCAGAAACTTATCAGTCACCTTTCGCAGGAGGATTACGGGAAGCTACAGGAGAAGTTATATCTTCTGCCCGGATTTTTCATACAGAAGCGCACGGTGCGTGAATATACGTATCCGGCCGGTGCAAACGTGCTCGGCAATATCAGGGAAGTGAGTGCCAAGGATATGGAAAATGACCGATACTACCGGCGCGGCGACTATACGGGCGACCTCGGTATTGAGAAGAGCTATGAAAAGGCGCTCCGCGGCATAAAGGGCATGGAAATTCTAATGAAGGATGCCTATGGCCGAATAAAGGGAAAATATGAGAACGGAGTGCACGACGTTGCGCCGCTCTCCGGACACAACCTTAAGCTTTCGCTCGATATGGAGCTGCAGGCCTATGGCGAGCGGCTTATGCAGGGAAAGATCGGGGCAATTGTAGCAATCGAGCCGGAAACCGGAGAGATACTTGCCCTGGTCACTGCCCCCAATTATGATCCGTCGCTACTTGTCGGGCGCCAGCGTGGCCGCAATTACTCGCAGCTCGTGCTTGATCCTCTGAAGCCTCTTTATGACCGATCGATACAGGCGGCATATCCTCCGGGCTCGACATTCAAACCGACCCAGGGCCTAATTTTCCTGCAGGAAGGTGTTGTGAACCTGAACACGGTCTATCCGTGCCACCGCGGATATGTTAACGGTCTGCGGGTAGGATGTCACGCTCACGGCTCCCCTATTCCCCTCTTGCCGGCGCTCCAGACCTCCTGCAATGCCTATTTCTGCTGGGGATTCAAGAATATGATGGATAAGCCAGGCACGAAGACGGCAGACCAGTTCGAGAAATGGAAATCATATATGGTAGAGATGGGTTATGGCTATCCGTTGGGTATCGACCTTCCGCACGAGAGTCGTGGATTCATTCCCAACAATGAGTTCTACAGCCGTTCGTTCCGCGGTGCGAACTGGACTGCCAACTCCGTCATCTCCATCTCCATCGGCCAGGGTGAGGTGCTGGCCACGCCTTTGCAGATCGCCAATCTCGGAGCCACGATAGCCAACCGTGGCTGGTACGTTACGCCTCACGTAGTGAAGGAAATAAGCGACAGCACGATCGACTCGAAATATCGCGAGAAGCATAAGCCGCATATCAAGAAGGAATATTATGAGGATATTGCCCAGGGAATGCGTATGGCGGTAACGGGCGGTACGTGCCGCACGGCTAATTTGCCCGATATCGAGGTGTGCGGAAAGACCGGTACGGCACAGAATCCTCACGGCAAGGACCACTCGGTGTTCATGGGATTCGCCCCTTATCACAATCCGAAGATAGCGATCGCTGTCTATGTGGAGAATGCCGGTTTCGGTGCGACCTACGGCGTGCCTATCGGTTCGCTGATGATTGAGAAATATCTCAAGGGAGAAATAAGCAGCTCGCGTAAGCATATTGAAGAGCGAATGTTGAACTCAAACACGATAATGTCAAGTGGCGTCAAAAAACACTGATGCCGATGTTTCGGCTTTCAAAGCGATAGACTGGGTTACGATCCTGCTCTATCTTGTGCTGGTGACTTTCGGAGCCATCAGCATCTATGCCGCAAGTTACGACTTCGACAATGCCAGTCTGTTTGACTTCAATGAGTTTTCAGGCAAGCAGATACTCTGGATAGGTCTGTCGATACTCATTGGCGGGGGCATTATGCTTACCGATTACCGCATCTATAAGACCTATGCCTACCCGATCTACATTGTTGTGCTTTTGCTGCTGATCGTAACGATCTTCATCGCGCCCGATACGAAAGGATCACATTCATGGCTAAAGTTCGGCCCGGTGAGTCTGCAGCCTGCGGAGTTCGGCAAGTTCGCCACGGCGCTTGCGCTCGCCAAACTATTTGACTCATACAACTTTAACCTCAATGCCAATATCAGCAACTATTTCCGCGCGCTGATCATCATCTTCCTGCCGATCATCCTCATTCTGCTCCAGCGGGAGACAGGAAGCGCACTGGTATACATTTCATTTATCTTCGTGCTCTATCGCGAGGGAATGAGCGGACTTGTGCTTTTCTCGGTGTTGTGTGCGGTGACGTTCTTTGTCGTGGCCGTAAAGTTTGCGACGCCACTCGTGTTAGGCTTGCCCTTGGGTGAGTTTACGGTGTTTGTGATCATCATGCTCGTCTACGCGCTGATGCTTCTCTTCTACTGCAAGGATGTGATAGTGGCCCGTAACGTCATTTATGGCTTCGCAGGGTCGGGTGTGGTGGTTGCGCTTCTCACGCTCTTCGGAGTTCCCGTCAACGGTCTCGCCTACTTCCTGCTGATGCTCACGGGAGGAATCATCTACACGTTGCTTGCGATGTTCCACCATCGGATAGGGAAATACATCATCACGATAAGTTTCGCCGTCACATCCGTCTTATTTCTTTATTCGGTAAATTACGTATTCGGCAATATTCTTGAGCCTCACCAGCAGCTTCGCATCAAAGTAGCGTTAGGAATCGAAGAAAATCTACAGGGAGCCGGTTACAACGTGAATCAGTCGAAGATCGCCATCGGTTCCGGCGGCCTGACGGGAAAGGGATTCCTTAACGGCACACAGACAAAACTGAAATATGTGCCCGAGCAGCACACTGACTTCATATTCTGCACCATCGGAGAGGAGGAAGGATTTGTAGGAGCTACGGCGGTGCTCATTCTTTATCTCGCGCTGATATTGCGAATTATACATATCGCCGAGCGACAACGCACGGCCTTCGAGAGAGTCTACGCATATTGCGTGGTATCAATATTAATATTCCATCTGGGCATCAATGTCGGTATGGTGATCGGACTATGTCCTGTGATCGGCATCCCACTGCCTTTCTTCAGTTACGGAGGAAGTTCGCTCTGGGGCTTTACGATTCTCCTGTTCATACTGCTGAGACTTGATGCGGCCCGGAAGGAAAGAATGGATTAAGAAAAAAGGAAATGGACTTCAGAATAGAATCAACGGCACCGGACACGGGGGCACGCGCCGGCGTCATAACCACCGATCACGGAGAGGTGCAGACCCCTATCTTTATGCCCGTGGGCACTGTAGGAAGCGTGAAGGGCGTGCACATGCATGAACTTCGTGATGATATCAAGGCACAGATAATTCTGGGTAATACGTATCATCTCTATCTGCGTCCCGGACTTGAAGTGCTCCGTCAGGCGGGAGGGTTGCATAAGTTCAACAGCTGGAACCGTCCGATACTCACCGACTCGGGAGGCTTTCAGGTGTTCTCCCTGTCGTCCAACCGCAAACTGAAGGAGGAAGGTGTGACCTTCCGGAGCCATATAGACGGCAGCAAGCATCTTTTCACTCCGGAAAACGTAGTGGATATTGAACGCGTGATCGGTGCCGACATCATGATGGCTCTTGACGAGTGCTGTCCCGGTGACGCCGATTACGAATATGCGCGCAAATCGCTTGATCTTACGCACAACTGGCTACTCCGCGGCTGGAAGCGCTATAAGGAGACTGAAGGACTTTATGGTTATCGTCAGGCCTATTTCCCGATCGTGCAGGGATGCGTCTATCCGGACCTTAGACGGGAATCGGCGAAATTCATCAGTGATCTCGGGGCCGACGGTAATGCCATCGGAGGCCTGGCAGTGGGCGAACCGACCGAGAAGATGTATGAAATGATCGAAGTCGTAAATGAAATCCTTCCCGAAGCAAAGCCCCGTTACCTAATGGGCGTCGGAACGCCGGCCAATATCCTGGAGGCTATCGATCGCGGAGTGGATATGATGGACTGCGTTATGCCCACCCGCAACGGTCGCAACGGTATGATATTCACGCGCAACGGCATCATCAATCTGAAAAATAAGAAGTGGGCCGATGATTTCTCGCCGCTCGATGAGGGTGGTCCGTCGGTCGTTGATGAGGAATATTCGAAGGCCTATCTGCGTCATCTGTTCGTAAGCAAGGAACTTCTTGGAATGCAGATAGCCTCTATCCATAATCTTGCGTTTTATCTGTGGCTCGTCGGGGAAGCCCGGAAACATATAATCGCCGGCGATTTCAAGGCCTGGAAAGATGAGATGGTTGTCAACGTGACCCGCCGTCTCTGATAAGAGATCCGCAGCAGACAATTTAATTTACAAATTCTCAGAAACGTCATTTAATTGGTATGAAGTTCGGACTTAAGCTTCTCGACATATTCATTCTGAAGAAATATCTCGGCACGTTCTTTTTTGCAACAATGCTTATTCTGGCAGTGGTGACTATGTTCGACATCACGGAGAAACTTGATGCCTTCCTGAATGCGCCGCTTAAGGAAACGATCTTCGACTATTTCATGTCGTTCCTCCCCTATTTTGCCAATCAACTGGCACCGCTCTTCACATTCATCGCCGTAATTTTCTTCACGACGAAGCTTGCGGCCAATTCGGAGATAATCGCAATTCTTTCGAGCGGAGTGAGCTTCAACCGCCTGATGCGGCCCTACATGATAGGAGCGGCCGTGATTGCTGCAATGATTTTCCTGCTGAGCAATTATATCATACCTCCTACGAACATCAAGCGTATCGAGTATACGAATAAATATGTGAAGAACAAGAAAGTGACGTCGGGAGTAGATATACAGCTGATGGCTCGCCCTGGAGAGGTGGTCTATATCGGCAGATTTGAGAATGCCACGAAAACGGGTTACCGCTTCTCCTTTGATAAATTCAAGGGGAAGGAGCTTGTGTCGAGGCTGACGTCATCCACCATCACCTACGACACGACGCGCACCTATCACTGGACGCTCAATAACTATATGATCCGCGACTTCGACGGGATGAAGGAGAAGATACGCACCGGCAACCGCCTCGATACAGTAATTCCAATTGAACCGAGCGACTTCCTCATATCCGTAAATGATCAGGAGACCCTCACCACGCCTCAGCTCGCAGACTTCATCGAGAAGCAAAAAAACCGCGGAGTAGCCAATATCAAGGCCTTCGAGATTGAGAAAGAGCGCCGATATGCCGTGGCCGCGGCAGCCTTTATCCTGACGCTTATCGGAGTGTCGCTGTCGGCAAAGAAGACAAAAGGGGGAATGGGGTTGAATATCGGTCTGGGTCTCCTGCTTAGCTTCAGTTACATCCTGTTCTCTACTGTGACAAGCCAGTTCGCGATCTCCGGCCTGACGTCACCATGGGTGGCTATGTGGATCCCGAATTTCGTATATCTCGCAATCGGCCTTATCCTGTATTGGCGCGCCCGGAAATTCTGACGATAAGGGTGCCTCTCCCTTATCACTCTGAGTCGACCTTCAGTGCTCCGAAGGTTATGACGGTGTGATCTTTAAGGATGTCAAGCTTATTCATTTCCAGAGGTGACAGCTTTTTTGCACCTTTAATCTCCGGGAAACCTCCCGAGTTTTCCATATTTTCCATTTATATCAAATTTAAGGAGTGTGATTTCACACTCCTTGTGTTATCGTAAAAGGGTTTACTACTTTTAATGCTTTGATGATTTCGAGATGTTCATCACTTATCTTGCTTCTCTATGAGTGGCATAAGGGCGTTTATTAGCAGCATAACCCCGATATAGCAGATACCAAGCACGAAGAAGTCTATGCTGACAGGGAAAGAGAGTCCGAGCCACCCTCCACTCAGATAAGCTATGAACAGTAACCATAATGAGCATTGTACGGTGACACAAAGCGTGCACCAACGATGTGCCCGGAAACGTTGATACCAGATGCTCCACGCCGTAAATGGCAGACAGCACACGTTGCACAGTGCCAGCCATGGCAACGACCCGGGGAACATCAGTAATGCCAGCAGACTTACCGAAAAATAAGCGAAACCTACTTCGCTCCAGCCAAAAAGCCCAAAGAACTTTGAGGCCGATGTAGCAAGGATATCATCACATCCCCCCGCCTGAAGCACACCGCAGAAACGATCAGCCTTCGGATTGTGAATTTTAAGAGATTTCTGAACGAGCAGATACGTGACATATAGCCCTCCAAGATCTATGGCCGTGATGAAATAGGTGGATACGAATTTATAAAGTCCGTTGGCGATGAACGCATATACCAACAGGAGAATCAGACAGGAAATAAGCACCCAACGTTTGGACCGGGTAAAGAACTCAAGCCGACGGTGTAACCCCAGTTCAGGTTCTGCAGCTCCCGCTGTTGCACGCGAGAGGAAGACATTCCCGTCCCAGGCGTTCATAAACCTCTCCATTGAAGTGGTTTTATTCTCGCCGAGACTCAGATATTCCACCTGATCGCCTTTAATGGAAGTAACAATAATATTACCACCTTCCTCTCCGGCGGTATGAGCAATGAAAGGTACCGGCACTTTGTCAATCTCATCACGATCCGAAAGATTATAGGCTATCGACTCCACACCGTAGTCGTGTAATGCCCTTGAGAAGCCGAACCAGGTCTTGAATGGAATGTCCTTCTCCCGTTTAATCGTGTAATCAGTCGTATGGCCAACACCTAAGAGAGTGAGCCAATCTCCTAAAAGCGAGGGTTTGCGGGACAGGCCTTCCGGATTGAGTCGTGATGTTGATTTCATAGCGAGCTTATATTTTAGAGAGACTTAAGAAACAGCCTCCTGAATTTTACGGAGAAGAGTCTCTGCTGTCATCTCTCCCGACTCGCGCATCACGAGTTTTCCTCCATCATAAAGAAGGAAAGTAGGAATCGATTTAACGTTCGCGTTGTCTGCAAGCTCTTGATTTTCATCAATATCGAGCTGCACTACTTTTAGATTATCGGCAAGAAGGGCCTTGATATCCTCGACAATAGGCATCATCTTCTGGCAATGAGGACACCAAGAAGCATAAAATTCTACAAGCACAACAGGTGCTGAATTAATCAAATCGTTGTATTCCATAGCATTAATCCTTATAAAGGGCTCACCTATCTGCCACTCAAACAATCATCATATCATAAATCCGACAAAACTCAGATGGGCAAGGCAAGACCCACAGTTCTTACTTGCTAATAAAACATTCGTAACCCCCCGAATGTTTCGCAGATTTATAAGGATTCCCTTTTCAAGGGACTAATTCCGTTGTTATCTGCCTCCGTCAGTTTGCTGTCGGAACTGAATGCTGCATTACCGATTCATAGCCGATGCGGAAGAACGACTGGGAGAAATCCCACGGGCGCACTACTGCCCCATCCCATACAACGATATCAATATCGATAAGAACAAACCCCGCCTCCCTGGCAGCCTCATCGCGCCCGGCCGAACACTCATAATTTTTCAATAGAGAATTAAGAGATTCCATAGTCCCGGCCCACTCTCCGGTAGCGACAGCGTTATCATAGGGCTTACCGACCCCGGCCGCCGGCGGCGTAGGGTATATATTGGAGACATTGAAATCATTAAGCAGCCCGGCGAGCATGGAGATAGCTGTTTCCACATAGCGTGAATCGCAATTGGAACCAAGTGAAAGCACGACAGAAGACATCTTACTCTTCTTTATTTCTACGCAAGGTGATTACGTTAATTTCAGGACGCGCAACGCCGATACGGGCCGGATAACCGACTTCACCAGCACCGATGTTTACGTAGAGATACATAGGCTGCCCCTTCTTGCACTGAGACTCATACAGGCCTCCCCACTGAGGATATTTCCAAGAGGCCGGTGACCAGCGGTGTCCGGCAACCTCAAACATTGCCTGCATAGCGTGGGTATGACCTGCCATTGAAAGATCGACGTTACTTATTTCCCTTACCACCTGATCCCAGTGATTGGGATTATGCGTGAGGAGCACCTTAAACACCGTGTCGTTGAGCGCTACCGAAGGCACACTGTCGGGAGCATAGGCCTTCACAAGATCACCGAGCTGGTTGAACGGTGGCTCACCCCAGTTTTCAACTCCAATCAGAGCGAGGGAATCCTTATCATTGCGGAGCATGGTAGTCTCATTGCACAGCAACTTCATGCCCGTCTTGCGGATAAGATCTTTGAGTCTGTTCACATTCTTAGGGATACCGGTACTGTCGGGCCATTCGGCATAACCGCCGTAATCATGGTTACCGAGCACTCCGTAGACACCCATCGGCGCCTTAATGCGGCTCAGAACCGGCACGAAGGGCTCAAGTTCGTTAGCCACTCTGTTGACAAAATCACCCGTGAAGACCACAAGGTCGGCCTGCTGCGCATTAATGCTGTCGACAAGTTCGGATACGAACGTCGTATCATTTCCCCATGTGCCTGCATGCAAATCGCTGAACTGGAGGATCCTGAGACCATCAAATGATTCCGGGAGGCGGTCGGAATATACGTCAACATTATTTACCTCAATAATATTGCGCGTGTAGATCGTGCCCGACCAGAGACTCACAAAGAGAATGAGGGCCATCGTCATTCCCACAATAAGGTCCCATTTCGACTGCGCCGGTTTCTGCCGCAGGAAAATGCGTCCGATAAGGGAGAGAAATGCGTAAACTATCTTCGGGATATAGACCGAGAGATAGATGAAAAGGAGCCACATCGGCGTGAGGATAGGCTCCGTCGGATCTTTCTTAGGCCAGGCAAGCATGATGATTACAAGCACATAACAAGCCAGAGAAATAAGGGAATAAATCCACGTTACGGTGTTTCGGATCGCTCGCGCGCAAAGACGACGGATATCGCTGATGATATAGGCATCCGTAAGCACCGACAGCAGCAGCAAAATTATAGCAGGTAAGATTTGGATACGCATTTAAGTCTGATTTTGAATTCAGAATAATATTGAGCTTTCCGCCCTGAGCCTTATTATTCCATTCCGCCGAGAATGGTCTTCAGCTTATTCTTAAGCGGGTTGGCATACATCACGAGCATCATCTCCAGCATGAACTCGCGCTCTTCGGGCGTCACGTCGGGCACATCGATCTTATCAAGCTGACGGTTAAAGTAATCTTCAGTTTCCTTCAGCTGCTCGTCTGTATATTTCGCACGGAAACGCTTCGAGCGGTGAAGCAAATCGAAAGCAATGTAATTGATCGGAAAGATCTCATAACTACGGTGAATTGCCTGATCGATCAGACAACCCACATATTTAGCCGCCGTGTTATTATCAGGGAAGTCGCCGAGCTGATCAAGCTTAGTGTTGATGCGGGGAGTAAGCTGGAAATGCACCTTACCCTTGAACTGGAGCAGACCGGTCTCCATGCTGAATAAATCGTCTCGCTGTGATTTCTTGAAATTCGGATCTCGACGCTTCATAAGGAATTCCTTAGCCTTAAGATAATCGTTGGGATCAAATTCGTATGAAATAGACACAGGCATAAGATTTATTTCCTTCAGTCGGTCGGTGAATGATCCCTCACCGCCGAGGGCGAGCATCTTCACCAGGGCCTCCTGGGTGTGGTCGGAACTATCCTTCGCACGCCCTTCGCGCTGCGCGATCCAGACAGACTCATGCTTGTCGAGAATAGCCATGTGGATATAAGCCGAGAGTTTCTTGGCTGCAAGCAGGCCTTCACGAAGACCGGTGTTGCGCTTCACGATGAACGACTTATTGAGTCGCACCAGGTCGTTGATCCAGTCAAACACGAGAAGATTATTACCGATAGCCACCTCAGATGTTGGCATACCGCGACGCATGAAGGCCAGATTCAGGAAAGAGGCATCAAGCACGATGTCGCGGTGATTGGTGATGAACACGTAACTCAGCGCCGGGTTGTAGTATTTCACACCACCGAGGGATATGCCTGCCGTAGTGGTCTTTGCGAGCATCTCCAGGAAGGGGAACATCACCTGATGTTGAAAGTCGTATTTATTATCAATCTTAAGAAGATCTTCAATCAGCGCCGGCACATCATCTTCCGGCATAGTGTATTTTACGGCATGCAGAAAACCCGGATCCTTTACCAGAGTTTCCATTTTCGAGCGGAACACACTGTCGTCGTATGGTGCGATATCACTGAAGTCTATACCTTGGGAATTCATAAGCAATTTAATTTATACAGCCGAGATGACGGTTGTGACTGAGATATTCCTATTTAAATTATAACGCGCCCGGAGGTCAATCAGTTGAGTTACTATTCCTGTTTCTCCATTTCTCAATGAGAGCCGAGAAGTCGGGGGGAATCGGCGACTCGAAAAACATGTCCTCGCCGGTGTCGGGATGCACGAAGCCGAGAGTGCGTGCATGCAGTGCTTGACGGGGGCAAACATCGAAGCAGTTCTCGACGAAATGACGGTAGCTCGACGATGGATTCCCCTTCAGTATTTTGTCGCCTCCGTAGCGCTCATCATTGAAAAGCGGATGTCCGGTGTGGAGCATGTGCACGCGGATCTGATGAGTGCGACCCGTCTCAAGCACGCACTTGACGAGCGTGACATAACCGAATCTCTCCAGCACTTCATAATGCGTCACGGCATGCTTTCCGGCGTTCGGATCATCGAGCACGGCCATCTGGAGTTTGTTGCGGGGATTACGGCCGATATTGCCGGTGATAGTCCCTTTATCGGAATCGAAATCGCCCCATACCATGGCCACATATTCGCGGCGAGTCGTCTTGTCAAAAAACTGCTTACCGAGCATCGTCTTCGCCTCGGGAGTCTTGGCGATTACGAGGAGGCCTGAAGTGTCCTTGTCGATTCTGTGCACGAGGCCGAGCCTCGGGTCGCTCACGTCATACTCCGGATCATCCTTGAAATGATAGGCCAGCGCATTGACAAGAGTGCCCGAATAGTTGCCGTGACCGGGATGGACAACGAGACCCGGAGGCTTATTGACGACGAGGAGAAACTTATCCTCATACACGATATCAAGGGGAATATCCTGGGGAATAATCTCAAAGTCATAGCGGGGACGGTCCATAACGATGCTGATCACATCGCCCGGCTTCACCTTATAGCTCGACTTCACCGGCTTACCGTTAACTATGATGCACCCGGCGTCAGCAGCCTGCTGGATACGGTTGCGAGAGCTCTTCTCCATACGTTCGACAAGGAATTTGTCGATGCGCAGGAGCTGCTGACCTTTGTCGGCTTCGAAACGGAAATGCTCAAAAAGCTCACGACCATCCTCAAGCACATAGGTCGGCTCTGCCGGCTCCACGCGCTCTTCCTGCGGGGCTCCGAGTATATCTTCTGTCAGTTGTGCCATTTCCTTATCCGTTTAACTTTCAGTAATCAGAAATACTGGCCGGCATCGGGTTCGGCCTCCTCGGTAGACTTTCCTGCGGTCGCCTTCTCCTGCTGCCTGGCAGGCTGGCGCTCCTGACGGTGCTCGGGCTCACGAGCGGGCGACGCCTCTACACTTTCCCATTCCGGCTCATCCGACACCTGCTGATCAGTATCATAATAAGCACCGCCGTCGGTGTTCTGATTCTCGCGGTAGGCGTCAAGATATTCCAGGTTGGTGAGAGAATCCTGCAGATCCATAAGACGCCCGTCGGAAATTTCGATCACTATATTACTCTTAATGGATATTTTCTGCATCTTACGCACCGGTTTACCGTCGGCGAGTACCTTCACGACGCGGTCGGTAGTGCCGAGCACCTTAACGATCCTGACATTCTTGAATCCGAGTTCCTCGAATTTAGCGAGTGCCGATCGCTTCGAGAGGCCCTTCATTGCAAATTCGGTAGGATGATTATCATCGTCAATAATCACCTCCTTGGGATGCACGGCGTTAATATAAAGGAAAATCTTACGTCCGGGCTTAACCCACGACTTTGCCTTCGGGAACTGCTCTATGACGAAGCCCGGCTTAATGTCCTCCCGATAGATCGAATCGCGGATATCAACATTGAGACCCGCGTCGTGCAGGCGAGATATGGCCTGAGTGTAACTGAGATTCTCCACCCCGGGCACCTGGAGGCTGCGCCCGTGCTTGGTGAAGAGGGCTGTGGCCAGATAGGCGGCATATATGCCGAGGCCCGAGATGATGAATATAATCACTATGTTTGCCATCACCGGGTGGCGGTCGATAAACCGGCTGCCCCAGCTGTAGGAATGGTCTGTATGATTATTTTTCACGATTGATGACGTTTTGACTTTCAAAGTTAACAATTTTTGATGACATAATTGAAGTTTTATTGAGATTTTACGGGATTTTTTCGTAACTTTGCAGTTGAAGTCGTATCGGCTCATTATTTATACTTAAAAAATGAGCGAAACATCACATACAGACTACTCCAAAGCACCCAATTCATGCGAAAATATCTTCTACTGATTCCTCTGCTGGCGCTGTTAAGCGGTTGTTCGGAATATTCAAAAGTACTGAAAAGTCGCGATGTCGACTATAAATTCGAGTACGCAAAGAAGGCCTACGAGGAAAAGAAATATCTACAGTCGGCCACAATCCTCAACGATATATACACGCCGCTTCGCGGCACTGCCAAGGGTGAAGAGGCGCTTTTCCTTCTCGGAATGTCGCATTACGGAAATAAGGATTATGCGAATGCCAACGTCTTCTTCCGCACTTATTATCAGCGCTATCCCAAAGGAAAATTCGCTGAACTCTCCAATTTCTACTCCGGCTACGGTTTCTATCTTGACTCTCCCGATCCACAGCTCGACCAGACCTATACGATAAAGGCGATAGAGGAGCTGCAGAACTTCCTTGAGAAATATCCGAAGAGTGAGAAAGTGTCTGAGGCTCAGCGAGCTATCTTCGAGATGCAGGATAAGTTGACCTTGAAGGAGCTTCAGAACGCACAGTTATACTACAATCTGGGCAACTTCCTGGGTAATAACTATGAGGCTGCCGTGATCGTTGCCCAAAACGCACTTAAGGATTATCCCTACTCGAAATATCGCGAGGATTTTGAGTTTCTTATCCTCAAGTCGAAATATCAGATGGCGCGCAACAGTGTGTCGGAAAAAATGGCCGACCGTTACAACGACGTCGTCGACGAATACTACTCGTTTGTCAACAACTACCCTGAGTCGAAACACCTCTCGGAAGCGAAGACAATCTACAAAGTAGCGCAGAAACATACAGGCAGATAAACGAATTGCCCGAATTTTGCGTTAATTATATTGCTACTCATAACATAAAACATAATAGAACTTATGGATTATAAAAAGACAAACGCGCCTGTCACCACCGTAACCCGTGATATGATTGCCATGGCCGATCAGACAGGTAACGTTTACGAGACCGTCTGCATCATCGGCAAACGTGCCAATCAGATCGCTGCGGATTTGAAGAAAGAACTTGAAAAGAAACTTCAGGAATTCGCTTCCACCACAACCGAGACGCTTGAGGAAGTGTCGGAAAACCGCGAACAGATTGAGGTGTCTAAGTTCTATGAGAAGCTCCCGAAGCCGACCCTTATCGCCACTCAGGAGTATCTTGAGCACAGACTCTATTTTTCTAATCCGCTTAAGGAAAAAGATCATCTCAACGACTGATAATCTGTGCGACCGCTCCCGGCGGGCGTAAGAAACAAGATAGCCGCATACCATTGGTCTGCGGCTTTTTTATTTCATCTTTTCCTTTTTTCACTCATCCGTTACCATTCAGTTTATTCCATTGCTCCAAGGCATGAATAAGGCGCGGCTCCATATCTTCAATCCTGACACTGATTATGCTCTGGCCTCCGGCCGGCGTTACTATACGCCTCCTGCGCAGATGGTTGCCCTACGCAAGCGGCTCGCACTTCTGCCGGCACTTTATGCGCACCCGGGCGATGCAATCCTGTTGCTCGACGCCGGAATGTCGGAAGAGAATACGATGTATGCAAGGATTGCTGAGGAGAAATGCCTGCGCATCCTCACCTTAACTGATCTGGCGGGGGCACCTGATATACTTGAAGATTATATTCCGGACCCCTGGGGATGGAATTTGAGCATACGCCAGATTCTGCTTGATGCAGGTGCCGATCCGACACTACTTCCTACAACCGCTCAGTTGGAGCGACTGAGAGCCCTATCCCATCGGCGCACTACTATAGAATTCTTGAAGGCCCTTCCTGCAAAACTCATGGCCGGAATTTCTATTCCCTTCGAAACAGACGATACTGAAAGGGCAATGAATACGTGGGAGGAAAACCGGAAAATCTTTTTCAAGGCACCCTGGAGCAGTTCGGGACGCGGCATCCTTTTAGGAGATGACATTGAGCGACGGCACGTAGAACCTTGGGTACGCGGAATTATCCGCCGTCAGGGCTCCGTCATGGTGGAGAAAGCTTATGAAAGACGGCTTGATTTTGCCACAGAATGGATGATGACTGCCGGCGAGGCTCGGTTTCTCGGATTTTCCGTGTTCCTCACTTCGCGGCGGGGAAAATATCATGGCAATGTCGAGGCCGGACAGGAAGAATTGAGCTCGATGATCGAGAGAGCGACTCATCTTGATCTCGATGAGATAGTAAGGGGCCAGAAAAGCGCTCTGGAGCGGGTAATCGGGAAGGATTATGATGGTCCGGCGGGGATCGACATGCTTGCAACAGCCGACGGGAATGTTAATTGTTGCGTAGAACTCAACATCCGCCATACTATGGGTATGACCGGATTGTTATAATCATAGCCTGCGTCTGCCGAGAAGCAATCGCATATGATGAGACGATAGGCTTCACTAAATTAAGAAAGCATTATGATTAAAGTAGATATAATAGGTGGTGGAAACGTTGCGACGCATCTGGAGAAGGCTTTCTTAGGGAAAACCGACGCGCACCGTGTATCGTCCAGAACGCTTGAAGCGCTACGTCTGGATGCCGATGTCTATATGATAAGCGTAAGCGATGATGCCATCAGGGAGGTGGCGAGGAAAATAAAGAAATGGATTTCCCCTACCGCTATAGTCGCTCACACTTCCGGATCAACCCCTCTCGGAGTGCTGAAAGGCATTTCGAAGCATACGGGTGTGTTCTACCCTCTGCAGACCTTCTCGAAAGATGTCGCTCTCGATTACTCTGAGATACCTTTCTTTATTGAAGGCGAATCGGAGGCGACAGAGAAGACTCTCAGCGACCTTGCCCGCATAATAAGTAAGAAAGTGACAAAAGCTGATTCGGAAAAGCGTCGCGACCTGCATATCGCCTCCGTGTTCTGCTGTAATTTCTGTAATCATCTTTGGGCTCTCGGCGATGATTATCTCGAGCGTCATGGCCTCGATTTCTCCATGCTGCTTCCGCTTATCAAGGAAACTGCGCGGAAAGCATCGCAACATCGGCCGGTGGAGATTCAGACAGGTCCGGCTGTAAGAAACGACAACAAGGTGCTTGAGGAGCATTTCCGGAGTCTGGAGACCGAACCGGAGCTACAGGATCTCTATTCACTCCTCACGCTCTCTATAAAGAATCTCCATGCTGCCGCGCAAATGAAGCGTGCGGCAGTCGACAAAAAGAAACCATCAAAAAAGAAAGCGAAATGAGCGGGATAAGTTATGATCTGAAGAAAATCAAGGCCTTTGCCTTTGATGTTGACGGAGTGCTCTCACCTTCCACCATTCCCATGAACGATAAGGGCGAGCCGATGCGGATGGTCAATATTAAGGATGGTTACGCTCTTCAGTTGGCTGTGAAATGCGGCTATAAGATAGCGATAATCACCGGTGGGCGCACTGAGTCGGTGCGTCATCGGTATGAGGCACTTGGGGTCCGCGACATCTATCTCGGCGCCTCAAATAAGATAGATATATTCCGAAAGTGGATGAGCGATCAGGGGCTCTCGGCCGAGGAAGTGGCCTACATGGGCGACGACATCCCCGATCTTGTCTGTATGCGGGAGGCCGGACTTGCCTGTGCCCCATATGACGCATGCCATGAGGCACTCGCGACAGCTACTTTCGTATCAAAATTCACCGGAGGCTACGGATGCGGCCGCGACCTGATAGAGCAGGTGATGCGAGCGCATGGAAACTGGATGAAGGATGCCGAGGCTTTCGGATGGTAATAATTGTCACCGGGCTGCGGCCCGATCATAAACTAATGAGATATGCTGGAAAACCTGTCACGATATAAAATACTGTTGGCGAGCAAGTCGCCACGCCGACGTGAACTTCTTGAGTTATTGCGCGTACCCTTCAGCGTGGTCAGCACGGGAGGCATTGATGAGTCGTACCCTCACGATCTCCCGGCGCATGAGATTCCCGAATATCTGGCCAACAAAAAGGGGGATGCCTACCGCAACAAATTCTCAGGGAAGGAGATGATAATAACGGCAGACACTCTCGTCCTTCTCAACGACAAAGTGCTGGGGAAGCCCTCCGGGCGTGAGGAAGCGATCGCCATGCTCCATGAACTATCGGGAAAAACGCATCTGGTAATCACCGGGGTGAGCATTACGACGGCTGACAAGCGAACCTGCTTCTCTGTAAGAACAGAAGTGACTTTCGCCCGACTGAGTGATGAGGACATCGCTTATTATGTCGACAACTATCTGCCCTACGATAAGGCGGGAGCCTATGGAATTCAGGAATGGATAGGCTGCATAGCCGTTGAAAAGATCGACGGTAGTTTCTATAACGTCATGGGATTGCCCGTGCAACGACTCTATCAGGAACTGAAGAAATTCTGAGGAAAGCGAAATCCTTCACCGGTCTTTCGATTCAGACCGGTGCGAGAAAATAACATAGAAAGGCGGAGCCCCCGGAAGAGGGTTCCGCCTTATTTTGTCAGTAAGTCGGGATTCAGATCCCGGCTTCGGGAGCCTTAAGCCTTGGGTTCTTCCTTCTGCTCAACGAGGGGAGTTTCGTAACGGTAGCGTGCCTCCCAGCCGAGAGCTGAAGCGCCGAGCACGGCTGCATCGCTTTCCTTGAGTTCGGAAAGGATGATCTGCACCTTACCCTTGTAAGCCGGGAAGAGGCTCTTCTCGAATGTCTCCTTAAGAGGCTTGAGCAGGAGATCACCGCTCTTAGCCAGACCACCGAAGAGGATTATCGCCTGAGGGCTTGAGAAAGCGACCATGTCGGCCATAGCCTCACCGAGGATCTCGCCGGTATACTGGAAGATTTCCTTAGCGAGTTTATCGCCGGCCATAGCAGCGTCATAAACATCTTTAGAAGTTATATCCTCGATGTCAAGGTTGCGGAGGAGCGAGGGCTCTGAGCGGAGTTCGAGGAACTCGCGGGCAGTGCGAGCCACGCCTGTAGCCGAGCAATAAGCCTCGAGGCAACCCGTGCGACCGCAGCCGCAGACGCGGCCGTTGTTGCGCTTCATCACAAGGTGACCGAGTTCACCAGCAAAACCGTCGGCACCATATACGAGCTGACCGTTAATGACGATACCGGAACCTACACCAGTGCCGAGAGTTATCATGATGAAATCCTTCATACCGCGGGCAGCGCCGTAAGTCATCTCACCGAGAGCGGCAGCATTCGCATCATTAGTTATAGCCACGGGCATACCGCCGAATGCCTTGCTCACCTTCTCAGCGAGAGGGATGATTGGACCCCAGGGGAGGTTCGGCGGGTTCTGGATTTCGCCGGTGTAATAATTTGCATTCGGAGCGCCGATACCGATGCCCTGGATCTGTCCTTCAGCATCCTTTGCGCGGATCAGGCGTGAGAGTCCTTCATGGAGTTCTGCGATATAATCATCGAAGTCCACATGCTTTTTGGTCTTGATTGAGTCGGAAGCCACTACATGGCCTCTCGCATCTACGATACCGAATACGGTGTTGGTGCCACCTATATCGATACCAACTACATAAGGTTTGATCATTACTTTAAATAGTTTGGGTTGATGATTGAGTTTCCGGTATTTAGTTAGTCCGGCCGCTCCCGGCGGGGACAAGAGAAGAGATGAACTTGAGGAGAAATATTATTTCAAAACCAAATTTACTAATTTTAGGTGAATTAACAAAATAAATAAATAAAAATATGCTTATCTAAGAATTTATTATCAAATACGGGATGCAAAGAAGAAAAAAGGGAAACAAAAAGAGCGATCCCGAAGGAATCGCTCTTTTTAAGTGACTCCTACAGGATTCAAACCTGTAACCTTCTGATCCGTAGTCAGATGCTCT
>CAMWYR010000001.1 GCA_947178505.1 uncultured Muribaculaceae bacterium | reverse complement strand
ATCAGCCAGGTGAGTGAAATCTCCGCCTTAGTCGGTCCGAACCAGCGCAATTTATTAAGTGAATCCCAGATGTACACAGCGCCTGACGGGTGATATTTTACATAATGGCCCCGGGCATATCCCACTCCGAGAGTGAAGTCCATATTGAGCCGGCGAGTCAGGGGGAGGGAATAGCCGTATTCCACGCCGACATTCGCTACGCTGCGGTCCCATAGCGAATGGCCCGGACGCCCTCCCATAATACCTTTACCTCCAAATTCGAAATCGTAGGTGAAGATTCCTCCATAAATGCCGAGATGATGTCCGGTAAGGGGCTTGGCATGCGCTGCCTTCCCGAACCACCAGCGCACCGCAACATCGCCGCCATAGTAACGCCAGTAGAAGTGCGTGTGGTTCTTATCCCACCATCCATATTCCCAGTTTCCTACGATTGATATGTTCTTCCCTAAATAAAACTCTGCGCTGAGAGAGGGAATCAGAAGCGCATCAAAGAGCAGATTGGTCTTCAGTGCCATATAGAAAGGTTTCTTTCTCTCAATCTGTGCCGACACGGGGAGTTCCACTATGTCGGGAGTCGCCGCCTGCAGAGTCTGCTGATTGAATGAAAGAGGCATTCCTGCCATATTGGCATATTGAGGAGTCGCCAAGGAAATGCGTGTGGCTCGCAGGGGGGCGAAATATCGAGGGAACAGATAAGAATAGGCCTCTCCGCCGCCAATTGCGCGCAACTGTATCATACCGTCTGTCTCACTCTTCCTATTTCCTCCACGGCTCTCAGTGAGTGCTTCCGTCAGTTGTATAACTTCCTCGCGTGCCGGCACATCCGGATCATTCTCCACGAATGTGCGTAGGCCGTCCCAGTCGCGTCCGAGCCAGGTGATGTTAATCAACGAATCAGGTATCCCCGTATGCTCGTGCAGATAATCGGCAACAGCCAGCGCACGGCGTTGTGACAGTCCTACATTATATTCAGCTTCCCCCTCGGGAGAGGCTCCTCCATTGATTTCTATCCTGAGATCAGGCCTGTTGCTGCTTCTCAGAGCCGTAAGGAGACGGTCAATTACGGCACCGTTCGACTTGTACGAGGGGTCGAGTTCCGAGCGTGCGCAACGGAAGTGGATCGTGCCTCCGATCTCGGTGACCGTGCCGGCATCGCCACCGGATGACGCTACGCCGGCTCCCCGGATACCGATTGCATAAGCAACTGTGAGCAGTATGAGCAATATGGCCTTCTTCATTGATGATAACTTATTGTAACATAGGCACCACACGCTTCAGACCATTGATGAACGCATCAGCCTCCTCCTGTGTGTTATACACTGCGAATGAGGCCCGCACCGTGCCCGGCACTCCAAGCCGTTCCATCAGTGGTTGTGCGCAATGGTGGCCCGTACGCACGGCTATCCCGAGCCGGTCGAGAAGCAGACCGAGGTCATAGTTGTGAATGTCGCCCACATTAAATGAGATGACAGCTGATTTGTCAGGAGCATCCCCGTATATCTTCATCCCCTCTATTTCCATCAGGCGGGGGGTGACGTAGTCAAGAAGTTCATGCTCATGACGGGCGATATTCTCCATGCCTACGCGCTCGATGAAATCAAGGGCCTTGTCAAAGGCGGCTATCCCAACGAAGTCGGGGGTGCCGGCCTCGAATTTAAACGGAAGGTCGGCTAAAGTGGTGTGTGCGAACGTGACATGCTTGATCATCTCGCCGCCCCCCTGATAGGGAGGCATTTCCTCAAGAAGTTCCTTACGTCCGTAGAGCACGCCTATTCCGGTCGGCCCATACATCTTATGCGATGAGAACACATAGAAGTCGGCACCGAGGTCCTGCACGTCGATCGGCAGATGAGGTGATGCCTGCGCGCCGTCAACAAGGCAGGCCACTCCATGGGAATGCGCAATTGCGATCATTTCCTTTACCGGATTAACCGTTCCGAGCACGTTGCTCACGTGGCAGAATGCAGTCATAACAGTCCGCTCGTTGAAAAGCGCCCGGTATTGATCTATGTCAAGTTCTCCACGCTCGTTGATATCCACCACACGTATTTTCACGTCGGCGTGAGCGCGTATAAGCTGCCAGGGCACGATGTTGGCGTGATGCTCCATCACGGTGAGGATTATCTCATCTCCGTCGCGGAACCGCTGTCCATAGGATGAAGCAACAAGATTGATGGCTTCGGTTGTGCCGCGTGTGAAGATTATCTCATCGAAACTACGTGCGTTTATATAACGCTGCACATGGCGGCGCGTCTGCTCCTGAAGGTCGGTAGCTTCCTGCGAAAGATGGTGCACGCCGCGATGCACATTGGCTTTCGTGTTCTCATATAGCCACGTGATGCGGTCGACTACCTCGCGCGGTGTCTCCGAGGTAGCCGTGTTGTCAAGATAGATCAGCGGCTTTCCGTTGACTTCGCGGCAAAGTATTGGAAATTCTTCCCTTATCTTCTTGATGTCCATAGTCTTATTTCTTTAATTCACATCCGGGGCAAGCACTGCATGAGCTGCGGGTGCCCGCAAATCGCTTCTCCACGAGAATGCGGAGGCGTTCGCGGAGCTGTTCGACGCCGATGGCATTGATCACATCGGCCATGAAGGCCTGGCGAAGCAGAAGGCGCGCTGTCTCCTCTGTCAGTCCGCGGGTCCGCATATAGAACACCTCCATCGGGTCGAGCTGACCGATGGCGCAGCCGTGCGAGCACTTCACGTCATCATTATAGATCTCAAGCTGAGGCTTGCTGCTCATCTTTGCAGTAGAGGACCCGACGAGGTTGCGGTTCGACTGATAGGCTTCGGTCTTCTCTGCCCCTTCAGCCACATGGATACGCCCCGTGAAATCACCGTTTGCCTCGTCGTCGACGGTGAATTTGAAGAGTTCGTCGCTATGGCACGCCGGTGCGCGATGATCGATATGAGAGTAGGTGGAGATCACTCGCTTATCATCCTCGATGCCCATGCCGTAGAGTCTCAGTGATGCGTTCGGACCCTCGAATCGTGTGTAATATTCATTACGAGTCACGCCATTGTAAAGCGTGATGCCGTCGATTGTCACGGTCGATCCCTCATCCTGACGCAGATAGAGCGCCGAGAGACGTCGGGTCTGCTCGCTTGATTCCTCTATGGAGTAATAATCAAAGCGTGAATGCTTGCCTACGAGGATCTCGAGCGTCTCAAGGGCAAGCAGATCGGAGTCGCCCTTCTGGCTATGGTCGCATACGAGCAGACGCGCTTCCGCATCATCATCGATGATAATGAGTGCGCGGCGCACAGCCATATAAGGGCGGATTGAAGAGAGAATGTTCACGAGCTGAATCGGCTGCTCAAGCCGCGTTCCTTTCTTCACGTGAAGATAGAGGCCATCCTGCGCAAGCATCGTGTTGAGTGCGACGATGGGATTCTTCATGTCGGCCACCTTCCCATAGTGTTCCTCTATTTCCGCCGAATTGAATTTTGCGAACTCTGCCAGACTCCCCACATCCACGCCGTCGGGCAGCGTGTCGTAAGCATTATCAGAGGCCGTGAAGGTGTCATTGGCCATAATGAACACCGACTGACGCGACACGGGCAGATCGCATCGGAAAGTCACGTCAGGATTAATGTCGGGTTGGATCCGCTGGAGATTTATGCCATAGTCGGGAGCGAGCATTTCCTCCATGTCGATGTTAGCGAAATTCTCACTTCCGCGTCGGGGGAGTGTTGTTTGGCTCAACACGTCGAAAGCTACCTTCCGCATCTTATTGAGCGGCTCGCTGCTGTGGCTGTCAATAAGATCGGAATGTTGCTTGTATAGGTCGATATATTGTTGAAGTGATGACATGTGAAAATGTTTTTATTGACGTTCCGCGGCTTCACGGGCGGCATCTTCGGCATCGATTTCAGCCTTGATCCAGTCGTATCCGCGTTCTTCGAGCTCAAGTGCCAGCTCGGGGCCTCCGGTCCGCACGATGCGTCCCTTATAGAGGATATGCACGAAGTCGGGCTTGATATAATCAAGGAGACGCTGATAGTGAGTGATGACGATGGTGGCGTTCTCGGGGCCCTTCAGTTTGTTGACTCCCTCGGCAACGACGCGCAGTGCGTCGATATCAAGTCCGGAGTCGGTCTCATCGAGTATCGAGAGCTTCGGCTCAAGCACGGCCATCTGGAAAATTTCGTTGCGCTTCTTCTCGCCGCCTGAGAAGCCTTCGTTCACCGAACGGGAAGCAAGCTTATTGTCAAGCTCAACCACGGCGCGCTTCTCGCGCATCATCTTCAGAAATTCCGTAGCTGTCATCGGGGGCTCGTTGAAGTAGGCGCGTTTGGCATTCACGGCGGCGCGCATGAAGTTGACCATTGACACGCCGGGAATCTCAACCGGATATTGGAATCCGAGGAAAAGCCCTTCATGGCTTCTGACTTCAGGCTCCATCGCAAGCAGGTCTTTTCCGCGGAATTCAACACTGCCGCCGGTGGGCGTATAGGCCGGATTGCCGGCCAGAACCATTGAGAATGTCGACTTGCCCGATCCGTTCGGGCCCATTATGGCGTGGACCTCTCCTGCGTTCACTTCAAGGTTGACGCCCCGCAGTATCTCGCGGTCGTCTATGCGGGCATGGAGGTCGGTGACTTTTAAAAGCATATTTCTATCTGATAACGTTTGCCTATAGTGTTGCGGGAGCCTGCATCCGCGTCGTGCGCGAACACCGGACCTTTCTTAATATTACAACAAGTGCGCGTGGAATTTTATTTTTCTTAAGATATTTTTTTAGCCTCTTCAAGCTGGATCTTGTGAGAAAAGTCCACTATATCCTCTCCGCCGAGGAGTGAGGGCGCGATTAACATCACTTCCTGCACGGCGTTGGCGTCGTCGGAGCGTGCGCAACGGCGCAACGGACTCTCCGGGCTCGATCCGCAGAGGTAGTTGTAGACGATTGAGAGAAAAAGAAGATATTTGAAGAGCAGGAAGAGGGCTCCGGAAATATTGTCGAGAATTGTATGCTCTGTTGAGGCGAGAACGTTGCCGAGGAAGGAGGTGATGGTGCGGAAGATAGCATATATGCAAAAAAACACGATGCCCGATGAGAGGGTATCGTAGAGGTAGCGTTCCTCTACCTTGCCATGCACTGAGGGAAAAGCGCCGTAGAGCACGCTGTCGAGTCCCGGCGCAAGCAGACGCGCGCAGATGATGCCGAAGGCCGTGCCGATGATCGCCGGCGTCTGCCGTGCAAACCCGAGACGGAATCCTCTCACTGTGGCGAATATCACCACTGCGATTATGACAAGTTGAAAGACTAGGCTCATCTGTAGGGCGGGGAAACTTAAGGATATAGTAGAGGAGTGAAGGATCAGGCTATCGGCTCGATAAGCACCACGGCCATAGCGCTGATTCCCTCCTCGCGGCCTTCGAAACCGAGACGCTCGGTTGTAGTGGCCTTCACCGAAATGCAGTCTGTGCTGATGCCGACGCATCCGGCGAGCACCACACGCATCCGCTCGATATGAGGTGCGAGTTTCGGACGTTGGGCCATGATCGTAAGATCGGCGTTGCCGACGCGCCAGCCCCGCTCGGAGAGCAGGCGCGCCACTTCGCGGAGAAGCCGCTTGGAGTCAATCCCCTTATAGCGGGGGTCCGTGTCGGGGAAATGTTTGCCTATGTCACCTAAGGCGAGAGAGCCGAGCATGGCATCGCAGAGCGCATGTATCGCCACGTCAGCGTCACTGTGCCCGTCAAGCCCGAGTGTATGGTCGATGCGTATGCCGCCGAGCCATAGTTCGCGCCCTTCTGTAAGTCGGTGCACATCATATCCTTGGCCGATCCTCATCATGGTCTGTAGAGTTTATGAGTTTGTCTGGCGTGAGTTATTTACGGCGCTTGCCGAGCAGATCGCGAAGTCCATCCATATCGAACGAAAGTGTGAACCGCAGTGTCTGGTCGAGGGGAGAGCTCTGGGCCGTAGCAAGCATATATGATGCGTCGAGTTGCACGACGTTCAGCGAAAAGCCCGCTCCAAATGCGAAATAGCTGCGGCCACCCTTGTTGGGGTGTTCGTAATTATATCCGGCACGCACGAAAAACTGCTGGTTATAGTTGTATTCAGCGCCGAGAGAGAACTGTATTTCCTGAAGCTCTTCCTTGAAGCCACCGGGGGCGTCGCTGAAGCTTTTGAATATTCCGGTGATGGGCGACATTGAATTCCATTTGTCATAGGCCTCCCAGTAAGCGTCGGAGCCTTCGGGCGTATCCATATCATAATCCTTGGGTCGAGGTTTGGTCGGCACGAGAAGTTTGTTGAGGTCGAGCCCGAAAGCGAGGGTGTGATAGTCCATCAGCGGGAACATAAAGTTCATACCCAGACGCAGATTGGTCGGCAGGAACGAGTTGGTCACTCCGTTGTCGTTGCTGACTTTCGTACCGATGTTCGAGATATCGAAGCCCCATGAGAACTGACATTCATTGCGGCCGATCATCGGGAAGGTAGTGTAGTAGCCGGAGAGATCGACTGAGAATGCTGACGCGGCGTTGAACTGCTCGCCGGTCATCGTGTCCTGATAGGAAAGATCGGAAAGAATGTAGCGGAGCACTACGCCCATGGAGAATTTCTCCGACAGCTTGCGCGAGTAGCCGAGATCGAATGCGAATTCGTAGGGGTTGATGGTCTGGGCATTGATGTTGTCACCTCCGGAGGTGTAGCCTGTGGTCACTTCGCCGAGGGAGAAGTAGCGGAATGATGCCGAGAGAGCCTGATTGTCGCTGCTGCCGAGCTTCCAGTAGCCGGAAAGGTCGGCGAGGAAGATATCATTGACAATCTTACGAAGCCAGGGAGTGTATGAAATCGCGAGGCCTCCCTGAGAATATGCAAAGGCATATTTCGAGGGATTCCAGAATTGAGAATTCATGTCAGGATCGGTGGCGGCCCCTAAGTTTCCCATACCGGTGCCTCGTGCATCAGGGGCGATACTCAGGGTTGTCACTCCGGTGTTGACCGGGTTGAATTCATTGTCCTTTATGTCGTTCTCTGCGGTTGCCGGGATTGCTGCTCCTGAAAGGAGAACCAGGGCTATATATTTCTTTAGCGTCATATTCTTAATCAATTTTTGTGAATTCTACCCGGTTGGAGTTGATGCGTACACCGTGTGCCGATTCTGCACGCAGGCTCGCAGTGTATGTGCCGGCGGCAAATTCCGAGACATCTATATCAAGGCTGTCGCCGGTCATCTCGCGTGAGGCGATAAGATTGCCGCTGCGGTCGGTGATGCTGATCATAAGGGGTGCCGGGGTTGTAGTTCCCGGATTCTCCAGACGGAGCGTCAGCATGTCGAGGGCCACGGGCGATTCCACAGTCAGACGGAGACTTTCTATATCTGTGATTTCAAAAGGATATTCAAGAACTCCCGACATGTTCCCGGCGGCATCTGTAGCAGTGATGCGTGCAGTGTGGCGGCCGGATGAGAGGGAGGCGGTGCTTACTCCTGTTGAAAAATTCCCGGTCATGATATCCTCAGCCTCCCCGGAGGCGATGTTGTAGCTCTTGCCGTCGATCGAGAGGGTCACTCCGCCGTAGGTGCCGATGCCGGGGATGAGGCCCGTCTCATCGGCTGCCGAGATATTGAGCCGGCGCAGCACGT
This sequence comes from uncultured Muribaculaceae bacterium, assembly GCA_947178505.1. Classification (GTDB taxonomy): domain Bacteria; phylum Bacteroidota; class Bacteroidia; order Bacteroidales; family Muribaculaceae; genus Lepagella. Next base: position 183,392 of record CAMWYR010000001.1, on the reverse strand, counting down.
TGTCATAGTCTGCCGCCACTGAAGGAGCCTGAGTATCCTTAATGGAAGATTCATCAGGCGTGCTGTCGATCATCGGCATCGTGAGATGCAGCACGCCGCTCGAGGCGTTTCTCGTAGCAGGATCGTAGGCGGCGGCAAGAAGTGTGAGCGTACGCACCGAGTCGGGAGTCGAAAGGAAACTGTCGGCACGTTTCGGGATGAGGATGCGCGTCGTGAAGCGTCCGTCGCGCACTTCGGATTTCGAAGCGTTGAGACGGTAATCGTTGATGACGAGGCGCGGATTAGCCTTGATCTCTCCATAGTCGTTCACGGGATCGCTGGTGATGGCCTCGGTGGTCTTGGGCTCCATGAGCTTGACGGTGACATAGCCGTTGACAGAGGTGTCGGGGGTGCCGTCGGAATTCAGCAGCTGGCCGCTCACTTCCATCACTTCGCCGCCGCGATACTCACTTCTGTCTGTAGCGATGCTCATGCGGCCGAGGGCCACGGGAAGCGGGAGCCCCGGGTCGCCGATGAGCACGTATGCCTGTTTCGACACATTGTTGGTCTTTGTGCGGGCATCAGCATAGATTTCGCCGATGGTCACGGTGCCGGTGCGTCGAGAGCGGTTTGCATCGTAGAAGAGCGAGTTTACGAAATTCTCAGCAAGAGCCTGGTTTTCATGGGAGAGCACCGAACGCGTCGCGCATACCACGCCTGAAAGTCCGCGACTGTTGCGGATTACGCCCAGGTCGCCCACCCCATGCTTGCCTCGGTCGGGCTCGCAGAGGTCGCAGGCGCCGAGGAAGAGAAACGCCGGCTCGGGGTTATCAAGGCTCATCACGTTGTTGCAGGTGATGTTGGCGAATGATTCGGCACCGGCATGCCCGTAATAATGCGAGAGAAGCTTTCCGCGACGGATATTGGAGAGGAAGTCGGCGCTTGCCTTATTTGCTCCGAGTCTCTCATACCATATTGGCGATACGGCATACTCTGAATGAGCGATGCCGCTGATATATTCGTTAAGGAGATTCGTTAGCCTGAACGACTGGAAATCATGTATATGGCTGTCGCCTTCATCGGAATAGGTCATGAATTCGTTGGCCAGGTTGGAGAAGTCGTCGCGCGAGAGATAATCGGTGATTTTCTTAACGACGGTCTCTGCCTCCTCGATATTCTGGATGGGGAGCATGCCAACGCCCACACGCTGCTCTGACGCCGAGAGGATGCCGGAAGCATTTATATAATCCGACACAATGCCGATGTAGTCGGGCGCCGCCGAGCCTTCAGCGCTTTCGGCGCGCTTGAGATTGATTTTCGGCACCATGTAGACCGGGAACGTTTCCGGGCGGTCGGGATGGCTGTTTACTTTCCTGAAGTCGGCGCTGATGCCTCCGAGCAGCAGCACGTTGCGCATCGTAGCCGGATTAGCCTGATAGAGCATCTTGACGAATGCGCGGAGAGCTGTCACGTCGGGTGTGCCGTGGTTGAATTCGTTATAGATTTCTTCGGGAGTGACTACCACGACTGTGTGCCCTGCATATTGACGGTGAGCATCGGCGATACGCTCAGCGTATGGCCGGAACTTCTCGAGGGTGATGATGGCCATGTCGACCGGAATGCTCTGCATTCCGTGCAGATTCTGGTTGGCCAGATGCGTCCAGTCGGGGTTGATGGCGAGTTGCTGACGATCGGGATTGAAGGCCACGATTTCAGAAGTAGCCGCTGTGGTGTGATAGACGTAGCCGTTCTCGACCTCAAGGGCCACGGGGCGTCGACGCACGCTTACATCCCATACAACGGCATTTTCCGGAACGCGATGGCGCCAGCCGGCCGTGGTGGGCTCTATGAATGCTGCATACTGACTGGTAAAATGCGGGTCGTCGGCGGCCACACTCAGATCGATAGGATAACTCAGTGTCCAGTAGTCGATGGCTAACGGGACGGCGGAAGAATATCCTTTTGATACCTCAACGTTTATGGTGCCCGATCCGATACCGTCGGAATTTACACGCAGACGTGTGTTGTCAAGGGAATTACCGATGGTATAGACATCCATCGGGCGGTTGGCTACCGACGATGTAGCAGTCGCGCCGTTGAGCCCGAGGCTGACCTCGCCGCCCGACTCATAAGCTGTTGCGAATTCCATCCACAAATGGGCGGGAGCATCGATGCAGTATGGAGCCTGCACATCGAATGTCGCCGGCTTGCCGGCGAATATTTCTTCTCCCCAGAACACCTGGCCTTCATTGTACATGTTGTGACGCAGGTCGCGCTCGTGATAGATATATCCGTAACCCTTTGCGAGTTCCTCACAGGCAGATTTGTCGGCAACGCTGTTGATGGCCGGCGATTCGGGTGCATAACTGTCGGTGAGAAGATAATAGCTTCGGTCGGAGTAGATGTTTTTCGTCATCCGGCGGTGGCGCAGTCGCTGGTTCTGGGAATAGCCGATCGGCATCGCGGAGATCGACTCCGTGCCTCCGCCATAGAATATGAGTTTCGACCCCGTGTGGAGCACGGGAGTCGACGTGAGTGAATCTGAATAGACGGGTCTGCCGCTGTCGTCGGTAAAGTTGAAGTTGAGCAGGGTGCCTCCCGTGCCGAAAAGCGCCACTTTCGACGGATCGCTGAAGCCCATGCTGAGGAGTTGATCGTAGGTGATTTCGTACACCCCGGTCTCATTGATTGATATTTTAACCCATTTGCCCGAAGCAAGCGGCGTACTCTCGCTGAATGCGAAGTCGTGTGTAGTTGCTCCGTTCATCTGAAGGGAGGCCAACGCGCACATTGCCGAGGCTACAAAAAGATTATATCTCATTTTATGCTAAAAGATGCTATATGTGTTTCTGACGCTTCTGCGTCGGAGGTCAGGTTGTCCGGGTAAGTGATATTTTCGTGTTCCTTCAGGGCGATGAGCCGGGTGCCCGGTTTCAGCAGCAGGCCGCGCGGAGTGAGACCCGCGAGTATGATATCGCCGTTCTTGAGTGTATTGTCACGGCTCAGCCGGCTGATGATATGGTCAATATCCTCTTGGAGGTATGCGGAGGCGTAATTTATTTTTTCCCCGCCGCAGCTCACTGTAAAATTCATGCCCTTTTCTAATAACGCATCTGCGGGCTCCAAATTGCCAAGCAGTAGACTTCGGTCGAAGGCAGTGGCTCGGGTCCAGGGGGCTCCCTTATCGCGCAATTGCTTCAGAAGGCCTGTGGCGATTACTGCAGTGCCCATGCCGATCCGGTCGATATATCTTGATGCAAACCGCGGAGCGATACTCTTTCCGAGCCTCCCGATGCGGAATGCAATACTCGGATAGGCACGGAATTCTTCATCGAAATCGGGCACATAAAACGGATTTCCCGACCGCAGGATGGATGAGTCGGGAAGTTCGTACCAGTCAATTTCTCCGGGTCCGAAAGGAGATGGATAGCTCTCAGGGCTATTATAGTTGTTGGTTACAGCAAATATTTTCATCTGTGAATCAGCAGTTTTATTGGAGCGAGCGCAACCGGGTGAAGATGAGGGCGAGATGTGCGTAGATCGAAGTGTTGGCCATCACGACCCCTTCGGCTACTTTCACACGGTAGGGTGTGAAATTCCAGATAGCCTTAACGCCGGCGCCTACGGCAATGTCGGCCGATTCCTGTGCCACCTCCGGGGGCACGGCGAGAATCGCAATATCTGCCGGATTGCAGGCCATCTCATCGTAGATTCGGTCGATATGACGGATTGGCACTCCGAGATCTCCGCGTCCGATCACATCCGGGTTCACATCGAAGCCGGCCGTGATTTCCAGCCCGTAATTGGAGAGGCCGGAATCGCGGAGAAGTGCCTTCCCGAGACTGCCGCAGCCCACCACGTAGGCATTATGTCGCCTCGAGAATCCGAGGAAGTCGCTCAGTGCGTGGCAGAGGTCTTCCACTTCATAACCGATACGGGTGCGCCCTTTCACGCCCAGAAAGGAGAGATCTTTGGCTATCTGCGAGGCGTCGACGCTTAATGCTTTCGATATGCGTGTCGACGACACATGCCTCACCCCCTTGTTGCGGAGGATATCGACGTAGGCAAGATACCAGGGGAGACGCCGGAGCGTAGGCTCGGGCAGGATGAAGGGTGTGAACTGATTCATTGGGCCGCTGCTACTGCAATTTTCTTGGATTTGGTGCTGTAGGTGCCCTCCGGTGTCAGCACCTTGACGCGGTAGACGTATATACCGCGAGGCACGCGGTTGCCGGCCGTGTCGGTGAGATCCCATGTGGAGGTGATGCGGCTGTCAATGCCCGAGTGGTAGGTGTTCTCGTCTTCCCAGATGCGGCGCCCGTTGAGGTTGAAGATTCCGATCTCGCATTCGAGCGCCGTGTTGGGGCGGTCGAGATTGATATGGAAATCAACCTGCGCGGGGGTCACACTGGCGGTTATGTCATAAATCACAGGGTCAAGGGCCACGCCGACATTGACGTCAAGCGACGCCTTGCTCACGTTGTTGGCATTGTCCCACACGGTGAGCGTCAGCTTGTGGGCGCCGGATGAAAGGTTGGAGATGGGGAACACGAGGTGGCCCGTGGTTGGGTCGTCTGCGTCCTGAGTGAAGTAGGAACTGAGTCCGCCGATGACGGAGGAATCATCCACGGTGAGGGTCATGGCATGGCCGATGCCTGAGTCGGAGATATTCACGCCTGATTCGTCGCTGATGCGCGCGAAAAGCACCGGGCTGGAGTTAACGACTCCGCCATTGGTAAAATTGGGCGAATTAACGTAGAATTCGTCGATTACGGGTGCTTCCGTGTCGGAATCAGCATCATCGTTATAACCATAGACGTAAAGATTGTCGCAGGTGCCTGCGGCCTCCTTCCCTGTTTCATCTGAAGCGTATGCGGCGATGAGGGCGCGGGTGTAGTTACCCTGGATTTCCGGGGGGACGCGGAGCACCGCGCTCCATTCTCCGGCAGTCACCTTGGCGGTGACGGAGGAGAGCCTCTTGTCGCGGTCGTTATAATTTACGGATTTACCCGATGACCCGTTGCCGAAGGTGGTAATCACGCGCTCTGCATCATAAAGGTCGATCACAACGGTGCCGTTGAAATCGGTATCGGTGCTGCCGTCGGGCATCATCACGCAGCCGGCTATGGTCGTGCTTGAGAGCGCGGGGAGGGTAGGAAGGTCGGTAGCCTCCATTGAGGGGTCGGTCACATCCTTGCCGTTGATGCTCGTCACCGTCACACGGCGGCTGCCTCCGGGTATGCGCAGGGCCGGGTCGCCCATGAAGATGAAGCGTAGCGTATTGCTCATCAGGTAGCCGTTCTTGCCATCCTTATACACATCGCCGAAGCGGCGCGGACTGTTGTCGGTATCTGCCTTGAATATCTCGCGTGCGAAGCTGGCGTTGAGGCTCCCGTTGCCGTCAACGTATACAGTGCGTGCGGTTGAAATCAGACCGATGCAGCCGGCGTCGGGCTTCATCAGTAGGATCTCGCCGCCTGTGTCGATAGGCTCATCCCAGGGGGAGAAGCGGCAGGTGGCGGAGATGATGAAGGTGAGGCGGCTGTTGTTCAGACTGTTGATCTGATCCCATGTCCAGAGGTTCTCGTGGCCCCAGCCCACGGGCGAACCGTGGCCGATATAGTTGGTTATGGCCACGCCATCGTTATAGTTGCGGAGCATGCGTTCAGTGGCCTGTGGATATGTGGGTCCGAGTCCGGTGAGCACGCGGCGGTATGAATCGAGGTAGACACGGTCGTAGACGCGGCGGTCGCCTTGTGCGCCGGTTCCCATATTGCGGTAGACAGCCTGGGCCTGCTCGAAATGCACGTTATTATCCTCGTCGTCGGCGATGATCATCACCTTGTTGCGCCATGCGCCATAATCGGGCTGCTTCACGTATTTCTCGATCTTACGGGCCATGTCAAGAGCCTGTGCCGAGGTAGTGACCGGAATGCGGCCCACGGCGATGCTCAGGGGCTCCGAGGCCAGACGCAGTTCGGTACCGGAGTTGTCGGAGAGTTTGGCAATGAAATCGTCGGTCGAGTAAGATGTGTGCTCATCCTTGCCCGTATAGCTCTGGTAGATAGGCAGAGGGGTGTAGGAGAGATTGCGCCCGGCTGCCGACACCAGCTTGTTGTCGTAGAAGGGTCGCCCCATCAGCAGGCAGTAGCCGAGTTTATGGCCCTCACCGTCGCTGCCGCGGTCGTACCACATCTTGAGCATACTCCTGAATGCCCCGACATCTGCCTTGCCGCCGGAAAATTCATTGTAGATCTTATCAGCGTCGATCACGTGCACGCGGAAGCCGTCGGTCTCCTCATGCAGCCGGGCGATCTGCTCTGCGCCCTGCCGATATTCGGGTAGCGTGATGATCACCATGTCGGGCGTGGGAAGAGCATGGATGTCCTGATTCGCAACGTTGCCGGCCGACGTGGCGGTGCGTGATATGCTCTCGGCATCAAAAGCCACGAATTCGCGATAGCCGGAGTAGGGCACACCGAAGCGGGCAGTTGAGCCGCTCAGCGTGAAGTCGACCTCCTTGGGCGATGCCGGGTCGGTCACATCCCAGATACGCGTTGAGGCCGAGCACCCCGACACGCACAGTGTCTCGCTCGGAATGAACGTGCCGTAGAAATAGAGCTCGCCGTCGCGGAGCGCCAGTTTGCGGCGGTAGAACATCTCGATATAGTCGAGGCGCGCCATGAAGAGTGTGCCCGTGTAGGAATAATTCACGGAAAGATTAAGCGATTCATCGCCGCAATCGAACGTCTTTGACGTCTCGGCTGTCTGGAAATAGTCGCTTATGGAGCTTGAGGAAATCTGATCGTTGGTAGTGGAGTTGAGAGACGTGCCGTTGGCCTTGAATGTAAGGCTCGAACGTCCGTTGGTGGTCTTCGCCCCGAAGCGTATGTTAACCATGGTCGCGGGGGCGGATGCATCCGTGCGGCGGAAGTCGAAGGTCTGTGAGGTCTTGCTTCTGAAGTCTTCACCGAAAATCTGACAACCGCTTTCGCCTCCGAATTCGAGTTCCTGCTCATGTAGCAGGCGTGCGCTGAAGTCAGTCACCTCCGATGAGCCCCCTTTGGACACGGCGGCTTTCTCCGGCTCGCGGTCGGTGGCATCGCGGTCGGAGAGGAAGTAATAGTTATCGTGGCTGTAAGGATGCACGCTGTGAGTGTAAGGCGTGTCGCCCTTTGAAGGGGTCCATGTGATCTCGTCGGTGGCAAAGAACACGATGCCTCTGGCCGTGCGCACACTCGGCTGCTGCGGCAGATCATCGGGATTGGTGGCATTCAGCACTTCCGCATTCTGGCGCCCGCCGCGTCCGTAGACACGCACTTTCGACGGGTCGGTAAAGCCCAGTTTGCGCAGTTCGGCATCGGTGATGAGGTGCATGCCTGTGGCGCTGACCTTGACGCGCGCCCAGCGCCCCTCAGCCAGCACCGAACTCGCGGCGTAGTGATCGGCAGGAAGTGAATAGGCCGGACTCGCTGTGAAGAGCATCATCCCGGCCACAAATATCATTGACAATATTTCATGAGCGGTTTTCATCTATAGATTAACGTATCCGGCTCATTGTTTAGTATGATGTTACGAACTCTATCAATGATTCCGTATAAGAATACGGTATAAAAATACGATGCCGATCGAGATAGGCGCGACGTAGCGCAGGATTAAGGCTCAATCCACTAAAATTTCTTGGCTCCATCCTTTCTCAATAGGAGGAGGGCATGAGCGGAAACATTTCCTCCCATTCTTGCCGGCTCCCTCTGAAAGCGTTGAGATCTACCTCACCGCGAATACCGGCCACTTTCCCATGGTGGTCGAATTGCCAAAAGGTCCAGTCGGTGTTCAGTGCGTTCTTTTCGGAGAAGCTGCATATCCACATCGGCATCCCGCTGAAATCATCGCTGAGATATTTCATCCATCCCTCGCGGTTGGAGTAGAATGTTATTCGGTGGCCTTTCATATTGAGATATTCGACCATCATATTAAGGCGCGTGCGGATTGAGTCGACAGGGACATCTTTGGCATTGCCGAACTCCTCGACATCAATGGCGAGTCCGAGTTCGAGTTTCCGGTTGCCGACGGAGCGGAGGAAGTTGACTGCCTGCTCCACGCCGTCGCGGTCGAAGCGGAAGTAATGGTAGGCCCCGATACGCATCCCGGCGTGACGTGCCTTCTGATAGTTGAGCACGAAGTTCTCGTCGCGGTGCGTCACTCCCTCGCTCGCCTTGAGAAACACGAATTCATAGCCATCCTCCTTAGCAGCGTTAAGATTCGCATAGCCATTATGAGCCGAAAGGTCAAACCCTCGGATAGGAAAGCGCTCTTCATCCACGTAGGGTGGCGAGGATATATATTGCTTCCAGGCCCACCATATAGCGCCTCCGAGCAGGAGGGTCACTATCAGGAATGCCCCGACCACATATATATCGCGTAAGCGAGATTTCCTTGCGTCTGCAATATCTTTTATAGACTCAGCGTTATCCAAATTAAACCATTAGTTGGCCCTTGACGTGACAAGGCCATTGTCGTTTTTATATTCTTTTCGTCACGGGTATGCTAATTTGCAAATTTAGAAATATTAATCGATTTTGCCAAATCCCATGGGAAGAGTTTTTCGCGCTGCCGACACTAAGGAATCCGCATCAGAAGATTTAGTAAGGATGATGACACCCTCCTCGTTGATGTCGCAGGCAATGATCTGGATCTCGGTTCCGCTGTTGATCTTTGTTTTTGGCTGGTTCAGGCTCTGGATAGCCTGCACGGCGAGCCTGCTTCTGGTCGTAGCGTTACTTCCGGTTTTCGGTGTCGGCGCCCGCAAACTATATATTCCGGATTCGATGAAGAGCGTGCGGCTTGACAAGTCGTGGGTAATTATGGCTGTGGCTATATTCCTGTTCTTAATATGGTTCGGTCATGGCGGCCTTGTGCGTCAGCCCTGGGACTGGCAATTCCGTAACGCCGTTTTCTTTGATCTTGTGCGTCATCCGTGGCCTGTGGTGTACGATGCGGAAACTCCCAGACTCCTGTGCTATTATTTTGTGTTCTTTCTTCCGGGTGCTCTCGTCTCAAAATTCACGGGGAGCATAATGATAGGCGATTTAGTGCAGTTGCTCTATGCCTTCTGGGGAGTTGTGCTTGGATACTCGCTTATATGCAGTCTATGCGGCGGCCGTTCACGTTGGTGGATGGGTGTGATATGGCTTTGTTTCGCGGGTGCCGACAAACTGACCTGCACTCTGCTTGCCTTTAACACTCCGATCGGGGAGTGGTGGAATAATCCTCTGTTTATTTATGATTATTACAGCTCATACACTATCGTAGTCCATTTCGGCCAGATCTTCAATCAGGCAATACCATATTGGATATTGCTGCCGCTGATATGGGCCTACCGACGCAATGCCGGATGGCTAACGCTGCTGAGTGTCTTTCTGTTTGTTTATGCCCCTCTGCCATGTGTCGGAATAGTCTTGCCGGCCATATGGTGGGTGATTAAGGAGATTCGCTCATTCTGGTCGGTGCGCACGTTGGCCGGGCTCGCGGTGGGAGTCCCGACGGCGTTGTTCTATGTGTCTAATGCCAATGCCTCCTCTCCGGGTGTCACTCCGACGCTTGATTCGGCGAGGATCGCGCTGCTCTGCGTGAATTTTGCAATATTCGGAATTGCAATCTGGCTTCCGTTCATATGGCAGTCAGTGAGGCGCTCACTGACATTCTGGCTGATGGCTCTCGTCTCGCTTATTCTTCCTTTCTGGGCGATGGGAGATTCCTGTGACTTCGGTATCCGCCCTTCCATTCCTATGTTCGTCTATATGTTTTATGCCCTCTTGCGCACAATTAACCGCCGGTTGCAATCTAAAAGCTTACGTCCGGGATGGCTGGTGGCACTTTGTTGCGTGCTGTTAATGACCTCTTACGAGACATGGTCGTTCGGAGGGGTGCTGAGTCGTCAGGCTATTGAGTATGGAAAGTGGGGCAGCGAGGCCAAACGTTTTGAACTCGTAGGGCGTCTCGATGATCCCTCAGCGCATATTTTCTATCATAATTTCGTTGCGGAAGGGAAGAGCATATACACACGCGTCTTAGCCCCGCGGCTGAAGTGAATTATATGATCTGTAATCCCAGTCTTAACTATTGCCGGCTTCGTCGATGGTATAGTTGAAGAAGTCGTTGAGAGGCTTGAGGGCTTCCATCCGTTTGAGCACTTCAGATTCAAATTCAGGCGTGCCGATGATCTCATCTTCAATTTTACACAACACCGAGAAATCGCGCGGACGCAGCATGTCGATATGTTCCCACTCCTTGGGAAATCCTTTGGGAGCGGTCTTGAGCAGATCGAAGCCGGGCGTGCCGAAATAGTCGGAGTAGGGCTTGCTGTGTAGTATCTCGAGATATTCCTCTACGTTGTCGAAAATGTCCTGGCGTATCGCCTTGATGATCTTGCTGTCGGGGCACCATGCTCCGCCGGCCACGAAGATGTTGTCGGGCTCGAGATGAAGATAGTAGCCGCAGCGCAGGTTTTTCTTCCCGTAAGGGGGATTTATGTAGATGCCGATATGAGTCTTGTAAGGCGTTTTGTCGGGTGAGAATCGCGTGTCGCGATAGATGCGGTAGAGGCAGTCGGCCGGCCGGAGTCGGCTCGCGTCGGGATCCCACTGCGCGATGCCTGCGATGAGACGCTCCGTGAGTCTCTCCACCCTTTCCTTTACTTCCAGATACTGGTCTTTGTGGGCGTTAAACCACTCGCGGTCGTTATGTCTGCGCAGTGATCGAAGGAATGAAATTGCTTTTTTCATAGCCGTTAATCAATATTAAGGTTTCAGCCTTACTTTTCAGTAGAAAAGTTCCGGCCGATGCGGAATCAGCCGTTAGGGAAGATGTAGGGATATATGCGCTCCGTAGCTCCTAATTTTGAGCGGATGTAATTTCCGGCCGATTCGCCGCGCCGTTTCCCCTCCTCGGAGCCTGCGCCAAGCAGACGGTCGGCAATCTCTTCAAAATCGGCTTTCCCGCTTATGGGGAGGCCTCCGCCGCATTCCGCCATCTCGCGTGCCTCGATAAATTTGGAGTTGTTTGGCCCGTAAATCACAGGCACATCATATACGGCCGCTTCATTGATATTATGCAGACCGGCCCCGAACGCACCTCCGACGTAGGCCACATTGCAATATGCGTAAGCTGATGAGAGGAGCCCGAAGCAATCGATTATCAGCACCTGCGCATCCCCTATGGCCTCAGGAAGGGAGATCCCCTGTGAGGCTTTTTCTTTTACTTCCGAGAGAAGCACCGCACCATGGGAAAAACGAGCACGAAGTTCTCTGAGGCGCGCATCGTCGAATTCATGAGGCGCGATCACGAGTCTCACCTCCGGATGGCGGTTGAACCATTCGGCATACACATCCTCATCGGCTTCCCAACTGCTTCCTGCCATCATGACTGCTGCGCGTTGGGATTCACTTCTTCGGGTGAACGCCTCGAGTTCAGGTATATCCTTGCGCGTGGCGCGTATCTGTGATACCCGGTCAAAGCGCGTGTCGCCGCACACCTCCACATTAGTGATGCCGAGTCCGGCAAGAAGATTCCGGCTCCGTTCATCCTGTACGAAGATTCGCGTATACCATTTGAGCCATTCACCATACCAGGAGTGAGGGTGCCGGAAGAAGAACTGGTCGGGACGGAATGCCGCGCTAATCAGATAAGTCGGGATGCCGCGCTCATTCAGTTCATTGAGATAGTTACGCCATATCTCATATTTCACGAATATGGCAATCTCCGGATTCACCGCGTCAAGGAAGTGTTTCACGCGACCCGGTGTATCAAACGGCAGATAGCAAACGCAGTCAGCTCCGGCGTAATTCTTTCGGACCTCGTAGCCCGAGGGAGAGAAGAACGTGAGCAGAATCTTATATTCGGGGTGGAGCTCCCTGATTTTCTCCATTAGGGGGCGCCCTTGTTCGAATTCGCCTAACGAGGCGGCATGCACCCACACAACCCTGTCGCCGGGCCGTAAGGAAGCCTGCAGTTTGTCGCTGATGTGGCGCTGACCCTCATCGAGCTTGCGTGCCTTGTCGTTATGAAGGCCGGCAATGCGCACCCCGAATCGGTAGAGCGCTATGCCGGCCGAATATAACGGCGTTTCTATTATCTGACGGATCATTACTTGTTGATTGTATCTACTGCGCGGCGGATGCGGCGTATCACTTCTTCCTTGGGCATCAGTTCGGTGATGTCGAACATGTGCGGTCCGCGGCATGAACCTACTACGGCAAGTCGGAATGCATTCATCACGTTGCCCAGATGATAACCGTTGGCTGCTATCCAGTCGAGCACGATCTTCTCGGCGTTTGCCGATGTCATGTCTTCGATGCCTTCAAGCACGCCGATGAGTTCGGTCATAATGCGGGGCATATCCTCGCTCCAGCGCTTGCGGACATCTTTCTCTGCATATTCCGTCGGGGCCGTAAAGAAGAAATCACCCTGCTCAAGAAGGTCGCTCACAAGATTCGAACGCCCCTTCACCATCCCGGCAGCCTTAGCCACATATTCGGGTGTGTAACCTGTCCAGCCGCGGTCCTCGAGCATCGGTTGCAGCAACTCGGCAAGTTTGGCGTCGTCGGTGTTCATCAGATATTCATGGTTAAACCAGAGTCCTTTCTTGAAGTCGAATTTCGCTCCGGCCTTAGAGCAGTGCTCAAAAGAGAATTTCATGATGAGCGTGTCGATGTCCATCACCTCTGTGTCGTCGCCGGGATTCCAGCCAAGGAGAGCAAGGAAGTTCACCACTGCCTCCGGAAGATATCCTTTCTCGCGGTAGCCCGACGATTTCTCACCGGTCTTCGGATCTGTCCAGTCCATCGGGAACACGGGGAATCCGAGCTTATCGCCGTCGCGTTTCGACAGCTTGCCGTTGCCGACGGGCTTGAGAAGCAGCGGAAGATGCACGAACTTTGGCATCGTGTCGCTCCAGCCGAAAGCTTCGTAAAGAAGCACATGCAGCGGGGCCGACGGGAGCCATTCCTCGCCGCGGATCACGTGGGAGACTTCCATCAGATGGTCGTCGACGATGTTGGCAAGGTGATAGGTGGGCAGATCGTCAGCACTCTTGTAGAGCACCTTGTCGTCGAGGATCGAACTGTTGATCACGACTTCTCCACGGATAAGGTCGTTTACGTGCACCTCGCGGCCCGGTTCGATAAGGAAACGCACCACATACTTATCGCCGGCGGCTATGCGGCGTTCCACTTCCTCAGCCGGGAGTGTGAGCGAGTTGGTCATGCGGCCGCGTGTCGTGGCGTCATACTGGAAATTCGGCGTTTCCTTGCGGGCGGCCTCAAGTTCTTCCGGAGTGTCGAAGGCGATATAGGCCTTTCCGGCATCGAGCAGCTTCTTTACGTGCTCGCGGTAGATATCGCGGCGCTCCGACTGCTTGTACGGACCATATTTGCCTCCCTCACGCACCCCTTCATCTATCCCGATGCCGAGCCATGCAAGGGCTTCATTGATATATTCCTCAGCTCCCGGCACGAAGCGCTGGCTGTCAGTGTCTTCGATGCGGAGAATCATATCGCCTCCGTTCTGGCGGGCGAAAATATAGTTGTAGAGTGCCGTGCGGACGCCCCCGATGTGAAGCGGCCCTGTGGGCGACGGTGCGAATCTTACTCTGACTTTTCGATCCATTTCTCTTATTGATTTTTTTGCCTCACACGTTGTCATTTCATGCTTTTGCAACCCGATTTTAATAATCTTGGCACCGGAATTTTGCAATTATAATGTGTGGCTTTTATTTTTCTGCAAAAATAGCAATTTAATTCCATTCCCCCAAATTATGCCCTCTTTTACCCGCTTTTTTACATTTATCTCGACTTCACTATCAGCTAAAGGGGCTGAGCGTCCCGATGGTTAGGCTCTATCCACTAAGGCTCCAACCACTAAAATTTCATGATGCCAGGGTCGCAGTTGTGCCTCGGCATCAAGAAATTTTAGTGGTTGGAGCCTTAGTGGAGGATTTTTATGTTGTAAAACATATCGTCCGGGCCTCCGAAGAGTATTATTTTTAGTGCATTTTTTATTAAATTTGTGCCGTGAATGGTTCTGCCGTTCTTTCCTTGCATTTAAAGCAACAATACAGTAACTTTTTAACTAACATCAATACCTGATTTCATGAAGAAATTCAAAGGACTCGTGGCCGGGGCAGCCCTCGCGGCCACCGCGTTTTCAGGAATGGCCGCCGGCACATTTATAGGTGGCCGTAATGACTTCCGCGACGAGACCATCTACTTCGCGATGACCACGCGTTTCTATGATGGCGACCACTCCAACAATACCTATTGCTGGGACGGCGTCAACAATGTCAACGACCCTGAATGGCGCGGCGACTTCAAGGGTCTTATCGAAAAGCTCGATTATATCAAGGCCCTCGGCTTTACGGCCATATGGATCACTCCCGTCGTGGAGAATGCCTCCGGCCTCGACTATCATGGCTACCACGCTTTCGATTTCAAGAAGGTGGATCCCCGTTACGAAAGCCAGGATGTTAAGTTCCAGACCCTTATCGACGCTGTGCACGAGCGCGGCATGAAGCTTATCCTCGATATCGTGCTGCAGCATACCGGCAACTTCGGCGAGGAGACACTCTGCCCGATGTTTGTCAAGGACTACAACATGCCGATGAGCAACATCAATAAGTCGATGAAGCTCCACCCCAATTCCAAGCTCCCTTCGAATTATTACAGTCTTGAGCCTGGCGAACAGTATTCTCACCGTCTCGGTCTGATGAAGAACACGCGTGGTGTCAATCAGGATGTGCATAACTACTGGCACCATTACGCTCATTTCAACTGGGACAATGCTTCGCGCTGGTGGGGTCAGATCGCTGGTGATTGTGTCGACCTCAACACCGAGAACCCCGCAACTTCGAACTATATCGTCAACTGCTACTCTAACTTCATCAAGATGGGTGTCGACGGATTCCGTATCGACACTTCCGGCCACATCGCGCGCCTGACTTTCAACAACGCCTTCATTCCCCAGCTTCATGAGGCTGCTAAGAGTGCCGAGGCTATCGCTAAGCGCGGCAACACACCCTTCTATATGTTCGGTGAGGTCTGCGCCCGCGCTGAGGAAGTGATCTACCGCGACGGTGACTATAACTGCTCTCCCTGCTTCTACACATGGAAAGAGGAAAAGGATTATCCCTGGGATTACAGCGAGACTTCCTGGGACAACTACGTCGTAATGGAAGGCGAGACCGGAGAGCATGTCAATGCTAAATCGGTGCTCCAGCAGGGTGAAGATTACACCGGCAAGAGCAAGATCCGCCATAGCAACAACGCATGGCTCAACGGCAATGAATACCACACTCCCGACTATACCGACAATTCCGGCTTCAATGTGATTGACTTCCCGATGCACTGGCGTTTCCACAACGCTGAGAATGCTTTCGGTGTGCGCTCGCAGGATGACTACTACAATGACGCTACATGGAATGTAGTTTACGTTGACGGTCACGACTACGGCCCCAACGGTTGGGACACCAAGAGCTTCGGCGGTTCGCTCAACCAGTGGGCTGAGAACCTCTCGCTTATGTTCACGTTCCGTGGTATTCCCTGTATCTGGCAGGGCACCGAGACTAACTTCCGCAAGGGTGTGATCATCGACAAGGGTGCTATCGAACCCCTTAAGAACACTGCCCGCGCTTACTACGGCGGTTACCTTACTGGTTCGGTGAACACTACTGATTTCGCAGAGTACAGCAACGCGACCGGCAACCTCGCCGCATCGCTCTCTCATCCGCTCGCACTCCACCTCCAGCGCCTTAACAAGATCCGCGCTGCAGTGCCTGCGCTCCGCAAGGGTCAGTACTCTACTGAAGGCTGCTCGGGTAAGCTCGCCTTCAAGCGCCGCTATAAGGATGATAACACCGATTCATACGCTCTTGTCACAGTGTCGGGCGATGCTTCATTCACAGGCGTACTCAACGGTACGTATAAGGATGTGATTACCGGCGACGTGAAGACTGTCAATGACGGCAAGCTCAGCGTGAAGTGCTCAGGCCAGGGTAACATCCGCGTATACGTGCTCAACGGCCCCGGCAAGATCGGCGAGGATGGTCAGTATCTTTACGGCACTTCTCCCGTCACCAGGACTCAGCTTCCCTACGACGGCAACGAAGAGGCCGGCGACACTGAGACTAAGCGCGACAATGAGCCCTACGATCCTGCCGCTACTCCCAATGTGACTTTCTCTCCCGACGGCGGTTCGTTCTCAACCGAGACTCTCACCGTTACCGCTACACTCCGCAACAATGCCAATTCAGGTTCTTTCAAGGTCGGCAACAACGCAACTGTAAGCCTTGCCAAGGGTGAGACCAAAACGTTCACCATCGGCGACGGTATGGCTTACGGCGACAATGTGACCGTGACATGGACTGCCGACGAGTATTCCGGTTCTGTTGTGTTCACTAAGATTGACCCCAACGCCGCTCAGGTGGTTTACTTCCTCAACTCCGACAACTGGGGCGCAGTGAACGCATACTGCTGGGATGATAATCATCGCGAAGGCAATGCATTCTCAGGTGCATGGCCGGGCGTTGCCCTCAGTGAGACTGCAGTGTTCAGCAATGTTCACCCCGATGTTGACGGCAAGACTCTCTACAAGTACACGCTCACTTCCGTGGCCGACCTCAAGAACCCGATGATTATCTTCAACGGCAACGGTAAGCAGACGCCCGACCTCAAGTTTGTCGCTAACGGTATCTACAGCTTCAATCAGTCGGGCACCGAGCCCTTCGCATTCGCTGCAACAGGCGTGAGCGAGGTAGCCGCTGCCGATGATGCAATCATGGTTTATGCTCAGGGTGGAAACCTCGTGATCGAGAGCGCCTCAGCATGCACAGTCAATGCCGTGCGTCTTGACGGCACCGTGCGCACGCTCAACGTCGCAGAAGGCCTCAACTACTATGAGCTCCCCAAGGGCTTCTACATTGTAGCCGGCAAGAAGGTGATCATCTGATCCTCAACACTGCTAAATAATCATACAGCCGGAGTCCGCTTCCCCGCGGGCTCCGGCTTCTTAATTATGGATGGGAATTGGTCGCGTCGGTCTTCAATGCTACGGAAGTTGAGTTGTTTAAGTAGAATCCATAATGCTTTGAAAATATGTTATACAACAGATTTGCACTCTTTTTGTGATATATTGCACTTTAGTTGAAATATTTTTTGTATTTTTGTATTACAAATGCTCCTAAGGAGCTTACTTACACCACATTTTCTTTTAACCTACTAACTAAATCTATGAATCAATTCAAAGGACTTATGGCCGGCGCAACGCTTGCGGCCACAACGTTCTCGGGTATGGCCGCCGGCACTTTCATCGGCGACCGTACCGACTTCCGCGACGAGACCATCTACTTTGCGATGACAACGCGTTTCTACGATGGCGACCCCGATAACAATGTATATTGCTGGGACGGCGAGAAGAACATCAACGACCCCGAATGGCGCGGCGATTTCGCCGGCCTCATCAAGAAGCTTGACTATATCAAGGCTCTCGGTTTCACGGCTATCTGGATCACTCCCGTCGTAGAGAATGGTTCGGGCCTCGACTATCACGGCTACCATGCGATGGATTTCTCTAAGATCGATCATCGCTATGTGAGCAAGGACGCAACAGCTGAGGATGCCGACGTGGCTTTCCAGACGCTTATCGATGAGGTGCATAAGCGAGGTATGAAGATCATCCTCGATATCGTGATCCAGCACACCGGCAACTTCGGTGAGGCTAACCTGGCCCCGATGTTCAGAAAGGATTATTCGAAGAATCTTGCCGATATCAACGAGTCGATGATTCCCATCACGCAGAAAGATGGTGGTCTTCTTCCCGACAATTACCTCTCGCTCAAGCCTGCCGATCAGTACGGAAGCCGTCTGGCGGCAATGAAGAATAGCGACTTCCAGAACCACGACGTGCATAACTACTACCACCATAAGGCATGGTTCGACTGGGATGATCCCTCCCGCTGGTGGGGGCAGATCGCCGGCGACTGCGTCGACCTCAATACCGAGCATCCCGCCGTGTCGCAGTATATCGTCGATTGCTATTCACGCCTCATCAAGATGGGTCTCGACGGTTTCCGTATAGACACGGCCGGTCATATTCCGCGTCTTGCGTTCAATAAAAACTTCCTTCCCCAGTTCATGGCTGCCGCCAACTCTGCCGAGGCCATCGAGAAGCGCGGCAACACGCCTTTCTTCATGTATGGCGAGGTATGCGCACGCTCCATGGAAGTAATCTACCGCGGCGAAAACTACAACTGTTCGCCCTGTTATTACACCTGGAAGGAGAACAAGGACTATGCCTGGGATTCCGATCCCTCTTCATGGGACAGCGTCGTAGCTATTCCCACTCAGACCGAAGGCTCAGCTGATTACGAAACCGTGAGCGGACACGTCAACTGGGAATCCTGTCATCAGTCGGCTGCCGATGATGCAGGCCATTCCGCTTCAATCCTCCGTCGCAGTGACAATCATCAGCTCAACGGTAATGATTATCATGCTCCCGATCATTCAGATCACTCTAATCTGAATGTCATCGACTTCGCAATGCACTGGAACTTCAACTCGGCCGCCGGCGCATACGGAGTCCGTACGCAGGATTACCTCTACAACGACGCTACCTACAACGTGGTCTATGTTGATTCGCACGACTATGCTCCCGACAGCAACTACCGTTTCAATAAAGACCAGGGCACCTGGGCCGAGAACCTCTCGCTGATGTTTACGTTCCGAGGCATTCCTTGTCTTTATTATGGTTCGGAGGTTGAGTTCCAGAAAGGTAAGGATATTGATAAGGGCGCGGTGCTCGCGCTTAAGGAGACAGGCCGTGCTTACTTCGGGGGTTTCATTGAGGGAGACGTCAAAGTGACCGACTTCGCGGAATATAGTGACGCTACCGGCAACCTTGCCTCCACTCTTTCCTATCCTCTCGCGCTCCATATCCAGCGCCTCAACAAGATCCGCGCTGCCGTGCCCGCGCTCCGCAAGGGGCAGTACAGCAACGAAGGCTGCTCCGGCAAGATGTGCTTCAAGCGTCGCTACACCGACGATAAGGTCGATTCTTACGCACTCGTCACTATCTCCGGCGACGCTACATTCTCCGGCGTCCTCAACGGCCGTTATGTCGACGCCGTGACCGGCGATGTGAAGAACGTCACCGACGGTACGCTCAAGGCTTCTTGCAGTGGAAAGGGTAACATCCGTGTCTACGTGCTTGACACGCAGAAGACTAAGGCTCCCGGCAAGATCGGCGAAGACGGAAAGTATCTATATAGCGCACAGCCGGCTGAGGATGTGTTCGTGGAATGGCCTGATGAGACGATGCCTGAAGAGACCTGGACTGTGAAGCCCAACGCCGGTGGTGGCGGTGGTACGGTTACAGGCGACCGCGAGGAGCCCGAGACTGTGATCGAGCCCGCTATGGCTGAAGGCGAGCAGGCTATCTTCTTCGAGCATGAATCGTGGAATCCCGTCACTGCCTGGATCTGGGACAATTCCACCAACTATACAGGAGGCTCTTGGCCGGGTCAGAATTTCACTTATCTCGGTAATAACGTCTATAAGTGGACATTCATCGGCACCGGTAAGATTTCTGACGATGCGAAGGTAATCATCAGTAAGGCCGGCAGCGACCAGCTTTCTAAGGATGGATGGCAGTTTGTCAACGGAGGTTATTACAACGCTTCCGGTTATGTGAAGACTATCGAGGGGGCCGGTGAGATCGGGGATGATCCCGTCGATCCCACTGATCCCGAGACCTACACCGCTTACTTCGATAATGATCCTTCCAACTGGAGCAATGTCAAGGCTTGGGTTTGGGATGCCAACAATGGCAATAAGAACTATACCGGCGGTCAGTGGCCCGGTCAGGATCTTGACTTTGATCAGGAATCGGGTTACCATAAGTTCACATGCACCGTGACTGACGCTCAACCGAAGATGATGATCATCTTCAACAACGGTTCGGCTCAGACCGCCAACCTTGACTTCCATAAGAACGGTATTTACAATGCCTCCGGCTTTACGGGTCAGTATTATGTTTCCGTCGGAGTGTCGAATGCTGTTGATTACTCAGGCATCAAGGTAGGGAAGTCATCTGCAGGTCTCACCATCGAGACAGGCGAGGCTGTAAAGGTTGATATCGTTCGCGTTGACGGACTCGTCATCTCTGTTATGGCACAGCCCGGCATCAACACTGTCGATCTTCCCAAGGGTCTTTACATCGTGGCCGGCAAGAAGGTGATCATCTGATCTTCGACCCCGCTGAAATGATATCCGCCCAGCCGGAGTCCGCATCCCCGCGGGCTCCGGCTCTCGTTATGAGGCAGTAAATATGTTTTACAACATATTCTTTCTATTTTCCGGGGAGGTGCCGCTGATATTACTCATTTTTTTACTAATTTTGTATCAAAATTGCCCTATACGGGCGTCCTCTTACACCTGAATTTTAACTAACATCAT
Source organism: uncultured Muribaculaceae bacterium (assembly GCA_947178505.1). Lineage (GTDB taxonomy): Bacteria > Bacteroidota > Bacteroidia > Bacteroidales > Muribaculaceae > Lepagella. The sequence goes on along the minus strand of CAMWYR010000001.1, from coordinate 162,912 downwards.
ATTTTATAAACCATGAATCAATTTAAGGGACTCGTGGCAGGCGCCATGCTCGCCGCCACCGCGTTCTCAAGTATGGGTGCCGGCACTTTTGTCGGCGGACGTACTGACTTCCGCGACGAGACCATCTACTTCGCGATTACTACGCGTTTCTATGATGGCGACCCAACAAACAATGTGCTGTGCTGGGATGCACAGGAAAAACAGATCGCTAACGGAGACCCCTGCTGGCGTGGTGACTTCAAAGGTCTGATTGAGAAGCTTCCTTATATCAAGGCTCTCGGTTTCACGGCCGTATGGATCACTCCGATCGTGCAGAACGCTTCCGGTTTCGACTACCACGGATATCACGCCATGGACTTCTCACAGGTGGATCTCCGTTACAAGTCAAAGAAGGCTTGGGGTGCTACTGAGGATGTCGACTTCAAGGACCTTATCAAGGCTGCTCATGATCTTGACATGAAGATTGTGCTTGACATCGTGCTCCAGCACACCGGTAACTTCGGTGAAAATACCCTCTGCCATCTTTTCGACCGTCACAAGGATATCCGTAATCAGGCCGATATCGAGAAGTGTCTTATCCCTGATAATGATAAACTCGGGGGCAAGTCTTACTGGGATCTTCCAAACGAAGGCAGCAAGACGCAGTATTCGGAGCGTTTCAAATATATGAAGAACACTGATGGCCAGAATCATGATGACAAGAACTACTGGCATCACGTCGCGAATGCCTGGGACTGGGATGTTCCATCCCGCTGGTGGGGTCAGATCGCAGGCGACTGTGTCGACCTCAATACGGAGAACCCTGCCGTGGTCGACTATATCATATCTTGCTACGAGGAGTTCATCAAGCTCGGTGTCGACGGTTTCCGTATCGATACAACCGGCCATATCGCGCCCCTTACTTTCAACTCGGCCTTCATCCCCAGATTCACTGCCCTCGGTGAACAGTATAAGGGTGAGAGAAAGGGCGATACTCCCTTCTATATGTTCGGCGAATGCTGTGCCCGTTACGGCTCAGTGATCTATCGCGATCAGCATGTCCTTTCCAGCCATTATTACACCTGGAAGTCGAAGCCCGAACTCGTTAGCGAGTGGCAGTCGTACACAGCCGACTGGTGGGCTAACCAGGTGGTAAGGGAAGGTGCCGATCCTCTCGGCAACATGCTCACCTGTCTGAAAGACCCCGGCACCGTGCATAACAGCGACAACGTATTCATGAAGAACGGTGCTTGGCATGAACCGGATTACTCAGATGCTTCAGGCTTCAATGTGATCGACTTCCCGATGCACTATAATTTCAATGATGCCGGACAGGCCGTGCGAATTGCCAAGGAGGGTGACCACTATTACAATGACGCTTCATGGAATGTGGTCTACGTTGATTCTCACGACTATAGCCCCGGCCCTAACGACGGTATCCGTTTCAATGGCGGAACAGCTCAATGGGCTGAGAACCTCTCTCTGATGTTTACCTTCCGCGGAATTCCCTGTCTTTACTATGGTTCGGAGGTTGAGTTCCAGAAGGGCAGGACTATCGACGAAGGCCCGGGTCTCGCACTTGCAGAGTCCGGCCGTGCATATTTCGGCGAATATCTGAAGGGTTCGGTAGATGTGGAAGACTTCGCAAAGTTCTCTAACGCTACAGGCAATATGGCCAAAACCCTCAACGGCGACCTCTCGCAGCATATCATCCGTCTTAATCAGATCCGTGCCGCTGTGCCCGCGCTCCGTAAGGGTCAGTACACGTTCGACGGCTGCCAGGCAAAGGGGGGACACGCTTTCAAGCGTGCATATAAGGATTCATATGCACTGGTTGCCCTTAACGGCGGCGCGACATTCACGGGTGTCCCCGCAGGCAATTATGTCGATATCGTTACCGGCAAATCATATACTGCCGCCGCCAACGGCACCATCACTGTAGACGCTCCCGCTACTCAGGGTCAGGTGCGTGTGCTCGTTAAGGGCTGGACCGGCGATAAGGTAGGTGTTGACGGTAAGTTCATCTACACTACTTCACCCGTATCTCACGGCGGCGACGTGCATTTCACCGATCCCGGTACGACGGAATATTACACTAAGGAGGATGCCATAGGCGATCCCGAAGTGAAGTTCAACCCCGCAGGCGGTTCGTTCAAGTCGGAGACTCTCACTGTGACTGCGTCGCTCAACGAAGTGGCTACATCTGGTTCGTTCCAGGTGAACGGCGGTGCTACTTTCACTCTCTCTGCAGGCCAGACAAAGCAAATCACTATCGGTGAAGGTATGGCTTACGGCCAGACCGCTACAGTTTCCTGGACAGCCATCAACGGAACTGAATCTTTCTCCGGCTCAGTAAACTATAAGAAAGTTGATCCCAATGCAGTGACCACTATCTACGTCACGGGTAAGAACGGCGCTGATATCTCCGGCACTAACATTCACGCCTGGACAGCTGCCGGTGATCTCACTACATGGCCGGGTGTCTCGCTTTCCAATAAGGTAGTGATGGATGGCCGAGAATTCTACTCGCATACGTTCGACGTCAGTGATCCCGTTAATATCATCTTCAACCGTAACGGCGCTCAGACAGCCGATATCATCGGTGTGGAAGGCGATGCCTTCTTCGAATATGACGGTGGATCGAATTATGAGAAGATTGATGTGAACGTAGGCCCCTCGGCGCCTGTAGTGCGTGCTAATCCTGCAAGCGGCACAAGCTTCAGCGAGCCCATCTCCGTGACGCTCTCTGTGTCGCCCGCTACCGACATCTTCTACACACTCAACGGACAACCCGCTTCTGCTTCAAGCACTAAGTACACCGGGCCCATCTCGATCACCGAGACTACTACCATCAGCACTTACGTGAAGAATGAGGCCGGCGAAAACCGTCAGTCGTTCACCTATACCAAGGTAGATGGTCCTATCGATCCCGTGGAGGAGAAACTCCATACGGTTTACTTCTATAACTCCGATAACTGGGGTGGTGTAAGCGCGTATTGCTGGGATGATAATCACCGGGAAGGATCATCCTTCTCCGGCGCTTGGCCCGGCACTGCTCTTACAGAAACTGTCGTGCTCAATAACGTGCATCCCGATGTAAACGGCAAGCCGATCTATAAGTATTCATTTGAATACGACGGCGAATTGTCGAATCCGAAGATTATCTTCAATTCTGTGGCTCGGGCTCAGACTGCCGACTATAAGTTTGTGCACAACGGTGTATATCATCATAACCTCGGCAATAATGGTGAGCCTTTCGCATTCTTTGTCACCGGTATCGAGACGGTAACCAACGGCCTTAAGCTCAGTGTATTCTCTGAAGGTGGTAAGCTCGTGGTGGAGGCTGATACCGACTCCGTGATCCAGGCCGTGAGACTCGACGGTACAGTGCGCCAGCTCAATCTCTCTGAGGGCGTAAACTATTTCGAACTTCCCAAGGGCTTCTATATCGTAGCCGGAAAGAAGGTGATTCTCTGATAATGGATTTTCTTAAGATTAGTTAATCATAATGATGAGGCGGTGCTCCTATCGGGAGCACCGCTTTTTTTTTTTTGCTTATGCCGTAATTATTTTGTAAATTTGCACATCAGGGACGCTGACTTGCTCCGGTGTCCCGTAACCGACAGATTAAGTCGTAATTTTGGATTAAAAATCAAGTTAACCTGACACATGAATTTCTTAAAGTCATTATGCGGCGCGACATTGCTCGCCGCCTCTGCATCCGGCGCTCTCGCCGCCGGCTGGCCCGCTAATTATGAGGGTGTGATGCTCCAGGGTTTCTACTGGGATTCCTATGAGGACACAAAGTGGACCAACCTCTCAGCACAAGCCGATGAACTCTCACAGTATTTCAAGCTTATCTGGATTCCAAATTCCGGAAAGTGCTCGTATATGGGCTATATGCCTCAATATTGGTTCACCAACCATAACTCCGCATTCGGTACGGAGGCCCAGCTCCTTTCTATGATATCGCTCTTTAAGTCGAAGGGCACGGGGTTCATCGCCGACTGCGTCATCAACCATCGTAACGGCGTCACTAACTGGTATGATTTCCCTGTCGAGGAGTGGGATGGTAAGACCTGGAAGATCGGTCTCGAGGGAATCTGCTCAAATGATGAGATGGCTTATGCCGCCGGTCAGCCCAAACCCAAAGGAAATCCTGATACGGGAGAAAATTTCGACGGTTGCCGCGACCTCGACCATACCAATGCCAACGTGCAGAACAATTGCAAGAACTACGTAAAATGTCTTATCGAAAAGTATGGATACGCCGGTATGCGCTATGACATGGTGAAGGGCTATGGCGGTCAGTACAATAAGATTTACAATGAATATGCCAACGTTGAATATTCTGTCGGCGAATACTGGGATGGCAACTACGATGCAGTAGCTGCCTGGATCGAGTCGACAGGAAAGACCTCCGCAGCTTTCGACTTCCCGCTGAAATATGCTCTGAACGAGGCTTTCTCTTCTAACGATATGACCAAGCTCGTGTGGAAGGCTAACGGCACCACCGACCAGCCTGCCGGTCTTATTCACTGGGGGTATCCGCAATATTCGGTTACTTTCGTTGATAATCACGACACATACCGCGACGGTTCCAAATTCACAGGAAACGTCATTGCGGCCAACGCTTTCATCCTGATGTCGCCCGGTACGCCCTGTGTGTTCCTTCCGCATTATCAGCAGCACAAGTCAGAGATTCAGCGCCTTATCGAGGTGCGTAATGCAGCAGGTCTCAACAACCTGTCGACAGTTAAAGTGCTCACCACGTCGCGCGACTGCTATATGGCGGAGGTGACGGGCTCGAAGGGTAAGGTAGTGGTGAAGGTCGGTTCGTCGATGAATTCTCCGGCCGGCTACTCAAACGATGATATAAAGGCCACGGGCAATGGTTATTGTGTATGGTCGAAAGTCAACGTCAACGGCGGTGGAGGCGGAGGTAACGACGATCCCCAGCCCGGCAACCTTCCTGCGTCGCTCTATGTGATCGGTGAGGTCAACGGCCAAACATGGAGTTGCGACACAGGCGAGAAGCTCACTAAAACCGCTACCGGATTCACCGGCAAGATCGAAGTGACGCCAGGCAAAGGCGCGACCGACGGCTACTTCTCATTCGTCATTAATCTTGCTGACGACTGGACTGCACTCAATGTCGCAGGCAACCGTGTGGCTCCGACCGGTGAGGATCAGCTGATCACTCCTGATGGCCCGGCCGCGTCCTTTACCGTGCTTGATGATGGCGCGTACGCAAAAGCATTCTATGCTCCTGCTGGCACGTATACAATTACAGTGAACTGGGGCGCCAAGACTGCAACACTTACCACCAACGGCGGTGGAGGTGGAGGTAACGATGACCCTGACCCCGTAAGCGGCGGCACAATCTATTTCCACAATTCCGGTAATTGGAACGGCATCTACGTATATTGTTGGGATGACAATAATCGTGATGCGAATTCATTCACCGGTGCGTGGCCCGGCAAGCCTCTTACGGAGACAACAGTGCTCGACCGCGTGCACGCCGACGTAAACGGTAAGACCGTCTACAAATACACACTCTCTCATAGTGCAGCACTCTCCAACCCGATGGTGATCTTTAACTCCGGTGCGAGCCAGACTAATGACTATTGCTTCGTACCTAACGGAGTCTACCGTCACGACCAGGCTGCCAACGCAACCCCCTTTGCCTTCTTCACTACAGGCATCAATACTCCTGCGCAGGCAGCGACCCTAAGCATCTACCGTAGCGGTGATGAACTCATCATCGAGAGCGATACTGACTGTAACCTCCCGGCCGTGCGCGTCGATGGAACGACGACGGCACTCCACGTTGCCGCAGGTACCAACGCCTACCGACTCCCTCGTGGCCTCTACATAATCGCCGGCCGCAAGCTCCTCCTCTGATCCGAACTCCGTGCCGCTCTGATCCCCCGTCGCTGCTGCGACTCCCCATAACATGGCGGGCCGACTCTCCAGTCAGCCCGCCATTATTATTCAATAGAACGCTTAATATAAAGATTTAGCCTTTATAGCATAGAGGGATTAGGGGAGGGGGACGATGGCGCGTTCGTTGACGTACCAGAGGTAGCCGCGCACCGAGCGGTAGCGGCCGGTGTCGCGTAGAAGACGCACGTAACGGCTGATCTGGTTCTTGTGCTTGTTGCCGGTGGGCACCTTGCCGAACTTGTAGTCGATCACGGTGACCGAGCCGTCGGAGTGCATGATCATTCGGTCGGGACGCCGGAGCACTTCTCCGCGCTTCAGCACAGAGCGCTCGTTGATCGTGCGCGAACTTCCGTCGAACCAACCCGCCACTTCCGGGCGCGAAAGCGCCTCGGCTAAGTCGGCCTCGATGGAGTCGGCAAGCGATTCGGGAATTACGCCCGTAAGGCAGAGATGACGTACGGCCACAGGAAGGTCAGCCGGGGTGTTCACAAGCTCAAGCACGGCATGCTTAAGCGTGCCCTCGGCCCTGATGTCGAGATCGTCGACGTCGGCATCCTGCTGCGCTCCGGCATCGGCCAGGCGCCCCAGTTCTTCGGGATGGTATTTCAGAAATTTCTGACTCACCACGGATGGGTAGTCGGTAAGCGGTTCTGGTTGTAATTCTTCCTTACGGTCTTCACCCACATTGTCGGGAAGCGAGCCGATACTTACACGGAGTCCGTCGGGATCGGGCGCAACCACGCTCCCGGGCAACAAGGTGAGCCCGGAGGAAGCCGATGCGGGAACCTCCGCGAGCTTCTGCTTGATGAACCGGTCGAGGAGCGTGCCCATCGAAACCGATACCGTGGCCGTCTTCTTCGGTGTCTTTGGCGGCGCCGGAGTGATGACGTAGAGTTCCTTCTTCGCTCGCGTAAGCGCTACATAGGCCTGGTTGAGGCGGTCCATCTTCACCTGATCGTAATATTCCTTCAGCTCGCTCTCATGAATCGTGCCTTCGAGATTCTTGACGGTCTCCACAGGCAGATAGGGAGGGAGCGGGATCTCCGGATGACTGATTACGCCGGGTTTCACCCAGCGCCATTCCTTACGGCCCACGTTATCCTCAAACACCCAGTCGGCATTCGGCACGATAACGCAGTCATACTGCAAGCCCTTCGACTTATGGATCGTGACAATCTGCACGGCATCCTCATTCTCAGGCGAGGCGATAGTGGCATTGCGGCGCTTCCGCTCCCACCACTGGAGGAACGACCCGATGTCGGTAGGATGATTTTCGCAATATTCGAGAGCAAGATCCTGGAACGCCGCTATATACACAGCATCAGACTTCCGCGTCTCAGGGAGGAGGAATTTGGCACACACAGCCTCAATGACAGCCGGAATGGCAAGCGACTGCAGTTCCGACAGTAACTCCGAAAGGGCATTATACTGCGCGCCGCTCTCAATATAGGCATCAAGGCATTCGGAAGTCGACATGTCGGAATGATGGAGGGCGAAATAGTTGAAGTCGGCCGCCAGTTCATTCCAGTTGCCGACGCCGCGCTTCTTCCGATCCTCTCCCTGCCGGATCTCGGGGAATGAACCGCGGGCCATATTCGCCAGCACGCCGGTGATAATGTTGACGGCAGTCGAGGAATCTACCTTAAGCGACTGCTCACTAACGAAGCGAATCACATCGCTCTTATCCTCGCAGCGTGCATTGTAGGCACTGAGTTCTGTAATCACCGATTCGCCTTCCGAGTGACGCGTCACGAGCACGGCTATCTCATTCTGTCGGTAACCGCGCGCTATGAGCTGCCTGATTTTCTGCACAGTCAGTTCGGGCCACTTCACCTCGCTCTTCGAGGGGATGAAGGTCACCTCAACATAGCCTCGTTCCTTAGTCTTGTTCGGAGTCTGCACCACATTAGAATACAACGGTGTGAACTCCATACGGCTCTTGTCGCCCGACGCTTGCGTAGGACCGTCAAGTTCGCGGGCTATAAACTGAAATAACGAATTATTGAACTGCACGACGCGGAGCTCCGAGCGGTAGTTGGTGTTTTCCTGCGGAATGTTGCCCTTCTCCTCAATATTGCCCTGATGCTCGTTACGCACCCAGTCGGGCACCTCCGAAGTAATGAGCGACGGATCGGCATTGCGGAAGCGGTAGATGCTCTGCTTTGCATCGCCGATAATCAGGTTGCCGTGGCCATGGCTCATGCTCTCTGACAGAAGTGGCTGCAGGTTGATCCACTGCATCTTCGAGGTGTCCTGAAATTCATCTATCAGAAAGTGATTTAGATACGTACCGAGTCGCTCATATATGAATGGCGCATCCGAGTCGCCTATCACGCCATTTAGGATCACGGAGGTCTCTCCGAGTTCCACAGCGTTATTTTCATCAAGATACTCCTGACGCTTGCGTGTCACGATGCTGAAGAGCGCATAGTAGGGGATACGGGAGGAGTAAAGCATCCAGTGGCGGAATTCCGGATTCTCCACCTGCGCGCGCCATGCGGCAACCGACTCCATCACCCGCATATACCGCTGACGGATATCTGCCTCCGCTTCCGTATTCTTATCGGCCCACTCGCTCCACTTCTTATGATCGAACACCTCCTCATTAAACTCCGGAAAATCGCTCAGCAAGCTTGCATTGCCCCAGGCGTCTTTCTTTCCCACCTTCTCCAGACACTTCCGGTAAAAGCTTCCGATCTTGCCAAGAACAGATCTTCCGTCAAGCTGCGCGAGTTCTCCGGGAAGTGCCTTCAGAGCATCGCGTGTGGCAGATGTGAATGTCTGGAAAGCCTTCCGCACCAGAGGCTCATACGTGGAGGCGAAATATCCGTAGAGCTCCTTAAGATCGTCGCCATGCTTGTCGAAATATTCCTCTATCTCCCGGCGCTTCTCCTTATAATTCTCATTCTCCATCTTCTTGACGGCATCCACGAATTCCTTATACGGCGTGACACCCGTGGAACTGAGTTTCTTATTGAAGATATTCCAGCCTGTCGACGCGCGGTCCATCAGCATCTTCACCCAAAAGGCCGTGTTTGCATCCTTCTCATTATTATCTATTTCATCGAGCACGGCGTCAACACCCATCTGCGACAGATAGTCAGTGTCGATCTCTACCTGATAGGCATCGTTAAGTTCCGATTCATAGGCAAACGTGCGAAGCACAGTCTGAAAAAAAGAGTCGATGGTCGAGACGTTAAAATCAGAATAATTCTCAAGGAGTGCCGACAAGGCTACCTTGGCCACGCGGGCCACTTGCTCCGGCTTCACGTCGAGCTGTGTGCAGAAGTCGTCCATATAATCGGGCATGACCTCCTTCACGCTGCCGTCTTGCTGCTTCACGCTGCGCGTGCGGATCCGGGCCAGGTCGTAAAGGGCCCGGATGATACGCTGCTGCATCTCGTTGGTGGCCTTGTTGGTGAATGTGATGGCCAGAATATGGCGCGCGGAATCAGCAAGCTCGGAGTCGGTGCGCAATCTCGTTATCTCTTCCTCCTCGGGAGTAATCGTTAGGAAATACCAGATATATTTTTTCGCAAGCGTATAGGTCTTTCCCGAGCCTGCGGAAGCGCGATAAAGTTCAAGCATTGGCAAGTGAGTTAAGTGATGCAGTCAGAAATTCAGTCGGAAGGCCGCTTGGCACGCCAACCTGTGGGCGGCTCAGGATTTCATCCGGTAGCCGAGGTCGGTGAGTATATCTGCTATACGCTGGCGGTAGTCGCCTTGGATGAGGATTTCACCGCCGCGGGCTGAGCCTCCGGTCCCGAGCCGTTTCTTCAGATCGGCGGCGATGGATTCAAGCTTGTCGTCGGAGCATGTGAACCCCTCAATAATAGTGGCCGTCTTACCCTTCCGGCCCTTACGCTCAACAACGATGTGGAGCCGATCGGCCGGGCGCTTCTCCGCGCTGCGCTCCTGCGCGGGCGCCGGGTCGGAGCCTTCAGGCAGCATTCCGCTGTCGCGCAGCTCGCCGAGCATATCTTTCCAGTCCATAATCAGATTTTCTTTTCAAGGTCGTGCAAGGATGCAGGGCGGTCCACGAGATCGCCGTTGCTGTCATATAAGAACACGGCGGGCAGCGAGTGCACATTATAGTCGCGAAGCGCGGTAGAGGATGTCCCCGACGGATCGAGCACGTTGATCCAGGGAAGATTGGAGGCCGCCTCGCGCCATTCGTACTGACCGGCGTCGAACGACACCTGATAAATCTCCACAGCTCCGTTGCGCGAGTTGTAGATTCGTGCGAGCTCCTTATTGAACGCCGGAGATTCCGCCTCATTCATCATGCTCATCACCACTACCACCGGTTTCCCCTTGCCTACCTTGTCGGAGAGCCGCACGATGTTACCTTTTGTATCCTGAAGTGCAATATCTATCACTTTAATCTCGTTAGCCTGGATAAGCGTCTTCTTTCCCTGCTCGGAATTTCGGCGTTTCATGGCCTCGAGCGACACCTCCTTCACCATGCGCCCGTGAGGGTCGTTGGGGCGGAACTGATCAAACTGCGTGGCCACTGCCGAATAATACTTCACATCCTGCGGATCGGCCGGATCATAGAGGGGCTTACCATCGTAAAACTTAGTAAGCACGTAATAGCTCAGAATCGAGCCCTGGGCCTCCTTAATATACTTTGTGTAGACGCTACGCTTGAAGTCGGCGAGGGCGGCCGAGTCGGGAGCCTGAAGCGAAAGCAGTTCGCTCTCGAAGGCTGTCATCAGTTCGGCCTGCTCTGTGCCCTCAAGAATATAGCGGTGGCCGAAACCGGCTGCCGTAGATTTCAGACGCAGGCTCTCGATAGAGTCGACAGGCACATAGACGAACTGACCATCCATCATCAGACGATAGACGTCGGGCGAAGCCGGAGCGTCGCTTTTGATGAGGAATGTGCCGTCGGCACCGACCTTAGTAGAGTCGACGGCCACCCATCGGCCGTGGAAATCTGATTTCTCGAGAACGATACTCTTTCCCTGGGCATCCTTTATCTCGCCCGTGATCTTAAACTGGGGCTTCGAGCATCCTGCCGCAAGCAGACAAAGGGCGCTCAGGGCCGGAAGGATATGTCTTAGTTTCATCTTGGAGTTCTTTTTTTTACAAAATTAAGGAAAATATTGCAATTCCTTATAGAGGTTTGGAATAATATTTGTAAATTTGTACGAAAGAAGAAACAATAAAGATTTTAGAATTAATGAGACCAGTAAAGAAAACCATCGCCTTGCCCGATGGCCGTGAGATTACGATCGAGACCGGCAAGCTTGCAAAGCAGGCAGATGGATCTGTGGAGGTGCGCATGGGCAACACGATGTTGCTTGCCACCGTATGTTCGGCCGCAGAGGCCGGTGAGGGCGTCGACTTCATGCCCCTTACAGTGGAATATAAAGAGAAATATGCCTCCATCGGCCGCTATCCGGGCGGCTTTCTTAAGCGTGAGGGTCGTGCGAGCGACTATGAGATCCTGACTTCGCGTCTCGTCGACCGTGTGCTCCGTCCGCTTTTCCCCGACGACTACCACGCTGACACATTTGTCAACGTCACCCTCTACTCCGCCGACGAAAATGACGCTCCCGACGCGTTGGCCGGCATAGCCGCTTCGGCAGCCCTTGCCTGCAGCGATATCCCCTTCAATGGTCCCATTTCCGAAGTGCGCGTTGCCCGCGTTGACGGCGAATGGGTGATCAATCCTACTTTCGACCAGATCGAGAAAGCCGACATTGAGCTGATGGTCGGTGCTACTTACGACAATATCATGATGGTCGAGGGCGAAATGAATGAAGTCTCTGAAGCCGAACTTCTCGAGGCTCTCAAGGTGGCACACGCCGAGATCAAGAAGCATTGTGTCGCTCAGGAAGAGCTCATGAAGGAAGCCGGAAAGGAAGAGAAGCGCACATACTGCCACGAAATCAACGACGATGAGCTTCGCGCCGACGTCCGCGAGAAATGTTACGATAAGGCTTATGCCATCGCGCGCACCGGAGCCGCTGACAAGCACTGGCGCGCCGAGCAGTTCGCTGCCGTTTGCCAAGAATATCTCGACAACCTCCCCGAGATGACGGAGGAGCAGCTCGAACGCTACAATGCCGACCAGCGTAAGGCTATGGTGAAGCGCTACTACCACGATGTGGAGAAAGAAGCCATGCGCCGCTGCGTGCTAGATGAGGGCATCCGTCTCGACGGCCGTAAGACTACTGAAATCCGCCCCATTTGGTGCGAGATCGACTATCTGCCCGGTCCTCACGGAGCAGCTGTCTTCACCCGCGGTGAGACTCAGGCGCTCGTGACCACCACCCTCGGTACGACTCTCGATGAGAAAATCGTCGACGACGTGCTCAATCAGAGCAAGGAGCGTTTCCTCCTTCACTATAACTTCCCTCCCTTCTCAACCGGTGAGGCACGTCCGCAGCGCGGCGTAGGTCGCCGTGAGATCGGCCATGGTAACCTCGCTCATCGTGCGCTCAAGCGTATGTTCCCCGATGGTTTCCCCTATACCTGCCGAATCGTGTCGGATATTCTTGAGTCGAACGGCTCGTCGTCAATGGCTACTGTCTGCGGCGGTACGCTCTCGCTCCTCGATGCCGGCGTGAAGATGAAGCGCCCGGTAGCCGGCGTGGCTATGGGCCTTATCTCCGACAAGGGAAATGTGAAGTATGCAGTGCTCTCAGATATCCTCGGCGATGAGGACCACCTTGGTGATATGGACTTCAAGGTGACCGGTACGACGAAGGGTATCACCGCTACTCAGATGGATATCAAGTGCGACGGCCTCAGCTACGAAGTGCTCGAGAAAGCGCTCGATCAGGCCCGCGACGGACGTCTGCATATCCTCAATATCATTAATGAGACTATTCCGGAGCCCCGCGAAGACTACAAGCCGCACGTGCCCCGTCTTGTCACTATGGAGATTCCCAAGGAGCTTATCGGTGCCGTTATCGGTCCGCAGGGTAAGGTGATCCAGGGCATCCAGGAAGAGACCGGCGCAACCATATCAATCGATGAGGATGAAGTTCTCGGAATCGGTCGCGTGGAGATCGCTTCGAAAGATAAGGCAAGCATCGATGCTGCGGTGGCACGCGTGAAGGCAATCGTGGCTCAACCCGAGGAGGGTGAGGTGTACGACGGCACTGTCCGCTCGATCCTCGACTTCGGTGCATTCGTCGAGTTCATGCCCGGAAAGGATGGTCTGCTCCACATCAGCGAAATCTCCTGGAATCGTCTCGACGATATGGCCGCCAGCGGCCTCAAGGAGGGCGACAAGGTGCAGGTGAAGCTTATCGAAATCGATAAGAAGACCGGCAAATACCGTCTTTCAATGCGCGCGCTCACTCCCAAGCCCGAGGGCTATGTTGAGCGTGAGGCTCGTCCGCGCCGCGAAGGTGGCGACCGTGGACCCCGTCCCCGCCGTGACAACGGCGAGCGTCGTGAAGGTGGTGACCGTGGGCCCCGTCCCCGTCGCGACAACAGTGACCGCGGCCCTCGCACATTCAAGCACAAGGATGCTGAGTAAACCATCCCGACATCACGGATAATATTATTCCTCTATAAGACAATGCCCCCGTTTCATCTGAAGCGGGGGCATTATTCTATTCAAAAAGGATCCTTCTTTTCATAAAGCCATGCGGCTACTCGTAAAAAGAGGGGTTCGGAGGGAAGTCGGAACAACTTCATTTGGAATTGAGTATAAAAATTTGTAAATTTGCAAGAGAAATTTGTGGCGCCCCGTAGTGCGTCGCGAATCCCCGCTCCACGGCTCAATACGTAAATGACGCGGAGCGAAATGTTTGAGTAAAAATAGATTATATTTTGGATACAGATCCCTTGCCGGCCACGCCGGCCACTTTTCTATTGACAGCGTTGCTTAATATTCTTGCGCAGGCCTCCCCGGAGGCGATTGCTTTTCATGCGCCGCCGTCATGGCTGCCCTGGTCGTTGCTTATTATCATCGTAGTCGCATGCCTTCTCTGCTCGGCTTTCGTCTCGGGCAGCGAAATTGCTTTTTTCGGACTCTCTCCCCAGCAGGTCGATGAGCTGGAGGAATCGGAGATAGCAGGCGATAAGCGCGCGCTAAACCTTTTCCGGAACTCCGAACGTCTCCTGGCCACTATCCTCATAGCCAACAACCTGGTGAATATCACTATGGTCGTGGTGCTAACATTCGCCATCAGTCAGGTCGTCGAATTCAATTCCACGGTAGTCAACTTCCTGGTGCAGACCGTCTTCATGACATTCCTGTTGCTTCTGTTCGGAGAAATCTTCCCTAAGCTTGTGGCGCGCACCAATCCCCTTAAATGGGTGCGTATGTCAGTGTCGGGTGTCTCGCTTCTCTATACGCTTCTCGGCCCTATTGCCCGCTTGATGGTGAAGTCATCTTTCATCGTCAATCGAGTGGTGACGAAAAAGGAAGAACGAGTTTCGACAGATGAACTCGAGAAAGCACTGGAGATTTCTGACGTGAAAGAGGGAAAGGATAAGGAAATGCTTGAGGGTATCCTCTCGTTCGGTGAGCGCGAGGCCCGCGAGGTGATGATCTCGCGGGTAGATGTCACGTCGATAGAATTTCACGACACTTGGGAGCAGGCTATGGCCGTGATTCTTGATTCAGGCTATTCGCGTATTCCCGTCTACGACACAACGCAGGATTCAATCCGCGGTGTCCTCTACAGCAAGGATCTTCTTCCCTATATCGGCAAGAGCGACCGACCCGAATGGCAGTCGCTAATCCGTCCGGCATATTTCGTGCCCGAGTCAAGAATGCTCGACGACCTTCTCGAAGACTTCAGAAAACGTAAGATACATATCGCCATCGTTATCGACGAATATGGCATGACGCAGGGCATCGTGACCCTCGAGGATATCATCGAGGAGATTGTCGGTGATATCGACGATGAATATGATGATCCCGACCGGAACTATCACCGCGTCTCTGAAGATACGTATATATTCGAGGGAAAAATCCCGCTGACAGATTTCTGTCGCGTGCTCGATATTGACGAAGATAAGATCGAGGCTCTCGGAGATGCGGAGACTCTCGCCGGACTTCTGCTGGAGATAAAGGGAGACTTTCCGCGTCCGAAAGAGACATTCAGATTTGAAGGAATGTCGCTTCAGGTGGTGCAGATGGAGCGCCACCGCATCGTGAAGGTGAAGGTCACGCTTGGCGATGATGAAAAATCAGTTGGACAAAATCAATAAGGAAAGAGAAATGAATGATCCGGATTTCATATATTGGCGCCACCCGACGGTACCCGGTATCAAGGTTGAGGAAGTGACGGGCGGAGATATCTACAAGGGTGAAGTGTGGCGGGAGATGGCGCTGCAGGTCTATTGCGAGAACGGGCGTGAGGCCTATCGCGAGGTAGGCCATTACCCCAACGGAGCCCCGTTTCTCTACGGAGAGGCATCGCGCATTTCAATAACTCATTGTGAGGGTCTTCTGGCCGTGGCAACATTGCCCCCTACGCCCGAAGTGGAACTCAGCAGTTTCTCTCAGCGCGCTGCAATGGGCATAGATGCCGAGCGCCGCAACCGTGCACAGGTGCTGAAGGTGCGCGGGCGCTTTCTCTCTGAAGACGAACTCTCCCTCGCTGACGCTGATGATGTGGAGGCCAACGTGCTTGCCTGGACTGTCAAGGAGGCCGCATATAAGGCTATGCTGAGCCCCGGTCTTGATTTCAGAAAAGATATACGGATAGTGAAGATGCCTGTGCCCGGCCCGGCGGTGCCCGTCTTCAGGGGTGCCGATTTCGGACTGCCCGATAACGTAAAGGAAATCCCCGAAGAATTCTTCGGGGAAGTGCGTGTGGGGGGAGAGATACTGAAAGTGTGGTCATATCTATCTGACGATTTCATAGTGACCCTCTGCTATTCTCCGCGATGTGCCAAGTTCGGTAAGACCGGAGTCTGAGTGCGCGCTCCGTCAGAATATTCTTACCGGTCGAAGCTCAGTCATAAGATGCTTCTCAACTGAAGCATCACAACGGTTATGCCGATAAGATAGATTCCGGCCAGAGCTGCGCGTCGTCCGAACTTCTCGCGTCGTCCCGCGCGATCTTTTTCCTCATTCATCTTCAATGGTAAATCAAAACTGCTCATATCTTTTAGTAATTAAGGGTTATTTAAAGCATTACTGCCCGACGTATTCAACATCCTGAATGACATTGCAAAAATAAAGATTGGCTGTGCCGGGACTTTGCAGTCAGATGTCAAAAAGTGTGAATAAATGTAAAGTAGTGTAAATCGTGTAATTTTTTGCCCCTTTAAATCATTGAAAATGATTACCTTTGCATACGTGCAACCGGGTAAGCCCCTAAACCGACGCGTGCCTAAAAAATGTGTTAATTATGAATATCGGACAGGAAATTCGGCTCCGCCGTCAGGAATTACGATTGACGCAGCAGACGCTTGCAGATATGTCGGGCGTTAGTGTCAGGATGATAAAAGCCATAGAGGGAGACTATGCGAATCCTTCAGTGAAGACTGTTGAGAGGCTGCTCAGTTCGTTAGGATTGCAGCTCACCATCGTTGAACGTTCTAATTCCTGAGTCCTCCTTTTCAGTGCATTGTGATATAAAACATGAGCATGCCGCCCCGATGTCAGTGCATCGGGGCGGCATGCTTATGCGAATTGGCCCGGGCTATTTGCACGGCTGCTATTTGGAATAGATAAAGATTGGCTTTGACTCGCGGTTCATCCGGTCGACTGTCGTCACGGCGAAGGTGATGTCGCTATCGGAATCCACCTTCACTCTCGTATAGGGCGTCATGGCCACAATTGCCTCCGCATCATCAATGTTCTGGCTCTCGCCGGGGAAGAACTCATAGACGATATACTTGACCACGTCGGTCTCATGCGGGTGATGGCCGTTGTGCGGGGCTTTCCAGCTCAGGAAGGTTCCCTCCTTGCTCTTCTCCAGCTTGAGTTCGCTCACCGTCTTGGGTTGATGGCGAGTGTCGCCATAGGCCGGAGGAAGGGCGATCGTGCTCTGATATTTCATCGCCAGTGAGTCGGCGGCTCCTTTATAGTTGCCAGTGACCCAATAGCCATGCCACCACACATTACCCTGCACATTGGGAAGCTTGCGCGAGAGCTTCACTTTAGTGTCGAGTTCGTTCTTATCATTATTTCCGGGATCAGCGACATTCATCGTGCGCTGCACATCCTGCCCGATATAGATGTCGACTCCGTTGGCGTTGTCGTTCCACCACTGGGCGAGGCTGCGGCTCGGCGCTGCTTTAGTGTCAAGATTCCAGTAAAGCTGAGGTGCGAGATAGTCAACCCATCCGTTTTTTGCCCAGAGAATCACGTCGGCATAGAGATCGTCGTAGTTCTGAAGGCCCGAACTGTTCGAACCCTTCGGATCAGACTTCTTATTACGCCAGATCCCGAACGGGCTCACACCAAATCGCACCCAGGGCTTCTTCTCCTTGATCGTGCGGTGCATCTGCTCGATAAGCAGGTCGACATTATGGCGTCGCCAGTCGCCGCGGTTCTGACCGTTGCCGAACTTTGCGTAACTCTTGTCGTCAGGAATCGCATTTCCGGGGGCAGGATAGGGGTAGAAGTAGTCGTCGATGTGGATACCGTCAACATCATAGCGATCCATAATGTCTGTTATGACCTCGCAGATGAAATCTCGGTTTTCCTGATAGGCAGGGTCAAAGAGAATCTGCCCGTTATATCGGAAGAAACGCTCCGGATGGCGGTTGCTCATATGGTCGGCCGGAAGCACTTCCTTAGCGGCCGATGTGACACGATATGGATTCAGCCAGGCATGAAATTCCATGCCGCGCTTATGGGCCTCCTCAATAGCATATTCCATCGGGTCCCACATTGGTGAAGGAGCCTTGCCACGCTTGCCGGTGAGCCATGCGCTCCAGGGCTCGAGGTCGGATTTATATACGGCATCTGCCGTCGGGCGCACTTGAAAAATCACGGCATTGCATCCGGTCTGCTGCAGCTTGTCAAACTGATCCCGGATATAGGCCTTGGCCTGTTCGGTCGACTTATTCTGCCATTGGCTCTGCCCGATGACATGGAGCCATGCGCCCCGGAACTCACGTTTCGGATTCGCGGCCGCTGCGCCCAGAAGGGTGAAAATTAATAGTATTGCTGTTGATAACTTTCGTAACGCATTGCTAATCATAGCGGTTGAGTCTCTAATAATAATTATGGGTAATTATCTTTATTTCACCTGTTTCCCCTCTATTCCGATACCGAAAAGGGCGAAATCAAGCAGGGCGGGATCTTCAGGACAAATTTTCCTCATCTCTGATGTGACGATATCGCAGCTCCGCCGGTCGTTGGCTGAGCGATCGAGGAGTCCGAGGCCACGGGCCGTATTACCGACATGCACATCAAGCGGGATGTATAGCTGAGCAGGCTTAATTGATTGCCACACGCCGATATCCACTATTCCGTCGTTGCGTACGAGCCAGCGAAGAGCCATATTGAGGCGTTTGAGAGCGGTCGACGCGAGATTCGTGGGCAGGCATTGTGAGCAGGTGGTCCCGCCGTTGACACCCTCTACAATACTACGCACCTCTTCAGCCAGTTTCCAGGCCGGAGCCTTCTCGTCGCCGACCCTCTTTGCTGCCGCGAAGGCGTCGAGCGAGGGATAACGGGAATAGATCTCGCGCAATCCGCGGAGGTACCACTGCATGTCGCGCGCGAAGAATGTGCGGTGAATGTTCAGCCCGGGATCGAGATCCTCATAGCCCCCTTCCATCATATAGCGATAAGGCTGGGAGTCCATCAGCGAGAGCATTCTCTCGGCATCTCGCAGGATCATCGGACGGCGCCCCCAGGAGATTACCGACACGAGCAGGGATGCAATCTCAATATCACGCTGATCGTCAAACCGACGAGGAAACTGCACCGGGTCATCCTTCACGAAAGCAGGCCGATTGATACGGTTAGCCTCTTCGAGCAGCAGAGTTGCAATTTCAGGCGTCATCAGCGTCGGTTATAACGTTCGATCTGAACTGCTACTTCAGGACGCACCGTGCGCACGGTGGAAATAAATGCCGAGTCATAGGCCGCGCGTTGCTCAGGCAGACTGTCGTAGGCGGCGCGTTTGGCTCCGGCAGCTATCAGATTCCCCTGAAGTTCGAGCGAGTCGCGGAAATCCTGCGTCACAAATGTGCGTGCAGCCTCGCGGCCTGCAATTTTCGCATTCTCTATCTGCTCGGCTGTCTCCTTTACGGCCGCCTGTTCACCTGCCGTTGAGCAGGCGCCTAAGAGGCCGCAGAGCACGGCGATGCCGCCTGTCAGTATCAATGATTTCATAATTCATAAATTAAAGCGCGCCGGAGCACCGCGCGTTTCCGGCAGCCTCCGGCGCGTAATTCATCTTAGTGTTTATTTTCCGTAAAGTTCATTCCACCAGCGGGGATCATCCTGCAGGTATTTTGCAAACCAAGCCATGATGGTGTTCTGCCATGCGAGCTTGTTGTCAAAGCCGGAGATCACATGATTCTCATCTTTGACAGTGATGAATTCCACGTCGCGCCCCAGAATGCGGAGTGCGTTGAAGAGCTGGATACTCTCACCGATTGGCACGTTGGTGTCTACCGTGCCGTGAAGCAGGAGGAGCGGGGTGTGGATCTTGTCGGCATTGAATAGTGAGCCCTGTTTGGTGAAGAGGTCCGGATTGTTCCAGGGATAGCTCTTGGCGGCTGCCACGCTGTTGTAGCTGTAGCCCCAGAAGCCCTCGCCCCAGTAGGAGGTCACATTCGAGATGCCTGCGTGAGATACGGCTGCAGCGAAGATATCAGTCAGTGTTTGCAGATACTGCGTCATAAAGCCGCCATAGCTTGCGCCGATACAGCCGATCTTCTTTTCGTCGACAAACTTATGAGCCTTACAGAATTCCTTCGTGCCTTCGATGATTTCTTCGGCAGTGCGCTTTCCCCATGCGTTGACGTGGCGCGCTGAATATTCCTGACCGTAACCGGTGGTGCCGCTCGGATTCAGTACGTAGACCACGTAATCCCGCGATGCAAACACCTGTGGGCTGTAAAGATGATAGAATGTTGCGTTCGAGGGTGACGTGCCGCCGTAGTAGTAGACGATCAGGGGATATTTCTTCTCAGGGTCAAAGTCGGGAGGCAGACACATCCAGCCGTCTACGACTGTGCCGTCTTTGGCAGTGAAGGTCCAGTTGGTCATTTCACCGAAATTCACATCCTTGGTCACACTCTCGGCGAGGGGATCGGCCACGAGAGTCGACTTCCCGTTCTTGAGGTTAAGCAGATACTGAGCCCCGTCGCGGTTGAAGTCGCCGCCCCAGTATGCGAGGCGTGAGCCCTCATCATCGCCGATGCTGAATCCGCGCACCGTGCGCACGTCAGCAGGAAGCTTGTCGATGGCGCCGGTCTTTGGATTGAGGGCGTAGATATTGACAAAGAAACCATCTTCGGCGGTAAAATATATTTTATCGGTCGCCTTATTCCAGTTCACGCGGTTGAGCACGGCCGGGTCGAAATTGCGGGTCATAGCCTTAGCCTTGCGCGTAGCGATATCGAAGATAAAGCCCTGTCCGTCGAAATCGTTACCGATCTCATGCGGAGCATAATTGGCTCCGATACCGTCGAACGCCGCCGGACCTGCCACTATGAAGAGCTGCTTACCATCGGGAGAGTAAACAGCATTAGTGAGCGTAGCCTCCATGTGATTCACCAGAGTGTCGGATTTCAGCGACTCGAGATCCATCTCTATGAGCGACGTATTATAAAAGGGATACCGGTCGGGGGTCTGCTCCGTCATGCCGTAGAGCATTTTGCGGCCGTCGCGGGTGAAGTCGTAGATTGAGGTGGAGAGCCCTCCGTAAGTGAGAAGAGTGGTAAGCTGTTTCTTCACGTCGTAGCGCACGATATAACTGCGGTCGGCGTCGCCGGGGATACGGTCGTCGGGACTCTTGTAGCGGTGCATGGGTCCGGTCTGCTTCTCAGCCTCAACATTGTCATAATAGTAGATGCAGCGGCCGTCGGGTGAGACGGTCACATTATTGTCGGGTAGCCCTTTGGCCATAAGGCTTGTCTGCATCGAGGGAACGTCAGTACGGTAAAAGTCATAGCGTTCGTTACGTTTCAGAGCATACCAGAACGCATCCTTTCCGTCGAGCCAATCGGCATTCGTGTTTATCTATTCGGAAAGCACACGGCCGGTAGCGACTTCCGTCAGTCGGCAGCGCCAGGTTGTTTCCTTAGCATTGTATGTCTCGTAGGTAAGAATCAGCATATATCGGCCTGAAGGAGATATGCTCATTTTCGATGTGCGTTCGCCGGTCATTGTGGTGAGCGGAGAGACGCGGCGCTTCATTGAGGGGGAGGCCTTCACCTCGACATCGCTGAATTCATCAGCGGGTATGAATTCAAGAGAGAAATCGGGAGCCGCCTTATCATCGGGCATCGCCAGGATATTGACCGCAATATCATAATCGGCCTCCGGAAGGAGCTCGAGCTGAGTCTCGGCTGACGTGGCGGTTGAGTCGGCGGTGGATTTTGAAATCTTTGATTCACCGTTGACGCTCACTTCCGCACGTGACGTCGAGTTAAGCACAAGACGCCCCTTTGCGAAGCGGTTGGCGCGGAGCCGGGTGGTGAATGAATGAAGGGCAGGGGTATCCTCCGCCGCAGTTGCGCGGATATGTCCGGCCGTATCAGTGGGCATCGTCGTCCAGTCGGCTGTCAGTTCGGGATTAAAAAGTCGCGACGACAGGAGTTTCTCTGGTTTGAAGGGATTTTCCTTATGGAGAGAATCCGGAATTGCTGGCACATGCAGGCGCTCCGGCTGCGCACCCTTATATTCGGTGATGCGGTAGCCATAGGCAGTGAGCGCGGCTGTGGTCAGAAGCAAAGCAGCTAAGGTCTTCATAAATGTATAATAATTTAAATAGAGAGAAGCGGGTAGCCGCTTCTCTCTATTATGTTATCAGTATTCGGAATCAGTCGGCCGGACGTTCGAAAGCCTTTATTTCTTTCAGCTTCAGGTGATAGATAAGGTTGGTATAAGGCTTCATGCCGGAACGTATCTGAGCGCCGTATCCCGAATCGTAGGGAATAATGAGCGTAGCGGAGTCACCTACGTGCATTGTGGTGAGCGCAATCCACATGCCGATCACGTTATTGAGCGGCTGACTCGTGTAGGCGCTGTCCCGACGCGCATAGGAATTCTCGATTTTCGTTCCGTTGATATCCTCCAGTTCATATTTAGCCACTACAGTGGAGTTGGCCATCGGCACGAGATTGCCCGCTGTGAGCGATCGGTCGTTATGCCATTTGATGTAGACTGAATTGAGGGGTGCCCAGTCGGGCGACACTTTCTCAAATTCATTCATATTGATGGTTTTGAGATAAGCGTCGTTTTCGGCGCGCCACATCTCATAGTCCTCGTGGTCGCTCTTGAGGCATCCCGAGAGAGCTGAAGCCATCAGGGGCAGCATGGCTGCCATAATCAACTTTACTTTTCTGGTCATAGTCGGAAAATGGCTTGCGGCATCAGAACTTCACTTCGGGAGCCTTCTGCGCGCCGGCCTCGGCCTGGAATTGAGGTTTGGGTTTAAATCCGAACCATCCGGCATAGATTGTGGTGGGGAATTTCTTAATAGCTGTATTATAGTCACGCACGGCTTCAGTGTAGCGCTGGCGCTCGGTGGCTATGCGGTTTTCGGTTCCTTCGAGCTGAGCCTGAAGATTCATGAAATTCTCATTGGCTTTCAGATCGGGATAGGCTTCAGTGACGGCGAGCAGCGACTTGAGCGCTCCACTCAGTTCATTCTGTGCCTGCTGGAAGCGCTGAAGATTCTCCTCGGTGAGATCGTCGGCATTGATGGTGATGGAGGTGGCTTTCGCACGGGCCTCGGTCACTTTAAGCAATGTTTCCTCCTCATGAGTGGAGTAGCCCTTCACGGTGTTCACGAGGTTGGGAATCAGGTCAGCGCGTCGCTGATATTGATTTTCTACCTGCGCCCATGCCTGATCGACACCTTGCTGCTGCTCAACGAGGCTGTTGTAGTTGCAGGAAGTCAGGCTGCTGACTCCGACGCATGCAAGCGCAGTCAGGAGTATTTTCTTCAGTAGTTTCATAAGCAGAGGATTAAACGAGTTTCTTAAGGAGAGAATTGAGGCTCACCACCTCGCCGAGAATCTTCTCGAGATCATCGACATTTACGCGGCGCTGCTCCATCGAATCGCGTTCGCGCAGGGTCACGGTGTTATCCTCAAGCGTCTGATGGTCGACTGTGATGCAGTAGGGGGTGCCGATTGCATCCTGACGGCGGTAGCGCTTGCCTATTGAGTCTTTTTCATCATACTGGCAGGTGAAGTCGAAGCGGAGACGGTGCTGGATTTCTCGCGCCTTTTCGGGGAGACCATCTTTCTTGACGAGCGGGAGCACGGCACATTTCACAGGAGCAATCGGGGCAGGGAAATGGAGCACGACGCGGCTGTCGCCGTTGCCGAGATCCTGCGCTTCGTAGCAACTGCAGAACACGGAGAGGAACATGCGGTCTACGCCTATGGATGTCTCGATAACATAGGGCACGTAGCTCTCATTGAGCTCCGGATCGAAATACTTGATGTTCTTGCCCGAGAATTTCTCGTGCTGCGAGAGGTCGAAGTTTGTGCGGGAGTGTATACCCTCCACCTCCTTGAAACCGAACGGCATCTCAAACTCGATGTCGGTGGCGGCGTTGGCGTAGTGGGCAAGTTTCTCGTGGTCGTGATAGCGATATTTCTCGTCGCCGAGGCCAAGAGCCTTATGCCAGCGGAGACGGGTCTCACGCCATTTATCGAACCACTTGAGTTCCTCGCCGGGACGCACGAAGAACTGCATTTCCATCTGTTCGAACTCGCGCATACGGAAGATGAACTGGCGGGCAACGATCTCATTACGGAATGCCTTACCGATCTGAGCGATTCCGAAAGGAATACGCATGCGGCCCGTCTTCTGCACGTTCAGATAATTGACGAAGATACCCTGTGCCGTTTCCGGACGGAGATAGACATCCATCGCGCCGTCGGCCGTAGAACCCATCTCGGTCTTGAACATGAGGTTGAACTGGCGTACGTCGGTCCAGTTGCGAGTGCCGCTGATCGGGTCAACGATTTCGTAATCAAGTATGATCTGCTTGAGCTCGTTGAGGTCGTTGGCATTCATTGCATCTGAATAGCGCCGGTGAAGCTCATCGCGCTTACGGGCGTTCTCAAGCACGCGCGGATTGGTCTGGCGGAACATAGCCTCGTCGAATGATTCGCCGAAACGCTTAGCAGCCTTGGCCACTTCCTTATTGATCTTATCGTCGAACTTCGCGATCTCATCCTCGATGAGCACATCGGCACGGTAGCGCTTCTTGGAGTCCTTATTGTCGATCAGGGGGTCGTTGAAGGCATCAACGTGGCCTGAGGCCTTCCAGATGGTAGGGTGCATGAAGATGGCTGAGTCTATACCGACGATGTTGTCGTGGAGCATCGTCATCGCCTCCCACCAGTAGCGCTTGATGTTGTTCTTGAGCTCGACGCCGTTCTGGCCATAGTCGTACACGGCTGAAAGACCGTCGTAGATTTCGCTCGATTGGAACACGAACCCATACTCTTTGGCATGGGCGATTATAGTCTTGAATACATCTTCCTGTTTTGCCATTATCTGTGTAGTTTTATTTTCTGATTTGTCAGCGCTTCGACCGGGCCCGTTAATAAATGCGTGATCAGCGGAGCCTCAGGGAGAATTGCCATGTCCGGAGAGGTCGGGCCGATGCGCTCTGAAGTGCAAATTTAACAAAAATCTGTCAATTTGCGAAATATTAAGATTCCCGACTGTCAGATTTTGCGAAATATTAAGACTTCTGACTGTCAGATTTCTCCTCTTCGCCGGAAGCGGCGAACTGCTCGTGTCCGCGTCGGATTATGTCGGCTCCTTCATTTTCCATGAATTCCCATGCAGCCTCGTGGGTGTTGGCCACTCGGCCGTCGAGGATGGCCTCCTTCATCGCATCCTTTATCCAGGAAATTTCCGGACCGGGCGTCAGATGGAAATATTCCATTATCTCATGGCCATTGACGGGATGCTTCCACTTTCGGAAATCATCGGCCGCCTGAATCTGTGCCATGCGCTCGCGCAACTGTGCGAAGCCCTGCAGTTGCCGTCGCACCTTAGCCGGATTTTTCGACGTGATGTCAGCCTCGGCAAGCAGCATAAGGTCGTCGAGGTCTTCTCCCGCGTCAGTCATCAGACGGCGAACGCCGGAATCCGATACGCCCTCCTCACCGACACTCTGCGGACGCATATGAAGCCCCACAAGCTTTGCCACATACTTCATCTTCTCATTGAGCGGAAGCTTCATCTTGCGGAAAAGACGCGGAATCATCTTCTCCCCGATGAAGTTGTGGTTATGAAATGTCCAGCCGAGTTTCTCGTCATAGCGTTTTGTGGCCGGTTTGCCGATATCATGCAGCAGAGCGGCCCAGCGCAACCATTCGTTATCGGTCTTTTCGGCCACCTGGTCTACTACCTGCAGCGTATGGTTGAAGTTATCCTTATGCCCTTTCCCCTCCATTATCTCCACGCCTTTCAGGTCGCAGAGAGCCGGGAAAATGAGTTCGAGCAGCCCGGAGCTGTCGAGCAGCCGCAGGCCGACCGACGGGCGGGGTGATCGCATTATCTTGCTCAGCTCGTCGTTGATGCGTTCGCGTGTAATGATTGAGATACGCTCGCGGTTGCGGCGGATTGCCTCGAATGTCTCGGGCACGATTCTGAAATCCAGCTGAGAGGCGAACCTTATCGCGCGCATCATGCGCAGGGGGTCGTCGCTGAATGTGATGTCCGGGTCGAGCGGAGTGCGTATTTCCCCGCGGTGCAGGTCGGCGATGCCGCCGAACGGATCCACCAGTTCTCCGAATCTCGCGGAATTCAGGCAGATCGCCATGGCATTGACGGTGAAGTCGCGTCGGTTCTGATCATCCTCAAGAGTGCCGTCTTCGACAATCGGATTACGGCTCTCGCGGTGATACGACTCCTTTCGCGCTCCTACAAATTCAAGTTCAAGATCGCCCGACTTTATCTGGGCCGTGCCATAATTGGCATATACGCTCAGCCCTTTGGTGCGCCCTAAAGCTTCGGCCACCCTGCCGGCGAGTTCGATTCCGCTTCCGACCGTGACGAAATCAATATCTTTCGAAGGGCGCGAAAGGAAAATATCGCGCACGTAGCCACCGACCACATAGACCTCACGGCCCATGCTGTCGGCTATCTCCCCGATGCGTCGGAACACCGGATTCGTAAGTTCGTTGCTAAGATTCACTGTCGCTTTTGTGTTTTTACAGTCGGCTTACAATTGCTGTAGATTTTCTTTATATGTCGTAAGGTTTTCAAGCCCGTCGGCACGCACGGCATATGTATTCTCGCAGCCCAGCGCCCCAACCTCCGGGATCACGAATTTGGGCTCGAGGGCGATGGTCATATTTTCCTGTAGCAGCATCTTGTTGCGTTCCATCACGACGGGCTGCTCATTAAGTTCGATACCGACGCCGTGTCCGATAAAGGAGACTTTATGGCGGTGGCCCATGAAGAATGAGCTGAGTCCCCACTCCTCGGCGATGCGGACGGCTCGGCGGTACATCTCGCCGATTTCCACTCCGGGACGACTGAATGTCTCGAGATCGCGCAGGATGGCCCGCGAGCATTCATGCGCCTTCACTGCTATCTCAGGCACGTCTCCGAGTGTCCAGCAACGTGTCATATCGGTCTGATAGCCGTTGAAGCCGCCGTTCATATCCACCATCACTGCCATACCGGGCTTTATAATCATGCCCGACGCGCCGACGGGGAGTGACGGATCAGATCCTGTGCCTCCCATCGAGAAGTCGTAGGGGGTAGGCTCGTCGGCATTAGGGCCGGCTATCAGGCTCCCCATATTGATCTCCATTCTTGAGCCAGCGACGCGGAGAAATCCGAGGCAACCTTCCAGACGTAGAAGACGTTCGATCTCAGTCTGGAACTCAACATCGGTCATGTCCTCGCGATATACTTTACCGATGCGCGAGTATACGGCCGACTGATGCAGTCCATCTTCCTTCATAAACTGAATCTCAAGCGGAGTCTTGATCATACGCGCCTCGCGCAGTATGGCACTGGCGTTCGTAATCTCGGCCTCCGGGAAAAGCTTGCGCAGTCGCTCAACTTCAGAGTAATAGAGGTCGTCGAATTCAAGACCGACCTTGACCGCAACGGGGTATCCGAGTTCGGCGAGCAGTGCCGGTATCTGTTCCGGTTTTCTGATCGGTGTCTCTATCCCTTCGGCTTCCTTTGGGGAAGCAATGAGAAAGAGGCGGGGAGAGCCTGCGGCGGGCACGTAGAAATAACCGCGCCAGATTCCTCCGGCCAGATAGAAGAAATTGACTGTTGAGGCCAGCAGCACGGCGTCTGTGCCCGTGCGTTGCATGGCAAGGCGGATGCGAGTGAGGCGCCTTTCGAATTCTTCATTCATCTGAGGTGAGAGCAAAGGGAAATGCATAGCGTGATTATTATTTAAGAGGTTTTTTATCTGGAGAATGTTCGGTCATTACGAGGCCGATGTTCAGCAGTCCGCGGCTTACATCGGCTTCAATGAGAGGCACGAAAGATATCGTCATCCCATCTGAGAGGGAGAGGTCCTCAAGCAGAGGGAAGGAAATTTCCTCCACACCGTAGTGACGGCTGCGAGTCAGTTCAGGTCCGTCGACATCGCCGACGATGATTGTGTCTGCGCGGATCACTCCGTTCTGATCTTCCACGCAAATAGCAAGCGGAAGAGGCCCCGGTCGGTGACGGGCCGTAGCGCGCATCACCATCTCAAAGTCGTAGTGTGTCCCCGCCGGTGCAAGAGAGTCAAACGGTACAGGCTCGAACACTACCATATCGGTCGGGTCCCAGCCTTCCCCGGATATTTCCGCGAAATCAGACCAGGCCGGCATATTGAGCCGCACGCATGAACATAAAAAGAGTGTCATGGCCGAAAACAACGACATTACTGTCGCCGTTGCAACCGTGAATGAGTGTTGTCCCGCAGTTGATTTATCTCGGATGCCGGTCATTCTCTCCGTCTATTTATTCTCCTGCTGGGGAGTCTGATTAGGCTGATTGTTATTACTCTGATTATGATGCGATTTGCGGCGTCGACGCTGCTGATCGGTCTTCGGTAGCTTTTCAGTCCGCTCAGGGTGCTGCTGATCCGCTTTCAGCTGCTTTTCGGGTCGGTCATGACGTTGCTGATCCGCTTTCGGTTGCTTTTCGGATCGGTCGTTACGCTGCTTGTTGTCGGCGCCCTTTTTCTTCTTCTTATTCTTTTTCGACTTATCGAAACGCGTAAGACTTTCCTGCTCCACGAGGTCGATGGCCGATGATTCCTGACGCGCCTTATCCTCCTCCTCGGGAAGCAGGCTGTCCACTTTATGCCCTTTCTTATTGAGCTCGATTATCTCGTTGATGCGCTCAATGTCGATAGTCACGAGATTGGATGGAATCTTCTTATCGGTGGAATAGGTGACTTTCCCAGCGAGGATATCTGCCTTAAACTGATAATAGTCGGCATCGACCGTCTGTAGCACCATGTCGCGGGGAGGAAGTTTTTTCTGAGCCTCGCCATAGACATCAGTCTCATAATTGAGGCAGCATTTCAGTTTGCCGCATTGCCCTGCGAGTTTCTGGGGATTCATCGAGAGATCCTGCACACGGGCGGCTCCGGTGCCTACCGAGACGAAGTGAGTCATCCACGACGAGCAGCAAAGCGGACGACCGCATGGTCCGATACCACCGATACGGCCCGCTTCCTGACGCGCTCCGATCTGTTTCATCTCGACGCGCACCTTGAATGTGTCGGCAAGAATGCGGATGAGCTTGCGAAAGTCAACGCGCTCGTCGGCGATATAATAGAATATGGCCTTTCCGCCGTCGCCCTGATATTCCACATCGCCGATCTTCATGTTGAGTTCAAGATCTTCGGCGATCTTGCGGCTGCGTATCATGGTGGAATGCTCCTTGGCGCGGCACTCCTCGAATTTCTCCATATCTGCCTGCGTGGCGAAGCGGAACACGGGCTTGAGTTCGGTATCTTCCTTCACGCCATACTTACGCATCTGAAGCCTTACGAGGCGTCCGGTCATTGTGACGCGACCGATATCATGGCCCGGATTTCCTTCCACCGCAACGATGTCGCCTATTTTCAGGGGGAGATTGTGGGGATTCGTAAAGAATCCCACACGGGTATTCTTGAACGACACTTCCACCATCCCGGCATCATGGGAGTCGGAAATGCCGTCCAGCCAGTCGGTAGCATTGAGCTTGCCACGCGGACAGCCGCCGTCGGAACAATATTTTTTCTTTAGTTTATCCACGTTGTCTCAGATCGTTATTTTGCGTAGCTGATTGCGCGGGTCTCGCGGATGACGGTGATCTTCACCTGACCGGGATACGTGAGTTCGTCCTGAATCTTCTTGGCGATTTCGGCACTCAGTTTCTCAGTCTCGGCGTCGGTGATCTTATCGGCGCCGACAATCACGCGCAGTTCGCGGCCGGCCTGGATAGCGTAAGTCTTGAGCACACCGGGGTAGGAGAGGGCAAGCTGTTCGAGATCATTGAGACGCTTGATATATGCCTCCACGATTTCACGGCGTGCACCGGGGCGTGCGCCTGAGATGGCATCGCACACCTGCACGATCGGCGCCAGAAGCGACGTCTGTTCAACCTCATCATGGTGGGCTCCGATGGCATTGCAGATATCGGGTTTCTCCTTATATTTCTCGGCAAGCTTCATGCCCAGGAGTGCGTGGGGGAGTTCCGGCTCGTCATCGGGCACCTTGCCTATATCATGAAGTAGGCCGGCGCGCCGTGCTTTCTTCGGATTGAGCCCCAGTTCGGAGGCCATTACAGCGCAGAGGTTGGCCGTCTCGCGTGAGTGCTGGAGCAGATTCTGGCCGTAGCTGGAGCGATATTTCATCTTGCCCACCATGCGGATGAGTTCGGGATGCAGACCGTGGATGCCGAGGTCGATTGTTGTGCGCTTTCCGGTCTCGATGATTTCTTCCTCCACCTGCTTGCGTACCTTGGCCACTACCTCCTCGATACGGGCCGGATGGATACGGCCGTCTGTCACGAGCTGATGCAGCGCGAGGCGCGCGATTTCACGGCGCACCGGGTCGAAGCCGGAGAGTACGATGGCTTCGGGCGTATCATCAACGATGATTTCTATGCCTGTGGCGGCTTCGAGAGCCCGGATGTTGCGACCTTCACGACCGATGATGCGGCCCTTGATTTCGTCGTTGTCGATATGGAAAACGGTAACGGAGTTTTCCACCGCAGTTTCCGTGGCAACGCGCTGGATTGACTGGATCACGATGCGTTTTGCCTCCTTCGTGGCTGTCATCTTAGCATCATCCATGATGTCGTTGATATAGCCGGCGGCAGCCGTCTTTGCCTCATCCTTGAGCGACTCCACAAGTTTCTCCTTTGCTTCCTCCACAGTGAGGCCTGATATTTTCACGAGCTCATCCTGTGCCTGGCGGTGAAGCTGCTCCACTTCAGTCGATTTGGCTTCAATCACCTGCTCACGGTTATCGAGTGTATTTTTCAGATTCTCAAGTTCTTTCTTACGACGGTTCTGCTCGTTCTGCTGCTGGTTGAGCTGCATTTCGCGTTGCTTGGCGCGGGCTTCGGAGCTCTGCACCTTCTGTAGACGCTGGTTGGCCGTGCGTTCGGCATCGCCGATGATTTTCATTCCTTCCTCTTTCGACTTGAAGATGTGCTCTTCCTTGAATCTCTCTGCTTCGCGACGCGCGTCAGCAAGGATCTGATTCGCACTCGAGGTGGCGTTCTTTTTACTTAGCGACGTGGCCACGATATATCCGGCGGCGAGCATAACGAGGCCCACGATGATGATTATTGCTATTTCCATGGGTATTTTCGATTTTGATCTTCTGTTGTTATTGGTTTAATGTACGTTGATTTCAAATTTAATGTTAAATATTTTATTATCAATGAATTAACAAAACGACAGCGAGCCTTTCCGCATATGCGGGAAGGCTTCGCAACATAGAGCCGGGACTCTTTAATTCTCATCGGATGTGCAGACGGGGCGATCAGTAGGCGTCGTCATCAAAGTCATCGGCGCCATTGCGCAGATCCTCATCGATAAGACGCAGACATTCCTCCGCATCTTCAGCAGCATGGTCATAACGCTCTTTCAGCGTGGAATAGAAAGAGGCATACTGATATGCCACCATAGCCAGGATTTCCTTATTGGCTTTGGAAGGATAGCGCAGGCGGAATCGGCGGAAAATCTCGTTGACGCCTTTTTCTACCTCCCTTACGAAATCCTGTTGGGCAGAGTCGACATCGAGCACGATGCGTTCGTCTGCTATATTTAGGTACATTTTAACTTTATCCGAATCGTTCATCTCCTCGCGATGGGAAGCCTTCGGCTCCCTATTCCTTAAGCATTTCAAGGCAACGGTCGATGTTGCGAATCAATTGGGCGATATGGCGACGCGTTGCGATCAGGGTGTCGGGGTCGTCGGCCAGCTTATGCGAGACGGCGAGGAACTCGGCATCAAGTTCGGCCCGGCGGCGCGCTGTGCCTGCCTCAGTGGCGAGTTCGCGCAACTGTGCATTCTCCTCCGACAGTTTCCGGTTGGCTTCTCGCAAACTTGCGTTTTCCGCCGTCAGGGAGGATATTCTCACTTTAAGACGGCCCAGGGCTTCTGTCAGAGTGTCTGCC
This sequence comes from uncultured Muribaculaceae bacterium, assembly GCA_947178505.1. Taxonomy (GTDB): domain Bacteria; phylum Bacteroidota; class Bacteroidia; order Bacteroidales; family Muribaculaceae; genus Lepagella. Next base: position 131,251 of record CAMWYR010000001.1, on the reverse strand, counting down.
ATATCTCCGAATTTTTACAAAATTACAAAAAAAATTCGATAATTCAAATATTGTAAGCGATTCCGCACCCCTCCGCACCCCTGCATAGGCTCGTTATGGCTTACTATCTTCTCTGATTTGCCTTTCATTTTCAGTTGGTAACTTAATGAAATTTGGGGCCGGATTCAGAAAAAGCCCCCGTTTGTTTGTTATACTTCCGAAGAGCGATTCAGACGTTCAACTATATCTGAGTAATAAAAACATATAAAATATGAAAAACATCATAAGAAATACTCTCAGAGGAATGCTTGCAGGCCTGCTTGCCCTGACGGCTGCAGGTATGGCATCGGCACAGAACAGTTTCCCGGCTCCGGGTGGAGGCGGAGCTCCCAACAGTCTGCCGGCTCCCGGCGGTCCGGCTAACGGTATCGGCTGGAATCCGGGTCCGCGTCCCGTGGCGCCGCCCCCATCGGTATGGGGTAGTCCCTGGTATAATGGCTGGAACAATGGCCCGTCGGTTGTGATTGCGCCTTCGGTTTCTATCGGCAACACCATGAATCAGGGCGTTACGAAAGTGATTGCCTGCGGATATGATGCCCAGGGCGTATGGCGCGTGCTCCCTATGTTGGTCAGCTATCAGTATGTCGGAGCGCAGTATCAGGTGAATGTAATCAACGCCTGGAATCCCTGGACCGATATGTGGGATAGAAATTTAGACGTGCAGGCCTTCAATACGGCCTATATTCTCCGGGGAGTCACATACGACTTTTACGTGGTGCTCCCGTTCGGCACTTTCTATTTCAATCTGGCCTAAGTTGCGGCATGTTGCGGCTTTGATTCGGATTTGTGCCTGCTGACCTTCCAGCAGGTATGCAAGCAGATGAAGCCTTAGCTTTTACGGTTTAGTTTTCGGGGCACGCTGATGGTCGCGCTTGCCTCATTCATATACTCGGTGACGATTCTGATGAGATCGTCGCCGATTTTTTTTGCCGTTGCCTTCCCGACCCCCGGAATCAGAAGCAGTTCGACTTCATTACGTGGCAGAGCATCGGCCACATTCATCAGTATCTTGAGCGATACGACGGCATGTTCGCCCGTTCCTCTTGCGTTGGCCTCTTTTTTACGCCAACTGAGTAACCGGTTGAGTAGCACCGGATTCATCACATCGCTCCCGGTGGAGTTGCCGGGGGAGTCTTGCTTGCTTCGGAGCACGGTGTCTGCGCGGTTGGATCTGCGCCCGGGTCGGTCGGAATGTTTGAATGAGCCACGCGCCTTGATATCGAGATAGCGGTCTAAATCGAAATTATCCGAGCGGAAGGCTGTCAGAAGTTCTTTCCTCACATCCGCCATCTCGGCATACAGCTCAGTGCGCTCGTTGAGCTTTTGCGTGACGGTTTTATTATCATGGCTCCCGGGCACCCGCTTCAGGGCCATCGTGAGGGCCTCAAGCCTCGGATAGAAATAATTACAGGCATCTTTTATACGTTGCAGAAGTAGCGTGTTTGTCTTCAGATCCGGATTTTCGGAGTCGATGCGGCGCAGTTGGTTGCAGAATCTTATGCCGACATCTATCATCTCCGGGCGTAGACGGTTGACTTCCCCTTCAAACTCAGCCACGGCATTAGGATAGAGCCGCATGAAATTCTCCTTCAGCATCCGCGTCACGCCCTCTATGACGTTGAAGAGCGGCCGGAAATTGAAAATACCCTCCACAAGACTCAGTTCGTAATAGTGCGCCATCCGGTCGACGGTGTCGTTATCAGGCACGGAAGAATGCGCATTCAGAAAATCTGTGACGGTCGCATCGGTTATAACCGACGACTGCGTGAGGGGGCTTTCGAGCACGAGCCCGTCGAGCGAGCGGCAACGCGATAGCGCCACGTAGGTCTGTCCGGAGGTGAAGGCGGCCGAAGCATTGATTATCGCCTTATCGAAAGTAAGTCCCTGGCTCTTATGGATAGTGATCGCCCAGGCCGGACGAAGTGGCAGCTGACGGAACACGCCTTCACGCTGCTCGGTTATCTCGTTAGTCTCTGCGTCGATTACGAATTTCACATTTTCCCACTCAACAGGCTCCACTTTTATCTGCTCGTCGGAGTCGGTAGGGGTGACCATCACATCTTCGCCGTCGATGGAAGTGACTGTGCCCATCATTCCGTTGAAAAACCTGCGGTCGGCTCCCGAATCATTCTTAATGAACATCACCTGCGCCCCCTCTTTCAGTTCAAGCCGCCGGTCGGCCGGAAAACTTGTTTCAGGAAAATTACCCTCTACGGCCGCATCGAAATAATGAGTCGGTTTCCGTAGCCGGTCCATACGCTCACGGTTGATGCGAGCAGCCATACTGTTATGGGTGGTGAGTCGTACGTAGCCTTCCGAATCCTTAGGATTGAAATCCTTGCGATACTGCCGGTTGAGTCTGGCAAGAATCTCGGGGTTCACGCGGTTGGTGCGCACGGCATTGAGCATGTCGATAAATTCACGGTCGCTCTGACGATAGATCTTCGAGAGTTCGAGAGTCAGGTAGTCGAGATCCTTGAGTGCGTGGCTGTCAAAGAAATATGGCGAGCGGTAATTCGCCTCCATGAGTGGGCGTTCCTCCTGCACGACTACCGGAGGAAGCTGGCGGAGGTCGCCTATAAGGAGAAGCTGCACACCCCCGAAGGGCAGATTGCGGTCGCGGAAACGCCTCAGCACGTCGTCGACGGCATCCAGTAGATCGGCTCTTACCATACTCACCTCATCGATGACGAGCAGATCCATCCCGCGGATAAGTTTGATTTTCTGCTTGCTGAATGCCATTGAGCGTTTATTGGCAGAATCACGCTTCATACCGGGCACGTACGGCCCGAAATCGAGCTGGAAGAATGAATGAAGTGTCACTCCGCCGGCGTTGATGGCGGCGATACCGGTGGGAGCGGTCACGATCATCCGCTTCCGGCAGTCTGCGCGGAGCTGACGCAGGAATGTAGTCTTTCCCGTGCCCGCCTTTCCGGTTAGAAAGAGGCTGGTGCCGGTGCGGGTGATTACTTTCCTGGCAAGTTCAAGCCGGGCATTTTCTTCCATAGGTGATGATATGAAAAGGGCTCCATTCCTGCGCATTGCCGGAATGGAGCCTTTGTGTCAGATTATTGTGAGATAAGATATTGTGCGATCTGCACTGCGTTGAGAGCGGCCCCCTTCTTTATCTGGTCGGCCACTACCCAGAAGTTCAGTCCGCAGTCGTCGGTCAGGTCCTTGCGGACACGGCCCACATAGACCGGATCGCTGCCTGCCGCCATAAGCGGCATCGGATAGGTCTTGCCCTTCTCTGTCTCTTCGTCAATGAGCACGATTCCCTCCGAGTTGTGGAAGGCTTCGAGCGCTTCCTCAAGACTCACGGGTTTCTCGGTCTCGATCCAGATGGCTTCGGAATGAGCGCGGAGCACGGGAACGCGAACGCACGTTGCCGACACGCGGATATCGCTGTGCATGATTTTGCGCGTCTCGTTGTACATCTTCATCTCCTCCTTCGTATAGCCGTTGTCGGTGAAGATATCGACGTGCGGTATCACATTGTAGGCAAGTTGATGCGCAAATTTCCTTACCGTGGGCTCGTCGCCGCGCGACAGTTCATTATACTGTTCCTTCAGCTCATCCATCGCGGCCGCCCCTGCGCCGCTCGCTGCCTGATATGTGGCCACGTGCGCACGCTTGATATGGCTGATTTTCTCAATAGCATTGAGCGCCACAACCATCTGGATAGTCGTGCAGTTGGGATTACCGATGATATTTCTCGGACGGTCGAGGGCATCGCGGGGGTTCACCTCAGGCACCACTAACGGTACGTCGGGGTCCATACGGAACGCCGAACTATTGTCGATCATTATCGTGCCGTGGCGTGTGATCACGGGCGCATACTCCTTCGATACCGACGCTCCCGCAGAAGTGAAAGCGATCTCAACATCGGAAAAATCAGAATCGTGGGTGAGTTCCTCAATCACGATTTCGCGGTCGCGGAAGCGGCAGGTCTTACCGGCCGAGCGCGCCGAACCGAAAAGGCGGAGATTGCTGATCGGAAAGTTCTGCTCTTCGAGCACACGGAGAAATTCCTGGCCTACGGCGCCGCTGGCGCCTACGATTGCGACATTCATGATTACTGCTTGCCGCTTGTAGCCACCGAACGGTCGATTTTCTTCACGAGACCCTGAAGCACGCTGCCGGGACCGAGTTCGATAAACTCATCGGCACCGTCGGCGATCATTGCCTGCACGTCGTAGGTCCAGCGCACGGGAGCCGTCAGCTGCTTGATGAGGTTTTCCTTAATTTCAGCAGGATCAGTGTGGGGCTTGCCGTCTACGTTCTGATAGACCGGAGCTACCGGAGTGGTGAATTCAGCTGCTGCGATTGCCTCTGCAAGTTCTTCCTGAGCAGGCTGCATGAGGGGGCTGTGGAACGCACCCCCAACTTTGAGCTTCATCGCACGCTTGGCGCCGGCGGCAAGCATCTTCTCGCAGGCTGCGTCGATACCTTCATTCGTGCCGGAGATTACTACCTGACCGGGGCAGTTGTAGTTGGCCGGAGCAACAATGTCATCCACTTCGGCGCAGAGTTCCTCCACTTTCTCATCGGGGAGCGCGAGCACGGCCGCCATAGTCGACGGGCGAAGCTCACATGCTTTCTGCATCGCCTGCGCACGCTTCGCAACAAGCTTAAGGCCCTCCTCAAAACTCAGGGCGCCTGCTGCAACAAGCGCTGAAAATTCGCCGAGTGAGTGGCCTGCCACCATATCGGGCTTGAATTCATCGCCGAGGCTCTTGGCGAGAATCACGCTGTGAAGGAAAATTGCGGGCTGGGTAACCTTCGTCTGCTTGAGATCCTCCTCAGTGCCGTTGAACATCAGATCCGTGATGCGGAAACCGAGAATTTCATTTGCCTTCTCGAAAAGAGCCTTTGCCTCTTCGTTGTTGTCATAAAGGTCTTTACCCATGCCCACGAACTGGGCACCCTGGCCGGGGAATACGTATGCTTTCATTGTCTGTAAGTGTTATTTTCGCTTTGATTTATTATCGTAATGAAACAACTTCAATATATGTATGAGACACTTATTGCTTCAGATGCAAAATTAAGGAATTATTTCCAATTACGGAAATAATTCCTTAATAAGTTGCCTGTTTCCCTGTTGCCGGGGCTTTTTCCTGATTACTTCGCGCGCTTGGAATCCCAGATGAGATAGCCAATGAGCAACAGGTAGGCTACGCATCCGAGTATCTGGGTGAGTTCGGGGCTGCCGGGAGTCACATATTCGAAGCCGGCGAAGCGCGTGATTGCCGCGAACACACCGAAGAGTGCGCCTCCGGCGATAAGACCCGACGAGAGCAGCGTGCCGCGGTCGCGACGGGCATCGTTCACTTTCTTATCCTTGGAAGAATTGCTTACGAAGTAGGCCACTGCTCCGCCCACGAGCATCGGAGTGTTGAGCGACAACGGGATGAACATACCGAGACAGAATGCCAGAGCGGGCACGCCAAGCCAGTTGAGGATAAGGGCGAGGATCGCTCCGACCATATAGAGAATCCAGGGGGTCTCGCCGCCCATCATGAGGGGCTCGATCACCTTTGCCATGGCATTGGCCTGCGGAGCCACGAGCGCATTGTCGCCGGTGAAGCCGTATACCTTGTTGAGCACGATAATCACACCGCCTACAGTTGCGGCTGATACGAGCGTGCCGAGGAATTTCCAGGATTCCTGCTTGCGGGGTGTGGAGCCGAGCCAGTAGCCGATCTTCAGGTCGGTCACGAAGCCGCCGGCCATTGAGAGGGCCGTGCAGACAACGCCGCCGATCACCATCGAGGCCACGATGCCGCTTGTGCCGTTAAGTCCGATAGCCACGAAAATCGCAGACGCGATGATGAGTGTCATCAGTGTCATGCCCGACACAGGGTTGCTGCCCACGATCGCTATCGCGTTGGCCGCTACGGTGGTGAAGAGGAATGCGATTAGAGTCACTACAAGCCATGCCACGAGGGCCTGCCAGAACGTATGGATCACTCCGAACCAGAAGAAGATCAGGACGGCCACAAGCGCGAGCGCTATGAAGAACACGATTTTCTTCATCGAGATATCCATCTGCCAGCGCATTTCCTTTGTATCTGATTTCGTGCCCTTGAATTCACGACCTGCAAGCCCTACGGCATTGCAGATGATGGGCCACGACTTAACGATGCCGATAACTCCGGCCATGGCGATACCGCCGATGCCGATCATACGCGCATAGTCCTTGAAGATGGCGTCGGGAGCCATTGCTGCCATTTCAGGAGCTCCGTAGGTACCCATCAGAGGAATGACAATCCACCACACGAATATCGACCCGGCAAAAATCACGAAGGCATATTTGAGGCCCACGATGTAGCCAAGTCCGAGAAGAGCTGCTCCGGTATTGCAGCTCAGCACGAGTTTCGTCTTTTCGGCAATGGTCTGGCCCCAGGTGGATGCGGTGCTCTCTACTGTCTCCGCCCACCAGCCGAATGTGGCAACGATATAGTCGTAGATGCCGCCTATCAGAGATGCGATCACGAGCGTTTTGGCCTGACCTGATTTGCCTTCGGCCTTTGTCTCGCTCTGGATGCCCGATACGAGCACCTGCGTCGTGGCCGTAGCTTCAGGGAAGGGATACTTGCCGTGCATATCCTTCACGAAATACTTACGGAAGGGGATGAAGAACAGGATGCCCAGAATACCTCCGAGCAGCGAACTGAGGAAAATCTGATAGAAATCAACTACAATGTCGGGATATGTGCCCTGAAGGATATAGAGGGCCGGAAGCGTGAAGATCGCGCCGGCTACGATAACGCCCGAGCAGCTGCCGATCGACTGAATGATGACGTTCTGTCCCAGTGAATTCTTCTTGCCGAGGGCATTGCTGAGGCCAACTGCGATGATGGCGATGGGAATTGCCGCTTCGAACACCTGGCCAACCTTTAGCCCCAGATAGGCTGCAGCCGCACTGAACACGATCGCCATCACCAGACCCATACCCACAGAGTAGGGCGTGACCTCTTTCTGGTCGTGGGCCGGATGCATCACCGGCACGTACTTCTCGTCGGCGGCCAGCTCGCGGAACGCGTTCTCCGGCAGTCCGGTGTCGGTGGTGTAGACTTTTTCTTCTTCTTTCATAATGTCAGGTTTTACTATTGTTCCTCCCCACAGGAGAAAATTCCGACGCGTCATTGCGCGCCTTGCTTTCCGCTGCGTGTTGAGATATCTGCAAAATTAAATAAATTCAACCGAAAATCAAAAGAATCGCAGGTCAATAACGGTGCAAACATAAATATCCTCTCGCGAATATCCTCTCTCTCGAATGTAGTGAATAAAAAAGTGCCGGGCGGTGAGCCCGGCACTTTCCGTGAATATAATCTTACGGATTATGAATTCTTCTTGATCTTCTTGTAGCCGTAAACTGCGCGGTCGCCAAGTTCCTCCTCGATGCGGAGCAGCTGGTTGTATTTAGCCATACGGTCAGAACGGCTTGCAGAACCGGTCTTGATCTGGCCGGCGTTGGTTGCAACTGCGATGTCAGCGATAGTGGCATCCTCAGTTTCACCTGAACGATGAGAGATCACTGCGGTGTAGTTGTTGCGCTGAGCCATCTCAACTGCACGGAGAGTCTCAGTGAGCGAACCGATCTGGTTAACCTTCACGAGGATAGAGTTACCGCAACCGTTAGCGATACCCTTCTCAAGATACTTAACGTTGGTTACGAACAAGTCGTCACCTACGAGCTGGCAACGGTCGCCGATGAGCTTGGTGAGGATCTTCCAGCCTTCCCAGTCGTTCTCATCCATACCATCCTCGATTGAATCGATAGGATACTTTGTGATGAGTTCTTCGAGGTACTTAGCCTGCTCTTCGCTGGTGTACTTCTTGCCGTTTACTTCCTTCTCAGCGCCGTTCTTGAGGTGAGTGTAGTCGTAAACGCCGTTCTGATAGAACTCGGAAGAAGCGCAGTCGAGACCGATTGTGATGTCCTTACCGGGCTCGTAGCCGGCCTTCTTGATAGCCTCCATGATGACGTTGAGCGCATCCTCAGTGCCGTCGAGCTTGGGAGCGAAACCACCCTCATCACCGACTGCTGTGGAGAGGCCGCGGGCCTTGAGCACGCTCTTGAGCGCGTGGAACACCTCAGCACCCCAGCGGATAGCCTCCTTGAATGTGGGAGCGCCTACCGGACGGATCATGAACTCCTGGAAGCAGATGGGAGCATCTGAGTGAGCACCACCGTTGATGATGTTCATCATCGGAACGGGGAGAACGTATGTGTTGGTGCCGCCGATGTAGCGGTAGAGGGGCAGGTCAAGATAGTTGGCGGCTGCCTTTGCTACTGCGAGCGATACGCCGAGGATGGCGTTTGCACCGAGGTTTGACTTGGTGGGAGTGCCGTCGAGCTTAAGCATAAGTTCGTCTACACCTATCTGATCGAGGGCGCTGTGTCCTTTGAGGGCTTCCGCGATCGGGCCGTTCACATTTGCAACAGCCTTCTCAACACCCTTGCCGAGGTAACGGTTCTTGTCGCCGTCACGGAGCTCAAGGGCTTCGTTTTCGCCTGTAGATGCACCGCTCGGCACTGCTGCACGGCCCATTACGCCGCTTTCGAGGATTACGTCTACTTCTACTGTCGGATTGCCACGAGAGTCAAGGATCTCGCGTCCTTTTACTTCTGCGATTTTCATGTCTTTGTTGAAATATTTGGGTTCTGTTTATTCTTTTGCAAAGATAACAATTTTTTCGCATTCGGAGGGTTTATTTCATAGATAATTTTTATTAAAGCGTGTTAATAATTGGCACTCTTTGCCTTTGTGCCCGCTTTCTGCGGGCCTCAGCCCCCGGCGGGGAGCGTCAGCATCTCTATTTCTATGAGTTCCGACCGTGCGAATGTGATTTACAGCTCCGCCCTGAGCTTTCTCCCGTTTACTCCGCTCGATTCCCAGCGGGCAATGCTGGAGGCCGCCGCGGCTTTTGCCGCCGACGGCGCCCCGCGTGATGTGTTTGTGCTCAACGGGTATGCCGGCACGGGTAAGACCTCTACCGTCGCTGCGCTTATAAAGGCGCTCGATGCCGCCAAAATGAAGGTGGCGGTGCTCGCTCCGACAGGTAGGGCCGCAAAGGTGGCCGCCGCTTTTTCGGGACATCCTGTTTCGACTATCCACCGTCGCATTTTCCGCCCGAATCCGGCCGATCCGACAGGCCGCTCTTGGTTTGCCGCTCAGAATCCTTCGCGCGACACGCTCTTCATTGTCGACGAGGCCTCGCTGATTGCCGATAATCCGCAGTCGCAGCGTAGTCTGCTCTTCACGCTCATCAGATATGTCTATTCCGCGCCGGGATGCAGGATGATGCTCGTGGGCGATGAGGCACAGCTCCCCCCGGTCGGGCAGACGGAGTCGACGGCCATGAATCATGAGCGGTTGCGTCAGCTGGGGTTGAATCCGATCGGCGCATCGCTCGATATTCCGGTGCGCCAGGCCGTGGAGAGCGGAATCGTGCATAATGCCACGATCGTGCGCACCGCTCTTTTCGCACCCCCGCCCGAAGGGGAGACTATCTCTCTCGAAGTTTCGGGAATGCCGGATGTCACCGTTATCTCTTCAGCGGAACTCGCCGACTCCCTGACCGATTCATTCTCGGCCGTCGGGCAGGATGAGACGCTGGTGGTGACGCGCTCCAATTGGCGGGCCAACGATTTCAACCGTGCGATAAGGAATATGGTGATGTATGCCGAAGAACCCCTTGAGCGTGGCGACCGGCTTGTAATCGCAAAGAATGATTATTACTGGCGCCGCAATGAGAAACGCTCACGTCTGATCGCTAACGGCGACACGGCTGAGGTGACGTGGGTAGGGAAGACTGAGAAATGTTATGGCCGCTATTTTACAGAGGCTGAACTCCGCCTTTCCGACGGGGAGATAGTGACAGCCTGGATCATGCTGCGTAGCCTTGTATGCGAGGGGCCCTCAATCCCTAGGGAGGAGATGGCACGTTTCCAGAATGTAGCGATGGCGGCTCAGGAAGGAGAACTCACGGAGCGGCTTGCAGCGCTTGATAATGATCCTTTCTTCAACGCCCTGCAGGTGAAATATGCCTATTGCGTCACGTGCCATAAGGCGCAGGGCGGCCAGTGGAAGCATGTCTATATCGATATGAGCGGTATCGACCCCGCGCAATTAGGCCCTGATTTCTATCGCTGGCTCTATACGGCCTTAACGCGCGCTACGGAGCGCGTGTTCCTGATTAATCCGACCATCCCGGTGGAGTAGGGAGCTTTAAAAATTAAAGTTACCTACGGTCTCGCAGATGTGCCTGGCATTAAGAAATTTTAGTGGATGGAGCCTTAGTGGATGGAGCCTAAATCCTTATTGTAAAGAGAGCGATGGTCAGCACTGTTACGGCCGCAGTGTAGATTGAGACGACAGGATGCACCCTCTTGTAGACCTGAAATTCAATCTGGCCCGTAAAGGAAAGAGTCTGAGATTCATAATTGCTCAAAAACTTGCGCATGTCGCGTTGCGTAGCTCTGAAATGACGTATGCGCGAGACGATGAAACGGTAGATGCGGTAGGTGGTGAAGCCTGAGAGAATGCCGACAACCGACCCGGCAAGGATGTCGCCGGGGTAGTGAACGCCGAGATAGATGCGGGAGTAGCTCACAAGAATAGTCCAGCAGATCATGCAGAGTGAGAAGCGGCCTACGCGCACCACCAGGGAGAGGAACGTTGCCACAGCAACGGTATTGGCTGCGTGGCATGAGGGGAATCCGTAGCTGCCGCCCCGGTAGCCGTTGACTATATGCACGAGTGGCGAAATGGGGTTGTCGGGATTTGAGGGTCGGAGGCGGCCGACGAGCGGCCGGATGAGTGTGGCGGATATCTGGTCGGCCATCGCAACGGCGAGGCCGGCTATCAGCCCGACGAGGAGCGCTGTGCGCCATCCGAATCTATAATGCAGGCTGTAGAGAAGTGTCACATAAAAAGGAATCCATACCACGCGTGTGCTTATCCAGTACATAAACGTGTCAAAGGCTTTGTTATGGCATGAATTCAGCAAGAGCATCAGCTGATTGTCAATGTCTGTCAAAAAGTCAATCATTGCTAAGTTTCCGTTGTCAGTAGTTCGATTTTAGGTTGCTTATCCAAGAAACGTCTATCTCCTGCGCTTATTATAAAAAAGAACTCCCCGATGCTTCGGAAAGCATCGGGGAGTAAACTTTATAAGAGTCTCAGGAGGATTAATCCTCGTTGAGGTTAACACGCTTGAAATCAACAACAACGAGACCCTTGGTAGTGTTGTCGAGGAACTGGCCGACAGTGATCTTGGCGTCCTGCACGTAAGCCTGCTCGAGGAGGCAGCTTTCCTTGAAGAACTTGTTGAGACGGCCGTTGGCGATGTTCTGGATCATAGCCTCGGGGAGGTTGGCAGCCTTAGCTTCGCCGGCTTCCTTCATGATCTGACGACCCTTTTCAGCCTCTTCGGGAGTGATCCATCCCTTAGCCATGTTGCTCTCGATGTGATCCTCAGAGTCGAAGTGGTTGGGGTTGAGGCCGGCCTTCTTGAGGGCAGCTTCCTGAGCCTTCTGGATCTGCTCCTGCTTAGTCTTCTCAACAGCTACGGCGATCTCCTGGTCGATAGTCTCCTGGGGAACGTCGTTGCGTGAAACGGCAACAGGGTTCATTGATGCAATCTGCATGCAGACCTCGCGACCCACCTGAGCGTCTACGCCTTCGAGATTGAAGCCTACGATAGCGGCGAGCTTATCGTTGAAGTGGTTGTAGGAAGCCACGGTAGCAGCCTCAATCCACTCATAGTCACCGAGCTCCATCTTCTCACCGGTCTTGCCGATCTCGTCGGTGATGTGCTCAGCAACAGTGCGGCCGTCGAAAGAGCATTCCTTAAGCTCATCGAGGCTGTGTGCCTTGTTCTCGAGGGCAACTTCGAGCACCTTCTTTGCAAGCGCGCGGAAAGACTCGTTCTTTGCAACGAAGTCTGTTTCGCACTTGAGGGTAGCGATAGCAGCGAAATTACCGTTTACGCCGGCGAATACGCAACCCTCAGCGGCGTTGCGGTCTTCACGCTTTGCAGCGACAGCCTGACCCTTCTTGCGGATGATTTCGATAGCTGCGTTGATATCGCCGTCAGTCTCAGCGAGGGCGTTCTTGCAGTCCATCATGCCTGCACCTGTCATGTGGCGCAGTTTCTTGATATCTTCAATGCTTACAGCCATTGTAGTATGCTAATATTAAAAGATTGATTCGTGATTAAAATAAAAACAGGCGCGTCCCGCCAGCGGGGCGCGCCCGTTGAAAATTTTCTTACTCAGCGGCGGGAGCCTCAGCAGCTTCTGCAGCGGGAGCCTCAGCGGCTGCCTCGTTGCGGCGAACGCGGCGGCGCTTGGGAGCTGCCTCGCCTTCAGCCTCCTTGTCTTCGGGAGCGTCGATCTTCTCAACCTTGCGCTCCTCAAGACCCTCTGCCATAGCATCGCACACAGCGCCGAGGATCAGCTCGATGCTCTTCGATGCGTCATCGTTGGCCGGGATCAGGTAGTCAACGTCAGCAGGGTTGGAGTTGGTGTCGACGATAGCGAACACGGGGATGCCGAGACGCTTAGCTTCTGCAACTGCGATGTGCTCCTTCATAACGTCGATCACGAACAAAGCCGAGGGAAGACGGCCGAGGTCGGCGATTGAGCCGAGGTTCTTCTCGAGCTTCGCACGCTGACGGGTGATCTGAAGTTTCTCACGCTTCGAAAGGTTGTCGAAAGTGCCATCCTTCTCCATCTTGTCGATGGTGGTCATCTTCTTCACAGCCTTGCGGATGGTGGGGAAGTTGGTGAGCATACCGCCCGGCCAGCGCTCTGTCACGTAGGGCATGTTGATTGCGCCGACTTTATTCTCGATTGCTTCTTTGGCCTGTTTCTTAGTAGCTACGAAGAGCACCTTCTTGCCGCTCTTTGCAATCTGTTTCAGAGCGTTGGCTGCCTCTTCGATCTTGGCTGCCGTCTTATATAAGTCGATTATGTGGATACCGTTGCGCTCCATGAAGATATAGGGAGCCATTGCGGGATTCCATTTGCGCTTGAGGTGGCCGAAGTGTGCGCCTGCCTCAAGAAGCTGGTCAAATGTGGGTGTTGCCATTTTTTTTGGTCTTGCTTTGTTTACGTTCTTTTGTAGATTCAACCGCGGGGTAGGGAACGTGTCCATCCGCCGGGTTTAGATACTAAACACAATGCGCACAGCGCATAATATTGAATTGACCTGCGCCCCGGAAAAATCCCGGGATGCCGGAATCCGGGATTTTAACGCTTGGAGAACTGGAAGCGTTTGCGTGCTTTGGGACGACCCGGCTTCTTACGTTCAACCTCGCGGGCGTCGCGGGTCATGAAGCCTTCCTTGCGGAGTGCTGATTTGTCTTCCGGGTTGATCTTTACCAGCGCGCGGGCGATTGCGAGACGGAGGGCTTCTGCCTGACCCTTGTAACCGCCACCGTCGAGGTGGGCTACGATATCATACTTCTCTGCTGCCTCAAGAGTGAGAAGGGGCTGCTTCACCACGTACTGGAGAATTGAAGAGGGGAAGTATACGTCGAGCGGACGCTTGTCAATCACGATGTTGCCGCTTCCCTCTACGAGGTATACGCGGGCCACTGCTGCCTTACGACGGCCAATTGCATTTACTTTTTCCATCTTCTTTCTTATTTCATTTTATTGATGTCTAACAGGATCGGGTTCTTGTCGCCGAAGGGATGATCCTCACCGTTGAACACGTGAAGATTCGTGAGCTGCTTTGCGCCAAGTTTAGTCTTGGGGAGCATGCCCTTTACCACCTTGATGAAGAGGGGGTGTTTGCCCTTCATTGTAACCTTGTGCGATTTTGCCATAAGGTCGGCCGGAGTAAAGCTGCGCTGTCCGCCGGGATAGCCCGTGTAGCGGAGATATTCACGCTTCTCCATCTTACCGCCGTTAAGGATCACCTTATCAGCGTTGATTACGACTACGTTGTCGCCGCAGTCAAGGTTCGGTGTGTAATCCGGCTTGTTCTTGCCGCGCAGAATCTTCGCGATCTTGCTGCAAAGACGGCCAAGCACCTGATCGGTTGCATCGATCACCACCCAATTCTTCTCGATTGTCTCGGGGGTGGCGGAAATTGTCTTGTAACTTAAAGTATCCACTTTACTGTTTGATTTTTAATTAGTTAATTGTCGCTCTTTCAAATCCTCGGTTGGCCAAAACCTCCGGATTATCCCCAAGCGAACGTTCAACTGGATATAATCGGCTCGCAAAATTACAAATTTTTTATGACCTACACAACTTTTCTTACCCCTTAAACCAATCTTTTTGCTTAAAATATGTGAATTTCAGCCCGGTTATGGCACAAGTTCGTGGTCGGTGTTGAACGTAAAGTTCCCTTCGGCGTCCCAGCCTGTCGCGCTGATTCCGGCTTCAGGATTTGATAGTGCCATAGTTGTGATGCCCCCGTTTTCATCTACATAGTTGAAAAGCACCTTATATTTCACATTGCGCGATGACTCGTAGGCGAAGTTGACTGTCTTACTGAAAGCGATATCCGGACTCGCTACGGGCGTGCCGGGCCATGCTGTCGGCCATTCGCGGTAGCCGTTGATATCACGGTAGAGGAACACGTGCGTAGCTCCTTTCACTTGCAGTATGGTTTGATAATAGGTCTCGCGACGGTCGGAAATATTGACGAGGCGTGCGGAAAGGGCTGTCTGCGGATTCTGAATGCGTGCGTTGGAGGTGTAAGTGCCGTTGCCCGAAATCACTATCGTGGTAAGCCATTTGCCGATCTCCACTTTCTCAAAACCGGTGGCAACCGTTGATGTCCAGTAGTTGCCGGTGCGCGAGTCTGACGTGTAGACCTTGTTCTGCATGAGTCCGGCTTTGGGGAAGTAGACTGCGCGATCGTCTGTCTGAAGGTAGGAGGAATAATATGCTTTATGAGAAGGCGAGAGGGTGGCCCCCGTTTCGAAATTCCTGGAGTCGCGCAACTCATTCCATTGCGAAAGCAGTGGAATTGTGTAGCCTTTCGGTCCGAAATTATTCTTCAGTGACGGATCCCCGTAGTTCACCCCTTCATCAGCGATGCCGTAATAGAGACCACCAAGTGCCGCTCCGTCGCCCCCGAGGAACGGCCACGCCTCATCCTCAGTGAAAATCGAATGGCCCTCGTTGTCTACGATATCAAATCCACATGAGCGTGCGCCAACGTTGCGGTCGAGCCAGTAGGTTACGTTCTCTCCGCTTTCAAAACGAATCACTTCATAGTAATACCATGCGGCTGTGATCTCTGCCGAGTTAATCACATCGGCCCGGAATGCCGTATGGTCCGAACGGTCGAAAAGACCGGTATGATAGAGATCCATCGTGATGTTGTCTACCATCTCGCCGTCGGCATTGTATGCAATGAAGCGTAATGCGTCGGTGTCGGTGTATGTGTCGTAACTATCGCCTGTAAACTGGATTCGGGCGATGCTCCCGAGCGCCTGACGACCTGCCGGATATATCAGGTGACCGAGGAAGGGAGACCCGGATTTGACGCTTATCTCATAGTAGGCGGCCGTAGGAGCAGTAGTGAAGTCGGGCTTGATGTCATATTCATAATATCTTCCGCCGTTCATCACCGGGAAGTGAAGCCCCTGCGTGCGGATCCGGCCCCCGTTAGCTTCGGGGGTGATGCCATGAAGTACAGGAGCGCCGGCCACCCAGTCGGCCACTCCGTAGTCTTTCTCCGTACCTATGCCGCTGACAAAGGTCCAGTAGCCGTTAATCCGGCGCGCGAGCGTGCCGTCTTCCTCGTATATGAAGAGGTTGACCGAACTGCGTGTGTCGGCGCTGAAACTGCGGCCTTGTATCACGGGCATTTTCACGCTGAGTCCTTTCCATGAGGCCGTGAGCGTAAGTTGCCGTTCCTGACGGTAGGGATTTCTGTCAATTGTCATTTCAAACTCGTAGAGCATCCCTTTCTGACCCTCGTAGTCTTCAACCTCAGTAGCGCTGAGGGGGTTAGGGTTGACGCTGATCCAGCTTCCGGAGGCGCTGAAAGTCAGTTCGGTTGCCGACGAGGGTGCCGGGTAGCATTTCACGAAGAAGGATTTCTTGCATTGCTCCCCGACTGCATCCTCGATCTTATCGGTGATGCCGAGTTCATTACGGCCGTCGGAGGTCATATTGAATATCCGCGGCTGTCGGTCGTAGATGGTATAGACCACGTCGACCGAGGCTATTCCGGTGGCCGCTTCCGATTCGGTGTCGTAGCCGGGAGCGGTGATATCCTTTATCAGAAACTCATATTTATGATTGGGCTCTATATCGAGGGCCTTCTCAGTGCCGACAGAATCCGTATACGCGAAGGGAAGCTTATAGTAGTAGTCGTGGTAGAAGTATGTGGCCTTGACGATGACAAATGGCTTTGCATCGCATGAAAACGGATCATCATGACTATCGTTGGCAACAGGGGCGATATATTGCAGATTACCGTCGGCAACTGTTACCGACTTTGCGGGCTCTCCGGCGGCCGGAGATGGTAGGGTAGTGTTGATTCCGGCAGTGACTGAGACGTTACCGGGCGTTCCGTAGACTGTGAAGGGCATTGAAGTGTCATTATCCTCCTGCGTAACGCTCACGGCCGCCACATTGCGGTAAAGCGAGATCTCGTAGCCGGTATGCTCGAAAAGATGTGAATGATTACAGTGGCCGCTCATCATGATTGTGCCTGTAACGGCATCTGTGATATCAACTATTGTGGCTGAGATATCTGAATTAAGAGTTGTTCCCTTTCTGAACGTCCATACTTTATCGGAGGGATTGGCGATTAGCTTGAAGTGACAGTTACGCGGATTCGAAATCGACTTGTCGAGTTGGACGTTGAACCTGAATTCTCCTGTCTCATCAATCTGCGGATCGGGGATCTTCACCGGGTCCATCACCAGCACACCGTCATCTTCCGACGTATCGGAAACGAGCACTGCAAAGCAATCTACCTTTTCATCATCTACACCGTCAGCGCGCGTACGCATGTCGACTTTATCATACCGGGGCACACGGACATTGAATACGGCGACGCGTTCTTCCGTCTGTTCAGGCCGAATCATGTCGTCAGAACATGCCACCGCCAGGAGCATCGGAAGAAGAAATATATATCTGAAAAGACTGAATTTCATCTGTAATTTTATTCAAAGTTGTTGTAACTGCGATTCACAATTGCCTTATTAATGCCGTCGGCGGGATCATAATCGTAGATATTGCGGTTATGAGATAAATCATTATTTGTTGCGTTCGAACCGCTGTCCCAGTTGTTTACACTACGGAATATGATTCCTGCGTCCGGAAAATCAGTGGCCTCCGTAAAGTCGTGGTAGTAGTAATTAATACCCCCTATGGTAGCCGTTCCATCGTTACTGAACCATGCACCTTCGCCGGATTCACTTGTCTTCCAGATCCATACGTAGGGGTAGGTGACTGTGTCGTCCGGCTTGGTCTGCGGCCAGTAAATGCGGAATTTATTTCCTATCGGATCAGGTGGAGTGCCGCTATGGCCCGACATGTTGAGATCACGGTAATATGACCTGAAACCGCGTCCCTTCTTATCCGTAAACATGCCGATATTAAATGTCAGAACGTTCTGATACGGCCCAAGATTAGTATGCATCTGCCACCCTCCGGAGTGCTCGGGATTATCGAATGTCAGGAATTCATAATAGTTGTATGTGTTCCCTCCAAATGTCTCGCTTCCGGATATATACACCACTCCCGGAATAATAGACTGGGAAGTATTATCATAGTTGTTGAGCACAAAATCATTGATCCATACATTGATGCCGTAGATATTTGTGATACCCGTTGACGGATTCGGATTACGTGGCCAGTAGATGCGGAATTTAGTAGCATCCATACTTTCTGACGGTAAGCCGGGGAAAACATTCTGTCCGTTGAAAGTGAGATATCTTATCCCGCTCACGTCAACGAAATCATTCAGGGGAACGGAAATCTTCACATCGCCGCTTTGCGCCTTTCCCGTGATTCCGACATTCCGGTCGGCCAGCGCTCTTGACACATGGAACTCAACGTAATTGAAGTTGGCATCGTATGCTGACTGTGCGGAAGGTTCTGTGGCTGATATGATTCGGGCCTGGTCGCTGTCGGAATTATTCTGCTTAAGACCTAATTCTACTCCCGAAAGCACGGCCTTAGGCCAGCAGAGACGATAGATATCCTCCTTGTACTGCTTCTTGTCGGCAGGACGGTCGTTGACGAATCGCGAGTTCTTATTCTCATAATAGAGCCACCCTTCGTTATCCGGAAAGTTAAAGAGGGGAATTCCTGCGCTCTGGTCGGATGGGGCGGTCTTGTTGCCGCTATTCAGATGGCCGTCATGGAACATGATGAGAGCCTTACCGGGGGAGGCAACCTCGGAAAGATCGACATACCACCATCCCGGATACTGCTCCGACATAATCATTCTCACTCCGGGGAACTTCATATTATATGTGTTTTCTCCCAGACATTCGGGACACAGTGATTTCAGGCGACTGCGGTGGGGACCAACGTAGTCAGTGTCGATATCATAGCGGGCTCTGATTGTGGATTCCATTGCCCCGCTCTCTCCCCATTTCGTGCGGTTTTCGGGGGGAATATACTGCAGGCCGTAACCCACTTTCCCGGCGTTGGAGCCTGAAGTCGGCACCTCCGTGCCGAGCATGAAGAATCCGTCGACTTCGACAGGATTGAACTCGGCGGCTTGATAGGGATTATTGCATGCCGGGCCTCCCTGAGTGTTCCAGCCCCGGAAACTTACCTTTCCCGTGAAGGAATACTTAAGACCGGCCTCTGAGAATTCACCCTTATTCTTGAACACATAACCCCCCACAGGCTTCCCGGCACGATCTTTATAGGGCCCCTCCACCTTGCTCTGATCGATAGTGAAGGGGAGCGCGAGCGACTCGTAAATATATACGTGTGGAGCCACCCAGTCATCATTCTCGGGGCGGAAGTATATACGGTAGTTGTAGCGTTTGGGCACGATTTCAAACTCTACGGTCACCGGTTGGCCGTAGGGTGTGTCATCCTCACGGTAAGCCGTGTATTCGAGAGTCAGGTTATGCGTATCGGTCCAGTAGGGATGTCCTTTGATGAAGCCTTGCATATCCACTACGTTATAGCCGTCTTTGGCAAATGTCCCTTCGTAGATGAGTTCACCCTCCGACTGTGAACTTGTCGGAGTGGAGGTCCGGAATTCCACAGGCATTTCGGGAGTGTCCCAGCCATCGAGCAAACGCACCTTTACTTTGTCGAGGTTGGTGGAGAAATGCACCGGCCATCGGGCCTCGTTCAGGCCTGATTCGATCATCTCGCGCACCTCCACCACCGTATATGTCGGCGTCACTCTGAAAAATGGCTTCACGGTGAAGGGAGAGATTTCTATTCGCTTGCGGATATTGCCTGCAATCACATCGAAGTAGGTGGCCGAAATGTCGAAATCGATAGGCAGGGCCGGATTGGCAGTTATGACGATCGAGTCGTTCTCATGGTTCTCCATCGGCTCAACAATCAGCAGATTGATTTCATTCCCGTCGACAACCCTCTTTTCTGATTCGAAGAAGACCGGCACATCGGATGAGTACCAAAGATGTGTCTCTTCGCCTGCAGTGACAGGCACTCCTTCGGTCTTTTCCACTTCGAGCCGGTAAGGGCCATGGAGGTAATGGGCGAGCGACCGGAGGGTCCACTCGGTCACCACGCGGGCATTGAGCTCAAATTCCGATGAAAGGTCGCGGATGCAAGCCGTCAGGTCATGATATGTGCCGCGTTCCAGCTTTCGCGCCTCTATTCCCTCCTCCTTCTGCACGTGGAGGGGGAACGGAATACGGTAGGTCATCTTGCGGTCGCCGTCGTCGAGCACGGATGTGAAGCTGAGCGACGTGCTCTGCTCAGTGACGGTGCTGTGATTCTCGGGGAGATAACTTGTCATGGTCCAGACCATGCGCGGTGTGAGACTTTCGTCGGCAGCGGGCTGGAGCGCGTCAAGTTGCTCGGTGGTGTATCTCTTCACGTCGTCGGCTACGACGATATCGCCGGGGAACACCATCCGGCGGAATTTACTTACCGAGCTGAAGTAGTCGGAGGTGATGTCTCCGGCCTTATCCTTGTCAAGAGCCGATGCCGTGCAGATATTGTTGACGGAGTAGTCGCTGATCACCGGTTTGCGGGTACCGAAACCGGGATATGAGAAGCATTCTTCGTTGGCTGCGTCAAAGAATAATGAGAGCCGCACCTTGGAGCAGAGGAAGCGGAGGTCGGCCGTAATCGATGCCCCTTTGTAAGGTTCGACTGTGATCGTGCCTCCGGTCTGTTCGAGGATATCTTCCGGAAAGGCAGCCATCGGCAGGCCGTCGCTAAGGTTGGGCATCGTGTCGGGGTCAAAATTGAGCACAATATCCTTCAGATCATCTTCTTCAAGACTGCTTCCGATGGTTTCGGTGATGTATGGCTCCAGATTTCCGGTGAGGTATATCCGGTATGTGCCGGGGTCGAGGGTCAAAGAGTAAGTGGCATATTCGGCAGTGAGCGTGGTGGGCTCAGCGAGCTTTACGCACTTAGGAGTGCCGCCGTCGACGGGATATGCCAGAAAACGGAGCGTGGCGATGCGGCCCTCGGCGAGGGCGACATCGGAATTGTCGGGGAGGTCGTTGGCGCGTGTGCGTGCAACACCCTTTACCGACGGAATATGAAGCGTGACGTTGTTGGTCTCCTCTATCGGCCGATACAGATCATTGTTGTCGGCACATGAACTCACCAGCCATACGGCTGCGACGGTCAGGATGGCATGTAGCCATCTGCGCATCCGGCTGTTGAGGCGTAGTGTCGTAGGGATATGATGTTGCATTATGGTTCGGATTAAGGATTCTATAAATCGGTATGGTCGCGCTCTGTTACCCAGGGCACAACTCTGGCTTTCACCGCCATCTCACCGTTGGAGATACCTGTGACGGCAAGGGTGTATATGTGATTGCGCAAGATATATTCTCCGAATTCGAAGGGAGTGTTGCCGTATCGGCTCATCGGCACCGTGTAGGAGCGGATATCATCATTCCCCTCTTTATCGGGTCCGAAATCTACCGTTATGTGCAGCGCGGGAACCGGCCCTGAAGCGGTGTCGGCGGAATGTATCGCTTGTTCCGGCACGTAAGCCACAAAGGTCTTCCCGGTGCGCAGGGAGGCTGGGGTCATGTTCCATTTGTCGGGCATTTCCCCGAGGCGGAAGGATGTCGAATAGGTCACTGCGTTGAGTGTCGGATCGAAGATGTTGGCCGTATGCACCTGCGAACCATTGACGTAGTTTCCGGCATCCGCCGGCACTACGCGCAGACTCTCCTGTTTGCCCCTGAACGTCACGTCGGTAAGCTGCGGATACCCGTTTTTCTTAGCTGAAATGTTATCGACCACGCGTATTTTTGCTACGGCGCGCAGGAGGGAAATACTTCCTAAGTCGAGATGCTCGAGTGGCCCGGAATCTTCAAGCGCGGATGTGCTGACCCGGCGTGTGATAGTGCCGAACAACGGGGCCGAAGGCTTGGGCGTGCCGTAGAGCAACTCGATGGCGGTGGCATCGGACGTTGCATCGTATATGTCGCTCATATTGTATGCCCAATCATTCAGATTCCCGATGGTAGCGGAATAGCCGTTGGCGGTCAGGCTTGACAGGGTGAATGAATTGTCGACAGGGGTGCAGTTTGACAGGATCAGCATCCGCAGCGACAGATCAGATGGCATATCATCCTCATCCTCAAGTCCGAGCGCCTCGCGCAGCGTGCGTTTGGGGAGGGTAAGCTGCAGGGTATAGTTGCCGGGACTCCCGGTCAGGGTGATATTCTTCGGAAGGGTGCCGTCGAGAATCGCTCCTGAGATCAGGCGCGGATCATCCGTGGAGGAAACGGCGCCGTAAAGGAATATACCCGTATCGTTCAGGTCGATCCCCTCCTCAAATGCGAGATACTCGCCGTCGGTTTCAGGATGTCCTTGCTCGTCGGAGCGGGTTACCGGGCCGGTTACGAGCGTGAAGCTCAGGACAATATCTGGCTTGCCGACCGGAGTTGGTTCATCTCCGCCCGACGTGCAGCTCCCGGCAATGGGCAACAGTAATGCCAATGTCAGGAGTGTCATGATATGTGATAAAGTCCTTTTCATCATTTTATATTCGGAAAAACCGGATAGTGTAGCCTTACGTGGCGTTACATATCCTGAGGTGGCACAACGGCCCAGCTATTGATGAAGACGCCGGCAGCCTTGTACCAGTTGTTGTTCTGATCAAGAATAAAGTGCATCGAATAGTCGTCCTGACGGTCGAGGTATTCCTGCTCCCCGATCTCGCGTCCGGTGGCATCTTCGTAATGACCGCGCACCATCAGCAGATAGTCGGTCATGTTGATGCGGATAATCTCCCGGTTGTCAGTGTTGCGGCGTACGCTCAGCACGGCTTCTTCATCGGCCATCAGGCGCGAGATGGAATGCTCGTGCATAAGAGCGGCCACGCTTTCGGTAGCCCTTGCCGGAGCATAGTCCGGGGGCGTGGTCTGTCCATATTTCACATTCCAGGCCTTGTAGATTACTGCGGGAGTTTCCGGACGGATTGCATTGCGATGATCGAGAAGTGCGTTGGGGTAGGTTATGGTCACGCTGAAATCATCGGGGGAGAAGGGGGAGCCGTCAAGGTGCTGCAGGAGGATGCGCACGTCATTGGTATTCTTCACCAGCGACATGGTCACATCGAGCACGGATGGTCTGAACGGGTTGACCTCATACACGATTCCATCGGCAACGGCGTGATAGAGATTACCCAGTCGAGTGTCTGAGATCTCGCCCTCTTCCGTGGCGCGTGTCTGTAGGGTAGTGCGCAGTTCCTCCACCGATTCGGGCTGATAGGTGTCGATGGAGAAGCCGTCGTTATCCTTAAGTCCGCACCATGCCACGAAGTCGTAGGTGCCGTCGCCTACAGGCACTTCCATATAGAAGTCCGGGTGGCGGAGTTCTTCGCCGTCGGCAGAGCCGTGCCAGACGAATTTACCATCTTCATTGAAGGCCCATACATTGACCGACTTTACCTCATTAGCGAAGGCATCGGCAAATTTCAGGTTATAGTCATATACGAACCGGAGTCTGAGTCCGGCCGGACATTCCTCCAGGTCGTCGTAGACGGCAGAGCAGGAGACGACGGCGCAGGTTGCGCACGCGATAAGTGTCCGGATAAGGTTTAGGTATATTTTTCGTAACATTCGCTTCATGATTTATGTACCCGCCACGGCACCGGCGGGAATTGGAGAACCGGGGGGAGTTCAGGCCCCCCGGCCCGGGTTATTTATCTCCGAAGAGAAATCAGTCAGTTTTGAATCAGTATCAGAGTTCTACGTCCTGTGTGGGTAAAAGAGCCCATTTAAGGATATTCACGCGATAAGCCACGAAGAAGTCGTTGGTATCAGCCGGCGGAACGATCGGGTTGTCAAGACCACCGATACCGGTAGCGATTCCGAGGATGTTGGTAACGTTGATTGAGTAGGCGTGATTGCGCACGAGACCGAAGTCTCCGATGCGGACCTGGTTCCAGTCAATCTTGTTGTCTTCTTTCTGCAAGTTGCCGGGACGATACCATCCGTAGTGCTTCACGGGGATATTGAAGTAGCCTGCGCCGGTTTCATATTTCACGGCATAGCCCACGTTGCCCATAAGCGTCTTGTTTGCAAGAAGGAGGTCGATTGTGCCCGCATCTGCATCTGTGGTGGCACCGATCTTCTGATAACCGTTGTTGACTGCTACAAAGACTCCGTCGAAGTTTGCGCCTTTCTTGAACTGAAGTGTGCGGTAACGCTCAGAAAGCTTGAGGCCATCCTTCACTTCCTCAGAGGGTTCGGCAATCTCAACGATGCTCACGAGCTTTGTGACATCGGCAGGCTTGGTAATATCGAAGCGTATGTATTCGTTCGAATCTTCATCATACTTGAAGAGGCAAGATGCCTGCTCGATGAAGCGGCGGAGCATACTTTCACCACCGTTTACTGTAGAATTGCCCTGGGCGCCTGCACCTTCGAAGTAAACGCGTGCGTTGCCGTTGTTGCCTTTCAGATAGGTGTAGAAAGTGGTCTCAGCGGGAAGCTCTGTGCCGTTGAGTGAGAGCACGTAGCGGCCAACGTAGATCACGGATGCTACGGCAGCCGCAGGATTCTTCGAGAGGAGGGCGCGTGCGCCGACGGTAGTGGTGTGGAAGTAGTGGCTGCTCTCGTCGTCGGCTGCATAGCCGGCGCCGTTGGCGAGCTGGTTGAACGACCAGTAGTACTGCGACGTCTGCATCTGGGGAGTAACATCGCCCGACACCTCAGGATATTCCGTTGAGAAGAATGCGGGAGATACGCCCCAGAACGAACGGTGATACGATGCGTTGTTCCAGCTCCATTTGTTGGCTGCGGAGATAATTGAGCCATAGACCGGGGCGCCGTCAGAATCTCCTGTGATAGACTCGGCATTCACGCGTGCATCCATTTCAGAGAAGGTGTAGTTGTCACCGGCGATTGCAGAGCCGCCGTCGGGGAGATCCTTGCGGAATGACTTCACTACATAGCTTGAACGGCATGCGGCATTGAGGGCCCAGCGTTCGGGAACGAATGTGAGCGTCACGGGCACTTCCTCAGTGTTGTTGATCAGAGATGTTGAGGCTTCGTAGGCAGTGCTGGTCTCAACCTTAAAGTTAAGCTTGCTCGCGTAGCGCTCAACGTAGATGTCCACGACACCGTTTCCTGCCTCAAGCGCGTCCTGGGCCGACTGCTGAGATGAATGAAGCTGGTTCTCTTCAACAGGTACAGCGATTCTGGGCTTTGTATTGGTATTTTCATCGGGATAATAAACCGAGTTAGACATCGCGAAATACTTCTTGCCGTCAGTGCCGGTGCTGTAGAGATTAGTGCGGGTCACGGTCTCGATCAGGTGGAGCGGGCTGTTGAGCTCAGCAGGTGTGATAGGGTTGATGTAGCACACCACCTGCGTGGGCTTGTTCTGGCCCTTCTGAAGGCTGACGGGCACTACCGACTGGTAATACTTTTCGATGGTTGCTCCTGTGGCTGAAGTCACGGGATTGTTGAGGGTGACGTTCACGACATCGCCGACGTTATTGCCCTGTGCGTCATAGAACACGAAGTAGGCGTTCGAGATCTCGCTTTCGCCTGTACCGCTGTCGAAGTCTGTGGGGTCATCGGGCTTGCCGTTGTCTTCGGCTGCGCGTGTCCCGGCGATATCGCCTCGGATGTTCATGTTGACATAAAGAGTCTGCTCCTTGTCGGCAACTCCGTTGCCGCCTAAGTCGTTGATCTCATCCGAACTACATCCGGTGAGAAGAAGACCGAGAGCCAGTGTCCCATAAAGATAGGTTGTTCTCATGTTAATGGTTTGGTATTTATGTTAATTTATATGTCTTAAGAAAAACTTTTGTTTATTTTGAAGAGGTAGTCTTAAATCAAAAGTAAAAAATTTTCAAGCTGCTTACAGAATTATCTGTACTTAATATACTGTAAATAAGGGGAATTAGTAGTCTATAATGTTATATATTATATAAAACCGCTCCATAATATTATTTACGACTACAAAGATAAATACAAAAAGTCAAATTACCCCCCCCATTTGCTAAAAATTGTTAATTTTTTACAATAACTGTTAACAAATATTTTTTTTGCTAACTCCTCTCATTATGTGCCAATATTCTTTAGTATGAGTGGAGCTTCCACTATGTGCGGGGAGCCTACAGGCTCGCTGATGCCCGACCGGACGCGCGGGTGCCCCTTTTTACGGTTTTTCCGAATTTCCGCTTGTTATTTTGGGGGAATTGTTATCTTTGCAGACTGAATAGCCCCGCTCGCGCTGCTATTGATCTCTGTCGCGGGCCTGTAACCCCCTCACTTATACTTATCATCATGAAGAATATCGCTGTCTTTGCCTCAGGCAATGGCTCTAACGCCGAGAATATCATCCGCTATTTCCATCAACCGACTACCGGCGGCGAAGTCGCCGTAGTGGTCTGCAACAGACCGCAGGCCCGGGTCGTCGAGCGTGCCCGAAGCCTCGGCGTGCCGGTTGAAATTATTAATAAGTCAATCCTCAACGACCCCGATCAATTCCTCCCTATATTAGAGAAATATCACGTTGACCTAATCGTATTAGCCGGTTTTCTGATGATGATTCCCCCATATCTCATATCTTATATGGAGGATAGGATTATCAATATTCATCCCTCGCTGCTTCCCAAGTATGGTGGAAAGGGAATGTATGGGCGCCATATACACGAGGCCGTGGTCGCTGCCGGTGAAAGAGAGACCGGCATCACAATCCATCGTGTAAGCGAAGGTTGCGATGAAGGAGAAGTGATATTCCGGACAGCAGTCGAGGTCACTCCCGACGATACGCCCGAGACCGTCGAGGCTAAAATTCATGCACTCGAGCAGCGTCATTTTGCTCCGGTCATCGAGATGCTCCTGAAATAGCCGCGGCGTGGGGAGGAAAATTTTTATATAGCCTGAATTAATCTTTTTCAGCCATACGGAGTCAATATGAAAGAACGCAGGTAAAATTACTATTCTTCGGCGGGCATTGCCCATTATTGAATCCGCATTATGAAAATCAGAAACGCAGCAGTATTGGCGCTCCTCTCCGTGCCGGTCATTATGATGGCCAAAGGCAATGTGTCAGGGCGCGTGGTTAATAAGGAATCCGATGAACCGATGGATTTCGTTACCGTACAGGTCACCGACACCCGCACCAACAAGCCCCTGAATCTCGCCGCTACAACGGATGAGAACGGACAGTTCACGCTTCCCTCGCTTCCCGACGGCAGCTATATCGTGCAGATCATCAACGTCGGATCGATTAACCAGGATCGTCCGGTCACGGTGAAGGGCGGCAACGTCGACCTCGGCATAATCCGTCTTGCCGACGACACGAAAGTGCTCAAGGAAGTCGTTGTGGAAGGCGTACGCTCACAGATGAAGTTCGAACTTGACCGCAAGGTCTTCCAGGTTGATGCCAACATCGCCTCCGCCGGTCAGTCGGCCAGCGAGCTTCTCGAATCGATACCATCGGTAGAGGTTGATCAGGACGGAGAGGTGTCGCTCCGCGGCAACAGCTCTGTCACCGTATGGATCAACGGCAAGGAATCCGGACTCAGCGCCGACAACCGCGCCCAGATCCTTGAGCAGATTCCCGCAGAGACCATTGAACGCATTGAAGTCATCACCAATCCGTCGGCAAAATATAGCCCCGAGGGCTCAGCCGGCATCATCAATATTGTGCTCAAGCGCGACCGACGCGCCGGATATTTCGGTTCGGCGGAAATCTCAGCTAACACCCGCGGCGGCGGTAATGCCTCGGTGAATGCCAACCTCAACACCTCTCACTGGGATACATACGCCAGCATCGGATTCCGCATGCGTCATAATTCGGGCGGATCCATTATGGAGCGCACATTCGACAACGGCGACTTCACCAACGGTTACGGTCGCTCGCGCAACCACGGCAACAATCTCTTCTTCCGCCTCGGAGCCACATACCATCTCACGGATAAGGACGAATTCTACGCCAACGGATTCGGAATGTTCGGCCATCGTTACGGCCACACATCGACCGACTACAGCGCTCAGATGCCCAACCAGTGGCTCACCGACTTCCAGCTCTCCCGCAACCGCGGCGACAACCGCGGGGCACACGCCGAATTCGGTTACACACATAAATGGAGCGACTCGCAGCAGATCGATGCCAATGTCGGATATAACCACTGGGGAGGCCCGTCGTGGAATTCATACGTTGAAAGCGAAGTCTGGCCCGGAGGTATTGAGGATGATACCTACCGCGAGCAGGAGATGCCCATCAACGTCAACTCCTGGGAAGCAAAACTCGATTACACCAACACGTTCAGTCAGTTTCTTAAACTCGAGGCCGGATATAACGGTAACTATTCTCACGAAAACACCCCCAACACAACATGGCGCGGCACGAGCGTAGAGGATATGGCTCTTGCACCCGAACTCTACAACCGCTTCATCTACACCAACAACGTGTCGGCGTTATATGTCACACTGGGTGGCAAGACCGGCAACTTCAGCTACTCCGGAGGCTTACGCTCGGAATCATGGCAGGTGCGCGCCCGTTCCCTCGCTTACGGACAGTCGGCCGGAGATGTGCCCGAATTTAAGAAAAATCAGTTTGCACTTTTCCCCTCCGCCTATCTTTCTTACGCCCTTCCTTACGACAACGAACTGCAGCTCAACTACACGCGTCGCATCCGGCGCCCCTGGGGCGGACAGCTCAATTCTTTCCGTGATATTTCCGACCCTACGGCTATCTCCTACGGTAATCCCGAACTATCTCCTGAATATTCAAATTCGTTTGAGCTCAACTATCTCAAGAGCTGGACATATCACATGCTCTCCGTCTCGGCCTATTTGCGTCAGGCCTCAGATGTGACCAACCGTCTTAGCTATATGGATGGCGATGTGATGTATTCTACCTGGGCAAACGTGTCCAACCGTATGAACACCGGTGTAGAGATCGTCGGCAAGAATCAGTTGTTCGGCAATTGGCTCGACCTAACAACGACCGTTAATCTCTATAACAATCACATCTCCGGCTGGCACTACACAGTGCGCTCCATCGCTACGGGGCGTGATATCAAGCTCTCCAACCGCAGCCAGAATTCATTTGCTTGGGATGCGCGCATGATGGCCAACGTGAAGTTGCCCTGGCAGCTTGCATTCCAGGCCACCGGGCGCTACGCTTCAACTCAGAAGGAGGCTCAGGGCACGCGCCAGGGAGGATGGAGCGTCGATATAGGTCTCCGCAAGACTTTCGGCGACTGGTCGCTCTCGCTCAACTGCCGCGACCTCTTTGACTCCCGCAGATTCAAGTCAACTACGATTGGCTCTGATTACGAGCAGTATAACGAACGCTGGCGCGGAGGCCGTCAGATTCGCCTCACCCTCAAGTATTCATTCGGAAACATGAAGGGGAAGCGCTCCAAGCTTGATGCCGAACCGATGGATGCTTCCGGATATGGCGGAGGAGGAGAAGACTGATGCCGCAGGCAATTGGAATCATTCGTAATATATATAAAGAGGATGCGCTTCAACCGGAGCGCATCCTCTTGCATTTCTATTCTATTTTATTCTATAATATGGGATGGATATCAATCACTGAGTTCGCCAACCATCGACACCTGCAGATATTGCTTGATCTCATCGGGCGTATAGCCACTGCCGATCAGATACATAAGCTTGGTGATGGCAGCCTCGGCCGTGATGTCATAGCCCGAAATCACGCCGGCTTTCGAGAGCATGTCGCCGGTGTAATAACGCTTCTGCTCATCGCCTCCGTTAAGACACTGCGTAACGTTGTAGACGATAAGGCCGCGGTTGACTGCATCGGTAATAGCATCGAGGAACCATTTCTCCGTCGGTGCGTTACCGGCTCCGAACGTGCGGAGCACGACGGCCTTGATGCCGGGAGTTGCAAGCTGGGCCTTTACGACTTCCTCCGTTATGCCCGGATAGAGCCAGAGCACGAGCAGGTTGGAGTCCATTGCGTAGAAGGGCTCGAGGGGGAGCTTGGTGTCATGGCGCATGAGATAAGGAGTGTTGTAAGTGATGTGGAGATCGATATCGCCGAGCACCGGATAATTGAAGCTCTTGAAGGCATCGAAACCGGTCGAGGTGAATTTTGTGGCGCGGCAACCGCGCACGATATAATCCTGAAAAGAAATCACCACCTCCTGAATCATCGGATCGCCGTTCTCATCCTTTGCTGCTGCAACTTCAACGGCTGAAATAAGATTTTCAGTGCCATCCTCACGCACGGCTCCGATAGGAAGCTGCGAGCCGGTGATGACGACAGGCTTGCGGAGGTTGCGCAGCATGAACGAAAGGGCCGATGCCGTATAGGCCATTGTGTCTGTGCCATGAAGCACTACGAACCCGTCGAATTCATCGTAGTTGTCGGCGATATCCTTCACGATCTGGCCCCAGTAGGTCGGATTCATGTTGGATGAGTCGATCGGGTTGGCAAACTGTACGCTCTTGATGTCATAGCCGAGTTTGCCGATCTTGGGAACATTATCCATCAGGTGGGAGAAGTCGAAGGGCTGGAGGCCGTCGGGGGTCTCTACCATACCGATGGTGCCGCCGGTATATATGATTAATATACGGGGTTGCTTTGCTGTCTGAGTCATTTTAGTAAGGTTTTTATAATCCCCTGCCCGGAAATACCCGGGCAGCGTGTGTGTTATTCATAATATTTCTTTGACATACCGAACACGAAGTGACGGCTTCTGAAGATAACGGCCAGGAGCACAAGCGCAGTGGCGATACCGACGAAGATGAACGGGAACATCGTTGAATCGGTGTGGAAAATCTTCATTCCGGCACCCACGATTACCGGCACGAGTGAGATGGCCACATAGTTGGCCACCTGCAGATAAGCCAGTGAGAGGGTTGACTTGCTGTCGTTGGTGACTACCTCGGTTGCCTTAGTGTAGAAGATTGGCTGGGCGATACCGTTACCGATACCGGCAAGCGCACAGGCGATGATATAGACGGCCGTGCTCTTCGGAATGAAGATGAAGAGGGCGAACGCACCGACGATCATGGCCGTGGCGGCTATGAAGGTGGTCTTCTTGAAAGCCTTCATCACGGGAGTCAGCGCAAGGCCTACAACGAACATCGCCGCATAGAACACTGACGTCATCGTAGATGCATCTTCCGAAGATATCCACTTGAAGTTAGGAATATAGTAGCAGGGGATGCACGTTGCGAAAACGAAGAAGAAGTAAGCGAGTAGCAGCCAGATCGTGCGCCCGATATAGAATCCACCCTTCACGGTCTGACCGGCGGTGGAGAATCCGTCGGCATCAACTGCCGGAATTGTAGTGGCCGCAGACTTTGCAGCAGGAGCTGCGCTTCCCTTATCGGCAGTGCTTTGTTCGGTTGCATTTGAACTGTCGGCCGTTGTAGTGGCGTCAGCAGCTGCAGGAGCAGAGGCATAATCGCTCTCCGGAATCTTGCGGAGGAAAGGGATAAGCACGAGTGAAAGCACCGGAATAAGGTATACGAAGAATGCGCGGTGCCATGTGTGCATAAGGTCGCCCGATACGAGGAAGCCTACTGCGAACGTGGCGAGCACGAGTGCGATATTACCGATAGCCGAGATGATACCCATCTGCTTCATACGGTATTTTCCCGTGAACACATCGGCGATAAGACCCGTAGAGAAGGGGAGGATCAGACCACATCCTGCTCCCAGCACGCAACTCAGTATAATCAGCAGATTAAGAGAATTGGCAAACAGCGAGAGCACTCCGGCCGCTATGTAAAGCGCTGTGCCGAGCGTTATCACGAATATTTTATGCTTTGATTCAGATAGTTTACCCGAAAGAAGCACGAACGGAATGATGATGAGGTTCGGAAGCACCGTCAGCATCTGAATTTTGAAATCGGTGGCATCTGTAAAGATCGACCGGAGACTACCCTCGATTGGGGTGACGGCAAGACCCGGAAGGTCTACCGCTAATGATAGCGACCAGATCGCAAGCACCACCATAAGGCCTATTGAGCCTTTACCTGTCTTAACTTGCATAGTTCTGTGGAATTTAATGATTAATCTTCAATGGTCACTATATCGCCGTTGAACACCCCGATTCCGAGTTTATTCATAATCGACTTAATGGCAGCCTGTGCCTTAACTGAGTTGCCTGCATCATCCAATGGAGGTGCGAATGCGGCTACACCGAAGAGTCCGGGCATTACGCCGAGCACACCGCCGCCGACACCTGTCTTGGCAGGTATGCCGCTCGTGTACATCCAGTCGCCCGTGTGCTGGTAGAAGCCGACCGAACTGATGAGCGTCGTGATCTTAGGCGCAAGTTCGGGAGCGAATACATCGGCTTTTGTCACAGGGTTCGTGCCCTTGTTGGCGATTGTGGCCGCGCAGATGGCAAGCTGTTCGGCAGTGATGCCGACGCTGCACTGGCGTGTGTAGAGGTCAAGGCTCATAGGCACGTCATCGTAGATGCGGTCGTACTGCTTCAGGAGCCAGCTGATCGAGCGGTTCTGGAAGTTGGTGTCCGATTCCGAACGGTAGAGTTCGTCGATGACTTCTGCACGTGAGCCGCAGAGGGCTTCGAAGTTATTGATGATTGCCTCCCATTTGCCCCATGAGTCGCCCTGGGGTTTTACCATTGAGCATGCAGTGATGGCCCCTGCGTTCACGAGCGGAGTAGAGGGATGATCATTTTCAAGAAGGATAGCGAAGATCGAATTGAACGGAAGGCCCGTTGCATCCGCACCAATTTGCTTGAGCACTCCCTCCGCACCATACTGCTTGAGCACGAGGATTGCGGTCAGAACCTTCGATACAGATTCGATACCGAATTTGTAGCCGGTATCGCCGACACTGATCACGGTGCCGTCGAGCAGCGTAAGGCTTATTCCGAACAGGTCGGGATTAACGTTGGCCAGATAGGGGATATAGTGGGCATTCACACCTCCTTTTATATCCTTGCATTCAGCATAGGCCTCTTCTACTGCCTGTCTGATCTGGGCTTTTGTAAGTGTTTTTTTCATAATATTGTAATTAAGAGTCCTGCCCGTGGTTGCGGGAGGAGTGTTGATGTCGCGTAAGAATATTGATCGGACATTTCAGAATGAGGTTCCCGTCTATATAATATAAAACTTAATAAAAAATGGAACCGGATAAAGAAGTGTGTTTTTCAATGCTCTTTGGAAATAAAACAAAATATAGCGGAAATGGTTGTTGCTCCAGTTAAAAAATAAGACTCCACCCACTAAAATTTCTTAATGCCAGGGTGGCGGATTTTAGTGGATGGAACCTAATTATCACCTGCAGGCGCAATAGAATTTCAAACTCTAACCGAACATACGGTGAAGCTCTTCAAACCGCCTGAAGGCCTCGTCGCCGTGGCGCTTCATGGAATTCATGACACGTTCCAGCGTTTTTTCTGCCTGTATATCGCCCGATTTTGAATAGAATTTGTCGGCGTAGCAGATAAGTTTTTCCTCCATCGATTGTGGAGTCATATCGCGTAGGGGCACGGGAAGATTCTGCGATTTGATATCGGCCACGGTAAGACCGGAGCCGGTGTGTCGCTCGCACACGAGCGCATGGCGCGGCAGCCCCTCGGCGTCGAGCAGGCGTCGCCCCTCGATGCCGTGGCAGATATAGGGAAGCGTGCCGTGGCATTCGATGCCCGGAGCGTCGCAACGGAAGATTCCGATGTCATGGAGCATGGCCGCCTCCTCCACGAAAGTGCGGTCGAGTTCCGTGAGTCCGCGGGCCTCGATGCAACGCAACGCTTTATCGGCAACCAGCCGGCTGTGCGTGATGAGAATCTCGCGCAGCCGGCTGTTGTTGCTGTAGTATTTATCGATAATACGATTGAAATCAATCATAATTCATAGTCCGGTCAATAGCCTCGTGATTCGGGCTCCTGCAAGCTCCGGCGCAGGGACGCGGCGGTAATTATTTATCGAATTCGATGATCTCGCACCATCCGTGAGTGTCGGGTTCGGTGCCGAGCTGTATGCCGCGCAGCTTATTGTAGAGCTTTGTGGTGACGGGGCCTGCCTCATCCATGCCATATTCGAACACACGGCCATTGTCAAGGTCGGTGATCTGGCCGATAGGTGAGCATACGGCTGCTGTGCCGCAGTTGCCGGCTTCGTCGAGTTCCGCGAGTTCCTCGTAGGGAATATGGCGTTCCTCCACTTCGAGACCCATGTCGCGTGCGAGCTGACGCAGACTCTTGTTGGTGATGGAGGGGAGGATGGTCTCGCTGGCGGGAGTGATATATTTATTTCCCTTGACGCCGTAGAAGTTAGCTGCTCCGGCTTCGTCGAGATATTTCTTTTCCTTCGGGTCGAGATAGATCATCACGGCATAGCCGAGCTCATGAGCCTTCTGGCCGGCCACGAGCGACGCAGCGTAGTTACCGCCGATCTTGATTGAGCCTGTGCCCTTGGGAGCCACGCGGTCGAAATCGCGCGAGAGACACACCTTCGAGGGCTTGAAGCCCGACTTGAAATAGGGGCCTACGGGAGTCACGAGCATGATTACCATATATTCATCAGCCGGACTCACGCCGATTTTCGGAGAAATTCCGATCTCGAGCGGGCGGATATAGAGCGATGCGCCGGTGCCGTAGGGCGGGATGAAGCGCTCGTTGAGCTTCACTACCTTGCGCACCATCTCTTTGAAGAGTTCTTCAGGCATGGGCTGCATGCAGATGCCTTCGGCGCTGCGGATGAAGCGTTTTGCATTCTCGTCCATACGGAACACGCGGACCTTGCCGTCGGCTCCGCGGAAAGCCTTGAGGCCTTCGAATGATTCCTGACCGTAGTGCAGGCAGCTGGCGGCGATGTGCATCGGAACGTATTCCGAGTCGCTTACTTCGATATCGCCCCATTTGCCGTCTTTGTATGTGCAACGCACGTTGTAGTCGGCTTTTACGTAGCCGAAGGGGAGTTTATCCCATTCAAGATTTGGCGCTTCCATAACTGATGATGTTTGTGTGTGTGGTATGTGATAGATTTAAAGTGGTTGTCTCTTGCATCACCCTTCAGTGTGCCGGCCGGTGATTTTTCAGACGGCCACCTTGCAGGTGAGGTCTCCTATCTTTACGATATATACGCCATGGGCCGGGAGCTGAAGCATCGATTTGCCGGGCGCCAGGGTGTCGCTGTTCACCAGCCTCCCCAGGATCGTGAACACCTTGATGGGGGTATGGTGGCCCGATGTGACGATGATTATTCCGCTGGCAGCCTTCACTTCGATATCGGAGTCGCGGGCAACGGTCTTGACATCCGCACGTTCTGTCTTCACCACTTCCCATCCGCGGGGCGCTGCCGCGGCGTTGAGGCTCAGCAATGAGGCGGCAAGCAGCAGAAGGCTTTTGATATGTGCGGAAAGTCGGAAGTGCATATAGGCGGGTGTCTGTAACTAGAAAAGGCTATGGCGACAGGAGTTGCCAACCTTTCAATTGTAAAATTACAAAAAATAATTATCATTCCACACTATATTTCATAAAAAAATTACTTTTTGCACATATCCGCGCGGCGTATGCAATGATAAAATATAAAGACCCCGCCGTCACCGGGGTGACGACGGGGTCCTGTATCAGTCGGATAATCTCCGCGGGAGATTACTTACCTTCCTTCTGGAGCTGCTCCTTGAGCGCCTGGAGAGCGCCGAGGTCGCCGAGAGTAGTCTTCTCGATGGCGGGAGCGGCTGCTGCCTCGGGCTGCTGACGCTTCTCTGAGCGGCGGGTAGCGTTGGCTGCGCGACGCTCTGCCTTGCTTGCATCTTCGGCGATGCGGCTGTGGCTGAGGATGATGCGCTTATTGTCCTTGTTGAACTCGATCACCTTGAAGTCGAGCTCGTCGCCGAGCTGAGCCTGAGTGCCGTCTTCCTTAACGAGATGCTTGGGAGTTGCGAAGCCCTCTACGCCGTTGAGGCTGATGACAGCGCCCTTGTCGAGCACTTCGATCACCTTGCCCTTGTGTACGGAACCAACGGTGAAGTCGCCTTCGAGAGCATCCCAGGGATTCTCCTCGAGCTGCTTGTGGCCGAGGCTGAGACGACGGTTGTCCTTATCGATTTCGAGCACCTGAACCTCGATGTCGTTGCCGATCTGAGTGAATTCGCTGGGGTGCTTGATCTTCTTTGTCCAGCTGAGGTCGCTGATGTGGATAAGGCCGTCTACGCCCTCTTCGATCTCAACGAACACGCCGAAGTGAGTGAAGTTGCGCACCTTGGCAGTGTGGCGTGAGCCGATAGCGTACTTAGTCTCGATATTCTCCCAGGGGTCGTTCTTAAGCTGCTTGAGACCAAGGCTCATCTTGCGCTCCTCGCGGTCGAGGGTGAGGATGACTGCCTCGATTTCGTCGCCTGCCTTGAGGAAGTCCTGTGCGCTGCGGAGGTGCTGGCTCCAGCTCATCTCGCTGACGTGGATAAGACCCTCAACGCCGGGCTGCACTTCTACGAACGCACCGTAATCAGCCATTACGACTACGCGGCCCTTGATGTGGTCGCCAACCTTGAGGTTGGGATCAAGGTTGTCCCAAGGATGGGGCATGAGCTGCTTGATGCCGAGCGCGATGCGCTTCTTCTCGTTGTCGAAGTCGATGATGACGACCTTGATGTCCTGGTCGAGCTCAACAACTTCGTGGGGATCTGACACGCGGCCCCAGCTGAGGTCGGTGATGTGTACGAGACCGTCAACGCCACCGAGGTCAACGAACACACCGTAGGCAGTGATGTTCTTAACCTTACCCTCGAGCACCTGACCCTTCTCGAGCTTGGAGATGATCTCCTTCTTCTGCTGCTCGAGCTCGGCCTCGATGAGGGCCTTGTGGCTGACAACCACGTTCTTGTATTCCTGATTGATCTTAACGACCTTGAACTCCATTGTCTTGCCGACAAATACGTCGTAGTCGCGGATCGGACGAACGTCGATCTGGGATCCGGGGAGGAAGGCCTCGATGCCGAATACGTCTACGATCATACCGCCCTTTGTGCGGCTCTTGACGTAGCCCTTGATAACCTCGTCGTTCTGGAGAGCCTCGTTGACACGATCCCAGCTGCGCGTCTGGCATGCCTTCTTGTGGCTCAGACGGAGCTGACCGTTCTTGTCCTCGAGTGTCTCGATATATACCTCTACTTCATCACCTTCCTTAAGGTCAGGATTGTAGCGGAATTCGCTGATGGGGATAATAGCATCCGACTTCATGCCGATATCAACACGCACTTCACGCTTGCTGATCGACTTCACGGTGCCGGTCACTACTTCGTTTTCTTTTGCTGTCTTAAGAGACTCGTCGTAGGTGTTGGTCAATTCCTCACGGCTCTTCTCGCCGACAGTGGCGCCACTTTCGTAGCTTTCCCAATCGAAGTCTTCGATCGGGCTCTGAACTTTTAATTCGCTCATTAAAAAGTTAATAATAGGGTTAATAAATCTCATGCTCAGGGCACACTTTGCCCAAAGTGCTGCAAATTTAATACTTAATTCTCACTTCTGCAAATGTTTATGAAAATTTTTAACCGCTACCTTTATTTTTTAACTAAAAATTTGATACTTCGCGTTTTATTCTGTAAATTTGCCCCGAATCTAATCTTTCGTAATTATATTTTTTTAATAAGCATAACTAAAATTTTGAAGATTATGAAAAAAATTGCCCGGTTTGCCTTCGCTCTGGTGGCGCTTGCTGTCACGGCCTGCGCCCCTTCTGCCGAGAAGATTGCGGAAAAAATCAATGCCGGTGAGGAGCTCTCACCGAAGGAAATGACTCAGGCGCTCGATATGTCGGCCGACGCGGTCAGCGTGGTTAACGATTCGCTCGCGGCCTGCAAAGGCGACTTCGCCAAGATGATTGAGTTTCTTAAGAACTATGACGCGCAGAACCCCGATATAAACGTAATCCTACAGCGCGTGCTCACTTCCGACCCCTCTACTCTCAGCGAGGCCGACCGCAAGGTATACGACCGTCTGATGAAGAATGTGGAGACGATGACTCAGACCGTCACTTCTGCCGGACCGGCCGCTCTCGCCGTGCCTATCCACGAGAGCGGCGATGAAGAAGGGGCTCTTTCCGGCAATGCTGCTGATAAGCCTAAGGTGATCGAGACTGATTCAGTAAGCGCAAACTGATCCTTTCATAACATCATAAGGATTTAATTATGACTCTTCAGCAATCCGTGCAGACATGCTTTAATAAGTATGCTGCGTTCTCGGGCCGCGCATCGCGCTCGGAGTATTGGTGGTTCATCCTGTTTACAGCCGTGGTCTATGGTGTACTTTATGGATTCGCGTCGATGCTCGACAGCACGTTCCTTTCTATCATTGCTTATCTCTTCTATCTGGCAGTGATCGTGCCTTCTCTGGCGGTGGCTGTGCGCCGCATGCATGATATCGGCAAAGGGGGAGGCTGGATCTTCATCTCGCTGGTGCCTCTTATCGGTTCAATCTGGTACATTGTGCTGGCATGCATGCCTTCTCAGCCCGGCCCCAACCGTTTCGGAGAGAATCCCGACGGTCCGACCCCCGATTCTTTCAAGTATTAAATACCCTCCGGCACGGAGATTTCTCCCTTATAATCTCCCGGCGATCCGCATGGATTGCCGGGATTTTTTTCTTATAAGGGCAAGCTCATTTTTGTGTCTCATTCGCTTTGCAACCGGGTTGCATTACTTTTTGACTACTTTTGCGCAACAGATAGGCATCAAAGATAGGCATCCATATGAAAACACTATATATCGCAACGTTGCTGGCCATGGCCGGTGCGACGTCAGTCGCAGCACGACCCGCCATTCAGTCGCAATCTCACCCCGTCAGTCACGATGAATCTCCCGCGGCTGCCGGTCAAGGTACTGAGCGGCCTGATTCCGTCATGTCGGAAGAGGAGGAACTCAGACTTCTGGGTATTGATCCGGCATTTCTCGCCACGCTTGAGGAAGTGGTGGTGGTAGGAGAGAAGAAGCAGATCTCCGGCGACGGCGAGCGACGCATATTTAATGTGAAGAGCAACGTGGCCTCCACGGGCGGCACGGCCGGCGACCTTCTCTCGGCCGTGCCGTCGGTAACTGTCGGCGCAGACGGCGATATATCGCTCCGTGGCAAGTCGGATGTGCTCCTATATATAGACGGAAAGGAGATGGGGATGACGGCCGAGAACCGCGCCCAATACCTCCGTCAGATTCCGGCCGCCAACGTTGAGTCGATCGAAGTGATGACTACCCCGGGGGCAAGCCACAGCACGGAAGGCACCGCCGGAATCATCAATATCCGACTCCGTGAGGATCATCGCCACGGCTATTTCGGTAGTGCCGAACTGACTGCCGATTCGCGCGGCACCACCGGGCTCAATTTCGATATCAACGTCAGCGAAGGTAAATTTGAGTCGTTCGCGGCGTTAGGTCTCAAGTCGGCCCATATCCCATCGGGTATGAAGTCGTTTCGTGAATATGAGGAGGGTTACAGCCTTGCCTCGTGCGGACGCGGGAAGGATCATGATAATTCGGCGTTTCTCCGGCTCGGCTCCAAATTCCGCCCCGACCATACCAACGTCTTCCAGTTGAGCGCGATCGGTATGCTGGGAGGCAAGCGCAGCCATTCCGTCACGCGGCATTACAGCGATATCCCGGGTCAGTGGACCTATGATCTCAACCGGTCGCACGGCAGCGGCAACAACCGAGGCATCAACGTGCTCGGTTTTTACCGCCATGAATTCGGCGAAGGACATCGGCTCGACGCGAGCGTCAGTTATAATATCTGGCGGGGCGTGAACCGCGACCGCTTCTCCGATTTCGAGGAGTGGAAAGGCGTGGCCGCTGAAGATGATATCATGCAGAGCCAGCGCCAGGATGTGAAGATAAGCAACTGGGAGGCTTCGCTCGATTATGAGGTGCCTCTGGCCGGATGGCTTTCGCTGGAGGCAGGTTATAAGGGTAATTTCAACCGTGAAGATTCCCCGGCTGCCTATTGGGAGGAACTCCCCGGCGGCGAGATGCGCCCGCTCGATGATCTTTACAACCGTTTCCGCTACAATACCCATATCAATGCGCTCTATATCAACTTCTCGGGCGCGGCGGGTGCCTTCAGTTATTCAGCCGGACTGAGAGGGGAGGCCTGGTCGATCCGCACGCTGTCGTTGGGCTATGACGGGGTGCCGGATGTGCCTGAATTCCATAAGAATTCCCTCGCCCTCTTCCCGTCGGCCTTGTTCGGCTGGAAATTCCTCGGTTCCAACAGTCTGCGCCTCAGTTATTCGCGCCGAATCCACCGCCCGTATGGTCCGCAGCTCAACACGTTCGAGAATATTTCCGACCCGTCGTCGGTGCATCTCGGTAACCCGATGATTCTGCCTGAGTATAGTAACACCGCCGAAATGACATATACTAAGGAGTGGAACGACCATACGTTGTCGGCTACCGGTTACGTTCGCGCCAACAATGATATGATCAGTCATGTGAGCTTCCTTGCCCCGATGGCCGCAAATCCGGAAGTCAACACGATGTACTACGGGCATGCCAATGTAGGTAATCTCGTGGATGCCGGTCTCGAACTGATGAGCCGCAATAAGCTCTTCCATGTG
This sequence comes from uncultured Muribaculaceae bacterium, assembly GCA_947178505.1. Lineage (GTDB taxonomy): Bacteria > Bacteroidota > Bacteroidia > Bacteroidales > Muribaculaceae > Lepagella. The sequence goes on along the minus strand of CAMWYR010000001.1, from coordinate 91,051 downwards.
CTCACACTCACCACTACCCTCAACCTCTACAACAGTCATCTAAAGGCCTGGAGTGCCGACTATCCGCTGCATGGTGCCGACTACCGTATTTATGGAGCGCGGCAAAACCGCTTCGTGTGGGATGTTCGCATGATGGCGTCGGTGTCGCTTCCCTGGCAGATGACTCTGCAGGCCACAGGTCGGTACACATCGAGGCGCGTCATGCCGCAGGGCACTCTCGAACCCAACTGGGAACTCGAAGCCGGCGTGCGCAAGATGGCCGGCCCGTGGACCATCTCCCTCATCTGCAAAGACATCCTCAACTCCAAGGCCGAACACAACATCCTCTACGGCAACGGCTACACGCAATCCATCAGTAAATGGACAGAAGGACGTGCGCTGCGCCTCGGCATCACCTACACCTTCGGCCACACCCACCGCCACGACCACGATGCCGACTCCCACGACGGCCACGACCACGAGCAGAATGTCAACACCGGCGGCTACGGCGCCGGCCACACCCACACCCACTAATCCCCCGCGTGCGTTACCCGACTCACTATGTGCGGGGAGCCTCCCCACACATAGTGTGATGAACTGAGGGGGAGGGTGTTGCGTTAGATTGGTAGAGGCTGCCGATTGGGGTGGTCGGAATTTTACGGAGGACTTATAAGTTGCTTTTGCGCTCTATAAGTTGCATTCGCTCTTTATAAATATCTTGATTTAATGGCTCAGAATAACACTTTGCAGGCGCCGGATACGACGCCGTCGTCATCACAACTGTCGTCATCAACGCACGCTGATCTGTCGGCAGCGCAGCCAACTTCATCAGTGAATACGGCTTCTTCGGCTACGCCGGCTGATGAGGCCGGCCCCAAGGGAGGATATTTCGCTTTTCTTATTATTTATCTCGTGCTGCTCAGCGCTTTTGGCTCATTCGTCAATGATATGTATCTGCCAACGCTCCCAGAGATGGTGCGGTCGTTCCATACCACGACCTCTACCGTGCAGCTCGGTCTTACTTTCGGTATGATCGGCCTCGGGTTCGGTGAACTCATTCTCGGTCCGCTCAGCGACCGCTTCGGCAGAAAACCGATTCTCGTCGTCGCGCTCATCGTGTTCTGTATCGGCGCTGTCTGCAGCGTTTGGTCAAAGACTATCCATACGTTCCTATGGTGGCGTCTGGTGCAGGGTCTGGGTGCTTCGGGCGGTTACTTCCTGGCGCGCACGATTCCGGCCGACATGTACAAGGGCCGCGCACTCGCCAAGGTTATGGCGCTCGTCGGTGCGATCAATGGTTTCGCTCCCGCCAGCGCACCCGTGATCGGCGGACTCGTGGCCCGCTCTATCGGTTGGCAGGGAATCTTCTGGATATTGTTCGGCTTCAGCGCATTACTCCTCATTCTCTCTCCCGCGCTCAAGGAATCGCTTCCCAAGTCGCGCCGCGTCACAGGCCACTTCGGCGCTGCATTCAAGAACTATGTGCGCCTGGCGCATAACCGTCATTTCGTCGTACACGTCATGCTGAAGGGGGCAGCCCTCGGCGTACTCTTCGCCTATATTTCTTCCGCGCCGTTCATCATCCAGGATCATTACGGCTACACGCAGCTCCAGTTCGGCCTCTTTATGGGAGCCAACGCACTCTTCGTGGCCGCGGGCGCTACTATGGCCCTTCATTTCCATCCGCTCAAGAAAGCGGCGCTCTGGGGCGGCCGGTCGCTCGTGATAATCGCGGCGGGTCAGTTCGCAGCATTCTATCTGATTGACAATGTGTGGGTATACGAGGCCCTTAACCTCCCGATGCTTTTCTGCCTCGGAATGCTTTTCACCGTCGGCAATACGCTGGCTATGAACGAAGGGCGCGACTGCGCCGGAGATGCCTCCGCCCTTATCGGACTTATGGGCTACGTGTTCGGTGCGACTGTTAGTCCACTCGTGGGTTTGGGTAATATATTGCACTCTACAGCGATCGTTATTCTTGTGATGGCGGTGATCGTGCTGATTTTCACCCGGCTCACGCGCGTGTTACCTGCCGATCTTATGGCTACACCGCAGAGTGCTTCAGCCACGGGAATCCCTGAAAATCCTGCTGATGACGGGGCGGGAAAGTAAGACGCCGAGCAGGATGCCCACGAAGTCGGCAATAACATCAAATACATCGCCTGAGCGTCCGAGCTGCATCGACTGCTGAGCTATTTCATCTGCCACGGAAAAGAGCGTCACGGCCACTATCACCATGCAGACGGTGCGTGCCGTAAAGGCCCGGTAGGGCATGCGGCCGCCGTTGCGGCGCCAGTCGAAAAGCAGTGCCGATGCCAGACCCCCCATCATTATAGCATGTACGAGTTTGTCGGCGCCCGGAAAAAGCTCGATCTGTGTGTCGCCGATAGGGTGGGGAGCAAGGGTAAGCCAGAGGATGACGATGAGCACGACTATCGAAGGCCACCATCCGCGCAATATCTTCATATTAATGCTGATTCGGTTTTAAACGCAAAATTACAAAATCCCGGTAAAAATTAGGTCTCTCCCCGACAAAAATGTTAACAAATGCGTTAATAAGGAAAAGGAGGACGGAAGAATGTTCCACCGGGCCTCCCCCTCTATAATTCACATCCTTAAATCACCTCAATGAAAAAGTTTACTAAAATCGTTGCTACCGTTTCCGATAAGCGATGCGACGTAAAGTTTATAAAGCTTCTCTCTGATGCCGGCGTTAATGTGGTGCGTATGAATTCGGCCCATCTTGACTATGAGGGCTTCAAAAAGATTGTTGAGAACACGCGTGCGGCAAATCCTTCATTGGCTATCATGATGGATACGAAGGGTCCGGAAGTGCGGACCACAGTTACGGAAGGGGATGTGCCCGTAGAATATCGCACCGGTGATGTAGTCGCCATTATCGGCGACCCCTCGGGAGTCACCACAAAGGAGCAGATCTGCCTCAATTATCCCAATATAGCCGCCATAGTCGCTCCTGAAAACCGTCTGCTTATCGATGACGGTGAACTTGAATTCCTCATCACGGAAGTGAACGACGGAAAGGTTGTGGCAGTGGCGCAGAATGATGGTATCCTCGCTTCGCGCAAGAGCGTGAATATGCCGGGAGTCCGTATTGATCTTCCGGCCGTCACGGAGCGCGACAAGCGCAATATAGGCTATGGTGTTGAACTCGGTGTCGACTTCATCGCCCATTCTTTCGTGCGCTCGGCGGAAGATGTGCTTGAGGTGCAGGCTATTCTCGACGAACTTGGCGCCGACACGAAAATTATCTCCAAGATAGAGAATCAGGAGGGCATCGACAATTTCGATGATATTCTTGCGGCAGGCTATGGAATCATGGTAGCTCGCGGCGACCTCGGCATTGAGGTGGCGGCAGAGCGCATTCCGGGTATCCAGGCCATGCTTATCAAGAAGTGCATTGCGGCCCATAAGCCCGTGATCGTAGCTACTCAGATGCTGCACACGATGATCGAACATCCGCGCCCCACGCGAGCCGAGATCAGCGATGTGGCCAATGCAGTGGCCCAGGGGGCTGACGCAATGATGCTGTCGGGCGAGACGGCCTACGGCCGCTATCCGATCAAGGCGGTAGAGACGATGAGCAAGGTTGCCCACGAGGTAGAGACAAACTACGGCACTAAGAACGAGACTCCGCAGTTGCTCGATTCTGATATCACTTCATTCCTTGCCCACGAGGCCGTTATGTCGGAGAAAAAAGTCGGTACGAAAGCGATCTTCACCGATGCGTTCAGGGGCGTGTCGGCGCGTTTCATCGCCTCATTCCGCGGGTCGAATCCGACGTTTGCCATCTGCCATAACGAGCGCGTTCAGCGGTGGCTGGCCCTGAGTTACGGTGTCACCGCCTATCTTGACCGTGAACCGGAAAGCTGGATTCCGGGGCATTCGGTAGATGCCGTGCGTCGCATTGTCGAAGACGACCATATCTCCGCCGACGACCGCATTGCCTACCTTACCGGCACACGAGCCGGCGCACGTGCGCTTGAAATCCTCACCCCGCGCGAGCTTTTCCTCGAAGCCGAACACCAAAACGACTGATCCACTATTTGCGGGGGTTCTCCGCACATAGTGGTTGTTCGCGGGAGGGTGGAAATTTTTGGGGTTATTGGAAAACTTATTATCACTTTTCAGTGTTGTATATTTGTAACATTTCTGATACTGTTACCTTATTTTTTAGATGCTTCAGTATCAATTTGTCAGTATCTGTATAAATCTTATTAATTACTATATAAAAAACACAACATGGCTACAAACAATGAAAACGCCCCTTTGAAGGGTATCAAGGTAGTTGACTTTACAGAAGTTCAGTCCGGCCCTTCATGTACGCAGATGCTTGCATGGCTCGGTGCCGACGTAATCAAGATTGAGCGTCCCGGTGTTGGTGACGCCACCCGTAAGGAACTTCAGTGGAATCCTGACGAACCGAGTTACTACTTCCTTCAGCTCAACTCTGATAAAAAATCTCTCTCTCTCGATGCCGCTACTCCCGACGGCCACGAGATCCTGACTAAGCTTATCAAGGAGTGTGATATCTTCGTTGAGAATCTTCACCCCGGTGCAATGGAGAAGCTCGGCTTCGGCTGGGACGTAGTGCATACGCTCAATCCCCGTTGTATCTACGGAACGATCAAGGGTTTCCCCCTCTCATCGAAATATGCTAATCTGAAGGCTTACGAACCTATCGCTCAGGTGACTGCCGCTGCTGCCTCCACTACCGGTTGGTTTGAGGAGGGTCAGTATGACATTCCTACTCAGTCGGGTGCAGCCCTTGGTGATTCGAACACCGGTATGCACCTCCTCATCGGTCTTCTCGCAGCGCTCCAGCAGCGTAACAACACCGGCGAAGGTTGCTACGTATACCAGTCAATGCACAATGCATGTCTTAACCTCTGCCGTATCAAAACGCGCGACCAGCTTACTCTTGACAAGATCGGCTATCTAACTCAGTTCCCGCAGTATCCCGACGGTAAGTTCGGCGACTGTGTGCCCCGTGCAGGTAACATCGAGGGTGGTGGCGTGCTTGGTTGGACTTACAAGTGTAAGCCTGCCGGCGGTTATGACAACGAGGTTGACGCCAATAACTACGTCTACATTATCCTTCAGCGCGGCGCTAAGGATTTCGAGCTCGCTTGCAAGGCGATGGGCTTCGAAGACTGGCTTACTAACCCCGACTTCAATACTGCCGATGCCCGCGACCGTCACAAACAGGAAATCTACAAGCGTATCGGCGCCTGGACTGCCGACAAGACCAAGTTTGAGGTTACAGACATTCTCGGCAAGGCAGGTGTGCCCGTTGGTCCGGTGCTCTCTACCAAGGAGATCATGACTGATGAATCACTCTACGACGGCAACACCCTTGTGAAGATCGACCAGGGTGGTGGTGTAGGCGAGTTCGTCACTGTCGGTTGCCCGTTCACTATGAGCAACTATCAGCCTAACTATGGTCCGTGTCCTACGCTCGGAGGTAACACTCAGGAAATCCTTGAGGGCCTCGGATATACTCCCGAACAGCAGGCAGAGTTCGCAAAGAACGGAACGACACTTCCGCTTGCCGACGGTAAGATGTAATTATTGAAATCAATATAATTCCGACAAATTGACCGGAGCCGTGATTGCCGGAAACGGTAGATTGGCTCCGGTCTTTTTCATTCAATTCCACTAATTATTATTTATTCTCTCCAAAAGATTTTTTTCATTATGGAAAACACAGCAAACACTGCTGCAGGCGCAGCAGCTCCGAAATTTCCGGAACAGGTCACCGGAATGTATATTCTTGCAGAATCACTGAAACGACTTGGCCTTATGGATGTCTATGGCCTCGTGGGTATTCCCGTGACTGAGGCGGCCTACGCAATGCAGGATATAGGCATGAATTATTATGGTTTCCGCTTCGAGCAGCAGGCCGGTATGGCGGCAGCCACTCACGGCTTCCTCACTCGCAAGCCGGGTGTGCTTCTTACTGTATCTTCACTTGGCTTCCTCAACGGCCTCACGGCCACTACAAACGCTACAGTGAACTGCTATCCTATGATTCAGATCTCGGGCGCATCGGATCCCGCGATGGTCGATATGAACATGGGCACATACGAGCAGCTCGATCAGCTCAATACGGCGCGTCCGCTTGTGAAGGCGGCATTCCGCTGTACATACGCCAAGGATATTCCTTCGGCAGTGGCACGTGCTTACCGTGCGGCCGTCAGCGGCCGTCCAGGCGGTGTCTATATCGATATGACAACCCCGGCACTCGGCGAGGTGATGGACCGTGCCGAGGCTGAGAAACTCTTCTACTCTCCTGTGGATATCTATACGCCCGTGCGTCCGAATGAGGATGCCGTGAAACGCGCGGTAGAACTCCTTTCAACAGCGAAGAAGCCTGCGCTCCTTCTGGGTAAGGGTGCGGCATACGCTCAGGTTGAGAATCAGCTCAAGGAGCTTTCAGACACATATAAGATTCCTTATCTCTCCATGTCGATGGCAAAGGGTCTTCTTCCCGACAACGGCGAACTGAGCGCTTTGTCATGCCGTTCCACGATAATGGAGGATGCCGATGTAGTGATGGTGGTCGGTGCGCGCATCAACTGGATGCTCTCCTTCGGCCGTGGCAAATGGAACAAGAACGTGAAGTTTATCCAGCTTGACGTTGAACCTGAGGAAATCGACCGCAACGTGCCTATTGCTGCTCCGGTGATCGGTGATCTCGGTCTCTCTCTCGATGCCATCCTCGAAGGCATGAAGGGCAAGACCATGCAGACTGATCCGCAGTGGGTGCCCTCTCTTCAGGCCGAGAGCAAGGAGAAGAACGCGAAGTTTGAGGAGCGTCTCCAGAAGGCTTCGACAGAGATGCCCATGACTCACTGGACAGCACTGAGCGCGATCAAGCCCGTGCTTGCCGAGAATCCCGACGTGATCCTCGTGAATGAAGGCGCGAACACTCTTGATGATACGCGCGACACGATCGATATGGAGCTTCCGCGTCATCGTGTTGACTGCGCCTCTTGGTCGATCATGGGTATGGGTATGGGCTCCGTTATCGGAGCTGCCGTAGCCACCGGCAAGAGCGTAGTGGCAATCGAAGGTGACTCAGCGTTCGGTTTCTCAGGCATGGACTTCGCAACCATCTGCCGCTATAAACTCCCTGCAACGGTAGTGATTTTCAACAATGGCGGTATCTATAACGGTATCGGTGTCAACCCCGGCGGCGGTAGCGAGCCTGCACCGACCACTCTTGATATCCACGCTCGCTATGATAAGCTTGGCGATGCATTCGGCGCTAAGACCTACTATGTGACAACTCCGGCGGAACTCACGTCGGCCCTTAAAGAGGCTATCGCGTCAAAGCAGCCCTGTCTGATCGACGTGCAGCTGGCAGCAGATTCGGGTAAGGAGAGCGGCCACATCGGCTATCTGAATCCCACACCCCTGATTGAGTATACCGTTTAAATGAACCCGGGAGGGGAGAGGTGAGCTTTAGCCTCCCTCTCCCCGATCATAAAGCCATTTGCTTATGTTACACATCATTTTATATGCTATCGTCCCGATTGTGGTCGTTATGCTTGCCGGGTTCATCTCCGGAAAGAAGGGGATATTCAACGGGGAAAATTCAAAAGAGTTCAATAAGGTAGTGCTTGATTACGCACTTCCGGCGGCGCTGTTCGTATCAATCGTGCAGGCAAGTCGCGAAGACCTGGCGAAAGATCTCAAGCTAACGCTCGTGTCTCTGATCGGCATTATGGGCTGTTTCATGCTTGTCTATTTCGTGTTCAGGATGTTTAAGAAAAATACCGGTGCGGATGCTGCCGTATCAGCCCTTATCAGTGGATCGCCGACAATCGGCTTCCTCGGATTTGCGGTGCTGGAGCCTATCTTCGATGCAACAGCCGGACTTCCCGCTGTCGCGCTGGTAGTGGCGATTGTTGGTATCGTGGTCAACGCCATCGGTATTCCGGTCGGTCTGTCGCTGATGAATGCTTCGCTTGAGAAGCAGAAACCCGGGTCGACCAAGAAGGAAGCGTGGTGGAAGCCTGTGCTTCATGCGCTCGCTCAGCCTGTGGCCTGGGCTCCAATCCTGGCTGTCGTATGGGTGCTCGTAGGAATTCCATGGCCGAAGTATCTCAGCCCGTCGTTCGACCTTATTGCAAAGGCTAATGCGTCGCTTGCGGTGTTCTCCGCCGGTATCACGCTTTCAGCAATCAAGATCACGATCAACTGGCAGGTAATCCTCGGTTCGATCATGAAGATGATTATGATGCCTCTTGTTGTGCTTCTTCTGGGTCTTTGGTTCCATATGGATCCGCTCAACCTCAAGATGCTCGTCGTGGCAGCGGCTCTCCCGCCGGCATTCTCCGGTATCATTATCGCTGATGAGAATGACGTATATGTCGCCACCGGCACATCATCCCTTACTCTGTCAGTGATCCTCTTCATCGGATTCTGCCCGCTCTGGATCTGGCTCACCGACCTTGCACTCGGTGCATAATGATTATAGACAACTGCTGACGCCCGGCGTCAGGCTTAATTATTGAATTTTAGGAAGGCATCGGTTGAACCCGTTGCCTTTCTTTTTGTTATAATAATAAAGGATGGGGAAATCTCTATCAGGAGACACTATAACCTCTGACTAAAATTGAATATTATGAAAAAGACATTTGAAGAAGTAATCAAGGAATCAATTCCTACGCTTGTAATTTTTCAGCACGCAGGTCGCAATGATGCTGTGGAAGTGAAATACATATTCGACGAACTCAAGAAGAAATACGAAGGCAAAGCCAACGTGATGCGTGTTGACGCGTCGTATAACGAGCCTCTCTGGACCCGCTTCCAGGTGCGTCAGTTCCCGACCTACATCCTTTTCAAGGAGGGACAGGAACTTATGCGCGAGAGCGGAGAGAAGACTGCCAACAAGCTTTCCGAGCTTATTGAGCGCGGTCTCTGAACAACCCCGGATAGAATTGCTGATTATATAATAATCGCTAGGGAGTGACGTAAACATACGTCACTCCCTAGCGCTTTTTATGATGGAGCCTAAGAAATTTTAGTGGATGGAGCCTTAATACCACTGAATGCCGTTGGACGAGCGCGACCGCTGATCATATTTGAAATCCTTGAGCATTGACGACTTCACGGCAATGTGGAAATTATAGGATTTATAAGGACCGACGGGCACGAATGAACATGACATAGTGAAGCAGTGAATGTCGCGGCTTACGGAGCAGTTCATGTAGGCAAGCTTGTGAAGATTGAAATCGTAGCTGGCAGAGAAGGAGAAGTTCCAGTTTTTTGTGGGGCGGATATTGCCGTTGAAACTCAGATTCTGATTCCAGCGTCCGCGATACTCCATACGGTTCATATCGAATTCACCGTAACCGTAGTTGACTGAATAATTCACCGACAGGCTCCATGGCACTGACCATGACGCATACCCGTCGTTGTCTGAAGTCTCTCCCGAATCTGAGGTCGCTTTCCGTGCACGTTTGCGCGAGGCAATATCGGCAAACGACTCATGCTCCGTTGTCTCATCCTCTTCTTCCGTCGGGATGGGGGCGGAGTTGGTATTTTCCTTCTTGCGTTTGAACGTATCGTTATTGAAGGTGTAGGAGAAGCTGGTGCCGGCCGATGCGAGACGGTAGAGCCCCTTTCCCTCCTGAATACGGTAACGGTTCACATGCACAGGCGTGCCGTATGAATTCAGTTTATATACGTAGGGATCCCACGAACTGTTGATATTCAGATTGAAATTCTTGACGAGGCGCAGCATGATGTTGGCCTGGAGCGGACTGAGCCGCAGAGAGTCGGCTGCAAAGTTATAACTGCTCGATAGACTGAGGTTTTCAATAAGCGAGACCTTCTTCACGCCGGTGGAATCCCGATCGCTCTTCACCTTCATCTCAAGGTTGTTGGCAAGATTCAGCGAGACCATACCGCTCTTCCCGCTTGAAGGAGCCCCGAAGATGCCGTGCGAGAAATATGAATATTCGCGGCGCTGGAGATTACCTGTCTGGTCGGTAAAGTAGTAGTAGCCGTAACCGCCCCAGCCGCTCGCTCTGAAGTCAGGATTCCAGGAGACCGAAACAGTCGGCGTAAGGACATGCCGGATCATCTGCACTTTATCGCCGAGGAATTTCATAGGTTTCCAGAATCCATAGATTTTCGTGTCGAGGCCGATTGAGGCATTGAAGTCGAAAAGGTTATAGAAGCCGTAGGTAGTGTCCTGGATTTCGCGGGCTGCCTGCGTGTCCCACTGCCGCCTGATCTTTGAGGTGTACATCCGGTCGTTGAGATTGATCGACGGCGAGATATTGAAATATTTGAATATAGAGAAAGTGGCGGATACGGGCACCGAGTGCTGCATGCCGTTACGCCAGTCTTTTATCAGACTTTTCTTGAAAAACTCATCCTGCCCCGACGTGAGCGAGTTCTGGAAACGTCCGGAATATGAGAGACGGATTTTCTCGTACCATCTCTCCCCGCCGACCGAGCGCTTGCGCTTGAAGGGATTGGTCTGCGACATCGTCACGGTAAGGTTAGGAAAAGAAACGGCCAGCGTAGAATCCTGCGAGCGCTGGGTGATATTGGCGGTAGCCGAGAAGCTCCATTTTGAGTTAGGCACGCGATAGGTGAGGTTGACCGTACTCGACTTCGTGTTTTCCGTAAAAGATGAGTTGTAATAAGAATTCAGATCGTTGCGCGAATAGCCGGAAGTAGCGAAGTTTACGGAAGCCGAGAGGTTTAGGTTAGGATTCGCCTTCGGATCCTGCGAATGGCTCCAGAGCACCTGGAAGTTGCGCATTCGGCTGTAGTCGGGCGCACCTTTATCGCCGGTGACCGTGTTGAGGAAAGATATATCGAACGAGCCGTTGAAACGGTAGCGTTTCACGTAATTCGCGCGCCCCGAAATGCCCCATGAGCCTTTCGTATAGATTTCTCCTGTAAGCGCGAGGTCGACGTTATCGTTGATTGCAAAATAATAGCCGCCGTTGCGCAGGTAGAACCCCTGGTTATAGTCTTCACCGAAAGAGGGGAAAATCACTCCGCTCGAATATTTCTTGGAAAACGGGAAGTAGCCGAAAGGTAATGCGATAGGGAGGGGCACGTCAGCAAGCACCATGTATGCCGGCCCCGTCACGACATCCTTGTGAGGACGCACCTTAGCCTTGGTGAGCTGGAAATAGAAGTGCGGATGATCATGGTCATCACAGGTGGTGTAGCGGCCATTCTCCATATAGAATGTGCCGTCGTCCATTTTCTTAGCTCTCTCGCCGCGGATGAAGCCTTCATCCTGCTGGGTCACGACGCCGGTGATGAATCCTCGCTCGGTCTTGAAGTTATATGTCATCGTCTCCGATTCATATTCGCCCGATTTGTCCTTGAAGATAGGATTTCCCTCGATAACGCCGAGAGAATCGGGGAGTCCGGAGGCAAAGACCTTGCTGCTGTCGAGCTCCATCCTGATTGAGGCCGAATTGAGCTTGAACTCACCATATTCCACTGTTCCGTTTCCGAATAGTTGGGCGTTATTGAGCCCATGCAGCACAAGCGAGTCGGAGGCCGAGAACGTCACCGCACTCTCAAGGTCGACCTTCGAGCGGTCGATACGGCTCAGCAGCGTTTTACCCGAAATTGTGTCGGGCGCGATGACTACGGTCGAATCAGTAGATTCCACCCCCGGACTTTCGCCATCTGCCTCAGAAAATTCCAGGGCAACCTCGTCGTCATTATTTCCCGACAACGAATCCGAGGGGAGAGGTTTTGATTCCTTCACTTTCTCCTCAGAAGGTGCGCTTGAACTCTGCGAATAACAGATTCCGATAATAACGCAACACAATATATATATTAGAAATCGTCTCAAGTTGTTGGAGTTTTCAAACTGCAAAGTTATCTCATTTTGCTCAATATGCAAAATTAAAGAGTGTTAAGACCTCCGAAATATAAAATAAAAATGATTGCGCACGCAACCATTTCAGCTTTCGCGATGTTATATAGATATAAAATGAAAAACACACCACGATGAAAACGAAAAAGACACCCTATTCCTCCTCGGCGATAGGCTGCATGATTGGCTGTGCTAATCAAATACTTCTCAGCCAGTTGGAGAATGCGCTGCGTGACGCTGCGCTTCCACTAACGCCGCTTGAGTATCTCGTGCTCCGGGCCATATACTCGCAGGAGGGGCTTCAGCAATGCGAGATTGCCGATATGGTCGGCCGCGACCGCGCCGGGGTCTGTCGTGCGGTATCTGCCCTCGTGAAAAAGGGATTGGTAGCGACGCAGACCGTCAGTTATAAATGCATGCGCGTCTATCTCACCGACAAATCCCGCGCAATGGAGCCGAAGGTTCTGCACGTGGCCGATTCTCGACATCAGGCGTTGCTTGACTTAGTCGGCACAGAGAAGTTTGAAGTTTTTAACGAGGTGTTACAGAAGATTATCAAAAGCAAATAATTAATCAACTATTAGAAAGGAATAAAACTATGATGACACTCACAATTTGGTCTGACTTTGCATGCCCTTATTGCTATATCGGCGAAACCCGTCTGCAGAATGCTATCCGTGATCTTGGTCTTGAAGATCAGGTGAATATCGACTTCCGGGCGTTTGAACTTAATCCTGACGCGCCTAAGGAAGTTGAAGGTCCCACTCCGGAGCGTTTTGCAATGAAATACCGTCTGCCTCTCGAAGCCGCCAAGGAGCAGATTGAGCAAATCTCACAACTCGGCCGCGATCTTGGAATTGACTTCAATTATATGACCACCCAATATTCGAACACCCGCGACGCACACCGCCTGATGAAACTTGCCGAAGCTAAATATGACCGCGAGACTGTCGGCCGGCTCAACGAGGCACTGTTCCAGGCCTATTTCGTTGAGAACCTTGTGCTTGCCGACCATAAAGTGCTGCTCGACAAGGCTGTCGGTGTCGGCATGAACGAGGCTGAGGTGAAGGAAGTGCTCGAATCCGACAAATATGACGATGAGGTGCGTTTCGACGAGCGCGAGGCCATGATGCGCGGGGTGCGCGGCGTTCCCTACATTATATTTAATGGTGATTTCGCAGTGCCCGGTGCCATGACCGAGGATGGTTTCAAGTCGGCGCTCCGTCGCGAACTTAAAAAGCAGGAAGAAGTAGCCGCATCTACCGACAATACTGCCGCTGAACGTCCGCACCAGTGCGGCCCCGACGGTTGTCAGCTTCTTTAAACCGGAAGAATTGTTAATTCAGTAGAAAGGAAAAAGTCATGATTAAGGAATTGCAGGTAGAGGGTGTATTTCTTGAAAACACCTACTTCTATATCGATCCTCATTCTAAAGCCGGATTCTTAATTGATCCGGGTGCCCAGGCCGGTCTGATTTATGATACAGTGGTCCGCAATGGTTGGAAGATAGAAAAAATTCTGCTCACTCACGGACATTTCGACCATATCGGCGCAGCCGAATTATTGCGCGAGAAACTTGTGGCTCCTATTTATATCTATCCGGAGGATGCAAAGTATCTTACAGATCCATACTTGAATCTGAGCAGCAATTATGACCCAATTACAGTCCCTCATTACGAAGAACTGCATGATGGCGAGATAATCCGGTTGAAGGCAAACTCGGAATGCTATCTGAAAGTAATTCATACTCCGGGTCATACTCCGGGATCAGTGACCTACTATTCAGAGCGTGAGAAGGCTGCTTTTGTTGGTGATTTACTTTATCAGCATGGGCCCGGCCTGACCAACTTCCCTGGAGGCAACCGTAGAATTCTTGAGGAATCTATCGTAAATAAGATATTTACACTTCCCGATGATACGGTGCTCCTTTCAGGTCATTCGTCGCCCATTACGGTAGGGCAGGAGAAACAACTTCTTCTCCGCTAAGCCATCCCCGCGCGACACAACTGCGGCGCCACCACCCGACCTGTAGGGTGGTGGCGTCCGTTTACAGATCTGGTGGTGGCGCGGCATTTCGGGTCGCGCCCGGCTTATACTATCTTCACGTCGACTGAAATCCCCAACGCCGCGGCGATACTCTGTATCTGTTTCCGTTTCGTCGCCGTGTCCGAACACGTCATCAGCCACCAACCGCCCCCGAGCGGTTTCTGTGCCGACCGATACTTCTCATCCACGCGGTTGCTTACCAACGGTATCTTGTTCGCTATCAACCCTACGCCCCGCACCCTGTCAACACCAACCGCCTGCACAAACCGCGTGTATTGATTGGATTATCTCATCGGTTTTATCATTGACTCAATAAAAGCTATCTCATCGTCACTGAGACGATATTTAGCATAAAGCTGCGCGTCGATTTCCTCTATACTCTTACTCCAGTCAATATCACTATTCTCAGTGAAGTCTTGCATCGGGACATTGGCCCAAGTATCTTTAGGGTTGTGTTGGGTAGCTTTGAGGGTTCCTAATAAACACCGGGCAAATTTTGACTTGACGTATTTCAAACACGCGGACGCCTCCTCAGCAGAGGCAAACTTGCCGATGCTGAGGAAGGTGTCCGTGTGTCCGATTACCGGCACGCCGATTACCGGCGTGCTGAGCACCTCGCCGATGGCACCTGTGCCATTAGCCTCGGGAACAAATACATTATAAAAATCTAGGTAGTCACATGGTTGCAAGTATTTAGCGTTTATCCATCGGATTTCGCGTCCTCCTTTTACACGACCCATGATTTGAACGCCCTTACCTTCAATCTTTTGTTCTGAATCGACAAAAATTTCTGTCAGATTTTCAAAGGCATTTGATGTGATTTTTGCTGCTGTACCTTTGCCTTGAACTTCTATTATACGAGGTATGTTATTCAGGGCATAATCTGAAAAACGGTATATACCTTGTGATGAAACCATTTGTGTAAAAGCCCCATATACGAAGTCATTATGAGATTTTACTTTGTTCATGATAGATACAAGTTGGGGAAATTCTGAGAAGAAGCCGATTGCTCCGAATTCCTTTTCCGAATTTCTAAACCCAATAGCAACTCCTCCTTTTATGTCCACAGTTGGAAACACTTCGCTAGACTTTTGGAAATAGTCAACAACCTTGAAATGTGTATCTGACAACATTTTATCCATCCACTCTGAAGGAGTCTGGCCTACTCTGAATAAATACCTTCCGGGGGTAATCAGAGTTACGATAGGAGCAAGTCTAAATGATGCATCGTAGAATAAATGGTATATTGGTGCCTTACGAGTACTTTCTCCTTCTTCTTGATACGGTGGATTACCTACTATTGCTTTTATTTTCACGTCTTTACCTACGAGGTCGTGAACTTTCTTGATGAAAAGTTCGGGTTGATTTTTAATTTTGTTGATTAAGTCTTCTGGAGCCCACATATTGGTTTTACCTTTACGGAAGCCAAGGAGAGTTCGCTCAGTGATACGTTTTGCCATAGGTGTCTTGCAGATAACGAAGATATTTTCTGCTACGGCTGCATCCCAAATAGCTTGATGTTCTTCGAGAGATTCCGGTGAGAACATCGCATTTCGCATACGCGAGCGGTAGACGTTATATGCCAGATAGAGAGGATAAAGACCCGACTTTGAATTGATTTCAAGGAGGTGACTATCTGGCGAGAAAACATCGGTAGTTATATCGCCTCGCTCGACAAAGCGTGGTTCTTCAATAGTTTCCGAGAAGTTCTCGTTGAAGAAAGTATATCCGCCAAGAGTGTCGCTCATGTGCATATTGACTACGCGCCACGGAGTCAGGACTGTTTCTTTGTCCGGATTGCGGAACGTATCGAAGATAGCGGCAATGCGTTCAATGCGTTCTTCGATCGAAAGGCGGTCGGCAGCGCGAGCCATTGCGCGGATGCGCTTAGCCGCGGCAGTAAAGATATCAGGGTCGTAATATTTCTTAAAGGCGTTGAAACGTTGTTTGGTTACACCGCGCGGCATAAATTCTTCCCACGACTTCGGGTCGACAAGTTGAGTAAAGTTGTCAATGGTAAGTTCTTCGTCCTCGTTCTCAACTTTTGCACCGTATATCATCAACGGCATACGGATTGAAATACCGCGAAGAATTGAGATAGCATCTTCCTTAACCTTTTTCTTCTTCTTCAATTCTTCGAGGCGAGCCTTTTGTTCGGGTGTAAGTTCCTTCTTATTTTTCCCTTTTTTTCTGTTTTCTTTATCTAAGTCGTCTAATTCAGCATATTCCTCATCGGTAAGACCTTGATTGTTAATGTCGATTTTATTGGTCTTAGCCATCGCCTTTGTTGTGCCTATAATGCCTTTCAGGTCATTGAATTCCTTAATGTCGACATCTGAGAGTTTCATCAGCTCGTCGTTATAGAGGTATCCGTCCTCAAAACCATTCTGCACTACTCGCTCCACGTAAACACGTTTGAGTTGCTGAAGCATGTGCTCGGTGTTTAGCTGACGCATTTGACTACCCTCCACCGAAATTATCGGGCAGAAGTTAAGGAATTCGCCGAGTTGCTTTCTATCGCTTTCTCCCTGCTTACCTGCTTTGGTTGAAATCTTTGCGGTTTCGGCAAGTACTTTAAGTGTGCGGTCGGGCGCGAAGTCAAACACATAGCAGTCCTCCTTGACGCGGCCATTGATTGTTGCCGGGGTCTGCACACGGAAAATGGTCTGCATATAAGCGGAGGCGGCAGTGTTGAAACTTCCCGACAGCATAAACACGCCCATCCAAGGCTTTACGCTTACACCGGTAGTCAGACGACCACAGGAGAGAGTAATTGTGCGTGTTTGGTCGGGGTCTTTACCGATGGCTTTCTCTACCTTTCGCAGTGCTTCCTCGTTAGCTTCCTCCTCGTCGCCGTCGCCGGCTACGTTAACAATCTCAAACATTCCGAATACAGGATGATTTTTGAGCATTGAGGAAAGAGCTTTTGCTGCCTTCACGCCCGGCAACATCCAAAGGGTGTGCCGGAATATTTCGCGATAACGTTTGTTGGCAAAGGGATACATACTTTCCTCGTCGGTCTTAGTGAGAAGATTGAGGAAATTTTCAACATGAGCCTTATGTACAAACTCGCCGTCGTCGTTAGTACGGAAGAACTCGCGGAAGTTGAAAGCAATATCTTCATCGGCATACTCGTTCATCAGTCGGCCGAGGTCGTACGTGTAGATATTAAGGCGAGGGAGACCAGCATATGGGTTATGGTCGCCGGGGTGGTCTATATCCCATTGCGCTTTTGCGCGCTGCTCCATAACGTAATCCCACGTGTAGATTTCCTCCTCCTTGAAGTCGTCAAGAAGATTAAAGGGAGTTCCGGAGAGTCGAAGGACTTTAGTTTTCTCTTTGGTAAGTTCCTTCATCACAGCCTTACCAAGTTCGGTCTGGGTGCCTTCGTGTGCTTCATCGACAATTATTAAATCCCATGGAGTTGAGAAAACATCATTGTTCTTATCAAAGTTGCCGCCAACAAGTTCAGAACCTCGGAGGTCCTGCATAGAGGCAAAGTAGATATAATTTGCTTCACCTTTTTTTGCTCGATTTTCAAGCGAATGGAATGAATCGCCTTTATTCTTAGAGCCGTAAGCCCACTGAGGAGAATCGTAAAATATCTTACCGAAATCTTCAAACCAACCGGCATCGACCACGGGGCGGTGTGTGAGGATAAGTACGCGGCGGAAGTCGCCACGCTCCTTGACAACCTGCAAAGCCGAAAGGGTTTTACCAAAACGCATCTTTGCGTTCCAAAGCATTTGATTACCTTTCTTGAATTGCTTAAGAGTCTTGATGATGGCCTCTTGCTGTTCGGGGCGGAACTGAATGGGCGATTGTCCAATGGAAATTTCGTGGCCTTGCAGAGCTTTCCTACCCTCCTTTACAGCAGCGATAGCTTTCTTGGCGGTTTCGAGGTCGCAACAGAACCATTCGTTAGCACCACTGACGTGCTGAAACTCTTTACGCTTAATACCGCTGCGGAGTAAAACGTCGTGAACCTCTTTGTCATTGACGGCACCGAGTTTGCCGTTACGGACAAAGATAGCAATTTCAGTATGGAGAAGTTCATAGTTGATACCGGCGGTCTTGGTATACTGGTCGATACGAGCGCGAGCTGCCTTATTGAGTGCACTGCTGTTGGGCGGTAATGTAATGTTGCCGTCCTCAAAAGTAGCTTCGCCAATTTTGACGCAGTCAGCGTGTGCCGCATCAGGTATGCGGAACACGTAAATCAACTTTGCTTTAAGATTAGAGAAATATTCCATGCCGATTATTTAATAAGGTCGATGAATCGGATTTTTTGTTTCGCTTTCGGTGCGCTCCAGTCTTTAATTAGAGCGTATGTGCCGTTATGTTTTTTTATATCGCCCGACTTGCACCCTTCGCATTGGCTCACGGTTTCAGTCTCTCCGAAAAGGTCGTACACCACAGTGCGACGCTCACCGCACGAATTAGGGATAACGCCTTTGAGTCCATCCATCTGCCATATATTCCAAGAAATAATATAGGCGATATAAAGTAGTGATTTGAGTTGAGGATCTTTACCGAACTTGGCTCGGTAGTAGTCAACGAAAGTATATAGCAACGCTTCGCGGGCGAGAACGAGATTGTCACCCTGCCACTCGAAGCCGTAGATGCTTTGATAAGCCGATTGAGCGGCTTTGAGCCATTCGCCGGAAGTAGAAGTATTCTCTCCGATGATGCGAAGTTTTCGGTCAAGTAATCCGATACGACGTTCAACGGCAATAGGCTCACCGGTTACGGTATCGTAGCGGCTAACAAGATATGGAGCTTCGCCACACGTTATTTCGAGACGGTTTTCATTAACATAGTCACGCCAAGTTTTGCCCTCAGGAAAAACAATAGGCTCAGTATTGACAATCCACGAGTGGGAGCCATCGGGGTTGTCAACCTCTGTATTGAAAACGCCCTCACGACCGAACCAAGCATTATCAACGAGATTGTTTTGCTTGTTGCATATCCACGACGGAGTGAACACCTCCGCCATTTCACGGCTGCGTTGTTGCTGCTGTTCGCGAGACTTTACAGCTCGCGGTACAATCACGTTGCCGTTTGCGCCTGTAATGGATTCAATAGTAATTTGGTCGCCATATTGATAGCCTTTTCCACGATTGGCATAGTTATCGGTTGCCCAAAAAATATTGACTTGACACTCGTCAGTACTCAAAGTATGGTCTTTGAGGAGGGTATTGAGTAATTCAGATGATAGTTCTAATATATCATTCTCTTTGATGTCTACCTGCAAGTCAGTCATGGGGTATTTTAGAAGCGTATTACTTAACTGCAAAATTAATAAATTTCATGGAATGGCTGCGCTAAATGGTACGTTTTTTTTAGCATGAGATTGGATTGTCGGTTTATAGGGATGGGAAGTTTTTTACGGGCGGGAATTTGGATAAGTGTAAATTAATCGCTACCTTTACATTATAGTTTAAATTCAATCAATTATAGCGACATTCCACTAAACCGTAGCCGCCCATGCGTCCTATCATCACCCATTTCACCGACGACGACCTGTATAAGTTCACGATGTGTTGCGCCGTCATCGAGAATTTCCCCCGTACCCAAGTAAAGTATAAGTTCAACGACCGCGACAACACCGTCTATCCTCCCGGCTTCGCCGAGGCGGTCAGGGAGCAGATCGGATACCTTGAGCAACTCGTCATCACCGACGACGAGATCGCCTTCATGCGCCGAGCCTGCAAATATATTCCCGCGTGGTTCTACAGTTTTCTGAAAGGATTCCGTTACGACAGCCGCTGGGTCAATGTATGGCAGGATGAAGAGGGGCATCTGCATATCGAGTTCGAAGGCACATGGAGCGACACGATATTGCTGGAGGTGAAAGTGCTCGCCATCGTCTCCGAACTATATTACATCCTCACGGGGCAGGAAGCCAAGCTTGACTATGATGACTTCGCCGTGCGATCGGCCGAGAAAGCGCGAAGACTAATTGAAGGTGGGTGTATTTACAGCGACTTCGGCACACGCCGTCGCGCCTCCTTCTGCGCGCAGGAGGCAGTGGTAAAGGCTATGAAGGAGTGCGGCGCCTCCGGCCCGGGACGCTTCGTCGGAACGAGCAACGTATGGTTTGCAAAAGAGTATGACCTGACGCCGATCGGCACGATGGCCCATGAGTTCGTGTGTGCGATAGCCGGAATGTACGGTCCTCAGATGGCCAACCACCTCGCAATGCGCACATGGAGCAACACTTACCGTGGGGCGTTGGGAACGTTTCTTTATGACACATACGGCTGGCCGATCTTCAGCCTTAACTTCTCCGAAGATTTTGCCAACCTCTTCAAAGGGCTGCGCGTCGACAGCGGTGACAATTACGAGCAACTTGATCTGATTGTGGACAAATACCGCGCGCTAAATATAGAGCCGGCCACGAAGCAGGTGGTGTTCAGCAACGGCCTCAACGTCGATGAGGCGATCAGCATCAATCGCTACGCGCAGGGGAAGTGCATACCATCGTTCGGAATCGGCACGCACTTCACTAACGATTTCCCCGGCGTAAAGCCCCGCAATATTGTAATCAAGCTGCTCGCAGTGAAAATCACCGAATCATGGCCTTTCTATTGCGACACGTGCAAACTGAGCGAGGACAAAGGGAAGTATACAGGCAATCCTGCTACCGTGCGCCGCTTCCTTGAGGCTATTCACTACGATGCCTCGGTGTGATACCATCCGGCAGAGAGGGAGGGTAAGGCTCCATCCACTAAAAATAAAATCCGTCGATTCACATCGACGGATTTTACCAAATTTTTTAATAATTTTCGAACTAACCTAACATCATGAAACGATTTTCTATACTTAATACAATCTGAGGTTAGAAAAGGTTCGTGCAGTCGTAATAAATTTTTTTCACCGCGGCACGAACAGCGTCTGTATACCATTTTCGGGCCCGGGTAAGATTGGCCTGTAGCCGGTCAAGCGGATCATATCAGCAGCAGTACAAGCAATGAGGAGAACACCAACGTTATGTTTGCCACGGCGTAGGTAATCGTGAAACTCAGATTGGGCACGTCGCTCTGCAGAGTGTCGCGGATCGCGCCGATAGCCGCTACGCTCAGGCGCCCGCCCGCCACGCATCCTAATGTGTCGGGACGTGAGAGCCTGAATACACGTCGGGCTAAGAATATGTTGATCACCAGACCGATAATCGTGCACGCGGCTCCGATAAGGAATATCAGCCAGCCTGCGGTCTTAAGTCCGTATATGAACGAAGCTCCCGCGGTTATGCCGATCACGGCGATGAACATATTGATGCCTAAATTCTCCATAATCCAGATTGCCGCCGACGGGATATGTCCGAATGTAGGGCGACGTGTGCGCCACCATCCGAACACGAGGCCGACAATAAGCGCACCGACGCTCGCGCCTAATGCCATCGGCACACCCTTTACTGTTATCGCCGCCGCTCCCAACAGACATCCGAGTGCGATGCCTAACCCTACAAACACCATATCGGTAGTGTCGCTCTGCGAATCGGCATATCCGAGTTTTGAGGCCGCTTCCGTCACATCGCGGGGCCAGCCCACAAGGGTGATGACATCGCCCGGATATAGCTCTGTCGTGTTAAGGAGAGGGAGCCTGTGGCCGCCGCGCTTAAGCGTTGCCACCATCACGCGTTCCATGTAGGACTGTTTGCGTAATTGGCCGAACGTCTGTCCGGCACCTTTGCCCGAAATTGTGACCGGCGTTTTCTGAGCACTGAAATTCAGAAGGTCGGGGTCAAGCACTTCCGGACCGATCTTGCCGTTATAACTCACCATAGACTCCGCGCGGCCGGCAACTACGATGTGCGCTCCCTGAGGAATAAGAAGGGCGGGTGTGGGTTCGTGAATATCTCCGTTGATCCTCACTCTTTCCACAAGAAGACGACTCTCAGGAGTGTTGATGTAATGTTCGATATCCTTAACGCTCCGTGGAGTGGAGAAGTATTCTCCTTCGGCTTTATAGGCACGGAACACAACCGGGCGTCGCGCCTTGATTTCTCCCGGTGCCGGAGTTGCGTCACCCTCATCTTGCTGCTCAGCCTGCGCCACATCCGCTTTCACCGCGTTCAGCCCTCCAAGCATTCCCGGCGCAACTGAAGACAGAAACCATGCCGTCCCAACGGTGCCAAATACGTATGTCACTGCATAGCAGGCAGGAATTATGGCGAGCAGGTATTGCATCTTTTCTGCTGAGAGAGGAAGCTCCTTAACCGTATCACTGATCATTCCCAGGCATGCCGATGCCGTCTGCGAACCGGCGAAAAGTCCCGTGGCTATTCCGTTGTCATATCCCATCAGCAACGCTGCGCCCATCACAAGGCCAGCGCATACCAGGGCCTCAACCAACGCGAAAAGGGCTTGTTTGCGTCCGGAACCCTTCAGAGCGTGGAAGAATTGCGGGCCGACGCTGTAGCCCGTGGCGAAAAGGAAAAAGAGAAAGAATACGTTTTTTACCATATCCGGAATCACAATCTCCATTTGGCCGAAAAGCACACCCACTATCAGCGTGGCTGCAACGGCGCCGAGACTGAACGACTTATAGCGAAGGCTGCCAAGCCAGAAACCGAGACCGACAGTAAGGAATAACGGAATCAGGGGATGACCCTGAAAGAAACTGATAATATATTGCATCTTTTAAGATCATTAATTCATCAGGGAATGAATGTAGGAGTGGGAGAGGATGGAGCAGACTCTCAATGGGCCCGCTCTATAGATAGAACATTTCTTTTTATAAAAGTTCTTTCAGGAGATGTAAAGAAGTTGTCAGACCGATGCAAAAAGAGGCGAGCGCGTCGCACAACGCACTCGCCTCATTATTTAATTGTATAAAAGCTTATTTTGATAGGAGGCCGGAGTTATTTCTCCAGCGGAGTGTAGGGCATATCGAAAGCGTCGGCCACGGCCTTGTAGGTGATCTTTCCGTCGACAACGTTCACGCCGTCAGCCAGTCCGGGATCCTTAAGGCATGCTGCGCGCCAACCCATGTCGGCGAGTCTGATCGCATAGGGGAGAGTGGCATTGGTAAGCGCAAGGGTAGAAGTGTAGGGGACTGCACCGGGGATATTGGCTACAGCGTACTGCACAACTCCGTCAACGACGTATGTGGGCTCCGAGTGAGTAGTGGGATGAGTTGTCTCGAAGCAGCCGCCCTGGTCGACGGCGACATCAACCATCACTGATCCGGGACGCATCAGCTTCACCATATCCGCCGAGATGAGATGGGGCGTCTTAGCGCCGGGCACGAGCACGGAACCGATTACGAGATCGGTGGTGGGAAGTTCCTGTTCGATGTTATGACGGGATGAATAGAGAGTCTTTACGTTTTTGGGCATAACGTCAGCGCAATGGCGCAGCACGTTAAGATTAACATCAGTAATGGTGACATCCGCTCCTAAGCCGGCGGCCATGAGCGCAGCATTGCGTCCTACTACTCCTGCGCCAAGCACAAGCACGCGTGCAGGCTTAACTCCTGGCACACCGCCGAGCAATACTCCGCGTCCACCCTGGGGCTTCTCGAGGAAGCGTGCACCTTCCTGAATCGACATGCGGCCGGCAACTTCGCTCATCGGAATGAGAAGGGGAAGGCGATGGTCGCGGTCGGTCACTGTCTCATAGGCGATACATACGGCGCCGCTTTCAAGCATTGCGTCGAGCAGCTCGCGGTCGGATGCGAAGTGGAAGTAAGTGAAGAGCACCTGGTCTTTGCGGATCAGTTTATACTCCGGAGCAATGGGCTCCTTTACCTTAATGATCATGTCGGCTGTGGCGTAGACATCCTCTATGGTGGGCAGGATGGTCGCTCCCGCAGCGATATATTCCTCATCACTGAAGCCGCTACCTTCTCCGGCCGTATGCTGCACGAACAGCTCATGGCCATGGTTTACGAGTTCCTTGACTCCGGCGGGCGTTGCGCCCACACGATTTTCGTTGTTCTTGATTTCTTTTGGTATTCCGATTTTCATAGTGAAAGGTATTAGATTTGGTATGCCCCAAATTTACTATTTATTCTTTATTCTGCAATAGGAGGGGAATATGTTTTTCAGCATAAAAACACATTTGATGCGGATATAGGGCCTCTTCTGTTGTTTCCTTAATAGAAGATGGGCTTGTTCAGGGCCTGTG
The DNA here is from genome assembly GCA_947178505.1 of uncultured Muribaculaceae bacterium. GTDB lineage: Bacteria > Bacteroidota > Bacteroidia > Bacteroidales > Muribaculaceae > Lepagella. Next base: position 67,006 of record CAMWYR010000001.1, on the reverse strand, counting down.
ATGCATCATTTAGTCAATAAAATCAATAACGCACGGAGTGCGGCAAAATTAATCATGTATGTCGAAAGCAAGTCTGAGGAAAGCACTGAAGTCGATGGATAAGGAAGAGCTGATTGAAGTTCTTTCAGAACTGTATGATGCCCGGAAGGAAGCTAAGGAATATCTTGACTACTGGGTGAGTCCGGATCCGGATATGGCGCTGGAGGATAACAAGGCTCTGATAGATAAGATGTTTTTCTATTCCACGGGAAAGAATCGTTCGCAACCGGCCGCGAACGAACTGAAGCGCGTGGTCAGATATTTTTCGTTATTGGTGTTTGACTCGGAAAAGATAGCCGACCTGATGATTCACATTGCTGAGCGGCAGTACGTGTGGGCCTCGCAGAAGACTTCCGGGATTCTTCAGACTGAGACTGCCGTGCGCCGTGCGTATGATAATGCGCGTATCTACGTTGAGGGCGCCGATCTCGAATCGCTATTCGGGTTGCGACTGAAGCGTCTCATTGAATCGATCGACGAATTTTACAGGAATCCTCCCGGACAGAGGAGCGGCTGGTGGCGCCGCCGACGTTATTAGGATCCTGTTGCCCTATGAGATGGGGAATTGCTGTTAATTGTCAGAAAGAATAGCTTACCATAAGGCTCAGACGGTTGGCGTTGCGCTGAGCTCCGTTGAAATTCTTTCGTTTGCCAACGATGTATTCAATCCCGCTCAGGAGTCGGGGAGTGTACTTCCAGAAAAGATTGGCTGCTCCGTACAATCCATAACGGTATTCGGAATCGTGAAGCGGATTCTTCTGATAATATTGCAGTTTGCCTGCTGATAGGCTTGCGAACACCTTTGGCGAAAACCAATATTGAACTCCTGCAGTGAGGCCCATCATGAGGGGGGCCGTCAGTTCACCGGGTTTGTCGCGCTCGCCTACGAGGTCATAGTTCTGACTGAGGAAATCTGTCTCGTAAGAGCCTATACCCTGACCTACCACCCCGCTGTAGTAAAGTATCAGGGAGGGGGTGGTTGCGGCGGTGCCTGATAATTGTGCGCCCCACCCGGTCACGTTATGGTTTTTGTTGGTAAGGAGATTGCGGTAGGTCATTGACCGGAACAGACCGGAGAGCCGCACGTAGCTTGAGCCATGGTCCCATGAATATTGCAGAAGCGCGGCGATATCGGGAGTATGTTCCCGGCACGCTTTGGTCTCATTATCAATTGCATTAATTCTTGCGGAAGGAATCTCAATACCCCCTCCGATGCTCCAGCCATTCTTGAAAGTGTGGATATATCGTGCGAGTACCTGATCTTTTGTAATTCTGCCGTTGGGGCCTTGTGAATCGATTGTGGGGGGAGCGGCTCCGATGTCCTCAAATGTGCTCGTGGCGAGTCCGAGTGTGAAATCATTAAGCTGGACGTAGGCACGCTGGATCTCAATATGGGGGCTGAAGAATGTGGCCTGCACGTACAAACGGAAACGCAGTGAATTGCGGCGTCCGAGTATGGTGGCTATGACAGATGTGTTGTTAATTGACGAGCCGAGGTAACGGTTTTCTGTCGGATCGGATGGAATTTTAATATTGAAAGGATAAAATCCCGGGCCCGGCTGCGACCCGTGCCAGTCATACCATCCGCGCAGCATAACCTTTCCCCCGATACCCATAGCCAGGCGGCTGTCGCGGGTGAGAAACATAAATGTTGGAGCCTCCGGATCATGAAACTGTCGGAACTGCTCTTCATAGAAAGCCGAGATGAGTTGACGAACGGAATCACGGCCCTCTTCAGTGGTGGGATTTCCCCCGATGCGCGTGGCATGCACATCCTCAAGAATCTGCTGCTGCCATTCAGCTTTCCCATGTGCATACACATGCGGAGCGCTCCACAGGAGCGAAAGCAAAAGGATTGTTATGTGTTTCAAAATGTATGCTTTCCGTTGGTGTTAACGGAGTATTTGGTCCATGTCTTCTACAAATATAAGAAAAATAATTCGTATGGCAAAAATAATTGTGCGGCAGATTTGTATCATTAAATTGCATTGGTGCTTTCATTCGGGCAGAGATGATGGGAAAGGGCGGAATTTTCGATTTTTTTTTGTAATTTTGCAAATGTATGCGCGCGTGCGTAGACTTATTTGTGCGCTAAGTTGATAACAGTGAAGAAAAATAGATAGTAATGAATGAATTAGCCACCAAATATAATCCTCATGAAGTAGAGGATAAATGGTATGCCTATTGGATGGAGCATCGGCTCTTCCATTCCGAGCCTGATGATCGCGAACCATTTACGATCGTGATTCCGCCGCCGAATGTGACGGGTGTGCTTCATATGGGCCATATGCTCAACAATACAATTCAAGATATTCTCATCCGCCGTGCGCGCATGACCGGCAAGAACGCATGCTGGGTGCCCGGTACAGACCATGCCGCCATCTCAACAGAGGCTAAGGTCGTGGCAAAACTTGCTTCCGAGGGTATCGAGAAACGCTCACTCTCGCGCGAGGAATTCCTTAAGCATGCCTGGGACTGGACGGACAAATATGGCGGCATCATCCTTCAGCAGCTCCGCAAGCTCGGCGCTTCCTGCGACTGGGAGCGCACTGCTTTCACTATGGATGATATCCGCTCGCGCAGCGTGATCCGCGTTTTCTGCGACCTCTATAATAAGGGCCTCATCTATCGCGGCGTCCGTATGGTCAACTGGGATCCGCAGGCTCTGACGGCGCTTTCCGATGAGGAGGTTATATATAAGGAAGAGCAGAGCAAGCTTTTTCATCTTCGTTATAAGGTGGAAGGCGACGACCGCTATATCGTAGTTGCTACCACCCGCCCCGAGACTATCCTCGGTGATACGGCTGTATGTGTCAATCCCAACGATGAGCGTTACACCTGGCTTAAGGGCAAGAAGGTTATCGTGCCTCTCGTAGGCCGCGCTGTGCCGATCATTATGGACGATTATGTGGAGATGGAATTCGGCACGGGCTGCCTTAAGGTCACTCCGGCCCATGATGTCAACGACTATATGCTCGGCGATAAATATAATCTGCCTTCGATCGACATATTTAATGATAACGGTACGATCTCAGAGGCCGGCGGAATGTATGTCGGTATGGACCGCTTTGAGGTGCGTAAGAAGATTATGGAAGATCTTCAGGCTGCCGGCCTCGTGGAAAAAGTAGAGGATTATGTCAATAAGGTAGGCCATTCTGAGCGCACTGATGCCGTGATTGAGCCTAAGCTTTCGATGCAGTGGTTCGTGAAGATGGAATCGCTCGCGAAGCCTGCGCTTGACGCCGTGGAGAACGGCGACATCTCATTCGTGCCCTCGAAGTTCCGTAATATCTACCGCCACTGGATGACAAATATCAAAGACTGGTGTATCTCGCGTCAGCTCTGGTGGGGACATCGGATTCCGGCCTACCATCTCCCCGACGGAGGTTATGTTGTGGCCGAGTCAGAGGAAGAGGCACTGCTGAAGGCAATCGAGAAGACAGGCAATGCATCGCTCACGCTCGACGATCTCCACCGCGATCCTGACTGTCTAGACACATGGTTCTCTTCATGGCTCTGGCCTCTCTCTCTGTTCAACGGAATCCTTGATCCCGGCAACGAGGAGTTCAAATACTATTATCCGACGGCAGACCTCGTGACGGGTCCGGATATCATATTCTTCTGGGTGGCCCGAATGATTATGGCCGGTTACGAATTTGCTGATGCCAAGCCCTTCGGGAATGTGTACTTCACCGGCATCGTGCGTGACAAGATCGGACGCAAGATGTCGAAGTCATTGGGCAACTCTCCCGATCCCCTTGAGCTCATCGAGAAGTTCGGAGCCGACGGAGTGCGCATGGGCCTTATCCTTGCGGCTCCCGCGGGTAATGACATAATGTACGACGATTCACTCTGCGAGCAGGGCCGTAATTTCTGCAACAAGATATGGAATTCCTTCCGCCTTATCAAGGGCTGGGAGGTGGCTGATGCTGAGCAGCCTGAAAGTTCTCGCCTGGCAGTAGAATGGTTTGATGCCCGCCTTAACGCCACTATGGCCGAAATGGCCGACCTTATGTCGAAGTTCCGAATCTCGGAAGCGCTTATGGCTCTTTATCGCCTTTTCTGGGATGAGTTCTCGTCGTGGTACCTTGAAGTGATCAAGCCTGCATACGGCCAGCCCATCGACCGCACGACGTTTGATGCGACCATCCGCTTCTTCGACATGCTTCTGCGTCTGCTCCATCCCTTCATGCCCTTCATTACCGAAGAACTCTGGCAGCACCTTGCCGAGCGCAAGCCCGGTGAGAGCATCATGTATGCTCAGATTCCGACGCCTGCCGAAGTGAATGAGCAGCTCCTTTCAGATTTCGAGCATCTCAAGGAAGTAGTGGCCGGAATCCGTACGGTCCGCAAGCAGAAGCAAATTCCCCAGAAGGAGGCGTTGCGTCTGAATGTTCAGTCGCTTCACAATGGCTCTCTCGACTCAATCATCAGCAAGATGGGCAACGTGTCGGAAATCTCAGTTGTAGAGGAGAAGGATCCGACAGCCGCAGGCTTTATCGTAGGCAAGGTGGAATATTCCATCCCGCTCGAAGGCAAGGTAAACATCGAGGAAGAGATAGCCAAGCTGAATAAAGATCTTGAGTACTACACGAAGTTCCTCGCCGGTGTAGAAAAAAAACTGGCAAACGAGCGCTTCGTAGCCAATGCCCCTGAGGCCGTAGTTGCCGTAGAGCGCAAGAAGAAAGCCGACGCAGAAGAAAAACTCGCGACAATCCGTGCGTCGCTCGCGCAGCTTCAGAAATAATCAACGGAACACCTAAAATATAATAGCGATATGGGCAAAAGTCTGCCTATATCGCTATTCCGGATTCATAACGGATTCCGGATTCATAACGGGAAATAATCAATCTCAATATAAACGATCTCTCTGCGGCGTGGAGCGCAGAGAGATCGTTTGTGTTTCCGGAAGGGGGAGGGAATCAGTAGGTGTAGCCCGCTTCGGAGATGAGCTGGCGGTCTTCGGCCACTTTTGAGCCGATGGTGGTGAGCATGTCGCCCATGATGGCGCCGTTCATGCCGATGTGCATCGCGCGTAGCTGCACCTCGCGGGGAAGTTTCGCCCGCCCTCCGGCAAATCTCAGTGTCTTGGTGGGGTGAATGAAGCGGAAGAAACTGAGCGTGTTGAGGATTTCCTCATCGGGAAGCGACTCCTGATTCTCCAGCGGTGTGCCGGGAATCGGGCAGAGCACGTTAATCGGGATGGAGTGGGGCTCTACGCGCAGCAGCTCGAGTGCGAGCTCAATGCGTTGGCGACGCGTTTCGCCCATTCCGATGATTCCTCCGCTGCAAACCTCAAATCCTATCTCACGCGCTGCCTGCAGCGTGCGGATCTTATCCTCTACGGTATGCGTGTCGCATAATTCGCCGAAGTAGGAGGGGGCTGCTTCCAGATTGCAATGATAGCGCGTGGCGCCTGCCTGATAGAGTTTCTCAAGTTCTTCTTTATCAAGCAATCCCATTGACGCACAAAGCTCAAGTCCGCCACGCTCCCGGAGCGTACGGTAGTAGCCGCACACGCGCTCGAGATCGCGCCCTTGCATCTTGCGTCCGCTCGTTACGAGCGAGAAACGCCTGATGCCCGCCTCGCGGTTCATGTCGGCGGCCTTCACGCACTCATCCTCGCTGATTAGTGGATATACATCTGCAGAAGTCTTATAGGCAGCTGACTGGGCGCACCACTTGCAATTCTCCGGGCAGCGGCCCGAGCGGGCATTGACAATCGAGCATGAGTCGAACGTCTTGTCGCACAAGGCTGCGGTGATTTCTTCAGCAGCAGCCCACAGTTCTTCCTGCTGCGACTCCGGAATGTCAGCAAGTGAAAGCGCTTCTTCCGCCGTCAGCCGGCCTCCGTTCAGGATGCGATCTTTATAATTCTTAATATCAATCATGTGTAGGGTAGTTAGGAGTAGATGAAAAATTGATTGCCGCCCGCTTACTTCTCCGGATATGAATCGAAGTCGAAAAGAACGGTGGAGAGATAGCGTTCGCCTGTGTCGGGGAGAATAGCCACAATGGTCTTTCCGGCATTCTCTTCCAGGCGCGCCAGCTTCAGGGCAGCGCTCAGAGCGGCGCCGGAAGAAATTCCGGCTAAGAGACCCTCTTTCTGAGCGAGCAGGCGGGCAGCGAGCACGGCCTCCTCGTCGGTGACCTGAATCACTTCATCTACTACGTCGGAATGATAATTGGCGGGAATGAATCCCGCTCCGATTCCCTGAATCTTATGAGGCCCGGGATTACCACCCGACAGCACCGGAGAACCGGTAGGCTCGACAGCAACGGCCTTTACGGCAGGGTTATGTGCCTTAAGAGCCTCGGCCGATCCGCTCAGGGTGCCACCGGTGCCCACGCCGGCGACAAGAAAGTCAACTTCTCCGTCAGTATCGCGCCAGATTTCCTCGCCTGTCGTGAGACGATGAATTTCCGGATTGGCCGGATTCTCAAACTGCTGGAGGATAATACCACCGGGAGTCGTGTCGCGGATCTCCTCAGCCTTCCTGATCGCGCCTTTCATGCCTTCCGCGCCGGGGGTAAGCACCAGCGTAGCTCCAAGAGCCTTCAGAAGATTCTGGCGTTCCTTGCTCATCGTATCGGGCAACGTTATGATTGTCCGGTAGCCCTTTACGGATGCCACCCATGCCAGACCGATACCGGTGTTGCCGCTTGTAGCCTCCACGATTACCGACCCCGGTTTAAGCCGGCCATCTTTCTCTGCGGCCTCGATCATAGCCAGAGCCGCCCGGTCCTTAACGCTTCCTCCGGGGTTAGAGGCTTCAATCTTCAAGAGCACTCTCGCCTTCAGATTCTCATCCCTTTCAATAGCCTTCACTTCCAGAAGGGGAGTATTACCCACAAGTTCTGTCAGACTTTCATATATCTTTGCCATAACACTATCCAATGTCAATTAATAAATATTCAGCGGTTTGTAATTGAATACCTGCAGAAAAAGGTGAGATAACCAACCTTTTTCTCATTCAGAGAGCCAGCATCTCATTCTGCGCATTCAGGTCCTCAAGATAGCGGGTGCGGTCTTCCTCAATCATCCGATCGAATTCAGCTGCATAATCGGCAATCACCTCTGTCGGGCGCCTCCAGCTCTCACCGAAGCGCGTACCGATCCATTCCATTTCCAGCCGTGCGTAGTCATTGTATGCCTTGTCGAAAATCTCCTCCATCTCCTCAAGCGATGAGGTCTCCATGGCTTTTTGCATCAGCGGCCTGGGCATCGGAAGCCCGGCGATATCCACCCACTGCGTAGCCTCCTGACCCGCAGCTTCGGGGAAGGGGCCGTCGCCGAGGCGCATAGACAGATACTTGTAGATCGCAAGTTGGTACATGTGGCGGGCACGTTCGAGGGAAGCCCTGGTGAATTTCATGCCGCGATACCGGAGATAACGGTCATCATCGGCCGGGCGCGTGAGCAGCATATCGATTACGTCGATAGCCGTCAGCATATTCTCCACCGTAAGCGGGCTGAGCACATTGAAGATAATTCTGTCGCGCATCGGAAGCTTACGCTTGAGGCGACGGTCGCGCGTGGGCCACTTCTTCTCGTCGCGCAGCAATCCGCAACTGCGGAGCATTACACCCGGCACTACCACCGTGGCGCCTTTCTCATCTCCGAAAAGATAGCTGAAGGGGAACTGCGAAGAGTCAGGATGGGTCTTATGTTGCCCCATCAGCAGAGAGAAAGCTCCGATTTTCGCACCGAGCATCAGATAAGAATCCGAACTCGTCTTTACGCCGCGTTCGAGTATGCCCCAGTGTACCGGTCCGAGCTTATACATATGGTTACTCTGATTCGTGCCGCTTCCGGCATTCATGAATGATGTCTGGCAGCCGATAAGAAGAGATGACTTATGCATGCTCACCGTATACGGACCGGCAAACAACGCACACGCCTCGCCGTTCTCAAGCGAGCAATTCGCAAAGAAGAGCGAATCATGGGCTGTGAAGCCCTTCTCAAGCATCGCGCCCTGGCCCACATAGCAGTTGCGCAGAATGACGCCGCTGTCGGCAACGCCATCCTCGATGATGAAGTTCTCGGCATCGACACCGCTGCCCACTGAAGCCAGACACCTCCCCGGGGCTGCATTATTGATGATCATGCCGTTGCGGAGATGGCGGGCGCCAACAACCTTTACTTCCGGCGCCACACACACGTTTATCAATGCACCGCAACCTTCCACCACGGAATTTGCCCCGATTATATGGCGTGGAATCTCATTGTCAAACTTTTGCTCCAGTCGGGGGAGCATGTGACGTTCGTTCCATTTCGGAGCCCGCGCCATAAGCAGTGCGGCCTGCGCACTCATGCCCGGATATATTCTCACGGCCCGCGAGCCCGTTTCATCAAGCACGCTCACTTCCGTGCCGATACCGCACATCGCTTCCGCTTCAAATTCCACCAAGCCCGTGTCGACTATACGCGCTCCGGGACCGACAATGCAGTTGCGCAGGTGAGAGCCGATGTTGCGGATCGTGGCATTATCTCCGATCATGCAGTTTTCGAGGCGTGCATTCTGGATACTCGCCCCTTCGGAGCCGTCGACAAGTCCGAGTGACACGGCTCCCACAAATTCTACGTTGCGAATATTATCAAGATCCGTATCGTCGCATATACGCACGAGACTCCAGTCGGCTGAATAACAGCCGTTGTTTTCAAGCTTGCGTTGTTCCCACCACATCAGCGGGCGGCGCCGGGATGTATTTTCAGTCATGTCAAAATCCTTTCTTTCTTTAACTTTCGAAGAACGCATTCTATGCAGAAAGAGCGGAGACATCAATCCGCAGATTCCTCCAGAATTTCAGCGTCTTCCACTTCCGGATCGCCGTCCTCATCATATTTCTGATAAAGGAAGTCGTTGTAGGGAAATCTCTGTGTGTGAATTTCTTTCGCCTTCTGATAGAGCATGGCTTTCAGTTCGTCGATGTTGATTTTCTCTTTCGCCGAGATGAAGACGCAATTATTGTCCATGCGGCTCATCCAGGTGTTACGGAAGTCGTCGAGCGAGAGATTCTCGCGGGTTGCCGGCGTGAGATCATCGTCATCCTTGGGAGTATAAGTGAAGGCATCGATCTTATTGAACACCATAATCATAGGCTTCTGAGCCGAACCGCAAACATCGGCAAGCGTCTTATTCACTACCTCGATCTGCTCCTCGAAATTAGGATGACTCACGTCGACAACGTGCACCAGCACATCAGCCTCGCGCACTTCATCAAGCGTTGATTTGAACGAGTCGACCAGATGCGAAGGGAGCTTACGGATGAAGCCGACTGTATCCGAGAGAAGGAACGGCAGATTCTCGATCACGACCTTACGCACCGTCGTGTCGAGCGTTGCAAAAAGTTTATTCTCGGCGAAAACGTCGCTCTTGCTCAGGAGATTCATCAGCGTAGATTTGCCCACGTTGGTATAGCCTACCAGTGCGATACGCGTCATCTTGCCGCGGTTCTTACGCTGCACGACCTTCTGCTTGTCGATGGCCACGAGTTCTTCCTTAAGGCGCGCTATCTTATCAAGAATTATACGGCGGTCGGTCTCGATCTGAGTCTCACCGGGTCCACGCATACCGATACCGCCTCGCTGACGCTCAAGGTGAGTCCACATGCGGGTGAGTCTCGGAAGCAGGTACTGGTACTGGGCCAGTTCCACCTGTGTACGTGCCGTGGCCGTCTGTGCGCGCTTGGCAAAAATATCCAGAATAAGGCTTGTGCGGTCAAGAATCTTTACTTTAAGTTCTTTTTCGATATTGGCCACCTGCTTCGACGACAGTTCGTCATCGAAAATCACGAGGCCGATCTCATTATCCTCCACATACCGGCGGATTTCCTCCAATTTTCCCGTGCCAACATAAGTGCGCGGGTTGGGATAATCGAGTTTCTGAGTGAAGCGTGCCACCGGCTCGGCGCCGGCCGTCTCGGCCAGAAACGCAAGCTCATCGAGATATTCTGCAGTCTTGGCTTCATTCTGCATGCGCGTGGCAAGGCCAACGAGCACCGTCTTTTCGTTTTCTTCCTTATTTATAATGTTATCTTCTATCATGTCATCGGGTATATACGTCAGATGGGAACGCAAGCGCTCCCATCTTTAGAACAATCCTGAACGGATTTTTATTTTTCCGCCCCGAAGGTAAGGGTTGAATTTTGTCAGAGACGACAGTTATTTCTTTACCTTATTATATCGGGCGTTGAGACCCTCGACGACTTCATCGGTGATGTCAAGAGCAGGATTAATGTGGAGAGTTGCGGCCTTGAAGAAGATAGCGTCGTAGCCCCGAGTCTTGTTGTAGTTTTCGATGAATGCGTTGATAGAGTCGTTGATTGTCTTCTGCGCGTTTTCCGCAGCCTGGGCGAGGTTCGACTGAAGGTTCTGCATGCTTCTCTGCGCTTCATTCTGAAGATTGGCCATCTTGTTCTCGTCGCTCTTATAGGCTTCCTCGCTCAGATACCCGTTGTTCTGCATCTTATGCTGCACGGTGTTGGCGAAGTTCTTGATTTTATTTTCATGCTGCTTCATCTGGCTTTCAGCATTATTCTGCATGCGCAGCATTTCCTCATTATAATCCTTGGCGAGATTATAGCGGCTCAGAATAGTGTCCAGATCGACATATCTGTAATTGGGAAGCGCAGGTGCGGTCTTCTCCGACTTAGCCTTTGCCGGTGCGTTGGTCTTAGCCTGGTCTTTATCCTGGCTGCAAGCCGCCGTGCCACCTGCGATAAGAAGCGCCATGGCTATGGCGGCGTATCTGTAAACTTTTTTCATTTTATGATGTTATGATTCTGTTTCTTCAGTTTTCCGGGGCTTAGTGGGAGCATGATGACAATGGTGTCGTCTCTCTCCTCTCTTGCCACCGAGACAAACGAAAAGCAAAAGTAATGATATTCCTAAAATTATCGTTACAATCAACGTAAATTTCACTTTTTTTAATATTTGTTCCGGTTAATTTATAGGGTAGGGGAGAGTTATTCCCTCTTTTAATTGCAAATTTAATTAAAAATTCGTCAGATAGGATAGATATCTGCAAATATTTTGTTAACTTTGAAAATGATGGAGCGGCCCGAAGCCTTAGACAATGCCTTTTCATGGTCGTTTCCACGCCAATTTTATCGGAATTTATTCGGAAAAATATAACTTGTAAAATTTAGATATGGAAGTAAAAGACCTTAAACCGGAATTAATCTGGAAATGCTTTGATGAAGTGACCAAGATTCCGCGTCCTTCATGCCATGAGGAAAAAATCCGCGAGTTTCTTTTGAAGTTTGCCGCTGATCACGGTATCGAGGCCAAGACGGATAAAGTTGGCAACGTCGTTATGAAGAAGGCCGCCACCAAGGGCCACGAGAATGCGCCCACCGTTGTGCTTCAGTCGCACATGGATATGGTCTGCGAGAAAAACAGCGACTGTAATCATGATTTCAGCAAAGATCCTATCGACACCTACGTAGACGGCGACTGGGTGAAGGCGCGCGGGACGACCCTCGGCGCCGACAACGGTATCGGCGTAGCTGCTGCCATGGCGGCGATGATTGATCCGGAGCTTAAGCATGGTCCGCTCGAGGCTCTGTTCACGATCAATGAGGAGATCGGCCTTGAAGGTGCCGAGAATCTGGGCAAGGATATGATCTCGGGCAAGCTCCTCATCAATATGGACTCTGAAGACGACGGGGAGATATTCGTGGGATGTGCCGGCGGCATCGATACCACGGCTGATTTCACTTATCAGCGCAGCTGCACGCCCGAACATTTCTCATATATGCGGGTATCCGTTTCGGGTCTTCTCGGTGGCCATTCAGGCTCCGATATCCATCTGGGCCGTGCGAACGCAAATAAGATAATCGCCCGCTTCATCTGGGAGTGCTCTCAGAAATGGGATATCACCGTGTGTGAGATCGAAGGAGGCAATCTGCGCAACGCGATTCCGCGTGAGGCTCATGCAGTGTTCGGCGTTCACAGCGACCATCATGAGGAACTTAAGAAATATCTAAAGAAATATCACACTGCCATCATTAACGAATATAAGGGCATCGAGCCCTCAATGGAACTCACAGTTGAGGCAGCCGAGCGTCCGGAATTCTGCATTGATTCCGAGACGTCAATCCGTCTCGTGCGTGCGATTTATTCAGCGCCCCACGGAGTGTTCTCATGGAGTCATGATCTTGAGGGTCTCGTGGAGACTTCCACCAATCTTGCGGCAGTGAAGATGATAGATGAAAATCTCGTGCGCATCACGACTTCCCAGCGTTCATCAGTGGAAAGCCGCAAGGATGATGTGGCCGGTCAGGTTGAGGCTCACTTCCAGCTTGCCGGAGCGAAGGTATATCACAGCGACGGCTATCCCGGCTGGGCTCCCAATATGAAATCACCCATAATGAAGATCTCTGCCGATGCCTACGAAGAACTCTTTGGCGTGCGTCCGGCCATCAAGGCAATCCACGCCGGGCTTGAATGCGGACTCTTCCTCAGCAAGTATCCTGATCTGGATATGGTGAGCTTCGGCCCGACGATGACAGGAGTGCATTCTCCCGACGAAAAACTTCTCATTCCGACGGTTGAGAAATTCTGGAAACACCTCGCGCGCGTGCTCGAGAAAGTGGCGGAGGCATGAAACTGAACGCAAAGCTGCTCCTGCCCATATATATGTGGGTAGTGGCGGTCTGCGCTCATGGCGCCGAGCCGTCGACATCCGACCCGGTGCTCAGTGTGCTTGACGCCGTTCTTGAAGAGCCGGCGGAGGATAAGGACTCGCGCTACACGCGTCTGACGGATGCCGACTTCCGGCTCGTGGCTAAGCAGCTTGGAGTGGAAGTGGCCGCAATCAAGGCTGTGGTGGAGATTGAGGCCGGCAAGACGATGCACGGCTTCTCGCAACCCGGCGTGCCCACCATCAATTTCGATCCGGCCATGTACAGGGTATATGCTCCCAAGGCTGTCGACAAGAAACCATATAAGCACATGAAGGTTCCCTCCGGACTGACCGGGTATGCAAAGCAGGAATGGACACTTCTAGTCAATGCCGCCCACAAGAACGGACAGGGAGCACTGATGGGCACATTCTGGGGAATGTTCCAGATCGGAGGGTTCAACTACAAGACCTGCGGGTGCAAGTCGGTAGATGAGTTTGTGAAGCTCATGTCGCAGTCGGAGTTCGCTCAGCTCGAACTATTCGCCAAATTCATCACCAACTCCAATATGGTGGAATTTCTCCGCAAGAAAGACTGGGCCGGATTTGCGAAAAGATACAACGGCACCTCTTACGCCCGCCGTGGCTACCACACCAAAATGGCGGCTGCCTATCAGCGTTATAAAAGCAATAAAAAATAAATAATACATTATGAAAATCACAGACCTGAAGCCCACCCTCGTGTGGGAGATTTTTGACCAGATCACAAAAGTGCCCCGTCCGACGCATCATCTCGACAAGATGCGCGAGTTTCTGCTCGGCTGGGCCGCAAAACATAAAATTGAGGCCAAGGCAGATGAGGTTGGCAACGTGATGATGAGCGTGCCTGCGACTCCGGGCCATGAGAATGCCCCGGGAGTTATTCTACAGGGTCATCAGGATATGGTGGCTGAGAAGCGCCCCGACGTAAAGCACGACTTCCTCACTGACCCGATTGAGACTGTGGTCGACGGAGACTGGGTTCGTACGAACGGCACCACTTTAGGCGCCGACAATGGTCTCGGGTGTGCTTTAGGCATGGCGGCTCTGATCGATCCCGATATGGTGCATGGTCCGCTTGAGGTGCTCCTGACGGTCGACGAAGAGCAGGGCCTTATCGGTGCTAACGGACTGCAACCCGGTTTCGTGACCGGAAAGATACTTCTCAACCTTGACTCCGAAGAGATGGGTTCGCTCGTGATCGGTTGTGCCGGAGGTAAGATCACCAATGTCTCACTGCCGCTGCGCATGCAGTCCGCTCCCGACGGCGTATGCTATGAAGTTGAGCTCGGTGGCCTGAAGGGAGGACACTCCGGAATGGAGATAAATCTCGGCCGCGCCAACGCTAATCAGCAGCTGGCCCGCTTCCTCTGGGAGGCCGACCGCCGTACACCCCTCGAACTCTCATACTTCGAGGGAGGCGGACTCGCCAACGCCATTCCGCGCGATGCCAAGGCAGTCGTATTTGTGGCAAGGGAAGATGCCGAAGCTTTCGCCGCCTTTGCTGCTGAATTCTATAGGACCCTGCAGGCTGAATATGGTGCATCCGAAAATCCTGACTTCCGGCTTGAGTTGAATGAGGTGAAGCCGCGCCATGAGATAATCGAGACTCAGTTGGCTCACAACATCATTGCCGCGCTTTTCTCATGCCCGGGGGGTGTGCAGAGAATGTCGGATGCAATTCCCGGACTGGTGGAGACTTCAGATAATCTCGCTTCCGTCGCAATGCTTGAGAACAGCACGATGCAGATCACAGTCCATCAGCGCAGTTCGATTGATTCGCGCCGTGATGAGATCGCCGACCGCATCGCCGCTCTGTTTGAAATGATAGGAGCGGAGGTGACTTTCGACGATGCCTACGTCGGCTGGGAACCGAATCCCAACTCGCTCGTGCTTAAGGTGGCCGAGGAAAGCTACCGTAAGCTTTTCGGCAAGGATCCGAAAGTGGAGGCACTCCATGCCGGCCTCGAATGCGGCCTCTTCCTTGAGAAAATGCCCGACCTCGACATGGTAAGTTTCGGTCCGACATTAAAGGATATCCACTCTCCCGGTGAGAAAGCCTACATTCCCAGCGTGAAGGAATGCTACGACTTGCTCGCCGAGATTCTCAGAAACCTCGCTGACGCCTGAGAGCCGGCTTCACGAGCCGTTGGATTCAATGATTCATGCATAGAAGGGAATCTGAAACGGAATATCCAGTAAACTCACTTTAAATACGGAGCGGCATGAACTTTTTATCGCCGCTCCGCATTGTAATTTTGAAGATATTCAGACTTTTTATCTATGAATGACTATATATCGATAGGCGTCTTCATTGATGGCGGCTATTATGCGAAAGTAAACCGTGCGCTCAAAGCCCGCGACCGCTCGATTATTCGCGTGAGTTCACTCTTTGAGTTCATATGCTCGGAGCTGGCCATGCAGGAGGGCATAAATATCTCTGATTGTCAGATTACGGAGGCTCACTATTTCCGGGGCCGTTTCCGCGTAAAGGAAGCCTACGATAAGCACCTGCTTTACAATGAGCGTAAATTCGAGGATTCACTCATTGAAAATGACGTTGTGTTCCATTACAAGCATCTGCGTGAGGTGGAGCGCGACGGCACCACCGAAGTGCTTGAGAAAGGCGTCGACGTATGGTTTGCGCTCGAGGCCTACGAACTGGCCACTTTCCGTCATTTCGACTACGTAGTGCTCATCACGGGCGATGCCGATCATCAGATGCTCGTGCGCAAGCTTAAGGCCCTTAAGATTAAGACCATCCTGCTGACATGGAATCTGACCGATGTTGACACCACTTCCACAATGCTTCGCGATGAGGCCGGCCAGCATTGGGAATTCTCACAAATTGTCGACAACAATCCGCAGCTTCGCAAGATGTTGCTCTATAAACTGCGGGAGCCTGCAGTCTCCCCGTTAGGCGACACGTTCTGATGCGCCGTCAAACCACGAACTTCATTATAACCTATAAAACAAAAATTATGAAAAAGACACTCTCCATTCTCAAGAAGACATTTCTCGGAGCATTCCTGGTAGCGGTGATGGCATCTTGTAGCGCCAATCTTCCCACCGATGCCGACGTAGCAAAGAAGATCTCGGAAAAGTCTGAACTCTCCGAGGCCGACTACACTACCATGATTGACTATTGCGGCAAATATGCCGAGAAGGCTCAGAAATATTATGACGTGATCAACTCACAGCCCAATGACTCCACTGCCGAGTATAATGACGCTGTCAATGACCTCGCCAATCTGTATGGTGAATACGTCTACATCGACCCCTTCCGCATCGCACTGGCGCAGGCCGATATGAACCAGATCGGCAGTGACAATGAGAAAAAGGTGAACGAATATGCCAAATACCAGGCTTTCCCCCTTCCCGGCGGAGCAGGAGCTAATCTCTCCGATCCCAATGCAGTGGGTATGATTGAGCAGATGCCGTCGACTACCACAACCGACACAACCGGCGTGATCTCAACAGGCGACGGCGTGGCAGTAGACTAATGCGTAAACAAACTGATACAAACGCTTTCCCTTAACCGGGAAGGCGTTTTTTTATACTATTTTCATAATAGTTGCGTTTAAAATTAGAACGACGTTCCAATTTTAATGATTTTCAAACATAAAACTTACATCTGATATGTGTGGAATCGTAGGGTATCTTGGGAATGGCAACGTATACGACATTCTCATCAAAGGCCTTCATCGACTCGAATATCGCGGTTACGACAGCGCCGGCGTGGCTCTTGTCGGACGCGACGGTAAGATTAATGTATTTAAAGCAAAAGGCAAGGTAAGCAATCTGGAATCTTTCTGCGCCGATAAGGATATAGATGCCACTGTCGGCATCGCACATACCCGTTGGGCTACCCACGGCGAACCGTCCGATACAAATGCACATCCTCACTTTTCTGAAGATGGCAATATAGCAATCGTTCACAACGGTACGATCGAAAATTATAAGGTGCTTAAGGATGCGCTTGAGCAGCACGGCTGTAAATTCCATTCGGAAACAGACACAGAAGTGCTCGCTCAGCTCATCGAATATATTCGTCTCACTAACAACTGCTCTCTCCTTCAGGCTGTAAATGAAGCGCTTCACCAGGTAGTGGGGGCTTACGCTATCGCCGTAGTGGAGAAAGATAATCCCGACACCATCATCGCAGCCCGCAAGTCGAGTCCACTCGTGATAGGAATAGGGGAGGATGAATACTTCCTCGCTTCCGATGCGTCGCCCTTCGTGGAATATACCAAAGACTGTGTATATCTTAAGGATGGTGAGATTGCAGTGATTCGCCGCGGTGAGCCGCTTAAGGTCACTAATCTTGATAACGAGGAAACCGAGATTGATGTCACCAAGCTTGAGATGTCGATATCCCAGCTCGAGAAGGGCGGTTATCCTCACTTCATGCTCAAGGAGATATTCGAACAGCCCTCGACCCTTCGCGACTGTATCCGCGGACGTGTAGTGGCCGACGGTACGCGCATCAATCTCAACGGTGTCAACGACAACAAGGAGAAATTCCTCAACGCCAAGAGAATCGTGATCGTTGCGTGCGGCACGTCATGGCATGCCGGACTGCTCGGTAAATATCTCATCCAGGATATGTGCCGGCTCCCGGTTGTGGTGGAATACGCCAGTGAGTTCCGCTATTCAAACCCGGTGATTACTCCCGATGATGTCGTGATCGCCATCTCTCAGTCAGGAGAGACCGCCGATACGCTCGCCGCCATTCAGATTGCGAAGCGCGCCGGAGCTTTTGTGTTCGGCATCAGCAACGTGGTGGGTAGTTCAATTCCGCGTGAGACTTATTCTGGATGTTATATTCACGTCGGGCCGGAAATCGGCGTTGCATCTACCAAGGCCTTCACCGGCCAGGTGATGGTCCTCACGCTGCTCTCGCTTGCTATTGCGCAGCTTCGCGGCACCATGACCGAAGAGCAGATTGCCGAGATTGGAAAGTCGATCCTGAAGATTCCTTCCTATGTTAAGAAGGTGCTTAAGCTCAGCGATCAGATCGAACGCCTCTCGCTGATCTACACCTATGCACGCAACTTCTTATATCTCGGCCGCGGCTACAGCTATCCCGTGGCTCTCGAGGGTGCCCTGAAGCTTAAGGAAATTTCCTATATCCATGCCGAGGGATATCCGGCTGCTGAGATGAAGCATGGTCCCATCGCACTGATAGATCAGGAGATGCCTACGGTCATAATCGCCCCGCAGGATCATTTGTACGAAAAGATCGTGAGCAACGTGCAGCAGGTGAAGGCGCGCGGAGGCAACATCCTTGCCATAGTGAGCGAGGGCGACACAGTGATCCGCAACCTTGCCGACCATGTTCTCGAAGTGCCCGACATGCCCGAATGTCTGACTCCGATCATTACGTCGGTGCCCCTGCAGCTCCTTTCCTATTATATTGCGATCAATAAGGGTAAGGACGTCGATATGCCCCGCAATCTGGCGAAGTCAGTGACTGTGGAATAAAATAGAACTATCGGGCGAAAGCCCCTGTCAAAGAAATAGCGGATGGCCGGATTTCCTCCAGCGGGGGAGTCCGGCCATTTGTGAAATAAAGTAAATAAGAGTGGGATAAGGCGTGGTAACATCAACGAAACAAAAAATAATGAATTTTTTTTACTAAATATTTGCGTGGTTAAAATTTTTGTTTTAACTTTGCACTCGAAATTCGCTGACAACCTAAGATCAGTGAAAATCAATGCCTCTTTAGCTCAGTTGGCCAGAGCACGTGATTTGTAATCTCGGGGTCGTTGGTTCGAATCCGACAAGAGGCTCTCAAGGGTGGTTACCAGAGTGGCCAAATGGGGCAGACTGTAAATCTGCTGGCTTACGCCTTCGGTGGTTCGAATCCATCACCACCCACACCAATGCGGAAGTAGCTCAGTTGGTAGAGCATTAGCCTTCCAAGCTAAGGGTCGCGAGTTCGAACCTCGTCTTCCGCTCAACTGCCTATGTAGCTCAGGGGTAGAGCACTTCCTTGGTAAGGAAGAGGTCGCGGGTTCAAATCCCGCCATCGGCTCCAGGCCTCTCTTCTCGAGACGCAAGAAAATCTAACAACACAAAAATATAGTTTAAGACTATGGCTAAAGAAAAATTCGAAAGAACCAAACCGCATGTGAACATCGGTACTATCGGCCATGTGGACCACGGTAAGACGACTCTTACTGCTGCCATCACTAAGGTGCTCGCAGAAAAAGGTCTTTCAGAGCTTCGTTCATTCGATTCAATTGACAACGCTCCTGAGGAAAAAGAGCGTGGTATCACAATCAACACTGCACACGTTGAGTATCAGACTCAGAATCGTCACTACGCCCACGTAGACTGCCCCGGACACGCTGACTATGTGAAGAACATGGTAACAGGTGCTGCTCAGATGGACGGTGCTATCATCGTGGTAGCCGCAACTGACGGTCCGATGCCCCAGACTCGCGAGCACATCCTTCTCGCCCGTCAGGTGAACGTTCCCCGTCTTGTTGTCTTCATGAACAAGTGCGACCAGGTAGACGATGAGGAGATGCTCGAGCTCGTTGAAATGGATATGCGCGACCTCCTTTCTCAGTATGAATATGACGGTGACAACACTCCCGTTATCCGCGGTTCTGCTCTTGGTGCTCTCGAAGGTGAGGCACAGTGGGTAGACAAGGTAATGGAGCTCATGGATGCTGTCGACAACTGGATTCCGCTGCCTCCCCGCGATGTTGATAAGCCCTTCCTTATGCCTGTTGAGGACGTATTCTCGATCACCGGTCGTGGTACAGTTGCTACAGGTCGTATCGAGGCTGGTCGCGTAAAGGTTGGTGACGAAGTACAGATCCTCGGTCTCGGTGCAGACAAGAAGTCAGTTGTAACTGGCGTCGAGATGTTCCGCAAGCTCCTCGATGAGGGTGAGGCTGGTGATAACGTAGGTCTCCTTCTCCGTGGTATCGACAAGAATGAGGTTAAGCGTGGTATGGTAATCTGCCACCCCGGACAGGTTAAGCCTCACGATCACTTCAAGGCTCAGGTCTACATCCTTAAGAAGGAAGAGGGTGGTCGTCACACTCCGTTCCACAACAAGTACCGTCCTCAGTTCTACATCCGTACGCTCGACGTAACCGGTGAGATTACTCTTCCGGAAGGTGTAGAGATGGTGATGCCCGGTGACAACGTTGAGATCGACGTTAAGCTCATCACTCCGGTAGCAATGGACCAGGGTCTTCGTTTCGCTATCCGCGAAGGTGGCCGCACTGTAGGTTCAGGTCAGATCACAGCAGTTATCGACGATTAATTAATCTCAATAGCTAATTAATACGGGGAGCCATCGTGGCTCGATGGCTCCCTGATATACGGGAATAGCTCAGTTGGTAGAGCACCGGTCTCCAAAACCGGGTGTCGAGAGTTCGAGTCTTTCTTCCCGTGCCAATACAGAGTAAAAATGAAATTATTCAAGGATATTAAGGAGAGCTACGACGAGTTAGTCTACAAAGTCTCCTGGCCATCTCAGAAAGCTCTGATAAACAGCTCGGTGCTGGTGTTGATAGCTTCCATCATCCTGGCGGTTTTTATCTGGGTTGTTGATCAGGTTTTCTCTAAACTGATGGAGTTAATTTACAGTATCAATTTTTAAACCTATCTAACGCGGATTTCAATGGCTGAAGCTGGTAACAAGAAGAGTTGGTACGTATTGCGTGCCATCTCGGGTAAGGAGGCCAAGGTCAAAGAGGTGCTTGATGCTGCAATCAAGAATACCGATCTCGGACTCTATGTAGGACAGGTCTTGATTCCCACGCAGAAGGTTTATACCACGCGCAATGGCAAGAAAGTGCTAAAGGAGCGCAATCTTTATCCGGGTTATGTCTTTGTTGAGGCAGAACTTACAGGTGAAGTGATTTACGAGCTCCGCAACACGACTAATGTCATTGATTTTTTGCGCGGTCGCGCCAAGAATTCCGATCCTATGGCGCTGCGTGAAGTCGAGGTTAAAAAGATGCTTGGCACAGCTGATGAGATGCTGACGCCTGATGTTGAGTCAGTCGATGAGTTCATTGTCGGTGAGCCCGTAAAGGTGACGTTTGGAGCTTTCTCCGGCTTCTCGGGCGTGATCAAGGAAGTTAACTCTGACAGGAAGAAAATCAAGGTGGAGGTCAAGATATTCGGCCGCCCCACTGATTTGGAGCTGGAGAATTCCCAGGTCGAAAGAGAGTAAGGAAGTCGATGTTACGCGACGACTGAGCAACTCGCGACAAAAAACCAATCAATTAAAGAAAGTAGAACAATGGCAAAAGAAATTGCTGGACAGATCAAATTGCAGATTAAGGGTGGCGCAGCTAATCCCTCGCCTCCGGTAGGTCCTGCGCTGGGTTCCAAGGGTATCAATATCATGGAATTCTGCAAGCAGTTCAATGCCCGCACCCAGGATAAGGCCGGTAAGGTTCTTCCTGTAGTCATCACTTACTACACGGATAAGAGCTTCGACTTTATCGTAAAGACTCCGCCGGTAGCAGTGCAGCTCAAGGAGGTCGCTAAGATCAAGAGCGGTTCTGCACAGCCTAACCGTAAGAAGGTAGCAGAGATCAGCTGGGATCAGGTAAAGACAATTGCTGAGGACAAGATGCCCGATTTGAACTGTTTTACTTTAGGATCTGCAATGCGTATGGTTGCAGGCACAGCAAGAAGCATGGGTATCACCGTGAAAGGGGACTTCCCTGAAAACATCTAAAAATCTTTGAAAAATGGGAAAACTGACAAAAAATCAAAAGTTGGCTTTATCGAAGATTGAACCCGGGAAGTCTTATTCACTTAAAGAGGCAGCCGAGAAAGTGAAGGAAACATCATTTGAGAAGTTTGATGCTTCATTCGACATCGACGTACGCCTCGGAGTTGACCCCCGTAAGGCCGATCAGATGGTGCGTGGCGTTGTTTCGCTTCCCCACGGAACGGGTAAGGAGGTTAAGGTTCTCGTGTTGTGCAATCCCGATGCTGAGGCCGCTGCCAAGGAAGCCGGTGCTGATTATGTTGGTCTTGATGAATACATTCAGAAGATCAAGGAAGGTTGGACAGATGTTGATGTCATCATCACTCAGCCTTCTGTGATGGGTAAGCTTGGCCCTCTTGGTCGTATCCTCGGTCCGCGCGGCCTGATGCCTAACCCCAAGAGCGGCACTGTGACAATGGACGTTGCAAAGGCAGTGAAGGAAGTAAAGCAGGGTAAGATCGACTTCAAGGTAGATAAGACCGGTATCGTTCACGCATCTATCGGCAAGGTATCGTTTTCTGCCGACAACATGGCTGACAACGCAAAGGAGTTCATCAACACGCTTATCAAGCTGAAACCCGCCACTTCGAAGGGCGCATATATCAAGAGTATTTATCTTTCAAGCACTATGGGTCCCGGCGTGAAAGTCGAGCCTAAGACAGTTGCCGAGTAATTTTAAATGAAACAAAATGAAAAAGGAAGATAAAGCACTTGTAATTGCCAAGATTGGCGACGAGCTGGCTAAGTACAGCTGCGTATATCTCGTAGAGACAGCCGGCCTTAATGCCGAAAAGACAAGCGCGCTCCGTCGCGCATGTTTTGGAGCCGACGTAAAAATGCTTTGCGTAAAGAACACGCTTCTCAAGAAGGCGATGGAAGCAAGCGAAGTCGACTATTCCGGTCTTTACGATCTTTTCCACGGCGAGACCACACTGCTTCTCAGCAATGTTGGCAACGCTCCCGCGAAACTTATCAAGAAGTTCCGTGAGAAGAAGGAGACACTTCCTGCTCTCAAGGGTGCATTCGTCGAGGAATCTATATATGTAGGCGAGGAGTCTTTGGAAGCACTCGCTAACATCAAGAGCAAGAACGAACTCATCGCAGATATCGTTGCACTTCTTCAGTCGCCTGCGAAGAACGTTATCAGCTCACTTCAGTCTGGTGCCAACAAGCTTCATGGCATTCTCGAGACTCTTTCCAAAAAAGAAGCGTAATCTAAGTTTAAAAATTCAAAAAAATACATACAGAAATGGCAGATTTGAAAGCATTTGCAGAACAGCTTGTTAACCTCACCGTTAAGGAAGTTAACGAACTCGCAGAGATCCTTAAGAACGAGTACGGCATCGAGCCGGCCGCAGCAGCAGTAGCAGTTGCAGCTGGTCCCGCAGCAGGCGCTCCCGCCGCTGAGGAGAAGTCTGAGTTTGACGTAGTCCTCAAGGCTGCCGGTGCAAGCAAGCTCGCTGTCGTTAAGCTCGTCAAGGAGCTTACAGGTCTCGGCCTCAAGGAGGCTAAGGAACTCGTTGACGGCGCTCCCAGCGTTGTTAAGGAAGGTCTTCCCAAGGCTGACGCTGAGGGCCTGAAGAAGCAGCTCGAAGAGGCTGGTGCCGAGGTTGAGCTCAAATAAGATATCCTTATTACCCTAAATAGGTTAAGAGCGCATTCTCTGCGTTCTTAACCTATTTATCTATATCCGATACCTTTATTTAATTTTCCTTCTCTCCTTCCCACATCAGTATGCACATTTTGCGTACGACATCTTTTCTCTTCTGCGAAGTGAGCCTCCTCCGTGAAGTGGAACAAGCGTTGAGATTCGCTGCCTGAAGCTTTTTTATGTTTTGTTAAGATTCGTAAATAGTTTTAGGCGCGATAATTGTGTCCCTACACATTTGCTTGGGGTACCAGCTCAGTTTTAGGTGACAGTTTTAGCCCAAAGAATTTTAAATTACACCAAATGTCAGCAAATTTAATCGAAAAGCCGCGCGTCAACTTCGCGTCGATCAAGAATCCGCTGCCGTTTCCTGACTTCCTTGAAGTTCAGCTGAAATCTTTCCGCGACTTCTTGCAGCTCGACACTCCCCCTGAAGAACGTAAGAATCAGGGACTGTACAAGGTGTTTGCAGAGAATTTCCCTATTGCAGACACCCGCAACAACTTCGTGCTCGAGTTTCTCGACTATTATATCGACCCTCCCAGATATTCCATCGACGAATGTCTGGAACGTGGCCTTACTTATAGTGTGCCTCTTAAAGCCAAATTAAAGCTTTATTGCACCGACCCTGACCATGAGGATTTCGAGACTATCATTCAGGATGTATATCTTGGGCCTATTCCCTACATGACTGATCAGGGCACATTTATCATCAATGGTGCTGAGCGCGTTGTCGTGTCGCAGCTTCACCGTTCGCCGGGCGTTTTCTTCGGCAACAGTGTTCATGCTAACGGCACCAAGCTCTATTCTGCCCGTATTATTCCTTTCCGTGGAAGCTGGATTGAGTTCGCTACTGACATCAACAATGTCATGTACGCATACATCGACCGTAAGAAGAAACTTCCCGTAACTACTCTTCTTCGTGCCATCGGATTCGAATCTGATAAGGATATCATCCAGATCTTCGACCTTGCCGAGGAAATCAAGGTCAACAAGACCAACCTCGAGAAGGTGAAGGGTCGCAAGCTCGCCGGCCGTGTTATGGAGACCAGCGTCGAAGATTTCGTAGATCCCGATACAGGTGAGGTCACTACCGTTGAGCGTAATGAAGTCATCGTTGAGCGCGGCGAAGAAATCACGGATCAGAATATTGATGCCATTCTCGAAAGTGGAGTTTCCTCCATTCTTCTTGAGAAAGAGAACGTGAGCGCAGTCGACTACAGCATCATCTTCAATACACTTCAGAAGGATCCTTCCAACTCGGAGCAGGAGGCTGTGACGTACATCTATCGCCAGCTGCGTAATGCTGATCCACCGGATGCCGCATCTGCTCGTGAGGTGATCCAGAGCCTTTTCTTCTCGGAGAAGCGCTATGACCTCGGTGAGGTAGGCCGTTACCGTATCAATAAGAAGCTCGATCTTTCGACTCCTATGGATGTGAAGGTGCTTACCCGTGAGGACATCATTGCAATCATCAAATATCTCATTGAGCTTATCAACGCCAAGAGCGAAGTCGATGATATCGACCACCTCAGCAACCGTCGTGTCCGTACGGTAGGCGAGCAGCTCTACAATCAGTTCGGTGTCGGTCTGGCCCGTATCTCACGTTCTATCCGCGAGAAGATGAACGTGCGCGATAACGAGGTGTTCAAACCCATCGACCTTATCAATGCAAAGACTATTTCTGCCGTAATCAATACGTTCTTCGGCACCAATGCGCTTTCGCAGTTCATGGACCAGACCAACCCTCTGGCCGAAATCACTCACAAGCGCCGTCTCTCGGCCCTTGGTCCCGGTGGTCTTTCGCGTGAGCGCGCCGGCTTCGAGGTTCGAGACGTGCACTATACACACTATGGCCGACTCTGTCCGATCGAGACCCCTGAAGGTCCCAACATCGGTCTGATCTCCTCGCTTTGCGTTTACGCGAAGATCAACAACCTCGGTTTCATCGAGACTCCCTACCGTCAGGTAGACAATGGAGTTGTCGACCTCAATAACGACGATGTCGTTTACCTTACTGCCGAGATGGAGGAGGGTAAGATGATCGCTCAGGGTAATGCTCCTGTAAACGATGACGGTTCGTTCGTTAACGATCGTGTCAAGGCCCGTCAGGATGCCGACTTCCCGATTGTTGCGCCCGATCAGCTCAACCTCATGGATGTTGCGCCGATTCAGATCGCCTCAATCGCAGCCTCGCTCATTCCCTTCCTTGAGCATGATGATGCCAACCGTGCGCTCATGGGATCGAACATGATGCGTCAGGCTGTGCCTCTGCTCCGCAGTGAGGCTCCTATCGTCGGCACCGGCATCGAAGGCCAGCTTATCCGCGACTCACGCACGCAGATCACGGCCGAAGGCCCCGGTGTGATCGAATATGTGGATGCCACAGTGATCCGCATCCGCTACGACCGTACGGAAGATGAAGAATTCGTTGAATTTGAATCAGCCGTAAAGGAATATAAGATTCCTAAGTTCCGCCGTACTAACCAGAGCACCACTATCGACCTCCGTCCGATCTGTAACAAGGGCCAGCGTGTTGACAAGGGTGATATCCTCACCGAAGGCTACTCGACTGAGAAGGGAGAGCTCGCCCTCGGCCGCAACCTGAAGGTGGCGTTCATGCCCTGGAAAGGTTACAACTATGAGGATGCTATCGTGCTCAACGAGCGCATGGTGCGCGAGGATATCCTCACTTCGGTGCATGTGGATGAATATACTCTCGACGTGCGCGAGACAAAGCGCGGTATGGAGGAACTCACCTCCGACATCCCCAACGTCAGCGAGGATGCTACAAAAGACCTCGACGAGCGCGGTATCATCCGTGTGGGTGCATACGTCGTTCCCGGTGATATCATGATCGGTAAGATCACCCCAAAGGGTGAGTCTGATCCCACTCCAGAAGAGAAACTTCTTCGCGCCATCTTCGGCGACCGTGCAGGCGACGTCAAGGATGCATCGCTCAAGGCCACTCCGTCGCTCAAGGGCGTCGTGATCGGCACCAACCTCTTCGAGAAGGCGGTCAAGAAAAAAGGCGGCAAGGCCGGCGCAAATGTCGTGCCCGAAGAGCTGGAGGCTGAATACGCAAAGCGTCAGGATGAGCTCCGCGCCGTTATGGTGAACAAGATGAAGACCCTCCTCAAGGGAATGGAATCCATGGGCGTCACCGACTTCATCGGCGTTGATATCGTGCCGAAGGGCGCTTCATTCAACAACGTTGACTTCGCAAACCTCGATTATGAGACCGTGAACGTGTCGGGCTGGACTGATGATGAGCGCATCAACAAGATGGTGGCTAAGCTTATCACCAATTATATGCGCAAGTCGAAGGAAATCGACAGCGAGCTTCGCCGCAAGAAACTTGACATTACCATCGGTGATGAGCTCCCCTCGGGAATCATGAAGATGGCCAAGGTCTATATCGCCAAGAAGCGTAAGATCGGTGTCGGCGATAAGATGGCAGGTCGTCACGGTAACAAGGGTATCGTATCTCGCGTTGTTCGTCAGGAAGACATGCCGTTCCTCGAAGACGGTACGCCGGTAGATATCGTGCTTAACCCTCTGGGTGTACCATCTCGAATGAACCTCGGACAGATTTTCGAGACCGTGCTCGGCTGGGCCGGACGCGAACTCGGCGAGAAGTTCTCGACTCCTATCTTCGATGGTGCGTCGCTCGACGACCTCAACGAATGGACCGACAAGGCAGGCCTTCCGCGCTATGGCAAGACATATCTTTACGACGGCGGCACCGGCGACCGTTTCGACCAGCCGGCTACCGTAGGCGTGATCTACATGCTTAAGCTCGGCCACATGGTTGAGGATAAGATGCACGCCCGTTCAATCGGTCCGTACTCTCTCATTACGCAGCAGCCGCTCGGTGGTAAGGCACAGTTCGGTGGTCAGCGTTTCGGAGAGATGGAGGTATGGGCGCTCGAGGCGTTCGGCGCAGCCCACATTCTTCAGGAGATCCTCACCATCAAGTCTGACGACGTTGTTGGCCGAAGCAAGGCATACGAGGCTATCGTCAAGGGCGAACCTATGCCCAACCCCGGTATCCCTGAATCGCTCAATGTGCTTCTCCATGAGCTTCGCGGCTTAGGTCTGAGCATCACTCTCGACTAATCAAATTACACCAACAATCCTTCCGCCGGGCCTACGGAGCCCGAAGGCCCGGCGGATCAATATAGGAACAACAACATGGCTTTTAGAAAAGACAATAAGATTAAAAGCAACTTTACGAAGATCACCATCGGTCTTGCTTCTCCCGAGGAAATCAAGGAGAAGTCAAGCGGTGAAGTGCTCAAGCCTGAGACCATCAACTACCGCACCTACAAGCCGGAGCGCGACGGTCTCTTCTGCGAGAAGATCTTCGGCCCGGTGAAGGATTACGAGTGCCATTGCGGAAAGTACAAGCGTATCCGTTACAAAGGCATCGTCTGCGACCGTTGTGGCGTCGAGGTGACTGAGAAGAAAGTGCGCCGCGAACGCACCGGCCATATCGAGCTCGTGGTGCCCGTCGCCCACATCTGGTATTTCCGTTCTCTTCCCAACAAGATCGGTTACCTGCTCGGTATTCCTTCAAAGAAGCTTGAGGATATTATCTACTACGAGCGCTACGTCGTGATCAACCCCGGCAATGTCGAGGTTGAACTCGAGCCCAACAAGGGTCCGCGTCCCGTAGAGAAGCTCGAGCTCCTCACCGAGGAACAGTATATGAAGATTCAGGATGCCCTTCCCGAAGGCAACGATGAGCTCGAGGATGGCGATCCCAATAAGTTTGTGGCTAAGATGGGTGCTGAGGCTATCTACGAGCTTCTCCAGCAGGTCGATCTCCACAAACTCGCCGCAGAGCTCCGTCAGCGTGCCAACACCGACGGCTCGCAGCAGCGCAAGACCGAGGCGCTCAAGCGTCTGCAGGTCGTAAACTCCTTCATCGCCTCTGCCAATCGCAATAAGCCCGAATGGATGGTGCTCAAGGCTGTGCCTGTCATTCCGCCCGAACTCCGTCCGCTCGTGCCCCTCGACGGCGGCCGTTTCGCTACGTCCGACCTCAACGACCTCTACCGTCGCGTTATCATCCGCAACAACCGTCTGAAGCGTCTTATCGAGATTCAGGCTCCGGAGGTAATTCTCCGCAACGAGAAGCGTCTCCTTCAGGAGGCGGTAGACTCGCTCCTCGACAACAGCCGCAAGGCGTCGGCCGTGAAGAGTGATGTCAACCGTCCCCTCAAGTCGCTTTCCGACTCCCTCAAGGGTAAGCAAGGCCGTTTCCGTCAGAACCTTCTCGGTAAGCGTGTCGACTACTCCGCTCGTTCGGTTATCGTCGTAGGTCCGGAGCTCAAGATGCACGAGTGCGGTATCCCCAAGCTCATGGCTGCCGAGCTCTACAAGCCCTTCGTAATCCGTAAGCTCATCGAGCGCGGCATCGTGAAGACCGTGAAGAGCGCCAAGAAGTTCGTCGACCGCAAGGATCCCATGGTATGGGATATCCTCGAACACGTTATGAAGGGTCACCCCGTGCTCCTCAATCGTGCCCCGACACTTCACCGTCTCGGTATCCAGGCGTTCCAGCCCCGCATGATCGAGGGTAAGGCAATCCAGCTTCACCCGCTGGCATGTACGGCATTCAACGCCGACTTCGACGGCGACCAGATGGCAGTCCATCTCCCGCTGAGCAATGAAGCTGTGCTTGAGGCTCAGATGCTCATGCTCGGCGCCCACAACATCCTTAACCCCGCCAACGGCGCGCCTATCACCGTGCCGTCGCAGGATATGGTGCTTGGTCTTTACTACATCACCAAGCTCCGCAAGGGCGACAAGGGAGAGGGCACTATCTTCTACGGCCCCGAGGAAGCCGAAATCGCCTACAACGAAGGTCGCGTCACTCTCCATGCTCCCGTCACCATCCTTGTTGATGACGTCGTTGACGGCAAGCCCGTGAAGGTGCTTAAGGAAAACACGTCCGTAGGCCGCGTGCTCTTCAACCAGTATGTGCCTAAGGAAATCGGATATGTCAACGAAATTATCTCTAAGAAGTCGCTCCGCGGCATCATCAGCAATGTCATCAAGACTTGCGGTGTGACGCGTTCGGCTCAGTTCCTCGACGATATCAAGAACCTCGGTTACCGCATGGCATTCCGCGGCGGTCTTAGCTTCAACCTCGGCGATGTCATCATCCCCGAAGAAAAGAAGGAATACGTAGCGGAGGGTCACGCTCAGGTAGAAGAGGTGCTCAATAACTTCGCGATGGGTTTCATCACCGGTAACGACCGTTACAACCAGGTAATCGATATCTGGACACACGTCAACGAGCGTCTTGCCAACACATTGATGAAGCAGATGGAGGAAGACCAGCAGGGCTTCAACTCTGTCTACATGATGCTTGATTCCGGTGCCCGTGGTTCGCGCGACCAGATCCGTCAGCTCTCAGGTATGCGTGGTCTTATGGCCAAGCCTCAGAAAGCCGGTGCGGAAGGTGGTCAGATCATCGAGAACCCGATTATTGCAAACTTCAAGGAGGGTCTCTCCGTGCTTGAGTACTTTATCTCTACTCACGGTGCGCGTAAGGGTCTTGCGGATACGGCACTTAAGACTGCCGACGCCGGTTACCTTACCCGTCGTCTCGTCGATGTGGCTCACGATGTCATCATCAACGAGGAAGACTGCGGCACACTTCGCGGACTCGTATGCACAGAGATCAAAAACAACGAGGAGGTTGTCGCTTCGCTTTCCGAGCGTATTCTCGGCCGTGTTTCAGTGCACGACGTTGTCGACCCCTTCAATCCGGAGGATATCATTGTGCATGCCGGTGAGGAAATCACCGAAGCGGCTGCAGAGCGCATCGAGAAGTCGCCCATCGAGTCAGTTGAGATCCGTTCGGTGCTCACGTGCGAATCCAAGAAGGGTGTCTGCGCGAAGTGTTACGGCCGTAACCTCTCCACTCACCGCATGGTGCAGAAAGGTGAGGCTGTCGGCGTGATTGCAGCCCAGTCAATCGGTGAGCCCGGAACGCAGCTTACCCTCCGTACATTCCACGTCGGTGGTGTGGCCGGTAACGTTGCTGCAAAGAAAGACGTCACCACCCGTCACGACGGTCGCGTTGAGATCGAAGAACTCCGTACCGTCAAGGATAAGGATGGCGTGGATATCGTAGTAGGCCGTATGGCCGAGATGCGCCTCGTCGAGCCTAAGTCGGGCATCGCGCTCATGACCGCCAATATTCCTTACGGTTCGCGCCTCTATGTAGGCGACGGCCAGATGGTTGAGTCGGGCACGATGGTGTGCGAGTGGGACCCCTTCAACGCCGTTATCGTTACGGAAGAGGGTGGTACGGTCCGCTTCGAGAATGTCGAGGAAGGCGTTACGTTCCGCGTTGAGAGCGAGGAGGGTACAAACCTCCACGAGAAGATCATCATCGAGTCGAAAGACCGTACGAAAGTGCCGTCGGCTCATCTCTTCAACTCTGAGGGCGAGCTTATCCGCACCTATTCACTTCCTGTCGGCGCACACCTCCTCATCAACGAGGGTGAGGACGTGACTCCCGGTCAGGTAATCGTGAAGATTCCTCGTGCGAGCAACAGTGCCGGTGACATCACGGGCGGTCTGCCCCGTGTCACGGAGCTCTTCGAAGCCCGCAACCCCTCTAACCCCGCAGTCGTTTCTGAAATCGACGGTGAGGTTAAGATCGGCAAGATCAAGCGTGGTAACCGTGAGATCAGCATCACTTCAAAACTTGGCGAGGAGAAGAAGTATCTCGTGCCTCTGTCGAAGCAGATCCTCGTGCAGGAAAACGACTACGTGCGTGCAGGTACGCCCCTTTCCGACGGTGCGATCACTCCTGAGGATATCCTCAATATCATGGGCCCGACGGCCGTGCAGGAGTACATCGTCAACGAGGTGCAGGACGTCTACCGTATGCAGGGTGTGAAGATCAACGACAAGCACTTTGAGGTGATCGTGCGCCAGATGATGCGGAAAGTGAATATCATCGATCCGGGTGATACGAAGTTCCTCGAGCAGCAGATTGTCGACAAGCGCGACTTCATGGACGAGAACGACAACATCTGGGGCAAGAAGTATATCATCGATGCCGGAGACAGCACCAACTATCTCGCAGGTCAGATCATTACGCAGCGCAAGCTCCGCGATGAGAACTCCGCCCTCAAGCGCAAGGACCTCCAGACGATGACCGTTCGCGACGCAATGCCCGCTACTTCGCGTCAGATCCTTCAGGGTATTACCCGTGCCGCGCTCCAGACTTCGAGCTTCATGTCTGCCGCATCATTCCAGGAGACCACCAAGGTGCTCAACGAGGCTGCCATCAACGGCAAGAGCGATACGCTCGAGGGTATGAAGGAGAACGTTATCTGCGGTCATCTCATTCCCGCCGGTACCGGTCTGCGTGAATACCAGAAGCTCGTCGTGGCAAGTAAGGATGAGCTCGCTGCTCTTCAGATTACCGACACCCCCGACATCATCGAGGTGGAGGCTGAGGAAATCAACCCCGTCGGCGACAACGCCTGATTTGCTGAAACATACGCTCCGTAGCAAATTTAGTTCGTTATGAAGCGTAAATAATGAATACAATCGGACTCCGATACTTTCGGGGTCCGGTTTTTTTCGTCTGCAATATTGCAGGATAGTTAATAATTCGCTTATTTAACTTATCTTTGCAACATAAAACAGAAATAGCTTAATATGGCACAAACCCAACATTACGAAGGTCTGACCGGCGCACAGGTGGCCGAGAGCAGACAGAAGTATGGAGTCAATATCCTGACTCCTGCCGAGAAGCAATCGTTACTGAGCCGCTTCTTAGAGAAATTCGGCGATCCGCTGATTATCATCCTGCTGATTGCGGGTGCTCTTTCGATAGGTATTTCCTGCTATGAATACTGGGGTCTCCACAAGGATGCCGGTGTATTCATCGAGCCTCTCGGCATCTTCATCGCGATTTTGCTCGCCACGGGGCTCGCATTCATTTTCGAGCTTAAGGCCGACAAGGAGTTCGCGCTGCTCAATCAGGTTAATGACGACGAGCCGGTGCAGGTGGTGCGCGACGGTAACATGACCCAGGTGCCACGAAAAGACGTTGTGGTAGGGGATATCGTTATCCTCAACACGGGCGAGGAGGTGCCTGCCGACGGAGAACTTCTGGAGGCCGTGCAGCTCAACATCGACGAATCAACACTCACTGGCGAACCCATCTGCCACAAGACGACCGTCGCAGAGGAATTTGATCCCGATGCCACATATCCTTCCAATACGGCCAAGCGCGGAACGAAAGTGATGGAGGGTCATGGCGTCATGAAGGTCACCGCCGTCGGCGACGCCACGGAAAACGGTAAGGTGTTCAAGGCCGCGCAGATCGACGACAGCGTGAAGACTCCGCTCAATGAGCAGCTTGACGGCCTCGGCGACCTCATCACGAAAATCTCCTACATCTTTGCAGTTGCGATCGTTGTAGGCCGTATCGTGATGTATTTCATCAATGTTGACTTCGAATGGGTAACGTTCATCGCTTATCTTCTTCAGACGTTTATGATCGCCGTCACACTCGTGGTAGTGGCTGTACCCGAAGGTCTTCCTATGGCGGTGACGCTCTCGCTCGCATACTCGATGCGGCGCATGCTCAAGACCAACAATCTCGTGCGCAAGATGCACGCCTGCGAGACAATGGGCGCGACTACCGTGATCTGTACGGATAAGACCGGCACGCTGACTCAGAACCAGATGACCGTCTATGAGACGAAGTTCTACGGCAACCCCGACAATGATGTGCTTGAAGAGGGTATCGCTGTCAACTCCACCGCCCAGCTCGACAAGAGCGGTGAGAAGATCGAGGTGCTGGGTAATCCCACAGAGGGTGCACTTCTCCTATGGCTCGAGAAGCGAGGAGTCGATTACCTTGCTCTCCGCGAAAAAGTGACCCGCCTTGAAGAACTGCCTTTCTCAACCGAGCGCAAGTATATGGCCACGGTGGTCAATTCATCCACGGGCAAGCGAATTCTCTATGTCAAGGGTGCGCCCGAGATCATCTACGGTATGTGCACCGACACAGCCGGAGTCTCTAAGGCTGAAATCGATGCTCAGCTGCTCGAATATCAAAACATGGCGATGCGTACTCTCGGCTTCGCATTCCAGGAACTTGCAGACGGAGAAGCAACGATCGTTGACGGTAAGGTGGCTGCGAAGCGGCTTACATTCCTCGGAATCACCGCAATATCCGATCCCGTGCGTGCCGATGTGCCCGATGCCGTGCGCGAAGTCACTGACGCCGGTATTAAGGTGAAGATCGTCACCGGCGACACTCCTGGTACTGCTAAGGAAATCGGCCGGCAGATCGGACTCTGGAACGATGCCACGGATAATGACCTCAACATCATCACCGGCGTGGAATTTGAAGCGCTCAGCGATGAGGAAGTTAAGAATAGGGTAGGGGATATCAAGATTATCGCCCGTGCCCGCCCGCTCGATAAGAAGCGCCTCGTGGAGACCCTCCAGGGTAATAATGAGGTCGTGGCCGTTACGGGCGACGGCACCAACGATGCCCCTGCTCTCAAGGCTGCGCATGTAGGCCTCTCAATGGGCGACGGCACTTCAGTGGCGAAGGAGGCCTCTGACATCACCATTGTCGACAACTCCTTCTCCTCAATCGGACGCGCCGTAATGTGGGGACGCTCTCTATTCCAGAATATTCAGCGCTTCATCCTCTTCCAGATGACTGTGAACGTCGCCGCATGTCTTATCGTGCTCTTTGGCGCATTCATGGGCACGGAATCCCCCCTTACGGTGACGCAGATGCTCTGGGTTAACCTGATTATGGATACATTTGCCGCCATGGCTCTCGCCTCACTTCCTCCCTCGAAATCTGTGATGAAAGATAAGCCCCGTTCGCGCGAAGCCTTCATCATCAACCGCCCGATGTGGGGTTCGATCATTGGTGTCGGCGGAATCTTCTTCCTCCTTCTCCTCGGCCTGCTCTATATCTTCGAGCATTATGACGTGACGAGCGTGCTCAACATCTTCTCATTCAATCCGCAGACATCTGTCCCGACGCTAACTCCCGTCGAGCTTTCGCTCTTCTTCACTATCTTCGTGTTCCTCCAGTTCTGGAATATGTTCAACGCCCGCGCTTTCGAGACCGGTCGCTCGGCATTCCACTTCAAGAACTGCGGTGGCTTCCTTCTGATTGCGCTTGTTATCCTTTTCGGTCAGGTGCTCATCGTGTCGGTCGGCGGAGAATTCTTCAACGTCGTTCCCCTCGGCATTACCGACTGGCTCGTGATTATCGGTGCCACGTCTCTTGTGCTCTGGATCGGTGAGCTTGTGCGCCTGTTTAAGAAATAAGGATTTCCCGTCTTACACCGGTAATAGCGACATCCAATTAGGCTTCATCCACTAAGGCTCCATCCACTAAGGCTCCATCCACTAAAATTTCTTAATGCCAGAGCGGCGGATTTTTAGCGGATGGAGCCCAAAATTTGGAATTGGCGCCCAAACGTATTATATTTGTAGGAATAAAGGCCTGTCAGGCCGCTTTAAATTAATCATTTTGCCAAAGACTTCGGGAGAAAAGTCTTGGCTAATCAACATATTTCGTGACACTGATATACACCCTTCTCAATATACTCAATGAGATGTCGCCCTACATACTGTTAGGGCTTCTCATAGCCGGCATCCTGCATGCCTTTGTGCCGGCGAAGCTTATGAACCGCCATCTGTCAGGGCGCGGTTTCTCTTCCGTGTTCAAGGCTGCCATGATCGGAGTTCCACTGCCGTTATGTTCCTGCGGGGTGCTTCCTACGGCTGTCGCCATGCGTCGTTCCGGAGCATCGAAAGCCTCCACCACCTCCTTCCTCATAGCCACTCCGCAGACCGGAGTCGACAGTATCTCGGCCACATATTCTCTACTCGGTCCGGCCTTCGCTGTTATTCGTCCCGTGGCGGCGCTCGTAACAGCCCTCGGCGGAGGCTGGCTCATGGGTAAAGCTGAGAAAAAGGAAGCTGAAGGCTCCGCAGATACTCCTGATACAGTCGCGGTTGTCGAGGGAGAAATCCCGGATGAGCGCCCTGCAACATTTGGCGGCAAGGTGAGGGATACGCTTGTCTATGGCTTCCACACCCTTCTGCGCAGCATCGGCAAATGGCTGATGCTCGGACTTGTGATTGCAGCGCTGATCGCAATGTTTGTGCCAGAAGATTTTCTTGTGGCCCTCGGTGATCATCCGTTGCTCGCGATGCTCGCAATGCTCGTTATTTCCGTGCCGATGTATGTGTGCGCCACCGGTTCGATTCCGATTGCAATGTCACTGATGCTAAAAGGCCTGTCGCCCGGTGCGGCGCTTGTCCTTCTGATGGCCGGACCTGCCGCCAACTTTGCATCTGTCACGGTAATTTCTCGCACAATGGGGCGTCGGGCCGCCGCGCTCTATGTGACAGCCATTTCAATTGGCGCCATGCTCTTCGGCATCGCCATTGATTATCTGCTGCCCCGTTCGCTGTTCTTGCTCCCGGGAACTGCCTTGGGACATGCCTGTCATCACGAGCTTCCTCTTTTTTCCACTATCTGCTCCGGCATACTTCTGCTTCTTCTTGTGCTTGCTTTCATCCCTGAAAAGGAGCAGAAGCTCCCGGAGGATTCGTCGGCCTGCGTCACAACATACCGCATCAAAGGCATGACGTGTCCCCACTGCCAGGCATCGGTGGAGAGAAATCTTTCAAAACTCCCCGGTGTGGATTCCGTGACGGTCAACCTCAGTGCGGGTACAGCCTCCGTTGCCGGTGAGCACGACCGCGCTTCCGCCGAGGCACTGATTCGGGATATCGGTTTTGATATCGCTTAGACTGTGCCATCGTGCGATTGGACAGAATTTGTTGTCTTCAGATTAATTAGGAGTATAATTCAGTAAAGCCGTAACGAACGGCTTCGGGTTAATAATTATAGCTATGTCTTCGAAAAATCAGCCTCTCGTCAGCGACGAGGAAATCACGCGGGCACTTGGTGGCCGCAAATTCACACCCCGGCACATCGACAGTCTTGGAGAGGATGAAGTGTTTGTGTTCGGAAGTAATCTTGCCGGTCATCACGCCGGCGGTGCAGCTCGGTTCGCACTCAATCACTTCGGAGCCGAATGGGGCAACGGGGTCGGTATGCAGGGTCGGTCGTACGCCATTCCCACGATGCACGGAGGGCCTGATGATATTCGTCCGTACGTCGATGAATTCATCAGGCTCGCTACCGAATGGGATCAGACCACGTTCCTTATCACCCCCATAGGCTGTGGCATCGCAGGATTTACTCCCGAGCAGATCGCGCCCCTCTTTGATGCTGCCTACGATTTATATAATGTGCGTCTTCCCGAGGAATTCGCCCGGATAATCGTGCGCCGACGGCTCGAGCGCGAGAAGATCGCAGCCGCTGGCGATGCAGAGGCCGCTGAAGATAAAAGCCGGAATTGAGGATGGGACGTATCGCTAATCAGAAATCTACAATCCGACTGATGATCGGCATGTACTGCAGCGCGAATCATCGGGAGAAGGCCTCTGCGTATCGTGGAGATAAGCTTTGCGGTGACTGTGCGCGTCTTCTCGAGTATGCGCTGACGCGTCTTGACTGTTGTCCGCACGGTGAGGCGAAGCCAAGCTGCCGTCAATGCAAGATTCATTGCTACCGCCCCGCCGAGCGTGAGAAGATGAGAAGTGTGATGCGCTATGCAGGCCCCCGCATGATGTTCACTCATCCGATTGCTGCCGTGCGCCACATTATCAGCGAGTTGCCACGGCGAATTAAGTGAGATTTCTGACCCTAAATTTATTTTTTTACGGACTTATCTAAACTTTTCCCCGATATCGGGTTCATATATATAAAGATTCACGGGATTTCGGGTTTCCGATTTCCGAAGAAAAACTGAACACACATGAATAGCACACTCCTCACATTACTGCGAAAGGGCGCGATATCGGTCCTGCTCACATCCACCGTCGCCTGTGCGGTCGCCCCATTTGAGGCTGCCGCAAAGACGAAGACTTCCACAGTGACTACCACTTCTCATCGGTCGGCCTCGACCAATGGACGTCAGGAGAATAAGCCGTCGCGACCGGGAGAGAATAAGCATCATCCAGGTAATTCTTACCGTCCCGGCGGCACGAGCGCCCCACGTCCCGGGGGCACGTCGCATAATTTCAACGATAAAGCTCACGAACGCAACCGCCGTCAGGCAGAGAAATTACTGCGTAAGGCCGATGACTATCAGCGTCAGGCTGATCGCTACCGCCATCAGTCTACGGAATGCCTGCGCGCCGCCGAAATGTACCGCCGTGACGCACGCCGCGCAGCCGACCGCCGCGATTACCGTATGGCCGACCGCTATTCCCGTCGTGCAGATAAGGAATACGCCCAGCATCAACGCTATGCTGCGAAGGCTCACGATGCACAGCGCCGTGCAGACGATTATCGTCGTCAGGCCGCATATAAACTTCGCTGAACCCCTCTCTGACGTTGCTCTCTCCGCTCCTTTCACCCACTATCCCCTAATGAAACTCATCGGTTTTCTGAAGGAATGGGCGCTGATTTTCGCCATTCTGCTTGGCGTGCTCGGTTATTTTGTCTACATCAGTCTGCCCGTTCCGGCTGCGCTCCATGGCATCGTGACTGAGGGTATCGGCATTATCCAGCCGGTCCTCATTTTCACGATGCTCTATCTGTCGTTCTGCCGCGTCAATCCCCGCGATCTGCGCCTGCGAAGCTGGCATCTCTGGATCCTGCTGTTGCAGACCGGTTTTTTTATCGGCATAGGCTGTCTGCTCATCGCCATGCCCCATAGCCCTATGCGTATCGTGCTTGAAGGAGCCATGCTCTGCATGATATGCCCCACCGCAACTGCAGGCGCCGTCGTCACCCGGAAGCTTGGAGGCAATGTAAGCGACATCACGAGTTACACGATCCTGATCAATCTCGTAGCTGCTCTGCTCATTCCGGCTCTTATGCCCTTCGTGCATCCAAATCCGGATCTTAACGTGTGGCAGGCTGCCTGGCGCATTCTCGTAAAGGTGTTCCCGTTGCTGCTCTTGCCGCTGGCATGCGCAATGGCCTCCCGTCGCTGGCTGCCACGCATGGTCAGCTATTTCGACCGCTATCCCGACCTGTCTTTCTACATCTGGGCATTCTCCCTCTCTCTGGCAATCGCCGTGACCACCAGAAGCATCTGGCATTCCACCGTCGCCGTATCAACCCAGCTCTGGCTCATAGGCATCTCCTTTATCTGCTGCATGGCTCAGTTCGCCCTCGGCCGATGGGTCGGACACCGGTACGGCGACCATATCACTGCCGGTCAGTCGATGGGGCAGAAGAACACTGTGTTCGCAATATGGCTCGGATATACATTCTTCACTCCCGTAACTGCCCTCGTCGGCGGCTTCTACAGTATCTGGCACAACGTATTCAACTCCTGGCAGCTTCACAAGCATCATCAGCAACTCGAATCGCACCAAAACGATTCGCCTGCTATTGGAGAGAATGGAAAAAATTGCTAAATTTGCGGTTTGATAACCCGACGGCTCCGACCGTCATAATATTGACCTATTCATGAGCGATAACAATAATACACCGGCTCCCGAACAGACTGGTAAGGGTAAAGACGGTAAGAAAATAGTATTGAGCGGAATCCGTGCCACCGGCAACCTGCATCTCGGAAACTACTATGGCGCACTCAATAAGTTCGTTCGCATGCAGGACGACTACGACTGCCGCTATTTCGTGGCGGATCTCCACGCCCTCACCACTCATCCCGACCCCAAGATGCTTCACGAGAATGTTAAAGACATTCTCGCCGAATATCTCGCCGCAGGTCTCGATCCTGAGAAAAACACTATCTATGTGCAGAGCGATGTGCCCGAGATTTCGGAAATGTATCTGCTCATGAACATGCACGTCGGCATCGGCGAACTTATGCGCACCGCCTCCTTCAAGGATAAGGCCCGCAAGGCACTCGGCATCTCAGCCCCCGAGTCCGACAGCGATGATGACGGCATTGAGAAGCAGATCATCGGTAACCAGACCAACCAGCGAGTAAATGCAGGTCTCCTTACATATCCCACGCTGATGGCTGTCGATATTCTCATCCATCATGCCGACTTCGTGCCCGTAGGTAAGGATCAGGAGCAGCATCTCGAGCTCACGCGCCGTTTCGCACGCCGCTTCAACTCATTCTACAAGACACCCTATTTCGGTGAACCCGTAAACTTTAACTTCGGCGACCACAGCATCAAGGTGCCCGGTCTCGACGGCTCCGGCAAGATGGGCAAGAGCGAGGGCAACTGCATTTATCTCATTGACGATGAGAAGACTCTCCGAAAGAAGGTGATGCGTGCAGTGACCGACGAAGGCCCGAAGGAGCCGAATCAGGAAGTGTCAGAACCGATACGCAACCTCTTTACGCTCATGGAGCTCGTGTCGACCCCCGACACGCTCGAGCATTTCAAGAATGCCTATGCCGACTGCTCAATCCGCTACGGCGACCTCAAGAAGCAGCTGGCCGAGGATATCCTCAAGGTGACCCTGCCGATCCGGGAGCGCATCCTTGATATCCGCAGCAACGAGGAATATCTTTCGCGCGTCGTGCGTCAGGGAGCAGAGCGTGCGCGTGAGGTCGCTGCGGAAACCCTCCGCGACGTACGCCAGATAATGGGTATCCGCAAGATCTGACGCCCGATGGTGCTCAACTGGATCTGGATCGCTTTCTTCGCGATCGCGTTCCTCATGGCGCTCGGCCGCACTATATTTGCCGGCGACCTTCAGGTGTGGAGCGACGTGATGAATGCCTCGTTCGATCAGGCGGCCTTCGCTTTTGAAATATCGCTCGGGCTCACCGGAGTGCTCACTCTCTGGATGGGAATAATGAAAATCGGTGAGAGGGGAGGCGTGATCGAATGCTTCGGCCGTCTCATCAGTCCGTTTTTCTCCCGTCTGTTTCCTGGCATTCCAAAAGGACATCCGGCGATGGGCGCCATATTCATGAACATCTCGGCCAATATGCTTGGTCTCGACAACGCCGCCACTCCGATGGGGCTCCGCGCCATGCAGGAGATGCAGAGTCTGAATGAGAAGAAGGATACGGCCACGGATGCCATGATTATGTTTCTTGTGCTTAACAGTTCGGGGCTTTGCCTGCTTCCCATAAGCATCATGATGTATCGTGCGCAAGGTGGTGCGGCCAATCCTACCGATGTGTTCATTCCGATCCTTATAGCCACGGCTGTGGCCACGCTCGTAGGCCTCACTGCTCTCTGCATCCGCCAGCGTATACGCATGGATGCCGTGCTCATCACATGGCTTGCGGGTATCGCGGCCTTTGTAGCGGGCGTCACGTGGGTGTTCTCCCGGATGCCGGCCGATAAGGTGCAGATCTACAGCACGTTCGGGGCCAACGTCATTCTCTTTCTCGTCATCATCGCGTTCCTCATCGCCGGGATCCGTCGCAAACTGCGCGTATACGACGTGTTCATTGAAGGGGCAAAAGATGGATTCAAGACTGCGGTGATGATCATTCCCTATCTTGTGGCCATCCTTGTGGCCATAGGTATGTTCCGTGCATCCGGGGCGCTTGATGTGTTCACGGTCTGGGTGGAGAAGGGTGTTGCCTTCTGCGGGTTCGATACGCAGTGGGTCGGTGCGCTCCCCACCATGCTCATGAAGCCCCTCAGCGGCAGCGGAAGTTGCGCGATGATGCTTGATGTGATGAAGGCCAACGGCCCCAACGCATTTGTCAGTAAGCTTGCGGCGGCGGTGCGAGGCTCGACCGACACAACATTCTACATTCTGGCCGTCTACTTCGGCTCGGTCGGCGTTTCGCGCACACGATATGCCGCCGGATATGCTCTCCTGGCTGATATTTCGGGAGCGATTGCAGCTATTGCGGTTGCTTACTTTTTCTTCTGATAATAACCGGTTACCATGAAATCAATAAAGGAATTATATAGGATCGGCACAGGGCCCTCATCGTCGCATACGATGGGGCCGCGTAAGGCTGCCGAGATGTTTGTAGAGCGCAACAAGGGCGCTAAATCAGTGGAAGTGACTCTCTACGGAAGCCTTGCCGCCACGGGAAAGGGTCACATGACTGACATTGCCATTCACGACGTCTTTGCGCAGGCCAATATCCCCGTGACGTTCGTATGGCGTCCCGAAGAATTTCTTCCTTACCACCCGAACGGAATGAAGTTCGTGGCCTTGAATTCGGCCGGACTGCCTGAAGACGAGTGGACTGTCTTTTCCGTCGGTGGGGGAGCGCTCGAATATGAGGGTATGGAGCATGAGGCATCGCCGGAGATATATCCGATGAACACGATGACCGAGATCATGAACTACTGCGAACGCACCGGCCACAGTTACTGGGAATATGTGGAGCACTGCGAGGGAGAGGGAATCTACGATTATCTGCGCGAGGTGTGGCTGGCGATGAAGAATGCTGTGGAGCGAGGCATCAATACCG
The DNA here is from genome assembly GCA_947178505.1 of uncultured Muribaculaceae bacterium. Taxonomy (GTDB): domain Bacteria; phylum Bacteroidota; class Bacteroidia; order Bacteroidales; family Muribaculaceae; genus Lepagella. The sequence continues at coordinate 25,414 of CAMWYR010000001.1, read as the reverse complement.
ATGGCCGTCTTCCCGGTCCGCTCAATCTGAAGCGTAAGGCCCTTAACTATTATGTGAAGGCGGGAGGCTATCGCGACAATCTCAAGAGTCGTGGACTCGTGTTCGCATACGCTCTCGCCGTCAGCGAGGAGAATGCCTCGGGAGGCGTGATCGTCACTGCTCCGACATGCGGTTCAAGCGGCGTGCTTCCCGGCGTGCTCTATCATCTGTGGAAGAGCCGCAACTTCTCGGAGCGACAGATGCTCCACGCGCTCGCCACTGCCGGACTCGTCGGCAACGTCGTGAAGCACAATGCCTCGATATCGGGCGCCGACGTCGGTTGTCAGGGAGAGGTGGGGGTAGCATGTGCTATGGCTGCAGCGGCCGCAAGTCAACTTTTCGGCGGGAGCCCCGCTCAGATTGAATATGCAGCCGAAATGGGTCTGGAACATCACCTCGGCATGACATGCGACCCCGTGTGCGGACTCGTGCAGATTCCATGCATCGAGCGAAATGCATACGCCGCGGCCCGTGCGCTCGACGCCAATATATACGCAAGCTTTACTGATGGCGTGCACCGTGTCAGCTTCGATAAACTCGTTAAGGTGATGAAGGAGACGGGCCACGATCTGCCGTCGCTTTACAAGGAAACGGGCACCGGAGGTCTCGCAAAAGATTACGAGCAGATGTGATGCTCCGGCATCATCATCTGCCAGCTATGCGTAATACCCGGACGGCGTGTCTACAGCTGACGCGTGGCTTGGAATGAGAGACGCTGAAATGCGAACATCGGTATCGTCGCTCCAAGCACCATCGCCATAAGGATGAAGAACGTGGTGAGGCCGTTGCTGGCGAAAAGATAGAAATAATGCTGGAAATCCTGCTCGCCGCTATAGTGCATGCACATCACTATGGCGGCGAAAGTCTTGTAGGCATAAATGCCCGGAATCATGGGAAGAAGGGCAGGATATAGCTCCGTCTCTGCCGGCACCTTGATGCGAGGAGCAAGAAGCACGGCAAGGAGGCCGATCAGGAGAGCGGCGCAGAAGCTTGCCGCAACGATGTGAAAGTGAGCCCATTGCATCAGGCTGAAGCGGAGCGAGTGGCCCGCGGCGGCGATTACCGCGCACCATATGTAGGCACGGCGGGGAGGGTTGCTGATCGCTGCGAAGCCGAGGGCGGCCAAAGCCGCAAATATTCCATCCTGGATAAGACCTGTGATTACTTCATTCATAACGGCATCAGAACATTGATAGATTCATAAGAAGCATTCCGGCGAGCAGACCGAGAGAGAGGCAGCACAGGATGATAAGCGCGTGCATCAGGCGTCCGAAAGCACAGAGATAATGTGCGTCGAGGAAATCGCAGAAAGAGTTGATGAACGGAATGCCAGGCACGAGGTAGAGCACGCTCGTAGCCACGGCAATCTGCGGAGTGGCACCGAAGCCGGACAGTCCGGAAAGAGCAGTTATCACTGACGAGACAAACGCGCAAATAAGCACCGTCAGCTTGAAGTTGACATGCTGGGAAGTCAGTATCTGCTTTAGCCGGAACCCGAGGTAAGTTGCGACAAACACCGCGCACATCGCTATGATATCGCCCGAAAAGAGACGGCAGAATGCCGCGTTGGCCACTGCAACGTAGAGTGCCAGTAGACGTGGCTGCACCGACGGGCTCCTGAACACTCGCGGCATGATGTCGTAGGCCTCATCAAACGGTATCTTTCCGTCGGCGATTTCCCACGAGAGCCGGCTGAGATCGGTGATGCGCGCGAAACTGATGGGGAGTTCGCGGATACGCACCACTCGCGTCGTACACTCCGTGCCGTTTCCTACCGTAAGATGGATATGGCGCGGCAGAACGCTGAACTCCACATTCATGCCCAGCGACGAAGCGATCCGCTGGATGTTCTTCTCAAGCCTGATACACGTGCATCCGCTTCCGAACAGTTCAACGGCATACTCCGAAAAGAAATCTGCGGCCCGGTTCACGTCGGGCTTCCCGCAGTCGTATACTTGCATAATTATTTGTTTACATATTATTTATCGGGTTCGATGAAGAGAGGCACTCCCCTGTTGTACTGTGCGGGGTTGATCACATCCTGAATTTCATATACAAATATAATATAATTATGTCGGGTAGACAATTATTACACCATCTTAACAAACTAAATTTTAAAATTCGCGAAGGATTATAAAAAATGAATGGGTCGCATTGCTGCGGCCCATTCGCGATTCCACTATAAACTATATCTAACTAAACTTTATCATGCAAACATTCTCACGAATCCTTGAATGAATCATCCATATTGCTTTGTATAAGTAAAACGTATAGGAGCGCTCTCTGTTGAGTATCTTTATATTTATTTACTTTTTTAGTATTTGTTAATCTATGAGTAGGCCGTGTGTTATCTCTTTTAACAGATTGGGCGCTGTCGCGCTTTTTTGTTATCTTTGTAGCCGCAACAATTTCTATGGAAAAAGCAATATCAAAAAATAAGGATTCACAGAATCCGGAAGAAGAACTTGTGAGACGCGTTGCTGAGGCTTCGGGTCAGAAGGCCACAGTGGTAAAGGCGGTGATAGCCCTGCTCGGAGATGGAGCCACGATTCCATTCATCAGCCGCTATCGTAAGGAACTGACCGGAGGTATGGATGAGGTTGGCGTGCGCGCCGTCGAGACGGCTCTAAAGCGTATCCGAGAGTTTATGGTCCGACGTGAATTCGTGGGTAATGCTATAACGGAGGCAGGAAAGATGACCCCTCGTATCTCCGATATGCTTGCTAAGGCCGGCACCATTGCTGAGATAGAGGATATCTATTCACCTTTCAAACCGAAACGGCGCACGCGTGCTACAGCCGCGCGTGAGAAAGGTCTCGAACCGCTGGCCGCCATCATCATGGCCGGACGCACTGCCGACTGCAGCTGTTCGGCTCAGCAGTTTGTAGGGAAGAATGGCGTGGAGAGTGTTGACGACGCGTTGGCCGGAGCCTCGGATATCATAGCCGAATGGGCCTCTGAATCCCCGCGGTTGCGTAATATAACGCGTAATGATTACCGTCGCAACGGCGTGCTTGAAGCGGCGCCGGCGAGAGGTAAGAGCGATGTGCTTGCCGCATCCCCATTCGCGCAGTATGCTAAATTCGCACAGAGCGTAAGGCGTATGGCCTCGCATCAGTATCTGGCCCTGCGAAGGGCCGAGCGTGAGGGCCTGCTGAAAGTGAAATATACGCTCGACGACCGTTACAGCCGCCTGGGCGTCGCCCTGGAGGATGCTTTCATCCCGCGTCAGGCCTCCCGCGACTGCGCGAAGCTTGTGGCGGCCGCCGTGGCCGACTCGGCTTCACGGCTTCTGCGCCCGTCGGTAGAGACGGAGATTTCGGAGCAACTGAAGGAAGAGGCAGACCGGGTGGCTATCGATATATTTGCCGATAATCTGCGTCAGCTTTTGCTTGCCTCGCCGTTGCGCGGACGCCGGATTCTCGCCATTGACCCCGGTTACCGCACCGGCTGCAAGGTCGCAGCCCTTGATGCTCAGGGAAATCTTCTTGCCCACGACGTGATTTATCCCACGGCTCCGCGCAACGATATCCGGGGTGCTCACGCTGTAGTGGAGAGGCTCGTAAACCGTTATAAACTCGATTCCGTCGCGCTCGGAAGTGGAACTGCCTCTCGTGAGACGGAGCAGTTTCTAAAGAATTCAGGTATCCTTCCTAAGGAGGCGATCTTCGTAGTTAGCGAAGATGGCGCTTCGGTCTATTCGGCTTCCGAAATCGGACGAAAGGAGTTCCCGGACTATGATGTGACGGTGCGGGGTGCCGTTTCGATCGGTCGGCGTCTGATTGATCCGCTTGCCGAACTCGTCAAGATAGATCCGAAGTCAATCGGAGTGGGGCAGTATCAGCACGATGTCGATCAGTCGCGTCTGAAGGATGCGCTCGATTTTACGGTTATGAGTTGTGTGAATGCGGTAGGTGTCGACGTCAATACAGCCTCGGTGAGCCTGCTGCAGTATGTGTCGGGTATAGGGCACGCATTGGCTGAGAAGATCGTAGAATATCGCGGAATCAATGGTCCGTTCCGCTCGCGACGCGAACTGAAGAATGTGCCGAGGCTTGGCGACAAGGCTTTCGAGCAGGCTGCGGGCTTCCTGCGCATCACTGATGGTGATGAACCCCTCGACAACACCGGTATACATCCCGAAAGCTATGCGCTTGTGCGCCGTATGGCGGCGTCGGTCGGTGCGAAGCCGGAACAGCTCCCTGCTAATAAGGCGCTGCTCGACAGCATTGATGTGGAGGCGCTGGCAAAAGAGGGTGTCGGCGGCCTTGAAACTATGCGCGATATAGTCAGCGAACTTCGCAAACCGGGGCGCGACCCGCGCGATGAGGATGCATCGGCTGCGTTCATACCCGGAGTGGAGAGTTTCGAACATGTTTGCGTGGGGCAGACCTTGCCTGGAAAAGTAGTAAATATCACGGCCTTCGGCGCGTTTGTCGATCTGGGTATTAAGGAAAACGGACTTCTTCATATCTCACGCCTCGGACGTAGGGTCGCTGCGGTGTCAGACGTGCTTCATCTCGGCCAGCAGATTGAAGTGGAGGTTGAAGAAGTGGAGACAGCCCGCCGCCGAATCGGTCTGCGGCTCGTGAAGGCGTGACCGCACGAAGATGTAACGCATTATTGAACAAAGATATGAATGTCAGTTGGTATTTAGGAAGAAGACTCTCACTCTCTACCGACGGACGCCGGAGTAGTCCGGCTCTGAAGGTGTCAGTGGCTGCAGTGGCGCTCTCTATTGCAGTGATGCTGGCTTCTATTGCGATTGTTTCCGGTTTCAAGAAGGAAATCCGGGATAAAATCACTGGTTTTAACTCTCATATTTCCCTTTATACGAAATCTACCTCCGATGCGCCGGAGGAAGGAGTTGTCAATCTAACTCCGACTCTCGCGAAAATACTTGACGAGGAGGAGTATATCACGGATTATACGTTGCAACTGTCGGTGCCGGCGATTTTCAAGACGCAAGATGACTTCAAGGGCATTTATCTGCGCAGTCTCGACGGGAAAGCGGCGCGGGAGTTCGTGCGCCGCAACATCGAGGAGGGGAAAATGCCTGACTATTCAGCGGAGGATCAGCAGCAGAAGATAGTGATATCGTGCAATGCCGCGCGTCAGCTCGGCCTTAAGGTTGGCGATAAGGTTGATACGTATTTCCTTACGAACGATGTGCGCGTGAGGCGTCTGGAAGTTGCTGCCATCTATAATTCTCATTTTGACGCTTATGATGATGTGATAACCTTCGGTGCGCTTCCGCTCGTGCAGGCAATGGCCGATCTCAAGTCCGGTCAAGGCACGAGCATTCAGATTCAGACAGATGATTTCTCGCGTACGGATGAGTTCACGCTGCGTCTGCGCGACCGACTCGTGCAGGCCACGGCCGATGGCGAACTCTTCCGTAATTATGCGATCGATAACGCTCTCAATCAGGGGGCGGCTTACTTCAACTGGCTCTCGCTGCTCGACACAAATGTGGCCGTAGTGCTTGTGCTGATGACTATCGTGGCTATCGCCACGCTGATTTCCGGCATGCTGATTCTCATTCTCGACAAGCAGCGTGTAATCGGCATTACGCGCGCATTGGGTGCGCCGCTCAGGGCAGTGCGCCATATATTCGTCTATCTCGCGCTGAAGGTGGCGCTTATTGGCATGCTCATCGGCAACGTACTTATGTTGGCTTTCCTTTGGGCCCAGGCAAAATGGCATTTCCTTCCGCTCGACCCCGATTCCTATTACATAGATTATGTGCCTGTTGAGCTGCCCTTAGAGAGTATTTTGATTCTGAATGCTGCATGCATTCTTATTATTTATCTGAGCCTTATAATCCCCTCAAGATACGTAGCGCGCATCTCCCCCGCAGAGGCGATGCGCGTAGACTAATATTTCACTGAATTAATATTTCGGGAAGGGCGCGCCCCGAGGGTCTTATCTGACGATTATCTTCCGGCCGCCCGCCACATAGATTCCGGGATCAAGCGGCAGATTGCAACGGCGTCCCTGCAGATCGTAGATCTCGCAATTCTCCGGGAGATCGGTCACTGAGTCGGTAATGGTCTCAACTCCGGTTATGACATGTGTTATCTCGAATGATACACGCGGGCCGGTAAGTGCCAGCCCCGAGCCATTGTCGCAGGCAGCCATGGCGAAGTAACGCCCGGTCGGTAAGCTCGATAAGTCAATGTGGGTAGTGGCAGTGGCATGTTCACCATCTTCAAGATATAGCATCTCACTGCCTCCGGAAGTGAGGGATGATCCGCCGTTGCCCGGGAATATAAAGACATAAACACGCGATGTGAAATAGCCCGATGTGCAGTCAACATCTATCTTATAATCTACGGTTGTCGGGTCGGTGAGCGATGTGCCGTCGGGCATGCTGAGTCCTGTTACATCGAGTCGTCCGGGGCCCGGATCAGCGGCTACCTCCATCTGCTGCGGTTCGCTGACAGCGTTGCCCTTCGAGTCTACAAACACGAGTGAGTAAGTGCCGGGTGTGATTGTGGCGGAGGCCTTCTGCTGCGAACTTTCCGAGTCGGTTACTGCCACGAAGTGTCCCACGTAGCCGGTGACTTCCTCTTCTGAATCGCTCACCACATCAAGCGGAACATATTCCGACTGAGCGACGATATTCCCCTCATCATCAAGCAGCACAGGCGTGATGTTACCGATATATTCCCGGCTGAACGTGTTGACCGCCTTGAACGTCATCGGGAAGTCGCGTGAAACATAAGTTGTGGCCGGAACATTGATTTCAGTGACTTTAATTGTCGGAAGGGTAGGAGAGCCGAAGGTTGCGTTGCCATTCTCATCCACAGTCGCGAGCACTTCGCCGAGACTTCCGATGCCGGAACGCATGGGTTCCCACTTACCGTTGATGTAGTAGGCAGGGGTGATGGTGTAATTTCCCGCCTCAAGCTGAGGAAAACGGAGGATATCGGTGCTGTAGCCCATATAGACGGGGAGTTTGGCAATGGCAAACGATTCAAAGTAATGATCGTAGCTATCATCTTCACTGCTCTGGATTCTGACTCCGAGCAGCGAACCGTCGGGAAGTTCGGCGAGGCTTCCGTTAAGGAAGAACCCGTCGAAACGCACATTGGTGCCTGGAGTAGCGCCGGTCGCGGTCGTGGAGAAGTCACGGCCGTTGTACATCACATATGTATAATCGGAGCCTTCCGTGGGCTTACGGACGCCGAGTGCAATCTGCTGGTCGGCATTGAAGCCACCGGCTCCGCCACCTATACCTAACGACTCAGGGTTGAGAGCGGTGAGGAGGAAATAACCGTTGCTCATTCCTCCCCAGCCCCAGTTGAAGTGGAAATAGCCGTCGGAGCTGTAGCCGTCGCAGATAAACTGATGTCCTCCTGCAGTGCCCTGACCCGCGTAGAGCACCGGGAGTCCATCGGCAAGGTCGGCGTAGATCATATCTTCCCATTCGTAGAGGTCATAGTATGACCGCGCGGGCATCCAGAGCGATTTGTCGTAGTTGAAGTATTCGATAAGCGACTGTCCCATCACGATTGTGGAGGCTCCACTCTCATCGGGAGAATAATTCATATCAACGCTGATTCCGCATGCGAGCATCAGTGTCGATACAGCTTCGCGTTGCTTAGCAGTGCTTTCTGAGTTATACGTGTCGGTCATGTCGGCCCAGTCGAAGGTTGTGGCTCCATAGTCGAATGAGAGTTCGCGGCCCCCATGCTTCCAGTTATAACTATGCTCCCCGACACCTTTTTCGGGCCACGCATGATATTTGAGCACCTGAGCCATTGCAGTGGCGACACATCCCGTCACCGATCGCTCTCCGTTGAGTTCGGGGCATTGGTCGTTATAGGGTGCGTCCTGATTCCAGCGTGTTTTAGTGAGTGGAGCAATGGGAGCGCGTTCAGGCCGAGCAGCTCTTTTTGTGGTGGATCGCTTGGCTCCGTCAGCCTGCGCTTCAAGGGTCTGTAATTGGGAGTTATAAAACCCGAGCCACCATTCAAGAGCCGGAATGCCGGCCTCGAAACTGTCGCTGTCAGAATAACCGAGTATGGCAGGCGCCTGATCATTATTTGGAAGGATCATGAAGCCGTTGCCCGCATCAAACACGTAGAGATTCCCTACAATCTGTTGCAGAGTGGGGGAGATGTGGGACGTCGCTGAGATGCGTTCAGGACCATCTTGGCGGGTCGCACGGTTCAATGCTTGTTCGGGAGTAAGATAGGCGGCTTCTGCGTAGGCTCCGGTCAGCCCTAAAGCCAAAGCTAACAATATGTGATTTTTCATGTCAAGATATAGTCAGTGTTTTTTTCTATATAACTGATATTAGAGACTTTTGGTTTTATACTCCCTCAAGTTTTAGTGGCTGGAGCCTAAGGGAAAACTAAATATATATGAAGAAGTTGAAGAAGTTATCGCACTCAGACTGAAAAACTTTCTTGAAAAGAGGCCGATATGTGAAAATTTATTTGTATCTTTGCTGTCGCAATGGTATCTCCTTTTTCTCAAGAGTGAGAAATTGAATAAAGGCATTTGTGAGAAGTGCCCAATATTCAGGAGATTTAAAAGGGAATCCGGTGAGAATCCGGGACAGTACCCGCTGCTGTGAATCCTATACCAAAGTCTATTGCACTAAGTCATTGAGCCTGTTTAGTCTTGAGAAGGCGTAATAGATTGGGATAAGTCAGAAGACCTGCCTTTGCCGTAAACATGAATGTGCCTGCGGGATTATGGGCAGCTTATAAAGCCAAATATTGGAGGCTTGAAGTCATTTGACACTCGTTAAGAGGTTAATACATATTTCCCGTCTGCGTACATTATGTTAGTACACAGACGGGATTTTTATTTTCTGAGTATTAACCTTCTAACTTGAATAATGAAATATATCTATTCATTAGTGTTACTTTGCATCAGTATTGATGTATTTGCAGACACTCCGCTCGACTCCCTTTCTCATCAATTAAAGGAAGTAGAGGTAATTGCGCGAAAACCTAATGAAGATATTATACCGGCACAAACACTGTCGGGTGAAGAACTACATCGATTAAACAGCAACAGTGTCGCGGATGCTTTGCGTTATTTTTCTGGTGTTCAAGTAAAAGATTATGGTGGCGTTGGCGGAATCAAAACTGTCAATATTCGGTCTATGGGTACAAACCATACGGGTGTTGTTTATGATGGAGTGGAACTCGGTAATGCACAGAACGGTCAAATAGATTTAGGTCAGTTTTCTCTTGATAATATTGAAGCTTTATCACTCTACAATGGTCAAAAAAGCGAAATATTGCAACCTGCTAAAGATTTTGGATCCGCCGGCACCATATATATGAGGACTCGGACTCCGGTGTTCTATGATAGGGAAAATTACCATGCAAGAGCCACAGTTCGTACCGGCTCCTTTGATTTATTAAACCCTTCTGTTATGATTGAGCTGAAACTTAGTGAGAGAATTTCTACGTCTTTAAGTACAGAGTGGATTAATTCAAGTGGTAAGTATAAATTCCGTTATCGTAGAGTTAATCCCGCCGGAGAACTTGCCTATGATACTACAGCGGTTAGACAGAACGGAGATATAAATGCCACTCGAATTGAGTGGAATACTCATGGCAACCTAAACTCAGGTTCTTGGAATTTCAAAGTTTATAATTATAATTCAGAGCGAGGGGTCCCCGGAGCAATTGTTAATAATGTATGGCGAAGGGGGGAACGTATATGGGATACCAACTCATTTGCACAAGGTCGCTATACCGGATATTTCGGAAAATTCACAACCTTAAATAATATCAAATACGCTTTTTATCGCACTCACTACGTAAACAACGATGACAAGCAGATAAAAATAGACAATCTCTATAAGCAAAAGGAGATTTATTTTTCCTCTGCAAATGAGTATGAAATAACAAATTTTTGGAGTGCATCAGCAAGCTATGATTTTATGTGGAACACTCTTGATGCGGATGTATATGGATTTGTGAAACCTGACAGAATATCACAATATTTATCAGCGGCTACTGCGTTGAACTTTAATCGTATTAAAATTCAAGCAAGTGCTCTTGGCACATTCATTCATGATAAAATTAGAGGACAAAAGGCACCGGCTGATAAACATGTATTCTCTCCTGCCATATTCATGAATGGCTACCCTCTACGAAACAAAGACTTTTCTATTAGGATATTTTATAAGCAATCGTTCAGAATGCCTACATTTAATGATTTGTATTACGCAGATATGGGCAATTCTCAACTTTCACCTGAAAGAGTTACACAATATAATCTTGGTTTTTTATATGATCATAACTCTACTTCCCTTATATCAGCCGTTCGAATTAGTGCTGATATATATTACAATAGAGTGAAAGATAAGATTGTGGCATATCCAAAAGGTCAGCAATTCAGATGGACCATGCTTAATCTTGGTCTTGTTGATATTCGAGGGATTGATGTTACCGGACTTTTGACACTAAATCCATATCGTGATTTATATCTTACAGTCCGCGCACAATATACTTTTCAACGGGCAATAGATATAACTAATCCGTCCGATAATTATTACGGAGATCAGATTCCGTATATACCTCGCCATTCCGGAGCAGCAGTTGTAAATGCTCAGTGGAAAGGTTGGGGTCTTAATTACTCTTGGATATATGTTGGAGAACGATACAATCAACAAGAGAATATCAGGTATAACTATACCCAACCATGGTACACTTCGGATGTTTCCTTGAGTAAGGATTTTAAGTTGGGATGTGTTAGCCTTCGTGGACTGATTGAAATTAACAATCTTCTTAGTCAAGATTATGATGTAATTCTCAACTACCCGATGCCAAAACGTAATTACAGATTTACTCTTACTGTAGAAATATGACAACAAAACAAATTTTCTTATATTTTCTGCCACTCCTGATGGTCGCCACAAGTTGTCGTGAGGACGAACTTGTGGTGCCCTCGGAGTATGAAATTATTGGCGATGAAAATAAAGAAACCTCAATACGCGGCTTTTATTTGGTAAATGAAGGAAACATGGGGTCTAATAAATGTACATTAGATTTTTATGACTATCATACCGGATTATACTCCCGCAATTTTTATGCTGAACGCAACCCTAATGTTATTAAAGAACTTGGAGATGTCGGCAACGATATTGGAATATATGGGAGCAAACTGTATATCGTTGTCAATTGCTCTCATAAAGTTGAAGTTCTTGATGCTCACTCCGGAGTTAGACTTGGACAAATTGACATACCTAATTGCAGATATATCAGATTTCATCGAGGTAAGGCATACGTAAGTTCTTACGTCGGTCCGGTTTTGATTGACCCGAATGCTCCCAAAGGAGCAGTCTATGAGGTTGATACACTCTCTTTAGGAATTACAAGAAAAGTATCTGTCGGATATCAGCCCGAAGAAATGGAGGTTGTTGATGACTATATGTATGTAGCAAATTCAGGTGGCTATCGTGCGCCTAACTACGACAATACAGTATCTGTAATCCAAATGGTCGACTTCAAGCAAGTTCAGCAGATACCTGTCGGCATAAACCTCCATCGTCTTAAAAAAGACCGCTATAATAAATTATGGATTACTTCGAGAGGTGATTACCAAACAAGACCCTCACGTTTGTATGTGATGCAAAAGAAACCCGGATTTAATCAAATGGTAGTGACGGACACTATTCCTGTGGCTTGCTCCAATATGGCTATATATGGAGACTATATGTATTATTATGCCACCGAGTGGAACAATTATAGTGCCTCAAATACTATCACATATGGAGTCATTGACATAAGAACAAAGCAGATTGTATCTGACAGCTTCATTAAAGATGGTACTGAAAAAGAAATATCCATACCTTACGGCATTGCTGTTCATCCCGAAACCGGAGACATATTCGTAACGGATGCCAAAAATTATGTTTCATCCGGAACGCTGTATTGCTTTTCTCCTGAAGGATATAAAAAATGGAGTGTCAGGACCGGGGATATTCCGGCGCATATAACATTTTTATCAAAATGAAGAATTTATTAATAGCTTTCATAACTTGCTTTATACTTTCTGCTTGTAGCAGCGATATTCCGATGGTTAATCTTGGAATAGATGATGTTTATTATATACCGCGTATGCAGAAGCTCGATTTGCGTCCCGCATTGACCGGCCAAAGTTACGAATGGTATATAAACGGGGCATTGGTGAGTAATTCAAAGGATTATATATTTCTTGCGTCAGAAGAAGGGACATATAATTTGGAGTTAAAGATTCTGGATTCGGAAACTCCATATGATTTTTCTTTCGCTATCCATGTCATTCACGAAGAAATAGAATATAGCCCATATATATGCAAAGTATATGAATATTGTCCGGCTCCGGGTCAATTTATTAATGAAATGCCTCGATATGAGGAGGGCGACACCTATGAGTCAATCCTTCAAAAAGCAGAAGAATCAATTTCAGGTACTAATGATATTATGATTTCATTAGGTGGATTTGGTGGGTATGTGACATTTGGGTTTGACCATACTGTCATAAATATCCCCGGAGAAAAAGATTTCAGAATATGGGGCAACTGTTTTTATGAACTACTTCAACCTGAAAAAAAAGGTGGCTCATCTGAGCCGGGTATAGTTATGGTTAGTTATGACACTAACTGTAATGGCATTCCGGACGATGAGTGGTATGAAATTGCAGGTAGTGAATATTACTCTCCTATGACAAAACACGATTATTCATTAACTTACTACCGCCCCGATCCAAACAGACAAATTGTTGAGGACGAAGATAACAGTCTCGACGATGTCTATTATATCCGCTGGGTTGATAATAATGGAATTGAGGGATATATGGCAAAGAACGTATTCCACAATCAAGACTATTTCCCTAAATGGGTTGACGCATCGGAACTCAGATTTTATGGATCACTTCTTGCAAACAATGGTGAAGATATAAGTGGATATGGCGCCTATTATGTCTTATATAGTTACCCTTGGGGATATGTGGATAACCACCCAAATGAATATTCAGAACTTAATTCCTTTGATATTTCTTGGGCTGTTGATGCCAAAGGAAACCGTGTCAATCTTCCGGGAGTTGATTTTATTCGTGTCTATACCGGAGTAAACCAATACTGCGGTTGGCTCGGAGAAACATCAACTGAACTAAGTCGCGCACAAGATCTACATATATCACTCCCATCCATCCCTAATCCTTGACATATTTCTTTAATTAATAAATAAATCAATCATGAGAACGAAACTACTCTCATTAGCAATCGGTTTATCGGTCATGACAGCGATGGCTCACCCGATAGACTTCGACAAAATCCGGAACTGGACCGGAACAGGTCCCAATCGTGCCGCTCTTGTTATCCAGTACAACGGCGACACCTACGGCTCTGACTCTTACGTATGGGGCTATCGCTGGGAGAACGGAGAAACTCCAACCGGTGAAACTATGATGAAGGCAATATGTGCCAATTCATCTCGTCTGTCAATGCTGACTCAATACACAGGAAGTATGGGAAGCACTCTTTGTGGTGTCGGCTACAGTCTGAATCAAGATGTACTCAACCACGTCTTTTTCAATTTTGAAAAGGCTAAGGACTTTGAGTTCATCAACTTTGACTACTACAATGTCAACTCTTTCATGGGTCAGACAGAGGCACCGGGTGATAACGCTCCCGCATTGGCACAACAAGCCATAGAACAAGCAATAGCAGGTTCTCATTACATTCAGCATCCCTTTGATTATGGGAAATATGGCTATCCTGCATACGACTACGACTGCTGGGATATCGATACCGACACCGAAAATCGCGGTGGAATAACACCCTACGAACCGAAATGGCTCTCGGCTTGGTATGAAGGATATTGGAGTTATTGGTGCGCCAATTCCCCTTCACAAGACTGGATGTATTCCGGAAGCGGATTTACCGGTCGCACACTCGTTGATGGTGCTGTTGATGGATGGAGCTTTACACAATTTGAGAGTGCGATGGTAGGAGGCATGGGTGAAGGTGTCGCACCGTGCGAAGATGGAGATATTATCTATATGCCCGGTCGTCTATTAACACAAAAAATCGATGCTTCCAAGTGCACGCGCACTGTCGGCACAGGCAATGCAAGACTTCCGCTCATCGTGCGCTTTGGCAACCCCGATAAGATTGACAATGTTGTGCTGAGTCTATGCTTCAACTCAGAGATACCCACCGCATCAGAGGTACTAAGTATTCTCGAGAGCGACAGAGCTTTCTCCCTTGAAGGGAATACGCTCAGCATAGACGCAGACGGAGACGGTATTTTTAACAATTCGGGTGACGACACGTGTACCAGTGGCGATTGGCATCTGACCGAATTTGAAGACTGCCTAATGTTATCATGTGCCGACAATCAAATCCCCGACTATCTGCTATATCTCCCTGCAGTTCATGAGACTTGTGCTGTTATTCCCGATAAACTCACATATTCACTTTCTGACAATAAAAATTATATTCCGGTATTTGTCCAAAGGGATGAAGTTTATGATGCTATCAATTATTCGTGGTATAGACGCACGGATAATTTACAGGAAACTTCATCCACTTCTAATGACATCGTTTCAAGCATAGGTACAGGTGCCTCAAACTTCGGTCAGCTGACATATAAAGGCAATAAAGCCGGGGAACTTTATATCCATGTTAGGGTACGTACCGGAAAGGGTGCTTCATATTCTTATAGTAATGTATGTCACTTCACATTGCTGCCACCTGAAATTCCTATTGAACGAATTGAATTCTCTGAATCATCTATTGATGCACCTCTCAATACCACGATTGAGAATCTCATAACAATCTATCCTGATAATGCAACATACACGGCACTTACTTACTCAACAAGCGACAGTAAGATTGCAACAGCAAACGCAACTGCAATAAAGACAACCAAAACTCCCGGTAGTGCTACGATTACAGTGTCTTCCACTTGGAATCCGGAAGTAAATGCCTCGTTTGATATTGTTTCAACACTTCGTCATCCGGTAACTGATTTTGCAATTAAAGGTGTTGAAGGCGATGTGATTTTTCTCAACCCCAAACAGATGATTGGGGTAATTGCCGACCCGATTCCTGCGGATGCGGATATACCCGATTTCAATGTAACACTGGAAGGTGCAGGTTCATCAAAAGATGAGATGATTGCTTCGATGTACAAAGTGAATTACTGGGACGAATACAATACTCGCATTCAGTTCTATGAACTTAGCGGACACCGTGCTGGTGAATGTACTCTCAAACTTACATCAACAGACGGCAGCAATATCACTAAAACCTATACCGTAAAAGTTGAAGAACAAGACAGGACCCCGCTTGAAAATGGATATATCGATGGTACATTTGTTCTTAATGAAGAATGGTTTGGACACACAAACGGTGGTATGAACTACATTACCCCCGAAGGTGAAATGATGTATCAGGTTTATGAACGTGAAAATCCCGGTATGTCATTTGGCTGTACTTCTCAATATGCTACAATATGGGCTGATAAACTTATTGCGGTTTCAAAACAGGCTGTCGATGCCGGAGACCCGCTGCCCGGAGGTGGTAGAGTTGTTATCGCTGACGCTAAAACACTTAAACGGCAAGGTTCAATAGATGACCTTATGTTTGGAGATGAAACAAAGAGTGCTGATGGACGTGCCGTTGTTGGTGCAACACCCGATAAAGTTTATGTTGGCACTTCTAATGGTATCTATATTGTAAATATTGACGAGATTAAGGTCATTGGGAAAATTACTGCTTTTGATGAATCCGGTTCTGCCGGAGCTGATTTGTATTCCGGTCAGATTGGAGATATGGTTCATGCCGGTAAATATGTATTCGGCATCAAGCAAGCTACCGGCGCATTTGCCATTAATACGGAAACCGATCAAGTTGTAAAGAATTATCCTTTTACAACAGTTCAAGGTATAACTCAGACTGCCGATGGAAATATATGGATTGCGTCAACTGAAAGTGGTCGGGGTGTATTTACTTGCATTAATCCTGAAACCCTTGAAATTAACGACGATTTAAGTATTACATTACCTGATGGAATGGCGTATCCAACCTGTTCATGGGGTGCTTGGCGAAATACGCCATTTGTTGGAAGCCACACTACAAACTGCATCTGGTTCTCTGCCGGAGGTGGTATTGCCGGTGGCTCAGCTAAGGATAAGTATTACCAATGGGAGGTTGGCACACCGGCAAGCGAAATTAAACTGGTATTTGATATGGAAGCTGCTAATCTTACCGGTTCTAACTCTCGCGTTAAACAAAAAACTTACGGCACATTACGTTATGACGACCGTTCAGGGGAACTTATTGTTATGACAACTGAAGATTCCGCATCCGGTCACTATCGTTATAACTGGACTCATTTTGTAAATCCTGAAACCGCTGAGATTGTTCGAACAATAGCCCTCAGACCATATTACTGGTTCCAGTCGTTTGCTATCTTCCCGGATAAGTATGATGTCGTAATTGACCTGGAGGAAATTGCAGTCAATACTACCGACGGAGAAAAGGTCCTTGATTTGTCTGAAATTATCTCAGACCGTGATAACATTGACAATAATATCAAGATTTCACTTCTCGACACCCCTATAATGTTGGATGACAATAATGATGAGCCATCCGCAGAGGTTTCTTTAACAGGAAAACAACTGAAAGTAATTCCTCATTCAATAGGTAGTCACTTCTTTACCCTTGCTGCAGAATCCAATGGAAGAATGATAAGCAAGACAGTGGAAGTAAAAGTAAGCGATGTTTCTACCGGCATCAACGATGTAACGTCTGAATCAAAATCAATAACTTGCGATGGTCAGCGAATTTATATAAACGGTTTTAATGGTAAATCGTTTACTGTTTATGATGTTGCCGGACGTATGGTTAATTCTTTCAGAGTCGATGCCGAACGATACGTCTTTGATTTTGGAGGCCATCAAGGTATCTACATTCTGAAATCTGATTCCAATTTCAGTTCTAAAGTTATTATTAAGTAATGAAACTGAAAAGATTTTCAATATCTGCTATCCTGACGGTAATGGCTTTTTCCATTGCCGCTCAGGAGGCGGATTATTCCCAAGGCATTATCTGGGTTAATGAGGATTGGTACGGACACCAGAACTCCACCGTCAATTACCTTTTGCCGGATGACCCTGAAGGCAATTTTTGGAAATACCGAATAATACAGGCGGAAAATCCCGGTATGGAACTTGGCTGTACAAACCAGTATGGAGCGATATGGAATGACAAATTATATCTTATCGCCAAACAGGATAAAGACCCCGGAGCAAGTATAACTGGTGGACGTATTACTGTTGCTGATGCAAAAACTATGAAAATTTTGCATCAGCAAAGTCTTATAGATCCTTCGGGAGCGCAATGCGATGGCAGAGGATTTGTTGGTGTCGATGAACACAAAGGCTACATTTCCACAAGTAATGGAGTATGGATTTTTGACCTCGATACTTATACAGTCACCGGGCAAGTCGAAGGTTCTGCTAATCCAAATGCGGGAGGAGATAACGATAAGCCCAATACCGACCCAACCGGTTCGTTATATCACGGTCAGTCCGGTATGATGGTGGCTGCAGCCGGTAAAATTTTCGTCGCTCATCAGCAATTCGGACTTCTTGTTGTTGACCCTGTAATTGACAAAGTTACTCAGACTCTTTCTATGGATATCGTACAAGAGGGAGCCGGGATAGGGTCTATCGTTAAATCTAAGGACGGCTCCCTTTGGCTTTCTATCGCTAAGAATCTTCAAGGAACAGGGGCTTTTCTGAATTATATTGTTCGGTTAGACCCCGAAACACTGACCTATGAAATAATAGATATTCCTGAAGGAATGTATCCGCCATCTAACTCTTGGTATGCGTGGACACCGGACGCGTTTGTGGCCTCGACGGTTCAGAATTGCCTTTACTGGAAAGGTGGACCCAATAGGTGGTTTACCGGAACAAAGATATATAAGTTCGACTGCGATACAAGAAAACAAACCTTGTTTATTGATTTGGAAGAAGAAGGTGCTAATTGGAAACTATATGGTTGTGCTATAGGCGTTCATCCTATATCTGATGAAATTTACATGGCACTCTACCACGAATTCGGGACTCCAACATATATTACTCGGCGTTATTCTCCACAAGGAGAAAAAATTCGCGATTATGAAATGATTATGAATTATTGGTTTCCGTCGCTCCCTCTTTTCCCCAAGTCTCAGCCTATTTCTGGTATTGAAGATATTCAAACTCAAAATGTCTCTGATTCTGGTATTCTTTATAATCTTCAAGGAATTATAATTACGGAAAAAGTGGAATTTGGAAAATGGGATCATTTGAATTCAGGAATTTACTTCTGGAGGAATGAAAATAAAACTCATAAAATTATTATCCCATGATAAATATGAAAGTTAATAGAATAAAATCTTTCATCAGTCTGTGCCTGTTCATCGTTTTGATGGCTGCCTGTAATGGTAAAAAGACCGCTTCTATCAGCGATTTCAGCCATCAGCTCTATACCCCTGAATATGCCTCCGGATTCAGTATTAAGGGGGCTGACGGATATGAAAGCTCCATCATTACTGTCACTAATCCGTGGCAGGGTGCGGACAGCATAACCACTCAACTCTTCATAGCAAGAGGCGGTGAGTCTGCTCCCGAAGGATTCATTGGTCAGGTACTCGAGGGCGATGCTTCGCGTATTGTGGCTATGTCTTCCACTCATATAGCTATGCTCGATGCTGTTGGGGAAGCCGGGCGTGTGGCAGGTGTTTCCGGCATCGACTATATTTCCAATCCGGTCATCGCCGCTAACCGTGACAGTATCGGTGACGTAGGCTATGAAGGGAACATCAATTACGAACTGCTCATTTCTCTCGACCCGGATCTTGTCCTCCTATACGGAGTGAACGGTGCAAGCTCGATGGAAGGGAAACTCAACGAACTGGGAATACCGTTTATGTATGTCGGTGACTATCTTGAAGAATCACCGCTTGGCAAAGCCGAATGGATGGTAGCTCTTTCCGAGGTCGTCGGAAAACGTACAGAAGGCGAACAGGTTTTTGGCGGCATCCCAGTCAGGTACAATGAACTTAAAAAGAGAGTCGCCGATACCGTGCTCGATGCTCCCTCCGTAATGCTCAACACGCCCTATGGAGACTCCTGGTTTATGCCTTCCACCGAAAGCTATGTGGCCCGGCTTATCAAGGATGCCGGAGGCGACTATATTTATAAGAAGAACACCGGCAATGCTTCGCTGCCTATCGACCTTGAAGAAGCGTATAAGCTGACTTCCGAGGCGGACATGTGGCTTAATGTCGGTATGGCTAACTCTTTCGATGAACTCAGGAAATCATGCCCGAAGTTTTCCGACACACGATGCTTCCGTAACGGCTATGTATGGAACAACAATCTGAAGACAAATGCCGCAGGCGGTAACGACTATTACGAATCAGCTGTTGTAAATCCCGATATTCTACTGCGCGATCTTGTAAAAATCTTCCATCCGGAACTCGTTGAAGAAGATTTCGTATATTACAAGCAACTGAAATAGAAATTACGGAAATGCGAACAAGAGCATCTATTCTTTTCATTGTTCTGGCAGCCCTCACACTCTTCCTGTTCATGCTGGATCTGTCAGTGGGGGCTGTCGCTGTGCCGTTGAGCGATGTGTGGGCGGCTCTTACCGGTGGAGAATGTCCCCGGACAACTGCAAAAATCATTCTCAGCATTCGTCTCATTAAAGCTATTGTCGCCCTACTGGCAGGAGCTGCATTATCAGTGAGTGGACTTCAGATGCAGACACTTTTCCGTAATCCGCTTGCAGGGCCATACGTCCTTGGCATAAGCTCGGGCGCAAGTCTCGGTGTGGCTCTGTTCATTCTCGGTGCGCCTCTATTCGGTCTTTCGGCTTCCTTTGCCTCACTTGGTATTGCCGGAGCCGCATGGATCGGGGCTGCGGTTGTTCTCATCGTTATCGCTGCCGTTGGACACCGTATCAAGGATATTATGGTGATCCTCATTCTCGGCATGATGTTCTCGTCGGGAGTCGGTGCGATAGTACAGATTCTGCAGTATCTCAGCAAGGAGGAATCGCTAAAGGCTTTTGTCATCTGGACAATGGGGTCGCTAGGAGATATTACGCTATCCCAACTTTATATCCTCCTCCCGGCCGTGATGATGGGATTGGCTTTGGCAGTAGTAACTATCAAACCGCTCAATCTGCTCCTTTTCGGTGAGGAATATGCCGTAACTATGGGGCTGAATATCCGGCGCTCACGTGGACTTCTGTTTCTGTCAACGACATTGCTTGCAGGAACGGTGACTGCCTTTTGCGGCCCAATCGGCTTTATCGGTCTCGCCATGCCACACGTCACAAGAATGCTCTTTGACAACAGCGACCATCGCATCCTCATTCCCGGAACAGTTCTTACCGGAGCTTCCGTCCTGCTGCTCTGCGACCTCGTTTCCAAGATATTCACACTGCCTGTCAATGCCATCACCGCATTGCTCGGTATCCCTGTGGTAGTGTGGGTGGTGCTTCGCAATAAATCCGTTACCAGATGATACGACTCAAGAATCTCTCAATATGTTACGGCTCCCGTATTCTATTCGATAAGGTAAACACATCTTTCGACAATGGACAACTGACTGCTCTTATCGGGCGCAACGGTTCAGGCAAATCGACCCTTTTGAGAGCCATTGCCGGATTGAACAGACAATATTCGGGGGATATAATACTTGACGGCAAGGATTTACGCTCACTTTCTCCCGGAGGACTTGCCAAGTCTCTTGCATTTGTCACGACAGAACGCACACGGATTCCCAATATGCGATGCGTGGACGTTGTAGCCATTGGTCGTGCTCCTTACACCAACTGGATAGGCAGGATGCAGGATATAGACAGAAACATTGTGATGGACGCCATTAGCTCGGTAGGGATGGAAAATTATGCCGAGCGTACAATGGACACCATGAGCGACGGAGAATGCCAGCGTATTATGATCGCACGGGCTTTGGCGCAGGACACGCCTGTAATGCTGCTTGACGAACCCACCTCCTTCCTTGATATGCCCAACCGTTATGAACTCGTCTCGCTTCTCCGCACCCTTGCACACGTCAGCGGCAAATGTATTCTGTTCTCCACTCATGAGCTGGATGTGGCACTACGTATGTGTGACAGTATCGCTCTCGTGGATAATGGTGCGCTTCATCATCTTTCAGTAACAGAAATGGTGAATAGCGGGCATATACAAAGATTATTCTCATCCCCGGAGGTGAGCTTTGAAGAATTGCTATGGCAGAACAGGAAATGAAATTTACATATCAGGTACAGGATTTTACAGCAACCATATCCACAGCGGAATATATACGTAGATTCAGTAATTCCGAATGTTTTATAAAGTATTGCAAAGAATGTCGGAATTATGGCAAGGTATGGGTCTGTCCTCCGTTTTCGCATGATACGATGGCGGAACTGCGTCAGTACACCAATTTGTTTTTAGTGGCTACCAAGATTATGCCCGATGAAAAGGGAATCCCTTTCTCGCAAGTAAACCGATTCTTTCGCCCGGAACGTCTGCGCATCGAAAAGATACTACGGGATATGGAAATGAAATACGGAGGAAAGGCTTTTGCTTACGCCGGAAGTTGCCTTTATTGTCCCGAAGGCAGTTGTTCAAGGCTTGACAATCAACCGTGCCGGCATCCAGAATTGGTGAGACCCTCACTTGAATCATACGGTTTCGACCTCGGGAAGACAGCCACTGAACTATTTGGTTTCCCATTGCTATGGAGTGATGACGGTTATCTCCCTGAGTATCTCACACTCATCTGCGGTTTATTTCATAACGCAGAAAATATTTTGTAAAAATAGTTATCAATGTCAGACAACTTAGGCTTCATCCACTAAAATTTCTTAATACCAGGGCGGCGGATTTTTAGTGGATGGAGCATAACAGAAGTTTCCTTATTTCTTGGGGCGGCCGCCGACCACAAAGCCTATGCTGAGTGCAAAGGTGTTGTATCCCTTGCGGCATATATTGAACTTGGCCATAAGTCGGATATGATGCACAAATTCCACGCCTGCGCGGGGAGCGAAAAGCATGGAGGTAGAACCTCCCCATGTCGGAAAACTGTCGCTTTGCACGTCATTGTGCGCAACTCCTAATTCCACGCCGACAAACGGATTGATTTTCTTGCCCTGTATGAAATTGTAATCCCCGACCGCAGCCAAGGCGATAATGCGGTTTGCCAGGTGTCGGTCATAACCATCGTTCAGAGGGTTGTTGAATCTCCGGATTGCCGGCGACATTTCAAAGGTGAGACCGCAGTCCCAGGGAGTTCCCTTGAAATTATAGCGTCCCTCAATACCCCAACATAATCCTAATTCTCCATGTCCACGCACATTGCCATATCCGGTATAAGACTCAAGAGGTAAGCCTAAGCCAAGACGAAGCTCACCCTCCATCATCTGCACAACCTGACTCTCCGCCGAGGCCTCCGACGGCCACCACGCAATCATACATAATAGCATTACTATTACCCTACTTATTTTTTTCATAATATTGGTTGCCAATAAGCTGTGTGTATAATGTACCTGATACTCTTATTTCTTGGGTCGTCCGCCGATTACAAATCCAATGGTGAGTGCAAAGTTATTGTACCCTTTGCGGCAAATATTCAACCGCGCCATAAGTCGGATATGGTGCACCAATTCCACTCCAATGCGGGGTGCAAAAAGCATGGAAGTACCTCCTGATGGGCGATAAACGATGCCGACAACATCATTGTATGCTACACCTAATTCCACACCTGCAAATGGATTGACTTTCTTTCCCTGTCTGAAATTATAGTCACCTACCGCTGCAAACCCGAGAGTACGGTTTGTCTGTCGAATTTCGGATCCATTTCCATACACGTTATCAAATCGCCAATATGCTCCTGACAAATCTAAAGCTATACCGCAGTCCCAAGGGGTTCCCTTGATATTGTAGCGCCCCTCAAGCCCAAAGGTAAATCCAATTTCTCCATGTCCAGGCATCAGACCGTGGCCACCGTAAGACCCAAGCGGAGTGGTGAATCCTGCTCTAATCTCACCCTCCATCATCTGCACAACCTGACTCTCCGCCGAGGCCTCCGACGGCCACCACGCTAATATGGATAGAATGATGGTTATGATCACATTTGTTTTATTGCTCATGCTTAATTTATTAATGTTTTTAATAATGTAAATCTTAATAAGGAGCGACGAATAATTAATCAATATCTGAGTAGAAAAGCAAAGAGAGAATCTTTAACGATAAAAATTCGTTTCTATTTGTATCTTTATTTTTTTATTCGATGGTAAAATTCCCTTTACTTCACCCTTTCTTCAGATAAATAGGCAAAATTACGCCGTGTTATTCGTCCATTAAATATTTGGAACTAATTAGAAATAAGACCTGGATTGGTCATTAATCAGTAGATTCGACTACTGATTTTTATATAGGCGGGCACCTAACCATCTTCCTTTATATTTAATGGCCCCAAATACAGAACCCCGATACAATTCCACACCGTCATTAAGACTAAATTTTATGTTTTTTAGTTTTATCGAATTTTCAATGGAAAATGTAAACATTACTTCTCCCGAAAACCATTTTGAGTAGAATTTTGATTCAAGTGATCTTCTATTTTTAGCATTTATACGATAAGGTCCGTATACAATGTAAACATCTTTTCCGTCAGTACATGTTAATCCCATGTTGTCAGGAGACCCAACTTTTTTCTTTGCCCATGCAGAGGCAGCATTATATGCCTTTTCTGCAGCTTTTTTGAATGCTTTGTTCACATCCTTAGAGGTGAAATCATAATCTATGAATGGTATGTGAAATAAGACTATGTTCTCGTTGGAGAATGGAAATGGATGCTCGACTGTTGCAGTAGCACCCGGCATATCGGGGTGCGTAAAGGTAGAAGGGTGAATTGGTGCGGGCACAGAATATTTAATCGAAACAGTTTCCCAACCGTGCTCCATTTCTTCAGCCTTTATATTCCACCAAATTCCGCAGACTTTCTTTTGCATCTTCAATTTCGTTCCTATATTAGCGTAAATCAAATAGTTCTGATCATAAAAATTGAGGTTTAATTGTTTATGATTGTTAAATTTACAGCGTGCAACGATGTTACGGCCAAAAATCCCGGTTACGACTTGGTGGACCCAATTCCCATCACCTTTCTGATAATACTCCCACTCTCGAATATCGGATCCAGGTATCACAACTCCATTGGAAAGATATATGGGTTGGGCATTACTTTTATTTTCTCCGGGTTCGTTGGGGCCGGTGCCACTTCCACCACCTCCGCCCCACGAATTATCATCGAAAGTCTTAAGGTCATAAACCATAAGATACAAGTTCATATCTGGCGCTACTTTTATCATGGAGCCTTGATTTTCTGGAGTAGCCGGTATCCTTTTGGCAATCGGCGCCACATCCTTCAACTTTGGCGCATTCTTTTCATCAGTAATTAACACGCCATTGTTTAGATACATATATACGTATTCTCCTACCTGAATGGTTCGATTGGCATTAAGTAACTGGGCGAACTGTATATCTGCTATTATTGAATCAGTTGGGCAAAATTCTAATTCATCTTCATCTCTCTCAAGAGAATCTAACTGCTCTTTAGTTAGGGAGGACATTACTTCCAATCTGTTTGCTTCAATTAAAGAGATAAACTCTTTATCCCCATTGGAGTATTCTACATCGACTAAGGTGCGTGTTGATAAGCCATCGGGATCCATTTGACTAATAAGATTTTTTAGTTCTTCAGTAGAGGATAGCTTGATTCTTTGCATATCATCCTCTTTATAGATAGAAGATTCAAGTTTATTATGGACTTCTTCTATTTTAAGAAGATCCTCCTGGCAGGAAGCCAGAATACTCATGCACAGGAATAAGTAAATAAATTTTTTCATTTTTAGTTAGATTAATTCATTTGTGGGTGATTGTACGATATTCACAATTTGTGAAGCAGAAGATCTTTACTCAATCCAAATCTTCAGATGACGAATTGTCATGAAATCAATAAATTCATTACAATCTATTGAAAAATTGGAATTATGAGTTTAAGATTGGGGGTTGCGGCAACTAAAATGAGTGTTCATCAGGCCAAACGAAACAAGTTTTGAATTTATCGAAGGTGTAATAATTGCAAGATTATTAAATAACAATAAATCCAGTAACGTATCATTAAGTGGAAGTTAGAAGTTATTTACATATAATAGAGAATTTAAGAGTTATATATTGCAAACGTTAATAAATAAAAAATGTTATAATTTTATTCAAAATTTTGTAAAAGTAATTAAAAATATTGTAAAAGGATTAAAATTAACGAGTTTGATTATATT